>NZ_JBALDJ010000021.1:0-149360 GCF_036917415.1 Nostoc sp. | reverse complement strand
GCCCCAAGTGACCACAGAACCATCTTCTTTCAACGCCGCAAAGGCAAAACCTGTAGAAAAGATATTGGTGACACCAGTAAATTGGCTAGTGACTGTACTGCTATCTCCTCCAGAGCTACTATTGCCCCAAGTGACCACAGAACCATCTTCTTTCAACGCCGCAAAGGCATAATAATTTCTATAGGTATGACCATCTGTTATCCCACCTCTTTGTCCGCTTGGTTCTCGTAATAAGCGGGTGTTGCTGGTGGAGTAGAGATTAAGGGCTGTTGGGGAAGCTAACACACCTGGATATTTTGCTAACCCATTTACTGTCAAAGGCGGATTCATTTTCCCTCCGCCTGATTGAATATCCAACTGCCAACTTCCGCCTTGAGTTGGTGCGCCAACTTTACCCGCAGCTGCAAATATTTCTGCTTTCGTCAACTGCGCCAATTCGCTAATAAACTGGGTATCTTTGCCGACTTGGCAACTGTAGAGGGCAATTTCGGCAACGTGCCACTGTTGCAATAATTGGGCTTGTGTTTTGATTTGTTGGCGATTGATTGGCAATGCCCCAATTTGCAAGACTCCGGGGGTTCCGTGGGCGGCAATGGCTAACCGTTTTGCTCCTGTTTGTGCTAACAAGTTTGTAATCACTACTAGTGCATCGTCTTCGGGTGTGAGAGTATAACCCAAAGCCTTAGGTGACAAGGCAGCATAAAGAATCTCAAGATCCTCAACACGGCTGTCAAAGATTACCAATGCTTCACACTCAATCAATCCTATTTGTAGCTTTTGATACTTGCAAAGACGATCTAAATTAGAATTATACCCAATGCTGAAGTTACGTTGAGGGGCTAATGATACTGTTGTCATAGTTTGTTTCTATTTCTATAAATTGCTGACCAGCTAAAAGCTTGCCCAATTCGAGATTTTTGAATGGGGTGCAACAGGTATTTCTATCCTGTAGTTGTGAACAATAATTGCAGTTTAGTTCTGCCTTCAATTAGCTGTATACTTGATAACTCTTCTTCTTGATGGATGTCAAATATTATGTTGTTTAGTGACAAATAGTATTCCGCTAACTTTGCTCTTGAAAGTCAGGTTCTGATTCGGTGAAATTGAATAATGCCAAATCCACTTTTATAGAACCCATTTGGGATATATAGCAAGGGACTGGGGACTGGGGACTGGGTGAAAAGTCTTTTTGTGTCTAAGTTTTATCGTAGGTCAAAGGGTTTAAGACCTTTCTGTTACAAAGTTCAGAGCGGAGGAAACCTCCGCTCTGACTTTGCGCTACGTCTATACGTAGTCCTAGTTTTAGTCGGGGTTTAAATCCCCGTCTGAAAATGTCTTTAATTTTGAATTTTGAATTTTGAATTTTGAATTGTTAACATCTGTTGATGTCCTAATCACCAAGACTTGTGCTATATAAAAAAATCCCGTTGTCAGCAGTGACGACAACGGGAGTATGTAGGATTTTTTATAATCTATCGGTAGGCAACTTGTGGGCCTGCCCAAATTTCTGTCACCTTTTTACCAAAAGTAATCGGGCGATCGCTGTCTGTTGTAGTGATAGTCTTACCATCATTAGCAACTTGCATTAATGGCCAGTTTTCCTCGCCCAATTCCCCTGCACGGAATAACACGCGATCCGGTTGGCTTTTACTCCAGCCTAACAATACGGCAACTTTTTCATGCTCTTCCTCACTAACAGGAGCTACTGTGTTAGCGTGATTTTTTTGCCGATCCCAAATCACTGCACTATCTGTAGAATCACCTGTGTTAAATATACCTTCAAACTTGCGTGCTAAGAAGCGATCGCCTTTTTCTGACCAGCTAACTGGAACTAATACCCCAATCTTACCGCTCGTATCGGTTTCTTCTGAAGACTCTACTTTTGCAGCTTTTACCTTTAATAAAGGATCGCTAACTGGAGTTGTTGAAGCCATCACCCACAATTTCTTAGTGTGCATATCTTGGACAAACATAACGCTGGTGACACGGCTGTTGTACATTTGGGGTTTTACCTCCAGTTGCACTCGGCTATAAACAGCATATTTACCATCTGGAGAAATCACGGGTACGCTGCGATAGTGACGCACTCCAGAACCACCATTAGAAGCAATAGCTTCTTGAGTTGCTGTAATCCATTTCCAAGGAATCGGATGAGGACTACCGATGGGATCTATTTGTTCTGCTTGGGACTCATCAACTGGTTCTACAACAGGTATTTCGGTCGTTGTAGTTGATTGGGATTCTCTAATAGTTGGTGCTACTTGAGTTGCTGTCAATGATTCAGTAAAAGACTTTTCTCTAGAGAGATAATTTTCTTGTCCTCTCAAAGACTTGACATTAGCAGCTTTAAGTTTGCGTATTAAATTAAGTTGACTAACAGGAACATCTGTTGATGGTGCGAGTTCAACTGCTGCCAAAGAATCGGGAACAGTTACATCGCTTAAATCTAAATCGCTGCTTGACAGATAATTATCTACTTGAGCCGAAGACTCAATTTTATCCGCTGGTAATACTTGCGGTTTCTGAACAGCAGTACTTTGGGTTGGCACAGAGTCAAATTCTTCTGTTGTCGATTCGATTTGATCTGTTTTTAATGTTTCAGCTATCTCAGGTTCCCCAACTACAGCTATTTCCTTTGATACAGAGTCAGATTCTCCAGCCATCGAAGTTAGTTTATGTACTTCGGATCTTACTGGGATCGAGTGAGCCGATGCTCCTAATAAAGGTGCAAGCAGTATCGCAACGACAACGTAATTGAGAAATGGTTGTGTGCGGAACCATCCTGACAGCAAAAGGGGTTTAAGCATTTGTAGACTCTCTAGAGGGGGCAATTGCTATGTGAGAAGCAATACATTAACAGCAATGGGGCAGGTGGTAGTTATATGTATAACAAGAAACTAAAACTAATGACGAGATAATATCTTTAAAGTTTGCAGAGTTTTACAAAAATTAAGTATCATTGTCTACACCTTTTCTTACTAAGGTACTGAATATTTTTTGGCAAAAATATGCGAGTATAGTAAATATGCTGAGAACTCAGTAATTACTACACGATATATAATGTCGCTATACTCGACCACACCAAAAATAAGTCTTAGTTAAGAAATATTTCGGGTATAGTTTGAGGAATGAGGCTGGCAAACAAGAGTGAGATAACTTAGTTATCGGGGATCGTACTAGCGATCGCTAGTACACAGCAAATAAGCTAGGTTACACACTAAATAAAACAGCGCAAACCCTCATGATGGTAAACGTGAGGCGTTAATTAAAAACCTGGGAAAGCGGACGCATAATACATCATACTCAGAAGATATTGCTATCAGCAACCCAAAGTTATAAATTGCTATCTAAACTACAAAAATAGTTAGAAGACGCAATATTTTTTCGGAAATTTAACTACATTTAAAGCTAATTTCGGGAAGACGATCGGGAACACAACAAAATTCACTCGGTAGATGCTCTAGCGACTCGCAAAGAAAAACCACTAAGTGATTAGTTTCACTAGAGGCAAATGCGGCTGATACTAGCTGTTACGCTTGTCAACTTAACCCGGCAAGTTAATCAAGCAGCTTTTGGTTTCATGAATACGAAAATATTGTACCACCAAACAGCCAATATTATTTACAGCGAACAACTGTATTTTGCAACTGCGTCCCGAATACAAGAACCTGCTAGATGCTGGCTTAGTGAATTCTGTTTCAACATACAACTTAAATGTTGTCAGTTATCAGAGGCGCACTTACGATTAACTAATGACTGACGACTAACAACTACTAATTATTAATGAAAATTGTATTTTTTGGTACACCCCAGTTTGCTGTACCCACCTTGGAAAAATTATTGAATCATTCAGAATTTGAGGTGTTGGCGGTTGTCACCCAACCAGATAAACGCCGGGAACGCGGAAATAAACTTACACCTTCACCTATAAAAGCGATCGCAACTGCTCACAATTTACCAGTATGGCAACCCGAACGGGTGAAAAAAGACACTGAAACTTTAAGCAAACTCAAACAATTAGATGCAGATGTATTTGTCGTTGTCGCTTATGGACAGATTTTATCGTCAAAAATCTTAAATATGCCGAAATTGGCTTGCATTAATGTGCATGGTTCGATTTTACCCAAATATCGCGGTGCCGCGCCGATTCAGTGGTGTTTGTATAAGGGGGAGAGGGAAACGGGGATCACTACCATGTTAATGGATGTGGGGATGGATACCGGCGCAATGCTCCAAATAGCCACTACACCCATTGGATTACTGGATAATGCCCAAGATTTAGCCGACAGACTAGCGGGGATCGGTGGGGATTTATTGATGGAAACTCTGTTGAAGTTGGAACGTAAAGAAATTCAACCAATTCCCCAAGATAATTTAGCAGCGACTTATGCACCTTTGATTCAAAAACCAGATTATGCTTTGGATTGGTCAAAAAGCGCGATCCAATTACACAATCAAATTAGAGGCTTTTACCCTAACTGCACGGCTACCTTTCGTGACAACTTGTTTAAAATCACCGCTTCTGCTCCCCTTGGTTCTGTAGGCGATCGCGATCTCCCAGCAGAATTGCAAGAATTGATTCATAAACTGCCTGATTTGTCAAATGTATCCGAGCAACCCGGAGTTGTAGTCAGTATTGCCAAAGGAATTGGCGCGATCGTCCAAACTGGGGAAGGTTTGTTGCTGTTGCGAGAAGTTCAGCTAGCCGGTAAACGTCCCCAGTCGGGATGGGATTTTGTTAATGGTACGCGCTTAACTGTAGGAGAAGTTTTTGGTACGGGAAGCTGACGGGGATGGAGGAGATGAGGGAGATTATGGAGAATAATTTTTAGCTCCTAACTCCTGTACAGACGCGATTAATCGCGTCTCTCCTAAGACTTTTCATAAAAGCGGCAAGATTCGCAAGGGCCATCTGGGTTGACTGCACAGCGAATGAGTTCTGAATGAGCATTGTAGCAGCAGGTGGCATCACCGATTACCCAACGTCCTGCTACCAAACTTTTCTCAGATGGTCGTTTAGCAGACTGTACATAAATGGCAATATTATGCAAGCGGTAGCGCCCAGCTTGAAGTTTGTATCTATGGCGGCGTTCTAAAACCGCGTAGGTTTTGCCTTCAAAATCGAGATAGTTTCCGGGTTGGGGTGTCCAATCAAGTTGCACTCTACCAAGGGACTCACGCGGGTGCGTCAAAATCACCTCAGTTTGTAAAGAGTCTGACTCCATAAGCTTATGTGATTTGATTTACATTACAAGGATGGTATCGCGATCGCTTTCTTTAGCTTACCGAATTTAAATTACAATTAATGATTAACTAAATTTGCGAGAAATATACATAGAGTAGGGATGCACTGCTGTGCTACCCTACAGATTACGGCAACCAGAAGTTAGGTAGGATAGATTTACTGAATTTACGCAAAGTTTGGTTGAGCGATCGCGCCACTTGGATATGCACTTCATCCTCTTCTACAGCTAAAATCTCAGCTGGCTGACCTTCTCCTAAATAAGACACCACCAAATTCGCCGCCTCTAAACCAGTAACATAAGCTTTTTCCTGCGACCAGGAACCATGACGGTTCACAATCCAATCCCCACTCATAAATACATTCTCAAAACTTGTCTTAGCGGGCAACATATAACGATAGCTACCAGGTGCAAAGTGAGTCACCGCTTGAGGTAGCCGAATTACACTACTATCAATTATCTTTGCCTGCCCAAATGCTGGTATACAAGTTGCTAAATAACCCTGAACTATTGCTAAAATCTCCTCATCGCTCAAACCTAGAAACTGATTTGCGTGATAGAAATCAGCTTCAATCACTGTTCCTGGCTCATCCCGATATTCATCATGTAGAGCATTCAAATCAAAAAACGTCCAACCTGTACTTGCGTCGAATCCAAAACAAGCATTAGAAGGACGAGGAATATCAATTTTGCGGTCAAACCATAGTCGCGTTGCTAAAACATCAATTGCTCCTAAATTGCTCAAACTACGGAATTCTTCACGGCTTTGTAAACTCGGGCTAGTTGAGACAATTTTTTTCATCCCCGTTATCCCAACCGCAAAAATCACGGCATCTGCATCAAAAACTTCATCACCGCAAACCACACCCTTGGCTCGATGATTACTATCAACAATTAAATCTGTAACCCGTCGCTTAGGTAGCACTCGCACACCAGCTTTTTCGATACGTTCCACCCAAGGACGAAATATTTTTTCTCCAACAGTTCCGCGACACCAAACTACATCAAAATCCGGTTGATGAGCCAGAATAAAAAAGTAAAGCATCCCTAAAGTTGCGGCGGCTGAACATTGTTCACCAGGGGCAAATAAGCCCACTAATAACATCGGTTCAAAAGCCTCGCGATAAAGTCGTGCAGAAACGTTAAAGTCTTTGAACAATTCACGGGCAGTTACAAAGTCATAGCGCCGCCAAGCTGCATCAGAATTGTCAAAATCAATAACAGAATAAAGTAAAGGCAGGGCACTGAGACGGTCAATTAGTGGCAATCGTTTAAACTGTGTGTAGAGAAAAGTTCCCAGTGGCGAGGGGAGTCGCGGTAAGTCTTGAAAAATTGGTGATTCAACTTCCAAACCTGCTGGCGAATATTGCGAAGAACGAGTCCAAGTAGTAAAAGGATTAATTCCTAATTCATTGATTAGAGAAAAAATATTTCTGTAAGGATACCAGAACCCATGAATGCCAGCTTCAACAGATTTTCCGGCTGTTGTTTGCCAACCTGCCACCAATCCACCAGGATAGGGGCCTGCTTCGAGAAGTGTCACATCATAACCTTGTTTTGCCAAATGGTAGGTTGCTCCTAAACCAGCCCAACCAGCACCTACAACTACCACCCGTTTTTGTTGTAACCCTCCTACCATCACAGCCTCCAATTGTTGCAGTCCATCAACTAATGTATACGAACTTGTGTTCTAATCGGGCAAGGCTTGTTATTATAACGGTTTTAACTTGGATGCAATAGGAGATTTGGTAGCACATCTGTGTAGCCTCACCATATTCCAGCGAATTAAAATAGCTATAGACTTTAAAAAAAGGCTCAGGGGAAGCGGTTCAGTCAAAATCACTTGCGGATAATGCTGAGTTAAGAGTATAACAGAAAACAGACTTAACTATTGATGAGGAATAATCAGAATGACTCGATTAGCAAATGTAAAATTTAATTTGAATGACTTTGAATTACGAGATGGCATTTATTTTCCTAGCGATTATGAACAATTAACTAATACTCAACATAAAAAAACATGGGACGCAATTGGTAAAACATATTATGGTTCCCAAAAAATTGAAAAAATTGCAGCGACATCGCCCATTAAACAAGATTACACTCTGCTAACTGGTACGCCTGGAGGTACTTGGAACAAATTTCCGTTGAATAAATCTGTCGGTTCTATTCTGGAAATTGGTTCTGGTTATGGTCGCGCACCTTTACATCTCTCGAAAGCGAAAAATCTGAGATGTGAGAAATATTACGGCATTGATATTTCTGAACCTTTATTGCGGCGGTTAATCAAAGTTAAACAAGAATACAATTTTTTCCCAGAAGCTGAATTTCACTTGATTTGCACTTCTGCTGAGACATTGCCTTTAGAAGATAATTCTATAGATTTGGTAATTTCTAACTGCGTTTTTATGCATATTCCAGATGCACAATTAAGAAATTTATTGGCTGATATCACTCGTGTGCTAAAACCTGGTGGAATTTTTGTTTTTAATCATTCCTTTCACAATAAGTCTTGTCCTTCTCATATTATCCATAATTTTATCAGAAGGCTGAACCCATTTGTGAGAAATCCAGTTTATCTCAAACAATATTCAGCTGCTGAAATAGAAGAAATGTTAGCTACTGCTGGGATGAAAGCTAAGTGTCCAGAATACATTGTCGAACCAACAGCAGAATATGCAATTTTGCCGGAAACCATCAAAGGGATTCCTGTGCCATTTGCTAATGCTATCAACAGAAGTCTCAAGCCATCAGATAATTTAAAAGAAACTTTGGCTTACGGTTTTAGTGCCTACAGTACTCAACTGGATTAATTAAGAAACTCTCTGGTTGTCACAATAAACGGAATATAAATAATCTACATGAGCACAACATTGTTGTGCTTTTACTTTTACAAGAAATGCCTTTTAATTCCAATAATTATCCATAGATGATTATGATATCGTGTCTGATTAATTAGTTATAATTCAATACGCTTGGGTTAAGGGTTATTGGCGTAGTCTTTCAAGATGCGATAAATCACGTCTCTACATCAAGGTTTTGGGCTTATCTGAACTGTATTGATTTTTAAATCAAAACCTTCTCGACGACAAATAATGTCATAGTAAACTACAGATTTAATAGATTGCCAAAAGGGCATTAATATTATGTTAGTGATTAAAATTGAAATCATCAGTAGTAATGTACTGATAAACATTTTATTTTCATTAGCCCAATCTCCAGATAACAATAGGGAAATTAGTTGTATTAAAATGTTGAATCCTTTACTATAAATCAACCATCCTAAAATTTGTATAGGTAAAGTAATTACAAATGATATGAATATAATGGCAATAATCCGCCATGTTAAACCCTTGCTTAATTCTCTACTTCTCTTAATTGCGCCAATGAAGTTAGTATCATCTTCTATTGCTAGAGGTAAATCAGTAATGAAGAAACGCGAGTAAAACCACAGAGGGCTGGAATAAACAGCTATAGCTGGCAGAATAATGATGATTCTAAATATAGTATTGTCAAAAGGATTTGCTTGATTGATTGGTTGAGATATGGCACCAAAAATTGTTGCTAATATTCCATATATTATTACGGCAATTATTAAAATTCCAATGTAAAAAATAAAAAATTGTAGTAAACATATTAATATAACTAGAATTGCAGTTATGAGAAATTGCCAAAATCTTTTTTTAATCTGAATTTTTGCAAATCTTGAGCTTTCAGGCTGACCACTAATTTCACTAAACGCTAAACGGGAAATTAAACCAGCGAACGCATAAAATTTTGCCCAGCCATAAATCGGGACTATTAGCCATAAATGGGCAAATAATGACAAGCGAGAAAATTTTTTGAAATTTGAACGATATAGATAGCTAGCAAGGCTAACAATATTACCAATATTAAACTGCTGCGTAAGATTTGGAAGCATAGTAACTAGGGACTAGGGATTAGGGATTAGGAACTAAGCTCGACTTTATCCAAAATTAAGAACTCGGTTTTCTTTCTCCGGCAAAAAACCTGGTTTTTTAGCAAATGCTTTTTCCACGTCACAGATTATGGATGAAGTTAAAAAAATAAAACCATTGCCCCACAAAGGTTTAAACTTAAGCGATCGCGTTGCGAAAAAAATGGATAAAGTCGAGCTAAGAGGATGTTTTAAAAGTTGGAACTAGTCAAAAATCATGCAAGTCGTTTGATCATAATACGAATCATGGCAATATAGATGAATGTCTCTGAGGTTTCAGGAAGGCGTTCATAATCCAATACGGTTCAGTAAACGCTAAAAAGCTTAGTAGTGATGTTAAATCTCCGAGCTTCGACTCGTTGTCGAACCTGATATTACTTCTAGTTATGAGAAGTTCATGGCTGTCCAATGAAGATTAGATTTGCCAAAACTTGTACTTTTGTTAACTCGCGCACGAGACGTTGAGCTTGATGTTTATAAAGTGGTATCGGTAACACTCTAGGCAAATTATTCATCCGCCTAGCAGTAGTGGAACTACATCCCGTAATCAAAACTATCTCTTCAGCACCATACATAATGGTATTTGTAGTCAGAGCTTTTTCAATCTGCACCTGCCAAAGACGAGGCAGCATTTCACCCCATTCAATTCGCTGCAAACTACTGCTTGTAGCTAAAACAATTAAGCGATCGCCAGCGAATTGGAGTTGACGGTGGTGGCAGCAATAGTTCCCGACAATATTTGTTCAAACAAGATTTGCAAGCCTTGGTCAACGAACTCGGCATTGAAGTTTGGATAGTTTTTGGGATTTCCTTTATTGATTGTGATGTATTTTACCAACTTTTTCCAGCATATTAAAGCTAAAGTTGGTAAATTAGGGATTAGTTGAGCTAATTCATCCCTACGCAACTATGCCATTGGATTTATCGCCTCTTTGGATATCACTCAAGACTTCATTACTTGCCACATTTATCACCTTCTTCTTGGGTATCGCTGCTGCCTACTGGATGCTAGGATATCGTGGCAAAGGTAAATCGTTGATTGAGGGTATCTTTATTGCGCCCCTGATTTTACCGCCCACAGTTGTCGGTTTTTTGTTGCTGCTATTTTTTGGTAAAAATGGCCCTGTAGGGAAATTCATGGAGGCTTTTGACTTCACCATCGTCTTTACTTGGTATGGTGCAGCGATCGCAGCCACGGTAGTTTCTTTCCCTTTAATGTATAAAACTGCACTGGGAGCCTTTGAACAAATAGATGGTAATCTGCTGCGAGTAGCTAGAACCCTTGGTGCAACTGAAGCTACAATCTTTTGGCGTATCAGTTTACCCTTAGCACTACCCGGCATTGTGGCGGCTACAATGCTCGCTTTTGCCCGTGCTTTAGGAGAATTCGGCGCTACTTTGATGCTGGCTGGTAATATTCCCGGACAAACGCAGACAATCCCAATGGCGATTTATTTTGCAGTGGAAGCGGGAGCAATGAATGAAGCTTGGTTTTGGGCGATCGCAATTATGGTGATTTCTCTATCTGGAATTATTGCAGTCAACTTCTGGCAAGAATTGAGGGAAAAGAGGAGGGGAGTGGGGGGCGGGGAGCAGGGGGCAGGGGGCAGGGAGCAGGGGGCAGAGGGAGCAGGGAGCAGGGGGCAGGGGGCAGAGGGAGAGGGAGCAGGGGGCAGGGGGCAGGGAGCAGGGGGAGAAAATCTTTATACTCCGCACACTAGCTTTGAATCTGGTGGATTGTTTGTCAACATTGAAAAAATACTTCCTAGCTTTGATTTAAAAGTTGCTTTCAGTACTGATGAGCAACCCTTGGGATTGTTAGGAGGTTCTGGAGCAGGTAAGAGCATGATTTTACGCTGCCTTGCGGGGATAGAAATGCCCACAACCGGGCGCATAGTTTTAAATGGCAGAGTTCTGTTTGACTCGGAACAAGGAATTAATTTACCCAGTCGCGATCGCCGCATTGGTTTTTTAGTGCAGAATTACGCTCTGTTTCCCCACATGAGTGTGGCGCAAAATATCGCTTTCGGCTTGCCCAAAAAACTATCTGCTGGGAGTATTAGAGTGCAGGTAGAGGAGCAACTATTAGCGATGCAGTTGCAGGGATTAGGCGATCGCTATCCGCACCAACTCTCAGGGGGACAACAACAACGGGTAGCTTTGGCAAGAGCATTAGCAAGTCAACCGGAAGCGCTGCTTTTAGATGAGCCGTTTTCCGCACTTGATACCCATCTACGGAGTCAATTAGAGCAGCAAATGACAGAAACTTTAGCTGGCTACCAAGGTGTGACTTTATTTGTCACCCATAATATGGAAGAAGCTTATCGGATTTGCCCAAATCTGTTGGTATTGGAGCATGGTAGAGCCGTTCATTATGGCAGCAAATATGATATTTTCCAGCATCCTGCTACTGTGAGTGTTGCTCAACTCACTGGATGTAAAAACTTCTCAAGTGCTGTTCTCCAGTCATCGCAACAGGTGGAAGCGACTGATTGGGGTTGTACTCTGCAAGTAATTGAACCTGTCAAAAGCGAATTATCCCACATCGGCATTCGCGCCCATCAGTTCATTTTTACCAACGACTTATCACAGGAAAATACTTTTCCCTGCTGGGTAGTACGAACAAATGAAACGCCTCATAGAATGACATTATTTCTCAAACTACATTCGGCTGGCAAGAATTCTCAAGATTATCATCTGCAAGCTGAAGTCTTCAAAGAAAAATGGGCGACGATGAAAGATCAACCTTTTCCTTGGTATGTGCGTTTAGATCCCCTGCGGTTGATTTTGATGGAATGAACGCAGAGATAGACGTAATATCATGTCCAGATAGAATGGTTAGCTTATCGGATGGCAAAGCCTATTCTGTCTATTTTATCGATTCTATACGTATGCAGCAAGATTTAGACTCGGAGGTAGAATTGGGTTCTCCTTTTTTGGCTCCACCAGGATTGATTGTTATACCAGAGTTAAGCAGAAGTGCAATGGAAAATGCGATCGCTCTCTCCACAACTTCTACATTGTCTCAATTTAAATAAAAATAAAGGGGCGATCGCTTTTTTGCCGACAGCTTAATGCTTAATGAGAGTTGATAAACTGTTCAATCGCAGACCGAACTTTAATATTTTGCTTGTTAAATGTAACTTCTCCGTACTCAAGATAGCATTCAGCAGCCTCTCTGAGGTCAAGACATTTTTCGGGATTGTCCATCTCTTCGGTGATGTATTTATAATTCTTGTCGTCCTTTTTTAAAATGTACTTGTTATAGGGCTTCTTTAGCAGTTTCCGCAGTCTACCTGATTGTTTTTTTTCAAACCGTTCGTTTAGATCGAAATCCAAACGCAGATAATTTTGACTACCTATGCTATTAAATATGCGCCGAGAAATATAGTTTGAATTTTCCGCAGAAGGGTCTAGGAAAATATTAGGTATATTCTTTGCCCAATCCAGGAGTCCCCATTTTTTGATCTGGGAATATGTATAAGGACAAGTTGTTCGACCAGTTCCAATGGAGAGAACAGCAATTTCCTCTATCTTGGGTCTGGTTTTGCCAAGGTCACTTATTTGCATAGATAAAGCATGGGCGATCGCAGCCAACTCTGGGTTATTAGCCGCTACCCCACCATCAATGTGGGGAAGAAAGTCCTCGGAGTTGTAGGGGAGTTTGTAAGGAGGGAAAAATGTTGGTGCTGAAGCCGAGGCGGTGCATATTTTCCATAGTTCAGTATTATAGTACCATTCTTTATCGTCGTCATTCGCAAACCACGTTGTGTTTCGGGATAAAACGTCATAAGCAAGGATCAAAAGATTTGGTTGCTTGATCTCTGCTAATGTCGGGCATTTACCCTGAAGAATCAAGTTTTTTTTCAAGACCTGAGCCAACCCCTGCTCTCCACGCTCGTGGGGATATAACACATAACCTCCGAGAATTTGACTCAACCACCGCCATTTTCGCTGCCGACGTACCGACTCTAGGAAGATATCTTTTCCTTGTTCCTCGTAGATGTTAATCAGTTCCTGAGCTTTCTTCTGACAGGCAATTCCCGCAGCCAGAATTGAGCCAGTGGATGTCCCAGCAATCAAGTCGAAATATTCATGTAATTTCTGCCCATTTTTCTTTTCTTTCAGTGTTGTCTCTATCTCTTTTAAAATTGTTGCGGATATAACTCCACGGATGCCACCCCCATCTAAACTGAGAATTTTAAACGTCTTTGACATATCGAATTCCTTGTTAATTTAGTTAGTTCTGTATCTCAGACGATATCCAAAATCAATTTCTGAACTTTTTGAGTTCGAGACATTTTTTCCCTAACCCGATCCACCCCACCAGCATCAAGCACAAGAAGCATTTCATACACAGAAAAAGCGATCGCATTCTCGATGAATATCCACACAGAGATTATGAGTTAGTCTTGTCAGCCAAGCCTTAAAATTAGCAATTTCCCCCGCATACTTTTGCACCTTTTCCCAAGCTTTGAGCATCGTCCGACTCAGGGCATCTTCCGCATCAGTCAGATTTCCACCCATCCACTTGAGACAGCAACGATAGAGATAATCTCGATATTGCTGCCATTGTTGCCAAAACCTTTTCCCTGAATCTTCAGAGTTATTCCGCAGGCAGGACGTAACAGATGCAACCACTGATTGATAATTTGACATAACTTTTGACCTGGTAGTGTATGCAGTTGGTGCAAAATTAATGCCTTCAATTCCTGATGTGCTAGGGGTTAGAGTATAAAATGTGGTCTGAGAATCAAATAATGAGGTAGTGATATACGCATGATATCTGCGTGATATCCGCTGTGAATATAACATCCCTCTCAATGGGTGTCCTCAGTGAAATCATTGACTTTGATTAAAGAATATTAAATTAACGTGAATTCTACGGTTAGAAAAAGGCAAAAAGCTTGCTAGATATGAAGCGCAAGAAACTGGGCAGGTAATGACGTACTCACAGGTGGTGCGGGTGCTGACAGATTCCTTGACAACACTAGTCCTGCTTTTAACGGCTCTGCTATTGGTCTAGATATCATTAGTGACTTCAACAGATGCCAAGGTGACAAAATTGTACTGGATAAGACTAGCTTTAGTGCGTTCCCGCTTCTCCTGTCGGAGACGCTACGCGAACGGGTTGCCGTAGGCATCGCTTCTAATCCCAAAACTATTTTAAGTAATATTAATGATTTTTAAAGTATTGGTTTAGACTTGCATCAACCGAGAATTTTAGAAGTTCTTACTTCAAGCGCCCAGACCCTAAAGAGTCTGAGCGCTTGAATATTAGGTTGCAGATAAACTTCTGCGAGGTAGGGGAATTATGCGGGCATCATGTGCATACTTCTGCAAGACTCTGCACACTTACGGCAAGCAGCAGCACATTCCATCATTTTCGCGTCATCGCTCATCATCTCACAAGCCATTGCAGTGCGATCGCACATTTCTGCACAAAGCATACAAGTACGTTCCATGAACTCAGAACCGCTCATCATCATGTTCATGCACATCATACACATTTCAGAGCAATCACGCATCATGCTCATCATGCTCATCATGCTCTTGTCCATCTGCTGACCACCTTTGCTCATGCAATGAGTCATGGTTTCCATACACATTTTGTGACAGTCCATACAAACATCCATGCAAGTTTGCATTTCTGGAGTCATGGTTTCAGTCATCATCATCATCATCGGAAATACCTCCTGATTTTTTGATGCATAAAATAGTGTCCCCGGAAGGACTACTCATCACATTAGTCTTATCCTTTTAAAGAGTCAATGGGGTTTTTAATCCAGAATTTTTAAGCCTACTATCCCGATATAATTACCGGAAATCTGAACTAATTCTACACTAGTTTGGTGTTGTTTTGTTGGGTACTACTATACATTAAGGCTTAGAAACGCTCGTTTCGGAGTGGGGTTTCATGTGGCAAGTCAACTTTACTTGGGGATCAAAAGTTAGAGTTAAATTTAACTCGAAAATAATGTTATTATTTTTAACAAATGAATGCCTAAACTAAGCATTTGTAAATTTATATTAACCGATGTTTTATTAACTTATATTAATTTGAAGATATATGTCCTGAAAAATTCCTAATTCATAATGAAATTTCAACTGCACTTAAAACAAAATTTTCTCAAAAAAAGTAATTTTCACAAATTACATAATAATATAATGTCGGTTATAGATTTGATTGCAATTTGAGTAAGCGATCGCTCGCTGCTTTTAATGTCTCAGGTCTTTTGCTAAAGCAAAATCTAATCAATGAATGTCCTTTTTCTGGTTGGCTAAAAAAGCTAGAACCGGGAACTACAGCAACACCGATATCTTTAATCAGATGGTAAGTGAATTCAATATCTGTTTTATAGCCAAATTTGGAAATATCTGCAAGAACATAATAGGCTCCTTTGGGAACGAACTAGGGAATCCCAACTTGGTCTAGAATTTGTAAAATGCTGTCCCGCTTTTGATGATAAAGTTTGCCTAGTTCTTCATAATAGGATGCTGGTAATTGCATGGCAGCAACTCCGGCTCGTTGCAATGGTGCAGGTGCGCCAACGGTGAGAAAATCATGGACTTTGCGAATCGCCCCTGTCAATTCGGGGTTTGCCAGAATGTAGCCGACTCGCCATCCAGTGACGCTATAAGTTTTGGACAAACCGTTAATAGTAACGGTGCGTTCTTCCATTCCGGGAAGGGTCACTAGGGCAATATGTTGAGTGCCGTCATAGAGAATATGTTCATAGATTTCATCAGTGAACGCTAACACATCCCATTTTTGACAAAGTTCAGCAATTAGGGTGAGTTCTTCACGGCTGAAGACTTTACCTGTAGGATTATGAGGTGTGTTGATAATAATTGCTTTGGTATTGGCATTGAAAGCTTGACGCAACTGTGCTTTATCAAATGTCCAATGGGGAGGATGCAGTGTCACGTAGCGGGGTATAGCACCAGCTAAAATCGCATCGGAACCGTAGTTTTCGTAATATGGCTCAAATACAATTACTTCGTCACCCGGATCGACTGTCGCCAGCATCACAGATGCCATTGCTTCTGTGGAACCACAAGTAACGGTGATTTGGGTTTCGGGATCGATATCTAAGCCGAGATACCAACGGACTTTGTTGGCGATCGCATGACGAAATGAGCGATCGCCCCAAGTAATGGCATACTGATTAACATCTGCCTCTATTGCCTGATATGCTGCCTGTTTCAACTCCAAGGGACAAGGAAAATCAGGGAATCCCTGCGCCAGATTTACTGCATCGTGTTGCAGTGCCACCCTGGTCATTTCTCGAATCACAGACTCTGTAAACTGTTCTGCCTTCGCTGATATTTTTTGCCGCCCAATCTTACTCACCCCTATACCTCCGTCGATCGTTATTGCCGTTATCCGGGAATTTCTGTAACCCAGACAAAAACCATAATATTGATAGATTTATCGTAGTATACTCAAATCTCAGATCCAGAGGGAATGCAACCTTATAATCTATATACTTAATTATTGAGATTAATAGTCAATTATTGAAGTACCGATCCAGAATCATCATGAAATCTTTGCACCGTCCCGATCTGTATAGCTGGTCTAATTTCAATCCGGCAAGAAATATTGATTTCAATGGGATTGCCTGGATTCGCGCAGATGGCAACATCTTGATTGACCCAGTAGCCCTATCAAACCATGATTGGAATCATCTAAAATCCCTCGGCGGTGTGGTTTGGATTGTGCTGACGAATTCTGAGCATATCAGGGCAAGTAAAGAAATTGCCGATCAAACCTATGCTAAGATAGCTGGCCCGATTGCAGAAAAAGACACTTTCCCTATACCTTGCGATCGCTGGCTATCTGATGGTGAAGAATTTGTCCCAGGACTGGAGGTGATTGAACTCAATGGTTCTAAAACTCCCGGTGAATTGGCTTTGTTACTGGAAGAGACAACTTTAATTACAGGGGATTTAGTTCGGGCACGTAAAGCAGGTAGCTTAACGATTTTACCAGATGACAAGCTGCTGAATCGAAAGGAGGCTGTTGCTTCTGTGCGGAGGTTGGCTCAACTGAGTCGGGTAGAAGCAGTGCTGGTGGGAGATGGTTGGCCCGTCTTTCGGGATGGACGCGATCGCTTGCAGGATCTTGTAGCGACATTGTAAATGAGTGGGGGCGATCGTCGGTTTGAATGTTGGGGAAGTTGAGGCAATACTTTCTGCTTAACAGACTGTTGCCCAAACTCCTCCAATTCTTTACAGAAGCGCTGCTTTGATTTTGCTACTAAACCGCGTCTACCTTGAAAACTATAGTTTTTTGGAATTAGAGTAAAGCTCATAACTCAAGCTACGACCGAATAATATACTCTGCTTAAAAACTCCAGGTTTCAAAATCGACGAGGTTTAATACTGAAATCTGATGGCACTATCAATAATTTGTTACCAATATATTAACAGTTAATAACTTGACCGACTAGCTAAATCAAGAGGGGAAGAATGAACAGTCGCCGCGTTGTCATTGTTGGCGCTGGATTCGGTGGGTTGCAAGCTGCTCAATCTTTAGCTGATTCTGGTGCAGATGTATTGTTAATCGATCGCAACAACTATCACACCTTTGTACCGTTGTTGTATCAGGTTGCGACAGGTCAATTAGAACCTGAGTACATTGCTTACCCTATCCGCACAATATTACGGCGATTCTCTTTCCTACGGAATAAGTCTAAGGTGCAGTTTTTGATGGCTGAGGTTGAGCAAATTGATTTTTCAAGGCAAACTGTTGAAACAGATAGTAGTTCAATCACCTATGACTTTCTTGTGCTTGCAACTGGAAGCCAAACCCAGTTTTTGGGAGTTCCTGGAGCTTTAGAATATGCTTTCTCGATGAGAACGCTAGAAGAAGCAATAGCAATCCGAAATCATATTTACTCTTGTTTTGAGAGAGCTATCCAGGAATCTGATTCATTACGACGCCAACAATTGCTGACGTTTACCATCGTTGGCGGCGGGCCAACGGGTGTTGAGGTTGCAGGTGCTTTCGTTGAAATGCTTCGAGGCCACTTGCGTCGAGATTATCCGACACTTTTGCAGCAAGTCAGGTTGATTCTCGTGCAATCTGGCGATCGCTTATTGGCCGATCTGCCAAAGAAGTTGGGAGCTTACACTTACAAACGATTACATCAGCTAGGAGTGGAGGTTTATCTGCAAACAAAAGTGACTAGAGTGACTTTTGAATCTTTACATCTGCAAAACGATGAGGTAATAGCAACTGCAACCGTCATTTGGACTGCGGGGTTAGAAGCAAACTCTCCTACAACATCAGAGGAGGTATCTTCAGCAAATAAGGGAAAGTTACTTGTTCATCCCACCCTACAATTGCTAGAGCAACCCAATATTTATGCCATTGGGGATCTGGCATATATCGAACAGAACGGTAAACCATTAACTGGGGTTGCACCAGAGGCACTTCAGCAGGGTGTTGCTGTAGCCCGAAATATTCAGCGGCAATTTCGAGGTAAATCACCAGAGCATTTTAGCTATTTCAATAAGGGAAGATTAGCGATTATTGGCTGTTATTCAGGTGTAGGAAAAATTGGCGCATTTGCCTTTACGGGATGCTTGGCTTGGCTGATGTGGCTAGGAGTTCATTTAGTATATCTTCCTGGCCATCGCAGTCGTTTCCTAGTATTACTTACTTGGCTTCACACTTACTTCTTCGGCGATCGCTCAGTTCGCTTAATTCTGTCTATGAAAGAACGTTAGCTCTCAAAACCGCTAAGTGCTTCCCAATTTCTCCTATTGAAATCAATTACAGTCGGCGTACCATAGTTTGAGTTCAGGCAATGACTAAAAATATAGCGGTTCTCGTTTACGTGAGGTACACCCGTAGGGGCACGGCAGTGCCCATGCGTGTCAACTTCAGCCGAAAACTATATCAGACAGGCGTTTTGTAAATCCCTCACGCCCTCATCCCCTAACCCCTTCTCCCAAGGGAGAAGGGGAATTGAATGTCTAGCTCCCCTCTCTCTTGGGAGAGGGGCTGGGGGTGAGGGCAAAATGTCTTCACCAAGCGGGTTTAGCGTTAAGTTGACACCAATGGGCAGTGCCGTGCCCCTACACTCGTGATGTAATGTTGTACTGCATCTGAATGGGAACCGCTATAGAAACTACATTAGTCTCAAATCAAAAGATGTTGCGATCGCCTATTTGTTGCTGCGAATTCTCATCGGTGTGAATTACTTTAATCACGGATTCACTCGCATTTTCAACATCCCTGGATTCGCTGAAGATACTGTCAAAGAACTAGCAGATTCTTATTTTCCAGAATTTCTGGTGAGAATCAATTCTTACCTAGTGCCTCCTGTAGAGTTAATTGTAGGCGTGTTGATTACACTTGGGTTAGCAACCAGAAGCGCTTTGATTGTCACCTTTGTCCTAATGATCGTTCTGAAGTTGGGGGTGACATCGATACAAAACTGGGGTGCAGCTACTTCGATGCTTTCTTACGGGATTGTGCTGTTTATCTTGCTTGCAGGTAGCAGCTTTAATATTTACTCCCTCGATCGCTGGAGAAAAAAGAGACAAAACCTTGTAGACTCAGGAGCGAATCGTGAACAAGGTAGGGTCAACTTCTTTAGGAATAACTTTTGAATAAAACGTCGCCTACAGAATCGTTTACCCAATCATAGTACTTTAAAATAAAGAAATATTAGTAAATTAGTAGGGGCGCACAGCTACCTGTACGCCCCTACTAGTAGATTGTGGTTCAAATAGATGAAAAGGCTCTCAGAAGAAAATCAAACAACATCGTATCATGGTAGTTAGTAGCATTTATGTCTGATACTTTCTTTTTTGCCATAAAAAAATATCAGGTAAGTAATATCCTGATTTCCTGACGGCAGAATGGGAAAGCTTTTACTGATTCACCTAGTTGGAGAACGCTGATGTCGAAGGAAAGAAAAAGTAATAAAGAAGCTAAAAAACCTAAAAAAGATCCCAAAGACAAAAAGGAGAAAAAAGACCCAAACAAATAGGACGATTTAGGTAAATAGTTATAGCGAAGACCAAGAGTTGCATTTCCTTAAATTGACAATACTTAGTCCATTAGCACTGAATAGGAAAAGTTATTGTCAAAAATTTATTCACCCTTGGTCAAGCTCCAAAATCTGATGATTTAGGTTGTGTATGCGATGTCACAACGGGCTACGTCTACGCAACTTATCAAGCAGGATCAAACTTCAGCGAAACACCGTTCATGCAGTAGCGCTTACCAGTGGGTGCAGGGCCATCATCAAAAACATGACCCAGATGACCACCACAGCGACTACAATGTACTTCAGTTCTGGTCATAAACAACGACTTGTCTACAGTCGTAGCGATCGCACCTTCAATGGGATTAAAGAAGCTAGGCCAGCCAGTACCACTATTAAATTTGGTATCAGATGTAAACAGTGGTAGTTCACAGGCGGCACAATAATAAGTGCCTTGGTCGTATTCCTTATCCAATGAGCTGGTGTAAGGGCGTTCAGTTCCATGTTTACGCAAAACATTAAACTGTTCTGGCGTTAAAATCGTGCGCCATTCTGACTCTGGTTTGGTAACTTCAAATCCACTATTAGAAGTTGTCATTGCTTGTGACCCCCTATTGATATACCTTGATAACAATGCTGTGCCGACTATGACTGCACTAGCTTGTAAAAAATAGCGTTTGTCCATATATCTATTATTTTCTATTTTCCGGTTCCCTGGCCAATCAACTCCAGTACGGAATTCCCTACATGAATGACTATAATCAGCGATCGCTCTGAATCAGCCCTGATAAACTGATTAAAATTTGCTAAGAAACAACAAATTATTTTTTAATAAAATACTAGGCGGCAATCCGATCGATTTGACCTAATTTTGGACAATACAAGTATAGTTTTCAACTAGAGCATAACGATAGATAATAGACCTCTTGCATAAATCAAAAATAAAGAACCCCACCCCGCATTTGAGTAAAGCAAACGCTCCCCTCCCCGATGCCTTGGGGAGGGGTTGGGGGTGGGGTGTTAGGGACTTATTGCAAGAGGTCTAATCAATCATCTTCATCAGAGGTGGTTGTGAGATCCTGAGTAATCCCCTGCTTACCCTGACTCGTCAGAAATACAAATACACGATTGAGCCGCTTCACCCCACTTAGGGTAATCAGAGTCAGTAAGCCTCCCAATAATCCCATTTGCCACAGACCACAACCAATTGCAGCCCCCAATCCGGCCGCTGTCCAGATACAGGCGGCTGTAGTTAAACCCTTTACTTTTGGCGTTGCAGATTTTCTTGGAGACTCTTGTAAAATCAATCCGGCTCCGAGAAATCCAACCCCGGTAGCTACACCTTGAATTGTGCGACTCAGTGCATTAGTAGCAGCATAGGGACTCTCGCCCTCAGCCTGCAAAGGAATCATCACGAATAGTGCTGCACCCATACTCACGAAAATGTTCTCATCCCTGCTGGTCTACCCCCTTGCTGACGGTTAAATCCAATCAAGCAACCAACTAAGAGCGCCAAAGACAATCTAAACGCTATATGTGGCCAATCGTTGGCAGCAATAAACATTGGCCCCATTGCATTATTTCTCCTAGAGACAGAACGGAATTTTGCGCCTATTGCCAGTGGACTCGATAGCTACCCACCTACGTTTCTAGCTGAAAACTAAGTACATTAAGTCAATCAGCTTGTCGTACATTAAGGTTAATTTAATAAAAGCTTAGGCATAAGTAAACTAATATACACAAAGCTGCCACTGCTGTATTCTCCCTAGAGACAGAAAGAAGGGGACAAGGGGAGATGAGGGAGTTAGGAGAAGAATTAATAACCAATAACAAATGACTAATGACTAATGACTAATGACTAATGACTAATGACTAATGACTAATGCCCATTTTTTTGATTGCTAGCTTATTGAACACTGCCTAATATACATTGGTCTGATAGAGATACCGGAGTTTTCTGAAAAACTTCTTGCTTGGTTAAGTAGAATATGTGATACTCTAAAAACTATAAATAAAATACGGTAATTTTATCTATTTGCCGTAGTTTAAAAGGACAGGATTCATGCAGCTACTATGGTTCATCCCAACCCACGGCGACGGACGTTACCTTGCAACTGCTACAGGCGGACGGGCAGTAAGCTTTCCTTATCTGCGGCAGATTGCCCAAGCGGTGGATGACCTTGGTTATACAGGGGCATTGCTACCCACGGGACGTTCTTGCGAAGATGCTTGGATTGTAGCGTCAACACTGGTATCACTGACGCGACAGATGCGTTTTTTGGTGGCGATTCGTCCCGGCTTGGTATCGCCTGGAGTGGCAGCGCGGATGGCGGCGACTTTCGATCGCCTCTCTGGGGGACGCTTGCTGATTAATGTCGTGACAGGTGGCGATCCCGTAGAATTGGCGGGAGATGGCTTGCATTTGGATCACGATCAGCGCTATGAATTAACAGATGAATTTTTAACAGTATGGCGAGCGATGCCTACGGCGGGCTACGCCTACGCTAGTGGTGAACAAGCCAATCTTCAAGGCGACTATCTCAACATTCAGGATGGTAAACTGCTGTTTCCACCTGTCCAAAAGCCATATCCGCCCTTGTGGTTTGGCGGTTCCTCTGCCATCGCCCAAAAAATTGCTGCCAAGCATATAGATGTCTATCTGACTTGGGGCGAACCACCGGCGCAAGTAGCCGAAAAAATTGCATCAGTTCGCAGGCTTGCAGAAACACAAGGCCGAACTTTGCAGTTTGGGATTCGCCTACATGTGATTGTGCGGGAAACCGAGAGTGAAGCTTGGGATGCGGCGAATCAATTGATTAAGTATGTAGATGATGAGGCGATGCCTGCGGCGGGCTACGCCTACGCTAAAGCCCAAAAAGCTTATGCCCGGATGGATTCAGTTGGACAACAGCGAATGACTCAATTACACCACGGTAATGGTGAAGCATTAGAGATTAGCCCGAACCTATGGGCGGGAGTAGGTTTAGTCCGGGGTGGTGCGGGAACAGCCTTAGTACGCGATCCCCAAACCGTAGCTGCCAGAATATTAGAATACGCTTCTTTGGGTGTTGAGTTTTTTATCCTCTCTGGCTATCCCCACCTAGAGGAAGCTTATCGAGTTGCAGAACTTCTATTTCCCCATCTGCCATTAGAGAATTTGCCCGCAGTGGAGAAGCAATATGTCTTAAGTCCATTTGGTGAGATTGTGGCAAATGAAGATTTCCCTAAGCAAAAGCCTCAAGAAAGAGCAACGTCCATATCCTAGTAATTATGAACTAGGAGATTAACAGCCATGCTGCACCAACAAATCGACCAAAAAATCTCAGAAAAAGAAGCGTGGGCATTGCGTCGTCAATTGGGAGTACCTAATAATAAACGCTTGTGGGTGCTAGCTTGCATGGATGAACGTTTACCAGTGGAGAAAGCATTAGGAATTGGTGAAGGAGATGCTCATATTTTCCGTAATGCTGGGGGGTTAGTTACAGATGATGCGATTCGGTCAGCGATGTTAACTACACAGTTTTTTGGCACCCAAGAAATCATCGTCATTAATCATACCGAATGTGGCATGATGACAGCATCAGGAGACTTTCTCAGTGAGGTATTGCGAAATCAAGGTATTGACGTAGATCGAGTTAGTGTCGATCCTGCTTTGCCAGAATTAAAGCTACCAAAAGGCGTTTTTTCTAAATGGATCAAAACCTTTACCGATGTGGATGAAATCTGCACACAGCAGGTGGAATTACTGCGCAATTCTCCTTTAATTCCCCAAGATGTAGTTATTCATGGCTACATCTGGGAAGTAGAGAGTATGAGTTTGCGCCATCCCTACAAACGTCTGAGTGAGAAGGTGAACACAGCATCAGCTATGAAGACCAAAACTGCAAAACATACTGAACCCGTTTGAGAAATTGGGAGTTTAATTGAATGACAAATATTTTAGCGATCGCAGGTAGTCCAACCCATCCATCTAGAACCTATGGTGTTGTTGAATACACTGCCAACCTTTTACAACAAGAAGGCTTGCACGTAGATATTATTTCAGTTCGCGATTTGCCTGCTGAAGATTTAGTTTTTGGACGATACGAGAGCCAAGCTTTAGAACAGCCAAAAGCTTTATTAGCAAAAGCAGATGGTGTGATTATTGCCACCCCAATTTACAAAGCTGCTTACACAGGAGTGCTAAAAACATTTCTAGATTTGCTGCCACAAAAATCATTAACAGGTAAACCTGTGTTACCAATTGCTCTGGGTGGAACGATCGCTCATTTATTGGCAATTGAATATGCTCTGAAACCTGTGTTATCTGAATTAGGAGCGCGGCATATCCTAGCTACTATTTATGCAGTAGACAAACAAATTCAACGACAAGCTGATAACAGCGTTCTATTAGATGAGGAAATTGAGCAAAGACTCAAAGACGTTCTCAAGGAATTTGTTAAAGCTGTAGAATATGATGCCGCAGCACCTCAAGAATTGGTTCATGCCAATTAAATAATCAAGTTTATACCTCCGTTTGCTTGTAGCAGACGGGTAATTTCTACCCATCTGCTACCTTTTTTTTAAAAGTTAATCAAAGCCACATAAATTTCTTCTCATAAATTGCACCTTTATAGCAAGATTAATTCCTATCTCCTCCCCATAATGCCTGTACTACTTTATCAGTCAATTCTTTACCAAACATCTGCTCTGCTAACTTATTCCCTGGGTCTTGTTCAGCACTACTACGGCGCAAAAACAAGTCACGTTCTGCCAAAGCAGTCCGTATATCTTCTGCCACAGGCTCCGCTTCGTCTACCCAGTTTATCCAGCGTTCGAGCATTTCGTTGGCAAATGTACGAATGAGGTTGACTGTATCATTTGTGGCAGGACTTGTATAGCATAACCTGATAGGCGACATGAATTGACGAATATAGACGCTCTTACTGG
Source organism: Nostoc sp. (assembly GCF_036917415.1). Lineage (GTDB taxonomy): Bacteria > Cyanobacteriota > Cyanobacteriia > Cyanobacteriales > Nostocaceae > Nostoc. Next base: position 124,227 of record NZ_JBALDJ010000021.1, on the reverse strand, counting down.
TGTACATTGAAAGACTTGGTTCTTGCTGCAAATTTAGGAATAACTGATTAACAGGCTCATAGTAGCGTTCCAGATAGTCCAGGTCTGTCAATAAATCGGTTCGAGGAATGTAATCTAAATAAAAGAAAATATCTGGAAGCGTACCAAACTCAAACGTTAGATGGGGAACACGGATGTGGGAACCTAACCAAACAGTCAGACGCATAACACTAAAATTTGACTTTTCGTTATGCGACAACACATGCACTAGCCAATCAATTTCCGTACCAGAAAAAGCCTTAAGTGAACCCTGAAAATTACCGTCAATGCTCCTGTAGCTATTTAAATCATTTATAGAATGTGCTGGATTTAGCTGAAAACGATTCTCTAGCTTTTGTCGCAATTGGTTTGTAATAGTCCATAACTGCTCAAATATAGAAGTATTATCTGAGTTGAGTTGTTGGTAAATCATTGTTTTTTTTGCTGGTACATTGAGCATGAACAATAAAAACTTTCATGATTGCTTCTTAATTCTAAAAACTAAGCAAATCTGGGATAATGAGTACCAATTTTGTGAGGATAAATGTAATTTATTTATTTACATTATGATGTCAACTCGCCAATTGCTACAAGTTCGTTGACAATTTGGTATTTGATTTTTTCACTTTGGATATCCAACCTTTGTATGAGTTTAAAATTTCTGAATAGGGAACTATGGTTTCAAATATTAGATCAGATAGTGAAGGTGAGAAGCGATGAGGAAACAGTTTGTGCAGAGTTTTGGTAATACTTTCTCTCAATATAAATTCAATAAATAATCCCATAGTCGAGGGAAATGCGTTATCCCCAAGCTCAACTAAGGCGTGAGCATCTTGCTTACGGCGAACAGTAAATTGTTCAACAACCTCCCCAATATTGTCAGAATACTCGTCTAAAAGGTTGTCAAATAAGACAACATCTTCAAGTGCCGCATTGCAACCTTGACCAATAGAGGAAGATACGGCATGTGCTGCATCTCCCATGAGTAGGACACTATCACCTTGGTGATAACGGTTACAACGAATTGTTAAAATTCTTGATACAGGTCTAGTGAGGAAAGCTTCAGCTTCTTCCCTGGGCATCATCTGATAAACTTCTGGGAAATTCTTTTGAAAAAATGTGAGAACTTCTTCTGTGTTGGAAAGATTAACTACTTGATTTTTTTTATGGAGAAATAAAACGACTCCACTCATGCTTCCATCTTGTTGATGTAATAGTACTATCAGCGTACTATCTTTTAGTATCCAAGAATGAATTTTGCCTTGTTCCAGGTTGATACCTGAATTTTCATTGGGACGAGGTAGGAAAATCGATTTATAGTCATTAGGGACATATTTCTGCTCGCACTCAAAGTTTTTTGTAGCAAAAAAATTCTCTCTTATCTGAGAATTTGCTCCATCTACACCTATTAACAGGTCATAGTCAACAGTGAACTCATGTTTTCCTCCAACCCGAGAGGCTTCCACAATATTTTTCAATGTTACTGTCTTTGCCACAAAATCCACAGAAGTACATTGAGAGTTGAAGTTCAAGTTGAGTTTACTCTTGTCGTACTTTTGGTTGAAATTTTCTAGTAGCACAATTGCCAAGCTAGTGCGGTCAAGCGTAAAGAGAGATTTATTTCTTGGTGTCAACCGTGTCTTACCGTTTTTTTGGTGAAAAATCGTTCCTGTCACCTCCAAACTTCTGGATTTGACCGCTTCCTCTAAACCCTCAATTTTTCTTAAAGCTCTCATTCCTCTTTCGTTCAGAGAGATAGGGTAGGTTCTGGATGTAGAGAATGAAACAATTCTAGGGTCGCTGCGACGTTCATAAATGTCGATTTCGTATTTGTCGCCACGACTTAACAAATAGTGAGCAAGCAGAAGTCCGCAAGGTCCAGCACCTACAATAACTACTTTCTTGACCATAATTCTATGACTTCCGCATTAGTTAAATAATCATAATACTTAATAACACTAAAAATTTTTACATCCTCTAATACATTTTTCATTGGTCTTGAGAGGGATATAGTGACAAAGCTTCGGAAATATGCAATCTCACTTGATCATCCCTAATCTACTACCACAGTCAATTCACCGCGTCGAACTCACGTTAAATTAAATGTAGGGCGTAAAATAAATAAACTAAATAAAAGCGATGTCTAACGACAAGCCGCAAGGCGTCTGCGCTTCTGATTTTGCATCTATCGTCGGCGAAGAAAATGCTGTTTGCTTTTGGGAAAATATCGAACTAGATCAACAAAAACGTATTCAACAGGCTATGGCTTCTGGAAAGCTTCCCAGTTGTATTGTCTATCCGCGTACCCAACAACAGCTAGCCGCAGTCATCGCCACAGCTCACACAAACAACTGGCGCGTCCTCCCCTGTGGTAGTGGCAGTAAACTCAACTGGGGCGGTTTAGTTAAGGGCATTGATGTTGTAGTTAGTACAGAACGCATTAACCAACTGATTGAACACGCTGTTGGCGATTTAACTGTCACAGTAGAAGCTGGGATGAAGTTCTCCGATTTACAAGCACTTTTGGCAAAATCGCGGCAATTTCTCGCCCTCGATCCCACAGCATCAGAGTCAGCAACCATTGGCGGTATTGTTGCCACCGGTGATACAGGTTCTCTGCGGCAACGCTATGGTAGTGTGCGCGACCAGTTATTAGGTATTAGCTTTGTGCGTGCTGATGGACAAGTCGCCAAAGCTGGGGGAAGAGTAGTTAAAAATGTCGCCGGATATGACTTGATGAAGTTGCTTACGGGGTCTTATGGCACATTAGGCTTTATTAGTCAACTTACTTTTCGCCTGTATCCGCTAGCAGAGGCATCGGGAACGGTGGTACTAACTGGGAAAGCTGAGGCTGTATCTGAAGCGGCTGATATCCTTCGAGGTTCGGCGTTAACACCAGTTCAGGCTGATTTGCTATCAACTAAATTGGTGTCTAGTTTAGGATTGGGTGAAGGACTGGGATTAATTGCTCGCTTTCAAAGTATTAGTGAGAGTGTTAAGGAACAGTCAAACCGAGTTTTGGAAGTTGGGCAAAAGTTGGGCTTAGATGGGGCAATTTTTGCCGATGTTGATGAAGCTAATCTATGGCAGAGATTGCAAAAACTAATACATACTAATGCTACAGAATCAGTAATTACCTGCAAAATAGGAGTGTTGCCTACTGCTGCTGTGGAGATTTTGACTCAGGTGGAGTTGGGTTTAATTCATATTAGTAGTGGTTTAGGTTTGTTACAATTAGAGGATAAAAATCAGGTTTTGGAAGTGCGCGATAGGCTAGGTTTTGTTGGAGGCGATGCCTACGGCGGGCTGCGCCTACGCACTCAAACTCATAAAGGTTTTTTAACAATTTTGTCAGCACCAATGGCGGTTAAAGAACAAATAGATGTTTGGGGTTATACGGGGAATGCTTTGCCGTTGATGCGCCGTATTAAGGAACAGTTTGATAGTAAGAATATTTTAAGTCCTGGTCGGTTTGTGGGTGGAATTTAAGAAACAAACCGCAGAGACACAGAGAACGCTGAGATAGAGAGGGGAAAAAGAGAAATATGCAAGTTTCAAAAAATTCTGTTAATAATACGGCAAGTTTAAAGAATTTGAATGGCTTTGATGAGAGTCATCCGCCTGACTCGAAGTTGATTGATAGTTGTGTACATTGTGGATTTTGTCTTTCGACTTGTCCCAGTTATCGGGTACTTGGTAAGGAGATGGATTCTCCTAGAGGACGCATCTATTTAATGGATGCGATTAATGAGGGTGAAATTGCTCTCAATACGGCAACAGTAGAACATTTTGATTCTTGTTTAGGGTGTCTTGCTTGTGTGAGTACTTGTCCTTCTGGCGTGCAATATGACAAGTTAATTTCTGCAACTCGTCATCAAGTTGAACGAAATTATCCCCGCAGTTTGCCAGACCAATTTTTTCGACAACTGATATTTTCTCTATTTCCCTATCCCAATCTTTTACGGATTTTATTAGTTCCGTTGTTGGTTTATCAAAAGTTGGGGTTTGCTAAATTCTTTCGGTCTACGGGTTTACTCAATAAAATATCGCCCCGTTTGGCAGCAATGGAATCAATTCTGCCAAAAATTACTCTCAAATCTTTTCAAGATAATTTGCCGACTGTGATTCCTGCTAAAGGTGAAAAGCGGTATCGCGTTGGGGTGATTTTGGGTTGCGTCCAACGGCTGTTTTTCTCACCAGTGAATGAAGCGACAGTTCGCGTTTTAACAGCGAATGGTTGTGAAGTTGTGATTCCCAAATCTCAAGGTTGTTGTGCAGCACTTCCCGAACACCAAGGACAAACAGAACAGGCGAAAGCTTTAGCAAGACAGATGATTGATAGTTTTGCCAAAACAGATGTAGATTTCGTGATTATTAATGCTGCTGGTTGCGGTCATACTTTAAAAGAGTACGGTCATATTTTAGAAGATGACCTAGAATATCGAGAAAAGGCAAAGGATTTTGCCGCTAAAGTTAAAGATGCTCAAGAATTTTTGGCAACTGTTGGGTTAACGGCAAAACTTTCACCGCTAACTGATAAACCATTGAATTTAGTTTATCAAGATGCTTGTCATTTATTGCACGGACAAAAGATTAGCGTCCAACCGCGTCAAGTGTTGCGACAAATTCCAGGGGTGAAGTTGAGAGAACCAATAGATGCAGCTTTGTGTTGTGGCAGTGCCGGAGTTTATAATATGCTGCAACCAGAAGTTTCTGAAGAATTGGGTCAGCAAAAAGTACAGAATTTGTTGAATACTGGTGCTGAGTTAATTGCTTCTGCTAATCCGGGGTGTACTTTGCAAATTACTAAACATTTGCAGTTGCAAGGTAAGAAGATTTCAGTTATTCACCCGATGGAGTTGTTAGATTATTCGATTCGCGGTGAAAAGTTGAAATTGTAGACATTTTTTGTGGGTTGGACATTTTGTCATTGATTTTAAACCAAAGAGCCAATGCTACGTTTTTACTCCCCTTCTCGCTTGCCTACAGTGTATGCAGAAGTCCTAAAAACCTAGCTTGATAAGATTTTCCTCGTTCCTCTTCCCAGTCTCAGACTGGGAATGCATTCATTGAATCTCTGACTCAGTGTCTGACTGGAGGTAGCACTCCAGAGGACTAAGTAATAGACTTCTTGCATGAATCAAAAGCCCTCACCCTAAATCCCTCTCCCAAGCTTGGGAGAGGGATTTAGGGTGAGGACTCCCCTTCTCCCAATTTTGGGAGAAGGGGTTGGGGGATGTAGCTCGCTTCCCGCAGGGTGGGCTAGTTTTGTATTCGTGCAAGAGGTCTAATGTTTTACTTGGTAGGCATAGAGACTTCCCAAATTCCTTGATTTCCACCATATTCTAGAACATAAATCTTATTGCCAATAATCTCAGCATCAATGGGATTACTAAAACCTGTGACAAGGCGCGTAGCGTTAAGTTTATAGTTAGTATTTCCTACTTTAGTTAACTTTAAATGCAGTAGGTCTTGGCTAGCATCTTTAAAAGGGCCTATTAGTGTTTCGCCAGTGGGGTCGCCTGGTGTCCAACTCAACATAAATCCATCTCTGTTAAATTCTCGACTCATTACTCCTTGTGTATCAAAAACTAATCCTAAAGGAGAACGGTGTGTTGTAAAAGTGCTAATACTTTGTCCAAGAACACTGGCATCTTTGATTTTTCCATCTACAGGATCGCGGTAATTATCTGCGTCCGGGCCAAGATTAGGAATTGGTTCAATCAAATTTCCAGTAGGTCGAATAGGAAAGGTTGGATCGTTACGATAGTAGCCCTTTTGAATGGCGTTAAATTGAGGGCTTAACAATCGGTCAGTGGCAGGATTATAATTAGTAAATTGTTGTGGATTGTCTGTCCCACCAATACGCCAAGGAAAGCCGTAATTACCACCTAAACGTAGCCAATTTAATTCTTCTGACATATCGCGATCTGGCCCATTTTCTGTGCCAAACAAATCCCCATTGGGCGCAAAAGCCATATCGAAAGTATTGCGTATTCCTTCTGCAAAAATATAGCCAGCTGTGTTTAAAGTTGCTCGATTGTTTGCCAGAAAGAGATTGTTGCCATTACTAGGAAGACGGAGTATACAAGCGGTTAATCCGACTTCGCGAGTATTGGGATATAGACCATCAACAGACTGAACCTCACCATGATCGGTACGAGAACCGCTATTCACATAGATAAATTTACCATCCAGGCTAACAACCACACCGTTGAACCGATGGTCATAAGCTGTTTTGCTTTTGGGATAGTCTGCACTCTTAGCTAAAATGGACCAGATACGCTTTCCTGTACTCGAATTAATTACACCTTTAACAATAATTGCTTTAGTCTGGTTATTCACAAGGTCTGCATTGCCAACTAAATAAATTGTGCCGTTAGGGCCAATGGCCATACCTTGAGTTTCACTTAAATTATGATTACTAGAATTGTACGCAAGTGTTTTAGTAGAAGAATCTAAATCGACTTGATAAATCTCACCATTTAGTTTGAGGTAATAAAGGGTATTGTTTCGTGGATCTTTTACAATCCGAACAGAAGGAGAGACTGATAATGTATTAATAATATTGCGAACCTTAATATCAGGACGCATGGTTTGTGGTACAACATTTAGTCCAGTAGTGCTATGATTTAATAAAACTATTGTGAATAACAGTGTTATTGTAAATAACAGCGTTTTAGTAGCAAACTTCCCGATCAATCGGCCTTTCACTTGGTTAAATAATTTAGTGTTATTCATGAGTTTCTTGATAAATTAGTCAGTTAATTTTGTTTCTAAATACTCTAGATGATAGAAAAAAATAGCGTTACCACTATTAGCCCAACCATATATATCGTCTCATCTCCCGAAGTCTCATTTACTATGTCAGGAGATGTATTACCGTAAATAACTTCCATATTTATTATTTTTCTTTAATTTCTACTAACTAATCTCTAAGTTCGGCCTCAGTCAAAGAACTTTTCATAAGTTCAATATTGATGAATTACAACCCTAAGTTTAAATACAGATGTCTTTGCTAACCGAATTAATACCAATACACTGAGAAAATATTAGTTATTGATTTGGTAAGTTGATATGCAAATGATAAGTAATTGAATCAAAATTAATCTATTTTAATTATTTATTTTCCCCAGGCTTTTTTATTTTCAACTCTCTTCTAATTATTTATTATCATGAATAAAAGGTAACGTCAAATTCTTTACCAAATCTTCAAAATGCAAATTGTTTAATTTTTAGTAATGTTAAAATGTTTTATAAAGTTTAATTAAGTATTTGTGAAAAAACACTATTTTTTTAGTAAAAATTACAAATTTTTTTAGCTTAATACGACATTTTCATTAAGTTAGGTTTCAATATCAATTTTAGTTTGGAAAAAAATGCTTTTTCTATTAAAGAAATACCTCTGAAAATACATAAGTTAAATTGATAGATTATCCAAAACATTTTGAGCTTAATAAAAGTTAAACTTTACATAAATGTTATATATTTTTTGTGCGAAAAAATGCCCCAAAAAATGAATTTAAACCTCAATTCCTTGTTCTTGTAAACTAATGATGTGTTGAAGTGTTAGGCATAATTGCTTCTTGAAGATTTACGCCCTTGAGGTTAGCTCCCCGAATGTCGGCTCCTCTAAGGTTAGTTCCTCTGAGATTCGCCCCTGCCAGATTTGCGCCTCTAAGGTTAGTCCAACTTAAGTTAGCTTGACTCAAGTCAGCTTCACTTAGGTTAGCTTGCAATAGGTATGCACCACTGAGGTGAGCCTTGGTCAGATTAGCTTTGTATAGATCAGCTTTGTAAAGATAAGCCCCTAAAACTTCTGCTTCGTATAAACTCGCCTCACTGAGGTCAGCCGCAATCAAGTTAGCTTCAATAAGGTTGGCAAAAGTGAGGTTAGCGCGAATCAACTTCGCTGCACCTAAATCGGCATCTCTCAAGTTAGCGCCTTTTAAATCAGTGCCAATTAGATTAGCAGATGCGATCGCAGCGCCTCTAAGATCCACCCCACTCAAGTCAGCTCCAATCAAATTGGCATGACTCAAATCTGCCTGCGTAAGTATAGCGCCACTCAAGTTAGCAACACTGAAGTTAGCCGCACTCAGGTTAGCTTCATTCAGGAAGGCTTTGTAGAGGTTGGCACTACTGAGGTCAGCACCACTGAGGTTTGCTCGCACAAGTAAAGCATTACTCAAATCGACTCTTCTCAAGTTTACCCCTTGGAGGTTCGCGCCTCTGAGATTATCGCCTTGCAGATTAGCGGCGCTGAGGTCTGGTTCAATCTGGGGATTTTTCTTTCTCCATTCAATCCATCTAACTGCACCTGCTTTGAGTAAAGTTAGATGCTCTCGATTTGCCATTTTCTCTCCTTCACTCCTGACGCCCACCCAAAGAATTTACCCGACCAGCGACACTTTCAATGGCCGTTAATGCTCCCGCTGCTCCTGCTAAAATATCCTGTTCTTGTCCACCTAAGTAAAGCCGTCCAAAGCTACCTACAGCTTGAACTTCAAGAATGTTAATCCTCGCTGCTTTCTCCGCTTCATTGGCAGCCAGTGCGGCGTAAGCAGCAGGCTCCACTTCTAATACATACAGCGTTTGACCTGCTAGTAGTAGCTGTCCCCGGCGGGTGCGATTAATCAGTTGTGTTTGATAAGCATCGATGTTACGGATAATCTGACTAGAAATAACACGCGGTTTCAGACATTCCTCTCTTCGGACTCCCAGTGCCGCCAAAATAGCTTGACCAGCAGCTCTGGTTTCGCCTTGGGAGCTAGAATGAACTTCTAATAGTCCGTATAGTCGTTCAACTACCTGTACTCCCGGACGGACAGAGGCAGATTTTAGGGCTATATCCGTAATTTTATTAATTTCGATACCAGGAGAGATTTCAATCCACAGTGATGTATCTCCTGGTAATGGTAAGAAGCCTTGGGCTACTGTTCCCATATATGCTGCATGTTGAGGTTGCAGGCTGTCGAGAAATACGAAACTGCGTAATTCTATGCCCAAGATTTTGCTCTCCAGTCGTGAGGGTAAAAGTTATCTATATGCAAGATATAAGTGCCTAACTTGACAATATAGGGTATAAAGGAGCGCAAAATCCGTTAAACGGATCTACACCCGTGTGTCAAATCGCAATTATAGAAGCTAATGCTTATTTAGAAGACCATCGTCGTCTTGGGATAAAATCTACTTCGATCGGACGACATAATTTTTGTTTAACACAGCTGCTTTGTAAACATCTTGACTCTTTTACATTACCCCAGTTTTACCCCAAATATTTCCCCAACATCTCCCAACCGGAACCACAAGGATTAGATACCAATGAATATGGCTCTTTCTAGCTCAACTTGTTTTTCCTAAAGTATTTTTACAAACGCCCGTAACTTCCTCTCCTATCCTCTTAATCAGGCAAATAAGCCTCTCCCAAAGCACTTAAACAGCTTGCCGTGCTTGGGGAGAGGCTTGACGGGCTTTTTTGGCGCGATCGCCAATGTTCGGGAAAAGAGGCGATCGCGATTTTCCTGGTTGATTTATCAGGTACTGGGCAAGTCACCTTCAGGTAAGACATTATCTATGCTGAGTACCCACGGAATACCTTTGTCAATTGGAGAACTGACAGTAATTTTAGCTCTATTGGCAAACTGTTTTAAGTGGTTAGCAAATTGGGAAACAGTTTTCATGATATTGCGATAACTTTCCATATTATTACAAATCACGATCAACATCAAAACGCCACTGTTGATTTGGAAATACCAATGACAACTTGATAACAAAATTCGTGTCATGCGATCGCACGCTAAAAAAAAGCTTTTTTTGGTTGCTTCTTCAAGCTGTCTGAATAGTATTTCACTCACCTTGATTGTTTGAGGTGAAGGCAAATCATCTGGATGTAAGCATGGTTGATTCATAAGGTTTTGGCAAGCTTCAAAAATAACGAAGCTGCGATGAAGATTGGTAATTTTGATTTTTTGCAGATTGAATCTTGCAGAAAAATCAGATTTACTAGGTTATTGTTCTTGAGTGACAATCCACAACAAGTCTAACCACAACTGGGGATAAGCTTGCTTGATATTTGAGAGGGGATCGCGCATCAAGTTATTGGCATTTAAGCAAACGACTTCAACTAGCCCCAAGTATTCTGCTACTTCTTTAAGTAGGTTTTTTTGCTCTCCTACAGCACTAATTAGTCTATCAGGGCAATAAATACCAATGTATTTTGACTGACGGATGCATATTTTTATATTCACTCTTGTTAAGTGAGGATGAGGATTGATTATCTTCACATAACATTGGCTTAACAGTTTCCACACCCGTGGATGAGTGTGTTCAATAATTACGTTAAATTGCTGGGCTAAGTCTTCTTCGGTAATCATTACTCTCTCCATTAGTTTGTTGCTATATATTGCATACTTTGGTAGATACCTAATTGATTGTGCAAAAAATAAAACAGCAATTTTTTGCTGATGCTACGTGCATATTTACTTTAGTCAAATAGGTAATTTTTCGTCAGGGCAAAATTTACCCCAAAAAGCAAAATTGCTTCGTATGTTTTCTACTGTTTGTATTACTCGTCTATCAAGCATCAAAGCTGAAACTAATCTCTAAAACTGTATTAAATATTACTATTTACCAATTTAATTGGGAAACTTTTACTGCTGATAAATGCTCTGTTTATTGGAATTTGGGGTTTTTAAGCCAAGATAGTAGGTAAAAAGCAAACACCCGCAAAAATAATTTGCGCTTTGCAAGCAAATTGGCAATTTCTGTGATAGTCTTTTTATATGTGGAATCAAGACAGCGAAAGCACATTCATGTCGTCAAAGAGAAATGATATAAACTCAAAGACTACACTTTCGCCTTGGCAGATATTTTGTTAAATCCGCTACGGCTTTTTGAAACTAACAGACAAAGCCAATGAAGCAGGATAGTGACCTCCGTAATAACTTGAAGTCCATTAGAACTCGCTTAGGCATGAGCCAACAAGATTTGGCTAAGATTGCTAATGTGACTCGTCAAACTATTAGTGGTGTAGAGTCGGGGCAATATGCTCCCTCAGTAGCCATAACACTTCGCTTGGCCAAAGCGCTTGGCTGTCAAGTTGAGGATCTATTCTGGTTAGAACGGGATTTACCTGAAATTGAAGCCGTTCTTGCCAAACCTGTTCCTAATGGTCAGCAGCTACGAGTTAGCATGGCTCATGTGGGAGGACAATGGATAGCTTATCCCTTAATTGGCAAGGATGCTTTTCGCCAAGATATGATTCCGGCTGATGGTGAGACAGTTGCGGTGGTGAGGCAGTCCGATCTTCTCCCAAGGGGAGACGCTAAGAGCGATGGGGGTTTCCCCCAGGAGGAACTGCCGAAAGGGTTGCCCGGCATAAGCAAACTGTCGTTAGCGTCAGCGGTAGCGAGGAACAAGCGTCACCCGAAGGGTGAAAGTACTAGCCAAACAGGTACAAATAAAGTTCGAGTCAGGCTACTAGACGATAATCTCGACACACTCCACAACACCGTTGTGATTGCTGGTTGTGCACCTGTGATTTCACTATGGGCAAGAGCCACTGAACGCTGGCATCCCCAATTGCGAGTCCAATATAACTTCGCCAATAGCATGGCCGCATTGCACAGTCTATGCAGAGGTGAAGCGCACATCGCTGGGATGCATCTGTACGATCCTAAAACTGGGGAGTATAATACTCCCTTTGTTCGAGATGTTCTGGCTGGCAAGGAAGCAGTTCTGATTACCCTTGGTGTCTGGGAGGAAGGACTTTTATTGAAGTCAGGGAACCCAATGGGAATTAGAACAGTTACTGACTTAGTTGCAGGGGAAGTGACTATTGTCAATCGCGAAATAGGTTCCGGTAGTCGGATGCTTTTGGAACAAACACTCCAAAAAGAGCAGATACCGTTCGATGCTGTTCAGGGCTTTGACAATATACTCAAAAGTCACCAAGATGTTGCCCAAGCTGTAGTCAGAGGAGTTGCCGATGCTGGTATGAGTACGGGAGCTGTAGCTACCGCTTTTGGGTTGGGATTTATCCCTTTACATCAGTCACGATATGATTTGGTGATTCTCAAAGAATATTTGGAAGAAGCACCTGTACAGCAGTTGCTCAGTACTTTGGGACATCGGATGGTTCACTCACAATTTGAAATTCTCGGCGGTTACGATATCAGCAAAATCGGGGAAGTTGTAGCGACTGTTTAGAGTAGATTGCAATGGTTGGTTGTGTGCTTAAAGGATAACTTGGCGTAAATTTAAATCCTGCTGCAACCACTCTTTAGGTATGAGCAACCTTCAGGAGATTACAACAACTGATAGTGCTGAATTCGTAATTCGGATTGAATTTGGGTTTCCGGCTTGGAACCTGTAGCTTTTTTCCAATTGGTATTATACCAATTCAATTCATGACTGCAACACATACACCAGTTTGCAACTAAGTGAGGTACAAAACCGAGGACTCAAAAATTAAATTATTCTTCTCCCTCCTGGCTTCTGCCTCCTGCCTCAAAACTAGTGACTTTGTACTTCATCCAAACGAAAACTGCTGTACTTGGGTAAAGACGCAATGAATCGCGTCTCTACAAATGGTCTATTTCTCGCTTTCTTTTTTCTAATTGGTATTACTACCGCGTCCCCCGTGACAATATCGTGCAACACGCCGAATTGCGTCGGATGACGGTGAACGAGTATGCACCTGACAGTGGACAAGCTAATGAATACCGTACACTAGCAGACAAGATTATCAACAATACAAATCTCGCTGTTCCCACACCCATTGAGATGGACGAGCTAGAAGATTTGTTGATTGAATTTGGTATTCTCGAAAGCGAAGAAAATGCTGCAAAACTGACAGGTGCCGCCAACGCTCAAGCAGATGGTGAGAAGAAGCTAGAAGATGCCCAAGGCGAAGCACTAGAAGCTCTAAAAAAAGTAAATGTAGAAATAGTTTCCGGTAGCGAGAAGAAGTAAAGTTCTTGTTTAGACTCAGGTGTTAAATCCAGAGTAAATATCAGGTGGGCAAAAATAGCCCACCCTCTCACCGAAACAGTTCTGAGTGCTGAGTAACATTAGCGGAGAGCTAAGGTTTAGCCCGTGCTGAGTAAAAAGTAAAATTAGACCGACTAAGCATCAAATTAGTTCTGAGTAGCGAATGCCTCGGCTGAGAGTAGGAAGATTCATTAGTACTACTTATTCATTACTTCTTACTCAGGACTCAGCACTCATCACTCCTAAAAAATCCTTTAAAATAGAGGTAATGGAATAGCCAATCTTAACTTTTGTTTGTTTCAACTTCACCGTGCTAACACTAATTTCTCAAGGTCTACAGAGCAACATTAATACTTTAATAGTCTAGTTCGTGTTTTTGTTTTCTCCTTCTCTAACCTAGTTGGTGTTTATGTTTTAGGGGATGGAAAATTCTTTATCTCATTCCCTTTTATTCCATACTTTAGATACACGGTTAATAAATGAAAATCCTATGAAAGCTTTTTGAAATTCACTTAACACCTAGTAACTTCTACTTATTGTCACCAAACAAATGAATCCCACCCCAGGAAAAATTAACGATTCGCTCAGTGACTCCAATTCTGAAGAGGCTTCTCAGCAGCAGAAACAAAAGAAAAAAAAGTCCTCCACACAATTACCCCAACCTGGAACTACTCAAGGGAGTTGCGCTTTTGATAGTGCAATGATTACCCTAGTACCAATCACTGATGCTGCTCATGTAGTTCACGGGCCAAGTGGCTGTGCTGCCAGTATTTGGGGAAGTTACAGCAGTCTCTCCTCTGGTTCGATGCTGTACAAAATACGCTTTACCAGCGACATCGATGAGAACGATATCATCTTTGGTGGAGCCAAAAAGCTGTACAAAGGTATTTTAGAATTAGCAAGACGCTACAAACCGGCGGCGGTATTTGTTTACTCCACTTGCATCACCGCCCTGATTGGGGATGACATTGAGGGAGTTTGCAAAGATGCCACCGAGAAAACAGGAATACCTACTATCCCTGTACATTGTCCTGGATTCATTGGGAACCAAAATTTGGGCAACCGTGTCGCTGGTGAAGCAATGCTAGAACACGTTATTGGAACAGCTGAACCAGAGACGAGTACACCATACAACATCAACCTAATTGGTGAACATAACATCGCAGGTGCAATATGGAATGTTCTACCGTTATTAGAAAAATTAGGTATCACAGTTTTGGCAAAAATTACAGGCGATGCTGTCTACAAAGAAGTTTGCTATGCTCATCGTGCCCAACTTAACGTCATACTCTCCTCCAAAGCACTAATTAACGTGGCAAAAGGGATGGAAAAAAAATATGGCATTCCCTATATTGAAGAGTCTATTTATGGTATAGAGTCAATCAATCAATGTTTAAGGAATATTGCGGCAAAGTTAGGTAATTCTGATTTGCAGGAACGTACAGAAAAGTTAATTGTAGAAGAAACTACTGCAATAGATGAAAAACTTGCTCTGTATATTACCCGATTGCAAGGTAAGCGCATTATGCTTTTTATTGGAAGTTTCAAGAGTTGGTTGATTCTCTTTGCTGCTAAGAAATTGGGGATGGAAGTTATTGCTATTAGTACTAAGGATAATACTGAGGAGGATAAAATTAGAGTCAAAAGTTTGTTGGCTCGAGATGGCATAATTCTAGAACAAAATACTCCTCAAGAAATTTTACAGATAATTAACGAAAATCAAGCTGATATGTTAATTGCTGATAAACGCCATCAAGATACCTCTCTCACAGCTAGAATTCCATTCCTAGATATTAATCAAGAACGCAACCATCCTTATGCAGGGTATATAGGAATTTTAGAAGTAGCACGAGAGCTGTATGCCGCTTTTTACAACCCTGTATGGGAGCAAGTATACCAGCTACCCCCGTGGGAAGCTCTTGAAGTAAAAAATTCTCCAGAGGAGAACATTTGATGGCGATTATTAGCGTTACAAGTACATCAGTTGCAGTTAATCCCCTGAAGCAAAGCCAAACTGTGGGTGCAGTTTTAGCCTTTTTGGGGTTGAAGGGAATCATGCCTTTATTACACGGTTCTCAAGGCTGTACTGCTTTGACTAAGGCGGTATTAGTACAACATTTTCGTCAGACGATTCCCCTTTCCAGTACAGCGATGACTGAAGTTGCAACCATTTTGGGTGGCGAGGAAAGAGTTGAAGAAGCAATCTTGACTTTAGTGCAGAGATCCAAACCAGAAATTATCGGTCTTTGTAGCACTGGACTTGTGGAAACCAGAGGTGATGATATGGGGCGCTTTGTCAAGGAGATTCGCCACCGTCACCCAGAACTGGATTATTTACCAATTGTGCTTGTCTCTACACCAGATTTCAAAGGTACATTGCAGGATGGCTTTGCTGGTGCAGTTGAGAGTATAGTCAGGGAAATTCCTCAAAAAAGCTCCAAGCAAGACGCTTATCCCACACAAATCACTATTTTGGCGAGTTCTGCCTTCACACCAGGGGATATACAGGAAATCAAAGAGATTGTCACCTCTTTTGGACTTGTACCTATTGTTGTACCTGACCTTTCTGGCTCACTAGATGCTCATATAGAAGATTCTTCTAGTGCCATTACAGCTAATGGCACGACTTTGGCACAGTTGCGCTCAATTGGCAGTTCTGTATTCACTTTGGCACTAGGTGATAGTATGCGGGCTGGGGCGCAAATTTTGGAGCAGAGATTCAATATACCTTATGAGGTATTTGGTGAACTGACGGGGCTAGCAGCAGTAGATAAATTCCTGCAAGCATTGGCGGATATCAGTGGTGTTAGCGTACCAGAGAAATACCGCCGTCAACGCCGTCAGTTACAATATGTAATGTTGGAGAATCATTTTTACTTTGGGTGCAAGCGAGTTTCTTTGGCGCTGGAACCAGATTTACTTTGGTCAACAGTTGCTTTTTTGCGATCGCTAGGAGTTCAGATTCACTCAGCAGTGACAACAACACGCTTTCCTCTGCTCGAAAAACTTCCGATTCCTAGCGTCACCATTGGCGATTTGGAAGACTTTGAGCAACTGGCGGTTGGGTCTGATTTACTAATTACCAACTCTCATGGAGTAGCGATCGCTCAACGCTTAAAAATTCCTCTCTACCGTCAAGGGATTCCCATTTTTGACCTCTTAAATTATGGTCAGTTCACCAAGGTTGGCTATCGAGGTACTATGCAACTTTTATTTGATATTGGCAATCTCTTTTTAGAGCAGGAAATAAAGGTTAAGCATTAATATTAATTATCATGCCGATGTTTCCTTCAGTGACACAGACATTTTAAATAAAGATGAAAAGGTTTGTAAAGTGGTGTGTTGAGTTTTCTGATTGGTGGAATATTCGCCAAAGTCGAAAGTCTCTTTTGTTTGTCGTTATGCTTACCTTGAGTGCGATCGCTACGTTGATGTTGTCGTTCCCATTGAACGCTCAAATAAATCTGCCGTCAAAGCCAATATCTGAGTTAAGGGGAGTATGGTTAACAAATATTGATAGTGATGTGTTATTTGAGCGTGATCGTTTGAAGAATGCCTTACAAACTCTTGATGAATTAAACTTTAACACCGTCTATCCTACGGTGTGGAATTGGGGTTATACACTTTATCCCAGCAAAGTTGCAGGTAAAGTTATTGGGCGATCGCTCGATCCCACACCTGGACTGCAAGGGCGAGATATGCTCAAAGAAGTTGTCAGTGAGGGACATAAAAAAGGGTTAACCGTGATTCCCTGGTTTGAATTTGGCTTCATGGCACCAGCGGATTCCCTGTTAGCTAAAAATCGTCCCCAATGGCTTACCAATCGCAGCAACGGTACACGAATTGTCAAAGAAGGCACACATGACCGCGTTTGGCTAAATCCCTTTCGCCCAGATGTGCAACAATTCATCCAAGATTTAATAGTTGAAATTGTCAAAAACTACGATATTGACGGCATTCAATTTGATGACCATTTTGGTTTACCTTCAGAATTAGGCTACGATGCTTATACAGTAGCACTTTACAAAAAAGAACACCGGGGAAAAGCTCCTTCTAAGAACTCCCAAGATCCAGAATGGGTGCGTTGGAGAGCTAATAAAATCACCGAGTTTATGAAGCGGGTATTTACAGCCATCAAAGCTACTAAAAAAGATTGCCTGGTTTCTGTTTCACCTAATCCTCAACGTCTTTCTTATGAATTCCTTTTAGCAGACTGGCAGAAATGGGAGCGGATGGGACTGATTGAAGAGTTGGTATTGCAGGTATATAGTAAGGACTTGAGTTTCTTTATCAGTGAATTAGAGTATCCAGAAGTCAAAGCAGCACGCAGTCACATCCCTGTGAGTATCGGCATTTTAGCTGGTTTGAAAAACAGAGCAATACCCATACAACAGATTCAGACACGAGTGCAAAAAGTACGCGATCGCAATTTTGCCGGAGTCTCATTCTTCTTCTATGAAACCCTCTGGAACATGAGCAAAGAAAAGCCTCAAGAGCGTCAAACTGGCTTACAGAAAATTTTTCCGACACCAGCAGCTTACCCGAATTTGCTAGCAGGTTGGAAACCGTTTAGTTAATTTTCCTAAGAAACTTTTGGTGAGCACATCGCTTAATTTTAGTGAAGCTTCACCCTTTCGGGGTGACGCTTTGCTTTGGCGTTCGCATTAGTGTTAGAGAAGGCGCTAGCCTCTCCCAAAGGGAGAAGACCGCGCTGACTCACCGACAATCACTTAAGAAATTGTTATGGTCTTTTAACTAGCTTGTTGTCCAAACCGTCTCTGTAAATCAGCTTCTGCTTCCTCAATAGTCATCGGCACTTGATTTGAAGATTGGGCACGTCTCCTGTCAATGTAAGCACTATCCTATTCCCAAACGCCCAGCCAAGGCGGGAGTTAGGGGTAGAAGCGTGGTAATCATCAAGAATAGAGCCAAAAGCCCCAAAGCGGCTCTAGCATCATCAGGTTCAGTGATTTCATTCAAGCTAGGGCGTTCTTGATCTCGTTGCAAAAAGAAAATCACGATCGCCCAGTACATGGCAATCATATTACCGAGAGATACTAATGCCAGTAAAATTAAAGTTGCGATCGTTGCTCGTCCTGCGGTTTTGCGTCCATAAATCGCCTGCATAATGCGCCCACCATCTAGTTGTCCTGCGGGCATTAAGTTCAAAGCGGTGATAATTAACCCCAGCCAACCAATTATCACTAGGGGATGAACACTTACCAGGGATGACTGCAACGCCGAACCAAGGACAACTCGCGCCAAACTTCCCACCAAAATCGACCCTTGGAAAAACTGATTGGGCAATTGAAATAAACTACCTGGGTGGGAAAGCACCAAGCCTGCCACCAGCATTAACAAAGAGACAATACCACCTACGGCTGGCCCTGCCAAGGCAATATCAAATAATACCTTGCGGTTGGGCAACAGAGACTCAAAGCGGGTAATTGCACCAAAGGAGCCAATTTGCACTGCGGGTAGAAAAAAGGGCCAGCTAAGACGAATTTGGTGACGCTGGGCAAGTAACCAATGACCGATTTCGTGAGCTACTAAAATCGAAAATATTCCAGCGCCTATGGGCAAAGCTTCTTGAAACCGCCCTGGATTGCCAAAAAAATCAAAATTCAGCAGTAATCCCGCAGCTTCTAAATTAGTAGCAATGGTTGCTATCAACAGAATACCTGCAAAAGCTTTTTGCGATAACAACATCGGCCGGGGATCGTTGCGGCTAGGTAGGACAATCACCACAGGTTTGCCGTCTGTATTTTCCACTAAAAAGAGGCGATATCGATCGCCTTGGCGTTGCCGTAAACTTGCAGTTAGACGGTTGTGAGTTTCTTCTGGTTCTCCCCGCAAATTGCCTTTGAAAATGGCTCCATCTTGGTAGGCGATGGTTTCTGTAGCAAAAAATGTATCGATACCAAAAATGCCTTTAATTGCATTCAAGTCATCTTCCGGTATTGGTGGGATCTCCGCTTTCAGTTCTGCGACTGCTAATTGTGGGGAATTTGCTTCAAGTGAGTCAGCAGCAGCGAGTCTCTCGGTTGCGCGTTGCTTGAGGATGGCATCTTGCCCGGCTGCGCGTAACTGTCTACCCAAATAAACGTACAATCCGGCAGAAGTCACCACTAAGAACAATATACCCGCTATATTGATGTAAATCCCTGCGGCAAACAATCCAAAAAACAGGAGCCAAGGAGTCATCAACACCACTGACTGTAACCAGGCTAAGATTCCCAGTTTACCAAAAGGTCTGGCGCGATAAAAGCCCCAGCCCAAAATGCCTAAAGCTACCAGTAGGATTGCCGCCAGGATAGAAGTTTCTGATAAAGTAAACATCTCCAAACCTTTGCTATTGAGACTAAGCCAGAACAAGTCCGGTATTGCAGATACACTTATTAATGTATAACGCCGCCTGTCGTCTGCCCAAATTATGCGGCTTTGCGACGCCAAATAGCCCAATAAGTCGGTTTCATTTTTTTGAACCACATCTGTCGTCAAGACACAGCAATGTTCCCTACTGCGTGGTCTATTTACCTAAAAATAGCTGTAATTTGCTCAAACTATATTTGAGCGAAGTGGTCTTCTAAGTACAGTTGCGCGTAAAAATGTAGCGTTTTTTATGCAAGACAACGCATTAAAATTCACTTGGAATGCATTGGCATTGCATCGGGATGCATTAACAATGCAAGCCAATGCATTAACAATGCAAGTCGATGCATTAACAATGTAAGTCGATACATTAACAATGCAAGCCAATGCATTAACAGTGTAAGTCGATGCATTGGCATTGCAGAATATTACCAAATTTAATTCGCTACGAATTAATGAAATGCTGTACTAAGTCCAATAAAGAATTTCAGCATTTGGAAAGCGCCTACTAATCTCACTCTCAAAAAAGCAACGCAACGCCTTCATTGTGTCTTTCTCGTAAACATACTTTGTCCCACCAAACTTATTACGCTTGACACTGCGTTTTGCCTCATCCATCTCTAATTTTGATTGCGGATACCAAGTTTGTAACACTTCTTTTGACCCAGGCGTGAACCGATGCGAGATGAGTTCAAAGGTCAGGTTACAGTCAAAATCCAGTGCCTCGTTTATCTGGTCAAACAAACAACTATAGTGCATCTGCCAATCGTCTATCGGCATAATTGGCGCAATAACTAAGCCTACTGGATAACCGCCACCGCCACGCTCTTTTGGTAGCGCCAACTGTCGTAATGCATTAAGTCTGGATGCTACGGATGCTGTGCCACCTTCAAACTTACCAGAAATCGGTGCTGCATTAACGCTCATTCGACAGCGGGTATGCCCATTGTGTGGTAAGTCGAGTAATCCATCCACAGCATCAAACTTGGATACCCAACGTAGATGTGCATTGGTACGAGTGCCAAAGTAACGGATACATTCAGCAAGACTTCCAGTTAAATGCTCAATACCCAATGGGTCTGTGTAACAGCTAACTTCAAAACTCGTAGTTTTCCCCTGTTGCTCGTAGTTAGCTAAGTTATCTAATATCTGCGGTAAGTTTGCAAAAACGCGGATAACAGGTGGCCCCGACAAGCTACCAGCTAGGTAGCAGTATTGACAGTGAGCCGGACAACCCTCAGCAAGGTGAAACTGCCAATCCGCAGAAGGTGGGATGGGACTAAGCTTAAAAGAACTGGGTGGTGCAGTAACCACCGCTAAGGTACGCTTGGCAATATTGTAAGTATCCCGCTCAGACTCACCCCGCAGTCCCTTCAGGCGGTTCTGTGATAATTCTTCTATTGGTAAGTTGAGTGACTGCACACGTGTAAGAATCTGCTGCCCCCAAACCTCATCTAGGGCAGCAGGTGTAAACAGTACCCGTTCAGGTATCCACAATCTTGGCGATCTTACTTGTGTATCTGATACTGAAACCTGGTCTGTAATTGTATTCAGCAATATCTTTCTCCGTTATTTAGTTTGCTGATTTCTGCAATTAATTTTCAAGGACTTGCTTAATTCGTCGCTCTAACAAATCAAGATCCAAACTGCCTTCATCACGGTTAATTCGACGCACAGTCGTATTAACATTACCTAAATTTACCAATAAATCTTGAAGAATTTCCTGCTGCTGACGTGCTTGCGTAACCTCGCGTGGCTCTTGTACTAAATCACGCACGATGGTATCTTCAGCACGAGAGGCGATAATTGGATCGCTTTGCCCTTGAATGTGAACAAAAGTTCGCCGTCCTGGGCCTCTTTCCTCTTCTATTGGGATAACTGCTGTAACTTGGTCAGAACGCACATATTTGCCAAATCCCAGATGTACTAGCTCTGATGAGAGTATTTTCATATAATTGAAGCGTTATTTTTAAGTCTTACTTATATTGTAAAAGCTAGATAAATGACTTAAAGCCATAGACTATACGGGTTATACCCAATTTAAAGTAGTAGTTTCCTTTCGCAATTGCTACTTGATATCTCTGTGTCAGTTACACTATTCATACCAGCTTTTGGGTTTGTTCTGAGGTTTCAGCAAGCTGATTAAACTCAAGTCTTAGGTTACAGTCCTAACTTAGGCTTGTTAAGTACAGCATTTCATTCATTCGTAGCGGATTAAATTTGGCAATACCTTGCAATGCCAATACATCAGAATGCATTAACGATGGTTGGCAATCTCTGCACAGTCTGAGGTGGGAACTCGCAAATCTGGATCGATGATGGTTGCGTTAGAAAAGCGAAAGTCTGATTGGTTAAAAATTTTTAACCCCCAACGATCAGAACCAAGAGGGTGGCGCGCGTTATCCAAAACAGTGTGTCGCTAACGCACTTCATAAAGCGATCGCAATTTGAGGATATCTTGCCATTCGAGATCGGTGAATGGTTGGGTAACTAGTTCTATGCCAAAGTACTGTTTTGCCGTTTCTGTCAGTGTATCCACAATCTTTGCAATCCAGCTATCCTCTTGGTATGTGTTGCAAAGTGAGGTATTCCACGGAGCCGATTGTTCAAAGATTTTTTGAAATAAACCTTTGTCTGTAGACAAAATCATCGAGCCGTGTTGCAGAATAGTGTTTCTTCCCTTGCGTTGGGCGCTACCAATAAATTTACTTCCATCGACTGTAACTAAGTCAGCTGCTGTTGCTGTGTTGAAGCAACTGGGATTGTGAATATAACCCCGTCCAGCAGAACCATAATTTAACTCAATACCCAAGGTTTGCCAGCCTTGGATCAAAAAATTACAGATGTTTTCATAAGTACCCCAGCTCTTTGCAGTACTAGCTGAGGTAATCAGGGCGTAGCTTAAATCTCCTTGGTGGAGAACAGCTCTACCTCCCGTTGGACGACGAACTAGATTGAGTGGCTGTCCCTGGTAAATCAGATTATGCCATTCGGCAGGCCATTGTTTTTGCAAATGTCCCAAGGAGAGAGCATAGGGATACCAGGTATAAAAACGCAGGGTAGGCGGATGTTGTCGATTTTCGCATTGGTTGAACAACCAAGCATCGATCGCCATTTGCACTCCTCCTAATGTCTGAAGCATTGGGATGAAACGCCAGGTAGATGATGACTCGGTTGCTAATTCTTTCATCGGTTTCGGACTCTGCAAACAGATTGACATTATGATGTCAGTATTCAATAATACTTTTGTTTCAGATGATCAGGAAGAATCTATTTGACAAAATCAAATAATTGATGTGCCATTTCTAATTTAGAACAAGGGGCAATTTCTACCTGATTTCCTTGTTTATCTAAAAATATCGCTTGATTTTTATCACTCCCAAAACCACTATCAGGACGATCGATGGGATTAGCAACGATCGCATCTAATTTTTTCTTATCTAATTTTTCTAATGCGGGCTTGACAATATCTCCAGTTTGTGCTGCAAAACCAATTAATATTTGATGCGGCTGTTTATGTTGTGCTAACTGGGCAACTATATCCGGTACAGGTTCTAAAGGTAAAGCTTGGGGGAGCGATCGCTTGGGCAATTTCTCTGTACTATAATCTCGTGGTTTCACATCTGCCACGGCTGCTGACATCACAATAACATCAGCGTTGGGTAAACATTCCACCATGACGTGTTGCATTTCGTCGGCACTAACAACGGGAATCGCTTGTACTCCCAATGGCACATCCCAATTAGCTGGGCCATGTACGAGGGTGACACTTGCACCACGGTGAAATGCTGCTTGAGATAGCGCCAATCCCATTTTACCTGTAGAAGGATTACCAATAAACCTCACTGGGTCAAGATACTCTCGCGTTCCCCCAGCGCTAATTAAGACTCGTTTACCTACTAAATCTCGTATGCCTTGAGTGTGTAACAAAGATTGGATGTGAGCCAAAATTTCTGGAGGTTCTGCTAATCTACCAGCACCGATGCGATCGCACGCTAATAACCCTGATGCTGTGCCCATCCCATGATATCGGCTATCTATCAATAACTGTTGCCAATTTCGCTGTACCGATAGCTGTTCCCACATATCCGTATTCATTGCGGGTGCTAACAACACAGGACAAGTAGAAGCCAGCACGGTATTTGTGAGTAAATTATCCGCCATCCCGTAGGCTAACTTTGCTAATGTATTAGCTGTCAAGGGAGCAATTACCATGACATCTGCCCATTCACCCAACTCAATATGCAACGGACGAGAGTGAGTTGGTTGCCAGAAATGATCATCTGTATAGGCGGGATGACGAGATAGGGTTGCTAAAGTCAGAGGTGTAATAAATTCTTGCGCCGAACCGGTGAGGATGACTCGGACTTCCACCCCAGTTTTAAACAGCGTCGAAACCAATTCACAAATTTTGTAAGCGGCGATACCGCCACCTACACCAATTAGAACCCTGTTCAATTTTGGATTAGTCATGGTAAAAAGTTAGGAGGAAGTAGTAATTTAGGAGCAAGTAGTTACGAATATTAATTTCCAACTCCTAACTCCTAACTTCTAACTCCTAACTCTCACCTACGCTTCATCGTAGGGTTCCAGGTCTAAGAGGTAGATATAGGGTTCAACTAACTCTGGACGCTGAAATGCGATCGCTCGCAATAGATGCCAATCATTTAAACCCTCAAAAGCGTTACTATAATTATCCAGTTCCAGACGTGTAGCTAGTTCTTCTACTTCTACTGCACTCATGGCAGCAATTTCTTTTTGGGAAATGCTTAGAGTTGTCATAATACTTGCCCCTCCCTTATCCAGCACCGCCTTCAGCATGGGTTAAGTTGCGCTGAACGCAGCCACCCAATATATATTACTCATTAGAAGTCATTAAGTTCGTGAAAATTGTCAGAATTTGTACCAGAATTTATAAAAAATTCGTAATCCTGACTAAGCAATTGTATTTACAACAAAATTTCGTAGCACCTCTAACGTTTTTGGATCTATTTCATGCCCCATATCAAATTCGTGGTATTCTACTGCCACTTTTAGAGACTTGAGGGTTTCTCGTGCCTTCAAAGCAGCTTGTAGGGGCACAACTTCATCATATCTACCGTGAGTGATTAAAGTCGGCGGAATCCCTTTTTGATTTGCCATTACGGCATCAGGATGTAAATACCCACTCATGACAACTAAACCTGCTAAGGACAATTTTGAGCCGACATCTAAAGTCATTGCTCCGCCTTGAGAAAATCCACTTAAAATGGTGCGTGACAAGGGTATGCCAGTGGTACTTTCTAAAGATTCCAAGAAATCTGTTAGCAGTTGCCGACTTTGTGCCAAACCTTGATACATAT
This sequence comes from Nostoc sp., assembly GCF_036917415.1. Taxonomy (GTDB): domain Bacteria; phylum Cyanobacteriota; class Cyanobacteriia; order Cyanobacteriales; family Nostocaceae; genus Nostoc. The sequence continues at coordinate 99,502 of NZ_JBALDJ010000021.1, read as the reverse complement.
TTTCTACCCGCAGGTCATACCATGCCCTCCCTATAGGGGAATAGGGATAAGGATAAGGTGCGTTGGGTAATACAAATTGGTAATCGGGTAAGTTGAGCAAAGGTAACAAAGATGCTACATCCTCAGCATTAGCACCCCAACCATGCAAAGTGACAATTAAGCCTGCGGGCGGTTGAGAATTGGCTGTGGGAACGCTAATAAATTGTAAAGACAGAGGTCTACTCCTAAAATCCTACTCTTTTAGTAGATCCTAGCTCTTGAAGTAGACTTAGTATTAAGAAACGAATGCCACTTCGACAGAGACACCCACCTTATTGGTTAAACTTTTTACCAAGGTACTGGTTCACCAAGATGAAAAAAGCCACCACTCGGCCCATCGTCAGGGAGCATCGCTAACTCAACGCCTGTTTTCGCCCCTTCTGCGATATCCATCATTGCGCCTTCACCCCCCAATTCAGTTTTCACCCAACCTGGATGAGCGCTATTAATTTTCACAGGAGTATTGCGTAACTCATGGGCTAAATGGATGGTGAATGCGTTGACTGCTGCTTTAGAAGCATTGTAAGCAAATGGTTTAGAGTCATAAGTTGGTGAATTGGGAGTAGCATGAAGTGTCAATGAGCCTTCAATACTAGACATATTGACAATTCGACCACTAGGACTCTTTAAAATTAACGGTAGCAGTACTTGAGTCAGTTCTATCAAGGCAAAAAAGTTGGTGTTGAATGTCTCTCGAATAATGTTTATTGAAACAGAACTGGCATTACTGGTTAACCAGTCACCATCCAAAAACACACCTGCATTGTTAATCAAGATATCCAGTTTACCAAAAGAGTTACTAATCTCTTGAAAAGCAGACTGAATTTGAGTACTGTCAGTTATGTCAAGAGCGATCGCCTGAGCTGAGATTCCTTCATTATGCAAGTTAGTGGCTGCCGTTTTTGCTGCTTCTAAATTCCGGGCTGCGATCAGAATCGTCAATCCATGTTGTCCCAGTTGACGACTCATCTCCAGTCCTAGACCCTTATTTGCGCCAGTAATCAAGGCTACTTTATTCTTCAGTTCGCTATTTACCACTCTTAGCCACTCCATTGAATTGGGGATTTACGACGTATTTAAAAACAGTATGCTTAAGCTTTGTTTAAATACTGGGTCAATCCTCTCACGAAGTCACAGGCAAGAAAACCTAGAAAAAAGGCTAGGTTTTGTCTATAGCGTACATTAACTATTTGTTATCTGCTTCATCTTCCAGCAGAATGGTGTTCAGAAGATTTGGTTCACTGGATGCCATAAAGTAGCGATCGCTAAAAACTATTTCTAATTTAGGACTTACGCAAAAACCCTCTCAAACTCTCATTTCTCCGTGACCTCTGCGTCCTCTGTGGTTCGTTTTCCGTTACCTGTGCGTAAGTCCTATAATTGTCTAAAAATCCGTCTATCTGCCACAGCTACCCAAAAAAATGCTCGATAGTAAGGTACTACAGGTATGATTAGGTTCAGGTTTCACACCCCAGAATTGAGCAGCAAGACTTTCAATACCATTGGATGTGACAACGACGACCGCTCTAACATGACAACTTCCTTCTAGTTATTGGGATCTGTTATTTTGAATGCTTTTACCAGTTGGTGGTGGACATCTGCATTTTTGTGAGATTGCCAAAGCTGGAAAACTGGATTCTCTTTCAAGAGTAAGTTTCTGTGAAGTTACTAGAAAAACCCCTTGTACCGTCGCATTTTACTAGGGGATATCTCATTACTAGGGCTAATCTCTGGTACTTGGTCTTTACTAAGGTTTATCCTCATAATAAAATGTACCGACATTCTTCGTTGCGCCCTAGCGTGAAAATGCCCACCAGCTTTGGATTTACCCAAAATATAAATGCAAATGAGCTTCATCTGATGCTGTAATCTGTATTTAGAAGTAGAGCAATTAATATAGACATAACCCTACTTTGCTCAAAGGTTATTACTTAAATTTGAACAACAGCAACCGCAAGAGATAATATCGGACAAATAAGATGACCTCAGATAAAACATTCCAACAAAAGGTATTAAACAAAGTAAGTCGGCGGCTCATTCCCTTATTGTTTGTTCTTTATGTCATTGCTTATTTAGATCGAGTTAATATCGGGTTTGCAGCCTTGCAAATGAATCAGGATTTGGGCTTTAGTTCCACAGTTTACGGTTTAGGATCGGGGGTCTTTTTTCTGGGCTACTTTTTGTTTGAAATTCCTAGTAACCTGATCTTAGAAAGAATTGGTGCTAGGGTTTGGATTGCCAGGATTGTCATCACTTGGGGAGTAATTGCCGTCGGGATGATGTTTGTCAAAAGCCCTTTGAGCTTTTACTTGTTGCGTTTTTTCTTAGGAATTGCAGAAGCTGGTTTTTTCCCTGGGATTATTCTTTACCTCACATATTGGTTTCCCACAATTCAACGCGCTAAAACCATAGCTTCATTTATGACAGCAACTGCTATAGCTGGGGTTGTAGGAGCGCCTCTTTCTGGTCTGCTACTGACTCTACATGGAATTGCGGGATTAAGGGGTTGGCAGTGGTTATTTCTAGTAGAGGGTTTACCCGCCATCGTTATGGGTTTTGTAGTGCTGAGTTATCTATGTGAACTTCCACAGCAGGCTCAATGGTTGGAACCAGAGGAGCGTTTCTGGCTCCAGGAGAGATTGCGCTTAGAATACGAGCGCAAAACTAGCCACAACAATTACACCTTACTCCAAGCTCTTGTCAATCCTAAAGTTTGGCTACTGAGTCTAATTTATTTCACTCTAGTAACTGGTCTTTATGGTATTAGTTTCTGGCTACCACAAATTATTAAAAGTTTTTCTGGATTAAGCGACCTGTGGGTAGGATTTACCTCAGCTATTCCCTATTTAGTAGGTGCGCTGGGAATGGCCTTTATTAGTAGCCACTCAGACAAAACTAGAGAACGCCGCGCTCATGTTGCTATTTGTGCTTTCATTGGGGCATTTGGATTAGTTCTTAGTGCTTACTTTCATCAGCCTGTGACTGCTCTAGCATCCCTTTCGTTGGCAGCACTAGGAATTTGGGGAGCTTTAGGGCCATTTTGGGCTTTACCCACCGCCTTTTTAAGCGGTACTGCTGCTGCTGGTTCCTTAGCTTTGATTAACTCTGTGGGCAATTTAGGAGGATTTGTTGCTCCCTACGTTATCGGCTTAGTTAAAGATGCCACTAATAGTTTTACTGGAGGGTTGCTTGTAATGGCAGCAACACTACTAGTTGGTGGAATTCTCACTCTGTTAGTGCCGAATGACTCTTCTCTAGAGCGATTGGATACTCTGTGAAGCTGAACAATGCAATAAACCTCTTGCAAAGGTCGCTCAGGAAGATTTAATTTTAGGGAGGCAAAGCTCGTAATTGTAGAGAGCAGCAATCAGATTAAACCTTAAACTAAATCTTTTAAGGGCGATTTCTATAAGTAAGGGACAAAATTTTAAATACCTTCAGCTTCCGATTTTAGTGCTATTCGATTCAGATTATAAATTGTCTTTTCATTGGCAAGACTTTAGCTGATTCTGATTACTAATAAAATTTTAGGGATTTAATCCAGCTTGTTGAAAGATTGCGTGAGGGGTAATTTCCAATTCTGGTAGTAAATTATCAGTAATTATTTGATGAGATCGATAAGTAATCGGTAAAGAAGATGGCGCAAATACAGTTACAGTTCTAGCTTTTGTATCAACTACCCAAACACGAGAAACGCTAGCTTTCAGATAATCAGTCGCTTTTTCGGCAATTTCACCAAAAGTTTGACCAGGTGAAATGATTTCGATGACTAATTCAGGTGCGACAGGACAAGCTTCGTCTAATAGCCAATCAGCAGGAAGACGGTTATGAGAAATATAGGTCAGATCGGCTACAGGCATCCAATCTTGTTGATTTCGTGTTAGTTTAATTGCCCATTCAATCACAACTCGACCTTTTACTTGTGCCCATGCAGACAATAATATAAATAAAGCACCAGTAGTCGAGCCATGAAAAAATTTTGGTGACATTTCATTATCTTTATATTTGGGTACAGCTTCACCGTTAACAAACTCGTATGTAATGTCTCCTTCGGGAAGTGCGAGAAATTCTTCTAGGGTTAGGCGTTGATTAGAAGACTGAACCATAGGGGTTATGTGCGTAAAAGATGCTTACTTTTAGTTTAGGCGATCGCCAATATTAGAGACTAAGCCCACTTAGCCCTTATTTCCAGCATTTTCGACAGTGCTGACTCTGGAGGATGTAAGCATATTAAATTACACGAGTCAATATTATTCCTCATGGTCTTGAAGTGAACCAAGGCTTATGCAAAACTTGAGATCCTTCGCTTCTAGCCTACTTTTAAGGAATTGATCGATGGTGCGTCTAGCCCTACTGAGTGTATCTAACAAAACTGGTTTAATTGACCTAGCCCGTAGCTTGGTTGAAGAATTCGACTTTGATTTAATCAGCAGTGGGGGAACAGCACAAGCCCTCAAAGATGCGGGACTCCCTGTTACCAAAGTTGCAGATTACACAGGTTCACCAGAAATTTTAGGTGGTCGAGTCAAAACTTTACATCCCCGGATTCATGGCGGGATTTTGGCGCGGCGAGATGTTCCCCAAGATATTACAGATTTAGAAAATAACCAAATTCGCCCGATTGATTTAGTGGTGGTGAATCTATATCCTTTCGAGGAAACGATCGCTAAACCAGGGGTAACATTATCCCAAGCTGTTGAACAAATTGATATCGGTGGTCCAGCAATGCTACGGGCATCATCGAAAAACTTCGCCCATCTGGCTGTATTATGCGATCCGGCACAGTATGACGAGTATTTGGAAGAATTACGCCAAAATAACGGCGAAGCATCCCTAGAGTTTCGGCAAAAGGCGGCATTAAAAGGGTTTTCGCATACTGCTAGCTATGACCAAGCGATCGCATCTTACCTCGCAGAAGCACAACAATACACCTTAAGCGGCACACAATTGCAATCTCTGCGTTACGGCGAAAACCCTCATCAACCCGCCGCCTGGTATCAAACTGGTACTACCCTAACAGGATGGGCAGCCGCAATGAAACTCCAAGGTAAAGAACTTAGTTACAATAACTTAGTTGATTTAGAAGCCGCACGCCGAATTATTGCTGAATTTACTGATACCCCAGCAGCTACAATTATCAAACACACAAATCCGTGTGGTACGGCACTAGGCAACACGATTGTGGAAGCATATCAAAAAGCTTTCAATGCTGACTCTGTTTCTGCTTTTGGTGGGATTGTCGCTCTCAATCGTCCGATTGATAATGATACAGCAAGCGAGTTAACCAAAACATTTTTAGAATGTGTGGTTGCACCGAGTTGTGAAGCGGATGCTCAAGAAATTCTGGCTGCTAAATCGAAAGTACGGGTTTTGACTCTAGCAGATTTAAGCAGTGGCCCTAAAGATGCAGTAAAAGCGATCGCAGGTGGTTTCCTTGTCCAAGCTAGCGATGACATCATTGCGGATACCAGTCAATGGCAAGTTGTGACTGAACGTCAACCCACACCCGACGAGTTAGCCGAATTGCTGTTTGCTTGGAAAGTTTGCAAACACGTTAAATCTAATGCCATTGTTGTTACCAGCGATCGCACTACACTAGGAGTAGGTGCTGGTCAAATGAACCGCGTTGGCTCAGTTAAAATAGCTCTAGAACAAGCTCAAGAAAAAGCCAAAGGTGCAACTCTCGCCAGTGATGGATTCTTCCCCTTTGATGATTCAGTCAGAACAGCCGCAGCCGCAGGAATTACAGCCATTGTCCAACCAGGAGGAAGTTTGCGCGATAAAGATTCAATCAAAGCTGCTAACGAACTCGGTTTACTGATGGTCTTAACTGGTGTACGTCACTTTTTACACTAAATTATTGGTTGTAAGGTGTGCAGTTTTAAAAGTGTCACTCAATATACTTGCCTTTTGATAGAAGCAGTGATATTCTTTAGTTGTGTGTGAGGAGCAAGTTAAAAATAAAAAGCGTTTGGGGTGGAAACACGGCAACACTCCCAGGCGCTTTTTAATTTGTCAGAAATTAGATCGCTTGTACAGTTTTGAAAGTCTCACTCAATATACTTGACCTTTGATAGAGGTAGTGATATTCTTGAGTCGTGTGTGAGGAGCAAGTTAAAAATAAAGAGCGTTTGGGGTGGAAACACGGCAACACTACCAGGCGCTTTTTAATTTGTCAGAAATTTGATTGCTTATGCAGTTTTGAAAATGTCACTCAAAGTACTTGCCATTTGATAGAAGTAGTGATACGGTTTATTTGTGTGTGAGGAGCAAGTTAAGAATAAAAAAATGTCTGGGGTGGAAACACGGCAACACTCCCAGGCATTTTTTAATTTGTGTATAGAAATTATAGAAATTAACGCTTCCAAAAACTTTGCCAAAAATCATAACTGTACGGGTTTGGCATTGGTCATTGGTGTCAACTTAAACATATAAGCTAGATTTGGCGAACTTTCCAGGTTTGACCCTCACCCCCAACCCCTCTCCCAATTTTGGGAGAGGGGAGCAAATTCTCTAGTTCCCCTTATCCCAAGTTGGGAGAAGGGGTTAGGGGATGAGGGCAAAACGTCCTCTCAAAGCGGATTTTTTCTTAAGTTGACACCAATGGGCATTGGTAGTCAGTCCTGATTGAGGAACACAATACGCTTTTTAGTCTATGTCCTAACTGGACTGGCGACAGCTATAGTAGTTTAATTTCATATTTTTACTTCCAGTTTAAGACACGAATATTGTTAAAGTTAATCACGTCAATTTCTACACTTTTAAGATAATTTGCTAGCTTAAAGTCATCAGTTAGTATAAGATATTTCCCTTTAGATAAAATCAGGATTCCACTGTCAGTAAGTCCGAATTTGACAAATTTTTCAGTATTAACAACATCTAAACTTTTTATATAGTATTCATCCAATATATCAACATTTTGAACAAATAGAGCAAATATTGCAAAGCACTGAGAACGTTCAGGTTCAACAAGTTTATCGACAAAGTTAGAGACTTCAGTCAAAATATTTGGGGTTGTTACAAGTTTCCGAAATCTGTTAATGATTCTTAGCAAAAGATCATAATCTTCTGGTATAAATTGCTGCGTTCGATTAAATCGGGTTATTCTTTCTCGATTGACCGTCCCAACAAAGTAGAGAAGTAAGATATTTGTATCAATTAAAATTCCCTTTTGGTGATAACGACGAATTAGGGAATTAATCACATCTTTCATACTTGTCTAATTTTCATTGCTTCTACTTTGCCAGTTTGAGAATTTACTTTAAAAAGTTTATATTCTCGTTCATACAACACAGGGGTAGAAGCCCTAGAGGTAGCAATTAAGTTTTCAAATTGGCTTTTAGGAGGTTTTTTAGGAATATCAAACCCTAAAGTAATCAACCAGAAGCTTTTATCCTCAGAAAGTTCAACTTCTTCAAGTCTCAAATCTTTTAATGAAGAACCCATCATGTCTTGTATGGATTTTATGTATTCATAGGCAGCATTTACTGCTCTTTTGACATCAATCATAATCTTAGTTACTCCCTGACTTAATTTACTAATTAAATACTTTTTTATAGTAATTTAACCTTGGTTATGGTAATTGGTTAGCACATAAGTAACAATATCTACTTTACCTATTTTTTCAGAAAATTTTAATAAAAATCAATTGAGTCAATCTGAATAGTGGGAAATCTTTTGCAAAAACTCTCTGACTTCTGTTGGTTTGGGGAGAATAATAACTTGCTGGTTTGGTGTTACTTGACTAAGTTTTTTTAGAATTCCAGGACGGCGAATAATTGGGTATGACCAGATATATTTGAGAAATTCCCAGTTCAATCTTTCAGGACAATCTGATGCCATATCGGGTTTGGATTGTCCTGCATATATGAAGCGACGTTTAATCACTCGCGACAAACATAAAATCCGGGGAAAATCCAAAAAAATTACCGTATCTGCAACCGACAAACGAACGTCGAGAGTACCGCTATAGTTACCATCCATAATCCAAGATTCTCGTAGAGTTAGGTCTTGGATTATGCTCTGCCATTCAGTTTTTGAAGTTTCAACCCAACCAGGATTCCAGTACCAAGCATCAAAGTGAATCACTTCTAAACCTAAGATGGTTCCCAGTTCGCGGGCTAGGGTAGATTTACCAGCACCTCCAGAACCAATGATTAAGATTTTCTTCACCTTAAATGTGCATCTCCCTTCTCAAGCTCAAGAGGTAAGCATTGCTCACCCCAATAACCGTCTTCAGGGCAACTCAATACGCCGCTACAATAGTACCACTACAAGGATTATGCCCAAATTATTGATATTATGACCACTGCTACGACCGTAAAAACTGAGTATGAAGCGATTATTGGTTTAGAAACCCATTGTCAACTGAGTACCAATACTAAGATTTTCTCTAATAGCTCTACGGCATTCGGCTCTGACCCCAATACTAACATTGACCCGATTTGTATGGGTTTACCTGGGGTCTTACCTGTACTCAATGAAAAAGTATTAGAATACGCCGTCAAAGCTGGTTTGGCACTTAATTGTCAAATCGCTAAATATAGCAAGTTTGACCGAAAACAGTATTTTTATCCAGATTTGCCGAAAAATTACCAAATTTCTCAATACGACCTACCGATCGCAGAACATGGTTGGTTAGAAATTGAGTTGGTAGATGCTGAGGGGAATCCGATTCGCAAACGCATTGGCATTACGCGTCTGCACATGGAAGAAGATGCTGGAAAATTGGTACACGCAGGTAGCGATCGCCTTTCTGGTTCTTCCTATTCTCTAGTAGACTACAATCGCGCAGGTATCCCATTAGTAGAAATTGTTTCAGAACCCGATCTGCGTTCTGGACTAGAAGCTGCTGAATATGCCGAAGAGTTACGCCGGATTGTCCGATATCTCGGCGTGAGTGACGGCAATATGGAACAAGGATCTCTGCGCTGCGATGTCAACATTTCCGTGCGTCCAGTGGGACGAAAGGAGTTTGGCACCAAGGTAGAAATTAAAAACATGAACTCTTTCAGCGCCATTCAACGGGCGATTGACTACGAAATTGAACGCCAAATCGCCGCAATCGAAGCAGGCGATCGCATCATCCAAGAAACTCGGCTGTGGCAAGAAGGCGCTCAATGCACAAGTAGTATGCGGGTGAAAGAAGGTTCTAGCGATTACCGCTACTTCCCCGAACCAGATTTAGCACCAATTGAGGTCTCAAATGAACAATTAGAGCAATGGCGTAGCGAACTACCAGAATTACCAGCCCAAAAACGCCATCATTATGAAAGTGAGTTGGGACTTTCCCCTTACGATGCACGAGTGTTGACAGAAGATCGTTCAATCGCCGAATATTTTGAAACTGCGATCGCATCTGGAGCAAATCCCAAAGCTGCTGCCAACTGGATTACTCAAGATATTGCAGCCCACCTGAATAAGCAAAAACTCACTATTACTCAAATCGCCCTGACTCCCACCAATTTAGCAGATATTATCACTCGCATTGAAACAGGCAAAATTAGCAATGCTCAAGCTAAACAAAAGTTGCCAGATTTGCTTAGTGGTATTTCTCCTGAGAAAGCCTTTGCCGGACAAGAGTTAATTACCGATCCTAGCGTACTGGAACCGATTGTTGATGAAGTCATAGCCGCCAACTCCAAAGAACTAGAAAAATATCGCAACGGTAACACTAACCTCAAAGGCTTCTTTGTCGGACAAGTTCTCAAAAAGACAGGCAAACGTGCCGATCCTAAGCTGACTAACGAATTGGTCGAGAAAAAACTGAACGCCTAGTCGTTTGTCCCATTAATTTTGCTAGGTAAACTCATTTTTAATCTCTCTGTTTTTCTCCTACTCTGTGTTCTCTGCGCCTCTGTGGTTCGTTCCTTTACCCCTCAGAATTAATGACACAGACCACTAGTGGTCTGTCCCATTAATTTTGCTGGGTGAGGAAGCAGGAGGGACAAGGGGACAAGGGGAGATAAGGGAGTGAGGAAGAAGAATTACAGCTATTTTCAGGTAAATAGACCACGCGGTAGGGGCACAGCAATGCTCATTGGTGTCAACTTAACGCTAAACCCGCTTGGTGAAAACATTTTGCCCTCACCCCCAGCCCCTCTCCCAAGAGAGAGGGGAACCCTCATCCCCTAACCCCTTCTCCCTTGGGAGAAGGGGTTAGGGGATCAATACTGCTCGGTTAGGGGATGAGGGCGTGAGAGATTTACAAAACGCCTGTCTGATATAGTTTTCGGCTTAAGTTGACACGTATGAGCAATGCTGTGCCCTTACGACAGATGTGGTTCAAATACATGAAAACTGCTGTAATAACCAATGACAAATGACTAATGACTAATGACAAATGACTAATGCCCAATGCCCCATGCCCAAATTCCCCAACTAAGTATTTTCCCGGTCTTACTTCACACAATCTTCATATAAAAACTGGTGACAACCCTCATACGTAAAATGATATGCTGTGGTAAGTAGATGCACCCTGATGATCTGGAGAGCTGCCTAAGTAGCTCTCTTTTTTATTTTATTTTCGTGGTATTTACGGATAAAATTCAAACAATTTTAGAAATAATCTCAATAAATAAGTACTAACCCTTAAAAAGGAAATCAGAGAGATTAGTAAGTAGATGTATCCTAACGATCTACAGAGCAGCCCAAGTGGCTCTCCTTTTTTGTTTTTGTTTTTCGTCATAAGAAAGGTAAAAACAATTATGCCAATCGCCAATTGGTGCATTATTATTGCCATCAGCAAATAAACTCACAATAAAAAGGACTGGGGACTGGGGAGTAGGGCAAAACTAATAACTTTTAACTCCTAACTCAGCACTGGGAACTTTTCCAAGGCACTTTTATAAAGTACATATTGACCTATCCAACCTGATAGTTAGTAAGGAAGAATAATGGCAGATTGGCAAGAAATAACAGGTGGTATTACAGCACCAAGGGGGTATCAGGCGGCGGGAATTACCGCAGGATTAAAACCTTCGGGGTTGCCAGATTTAGCTTTGATATTCTCAGAGGTGGAAGCGATCGCAGCGGGTGTGTTCACCACCAGCCAAGTCAAAGCTGCCTGCGTAGAATATTGTCGCCAACGCTTGCAAGCCAAACAAAGCGCTCGTGCCATCCTCTGCAACGCAGGACAAGCAAACGCTGCTACAGGAACTCAAGGCTACCTTGATACCCTAGAATCTGCTATGGCAATAGCCCAAGCTCTAAACATCTCGTCTGAATCTGTGTTATTGGCTTCCACTGGTGTGATTGGTCAAAGAATTAAGATGGATGCTTTGCGAAGCGGGATTCCCAAAGTAGTAGCAGCACTATCAGAAACAGGATCGGATGCGGCCGCTGGGGCGATTATCACTACAGACTTGGTAACAAAATCCATTGCCCTAGAGACAACTATAGGCGACCGCTCGGTACGAATTGGCGGCATTGCCAAAGGTTCCGGCATGATTCACCCCAATATGGCAACCATGCTGGCATTTGTGACTTGTGATGCTGTGGTTTCGCCTCACCTTTGGCAACAGATGTTAGCAAGAGCAGCTGATAGAAGCTTTAATTCCATTACTGTGGATGGTGACACCAGCACCAACGACAGCTTAATTGCCTTGGCAAATGGTCAATCTCGCACCCCAGCAATTATAGAATGGGGCGCAGAAGCAGAGAAATTAGAGGCGATGTTAACAGCAGTTTGCCAGCATTTAGCCAAAGCGATCGCTCGTGATGGTGAAGGCGCAACCTGTCTCATTGAAGTAGAAGTAACAGGGGCCCATGATGAACTCTCAGCCCGACAAATAGCCAAAACCATCGCTGGTTCATCCTTAGTCAAATCTGCAATCTTTGGACGCGATCCAAATTGGGGACGCATCGCCGCCGCCGCCGGACGTGCAGGTGTGCCCTTTGAGCAAGAAAACTTGCAAATTAAGCTAGGGAATTTCTTAATGTTAGAAAATGGACAACCTCTACAATTTGACCGGGCAGCAGCAAGTGCTTATTTGAAAAAAGCATCAGTGGGTGCTTATCTGCAACAGGATACGGTGTTAATTTCCGTTAATGTTGGCAATGGTTATAGTGTAGGTAAAGCTTGGGGTTGTGATTTGAGTTATGACTACGTGAAGATTAACGCCGAATACACTACGTAAACTACTCCCAATTGTTTGCGCTGTAAAGACGCGATTCATCGCGTCTTTACCCAAGTGATGTGTTGCAATCATTAATTGAATTGGTATCAGAATAGTCTTACAGTTTCTCATGCTGTGGCTGGACGGGGAAAATGGCTGTTTGCTTAAGCCTCCAACTTCCCTAGCCTTACCATTTCAATCTCATCGCAGTCCGCGATTAAGTTATAGAGATAACATAATAGTTGTTATAAATAACAACTTATATATGACTGACAAATCGCTACTAAAATTAAGTTACAAAAGAAGAAAGTAAAAATAGGGAATCATAAAGCAAACATAATAGCCTTCATAAATAAGAGTTTATATATTAAAAATTATTCCTGTAGTTAAGGAAAATAGATAAATTTTTCTTTATACATCCAATTTAATATTTGTTTAATAATCCCGACCCCAAGTTAACAATTTCGGCTTCAAAGGCTGTAAACTGATTTCAACAAGGTGAATGATACCTCTGCATTACACTAAAAAAGCAGAGCCAATAATTTAACCGAGTTTTTATATAGGTAGCTATTTTATTGAGGAAATGGCTGCGATCGCTTGTTCAAATATAGCTTGATTAATCATTAATAGTGCAAAAAATGTTGTGTTTCTTGCCTAAATTGTCATAGCTATAAAAAATAAAATTTACGTTTTCAGGAGATATTATGACAGAATTTTTTAATCAAATTTCTCGTCGCAAATTCATCTTTACAGCCGGAGTATCGGCGGGTAGTGTATTCCTCAAAGGCTGTTTGGGTAATCCTCCTGAAAACCTCACGGGTGGAAATACTCAAGCACAACCAACTGCTCAATCAGTAGTTAATATTAGTCCCGAACAAACACCAGAAACTACTACAGCCAAGTTGGGATATATTCCCATAGTGGAAGCGGCTCCTTTAATTATTGCTAAAGAAAAAGGCTTTTTTGCAAAGTATGGCATGAAGAATGTTGACCTTTCCAAACAAGCTTCTTGGGGTGCAGCCAGAGACAACGTAGAAATTGGTTCGGCGGGTGGTGGTATAGATGGTGGTCAATGGCAGATGCCAATGCCACATTTAATTACAGAAGGTTTAATTACCAAGGGCAATCAAAAAATTCCCATGTATGTATTATGTCAATTAATTACGCATGGAAATGGAATTGCGATCGCCAGCAAGCACCAAGGCAAAGGTATTAGTTTACAACTTGCCGGCGCTAAGTCCTTATTTAAGGAATTAAAATCTTCAACACCCTTCACTGCTGCATTCACCTTTCCCCATGTCAACCAAGATTTATGGATTCGTTACTGGTTAGCAGCAGGTGGCTTAGACCCCGATGCAGATGTCAAATTGCTCACAGTACCAGCGGCGCAAACTGTAGCCAACATGAAAACAGGAACAATGGATGCCTTTAGTACAGGCGACCCTTGGCCATATCGTTTGGTACAAGAAAAAATTGGCTACGTAGCAGCATTAACCGCAGAAATTTGGAAGAATCATCCTGAAGAATACTTTGCGATGAGAGGCGACTGGGTTGATAAAAATCCCAAGGCTACCAAAGCAATTTTAAAAGGAATTATGGAAGCCCAACAATGGTTAGATAATTTTGATAATCGCAAAGAAGCCGCTGAAATTTTGGCTGGACGAAATTATTTCAATCTTTCGTCACCAGAAATTCTGGCCGATCCATACCAAGGTAAGTATGACATGGGTGATGGTCGCAAAATTGATGATAAATCAATGGCTGCTTACTACTGGAAAGATGAAAAAGGTAATGTTTCTTATCCATATAAGAGTCATGATTTATGGTTCATAACTGAAAATGTTCGCTGGGGATTTTTGCCAAAAGATTACATTGACAATAATGCTGCTAAGGCTAAGGAACTGATTAACAAAGTCAACCGCGAAGATATTTGGAAAGAAGCTGCCAAAGAAGTTGGAATTGCTACTGCTGATATTCCCACAAATACATCCCGTGGTGTAGAAGAGTTTTTTGATGGCATCAAATTTGACCCCGAAAATCCAGAAGCATATTTGAAGAGTCTCACAATCAAAAAGGTTAGTATTTAGTCATTGGTCATTGGTCATTGGTCATTGGTCATTGGTCATTGGTCACTGGTGATTTGCAAAGGACAAAGGACAACTGACAAATGACAAATGACAACGGACAAATAAAAAATAAAATTTGAGGAGAATACAGCATCATGACAATAGCCCAAAAACGCCCTGCAAGCCCTAGATTGAATAATAGCTTTATATCCAGCCTGAAAAAGCAATTTCCTGACCTGATACCACCAACGATCGCGATCGCAATCTTCCTGATTATCTGGCAACTTTTCGCTTTCACTCCGGGAGCCACATTACCAGGGCCAATACAGGTTATTCAAGATACTTGGGTTCTCATTTTCTGGCCATTTTATGACCGAGGTGGCATTGATAAAGGTTTATTTTGGCAGATTCTCGCCAGTCTGCAACGGGTTGCTATCAGTTATACTCTAGCTGCGATCGTTGGTATTGGCTTGGGCGTTTTGATTGGGGTTAATAAAACCATGTCCAAAGCTTTAGACCCCATCTTTCAATTACTACGGACTGTACCACCTCTAGCTTGGGTACCCATTTCTTTAGCAGCTTTACGACAAAACGAACCAGCCGCCTTATTCGTAATTTTCATTACCGCCATTTGGCCCATCTTAATTAACACTGCTGTCGGCGTTACTCAAATTCCTCAAGATTACAACAACGTCGCCAAGGTTCTGCAACTTAGCCGCAAAGAATATTTCACTAATATTTTGATTCCGGCGGCATTACCCTACATTTTTACCGGATTGAGAATTGCGATCGGTTTAGCTTGGTTAGCGATTATCGCCGCCGAAATTGTCATGTCCGGTATTGTCGGCATTGGCTTCTTTATCTGGGATGCCTATCAAAATAACAACGTCAGCGAAGTGATTTTAGCTCTAGTTTATATCGGTGTCGTTGGTTTACTCCTAGATAAAGCAATGGGTTGGCTACAAAACAAAATTTTACCAGCAGAGCAAAAATAGTCATTGGTCATTGGTCATTGGTCATTGGTCATTTGTAAAAAACTAAAGAATAATGACTACGTACCAAGGACAAAAGACAAAGGGCTAATGACGAAAGACAAATGAAAAATGACAAAGGACAAATGACAAAGGACAAATAAGTATGTTTGTAGCTGTCGATCAAATTGAAAAAGTTTTTGAATTAACTGGTGGTGGCAAATATATTGCCCTTAAAGGAATCGACCTCCAAATTAAAAAAGGAGAATTCATTTCTTTGATTGGTCACTCTGGCTGCGGCAAATCCACACTATTAAATATGATTGCAGGTTTGGATTTGCCTACAGAAGGTCTTGTCACCTTAGAAGGACAAAAAATCACCAAACCCGGCCCAGACAGGATGGTGGTGTTCCAAAATTATTCCCTATTACCTTGGCGGACGGTGAGAGAA
This sequence comes from Nostoc sp., assembly GCF_036917415.1. Taxonomy (GTDB): domain Bacteria; phylum Cyanobacteriota; class Cyanobacteriia; order Cyanobacteriales; family Nostocaceae; genus Nostoc. Next base: position 83,859 of record NZ_JBALDJ010000021.1, on the reverse strand, counting down.
AATATTGCCCTCGCTGTGGACTCAGTAATGAAAGGTTTACCCGCAAGCGATCGCAACGCTATTATCGAAAAACATATTAATATGGTGGGTTTGCGTCCCCATGCTGACAAACAGCCGGGAATGTTATCAGGTGGACAAAAGCAGCGAGTTGCGATCGCCCGCGCCTTAGCAATTCGTCCCAAATTACTCTTGCTAGATGAACCCTTTGGTGCATTGGATGCACTCACACGCGGTAATTTGCAAGAACAACTGATGCAAATTTGCGAAGAAAATGAAGTTACCGCCGTGATGGTGACACATGATGTAGATGAAGCGGTGCTGTTATCTGACAGAATTGTGATGCTAACCAACGGCCCCGAATCTAAAATTGGTGACATTTTAGAAGTGGATATTCCCAGACCCCGCAAGCGGATGGAAGTAGTAGAACATCCCAGCTACTACAGTTTGCGGAGTGAGATGATTTACTTCCTCAATCAGCAGAAACGCATCAAGAAAATTCGGGCGCGGAAAACTGCCGACATTGCCCGTCATGGATTGGAAAAAGTTAACCTAGAAATTGGCTTTTTACCTCTGACAGCTTGCGCCCCCTTAGCAGTTGCTAAAGAAAAAGGCTTTTTTGTCAAGCACGGTTTAGATGAAGTTAACCTGGTGCGGGAAAGTAACTGGCGGGGTATCGTCGATGGCATGACTGGCGGTTATTTGGATGCGGCTCAAATGCCTTCAGGGATGCCGATGTGGCTAACTTTGGGAGGACATAATAACCAACCTTTGCCCGTTGTCACCGCCCTTACCATGACTCGCAACGGTAACGCCATCACCTTAGCAAAACGCTTTTACGACCAAGGTGTGCAAACCTTATCAGATTTCAGAAATCACCTGATTCTCACCCGCGAACAACGGCACATGATGGGAGTAGTGCATCCCGCATCTATGCACAATTTGCTACTGCGTTACTGGCTAGCGGCTGGTGGAATTGACCCCGATGGTGATGTGGACATGAAAACCATTCCCCCAGCGCAGATGGTAGCCGACTTAAAAGCCGGAAGCATTGATGGTTACTGCGTCGGCGAACCTTGGAACTACCGCGCGGCTGTGGAAAATGTCGGCTTTACTATCGCTACCGACTTAGAAGTTTGGTTGGGACACCCCGGTAAAGTTCTTGGTGTGCGGGAAGATTGGGCAGAAAATTATCCAAATACGCATATTGCTTTGACTAAAGCTTTGTTAGAAGCTTGCCAATATTGTGCAAATCCCGAAAATGCCCAAGAAATTCGCCAAATTTTAGCAGGGCGAGAGTACGTCAGCACTGATTTAGAATACATTCAACTGGAAGATCCAGATAGTCTTACCTGTGACTTAGATCATCCGTTGCGGGACTATGCCCATCACCAGTTTTATTCTCAGTCTGCCATTAACCGCCCCAGTCGCACCGAACAAATTTGGATTATGAGTCAATTGGCGCGTTGGGGTGACACTCCCTTCCCCAGAAATTGGGTAGAAGTTGTTGAACGGGTGTGTCGAGTGCGTGTTTTCAGCACCGCCGCACGAGAATTAGGTTTGGATATTAGCTATATTCGCCAACCGATCAAACTGTTCGATGGTACTCCCTTTAACGCTGACAATCCGATCGCTTATCTCAACAGCTTGAAAATTAAACGTGATTTTTCAGTGGCGGAAGTTATTCTTGATGCACCAAGAAGAAAACTCGCATCATAAAAAAATGGTAAGTGAAAGAGGGAGTGGAAGAAATAGGAAAATCATGCGTGAGTCTTTGAACTCCGTTAATGAACCTCTGAACTTCGTTAATGAACCTCTGAACTCCGTTAATGAACCTCTGAACTCCGTTAATGAACCTCTGAACTCCGTTAATGAACCTCTGAACTCCGTTAATGAACCTCTGAACTCCGTTAATGATTTGATTTTTCATGTCATCTGGAAAAACCAACCAAAGACCTAACCCCCTACCCCCTTCCCTACAAGGGAAGGGGGAAGAAAATTCAAAGCCTCTCCCCTAGAAGGGGAGAGGAATGGAAGTGAGGTCAGAATATTCGTTGCAGACACATCGCCTACATTAAGCATTTTAATCCCCAAATCACCATGCCAAATCCCAACTTTACAGCTACAAACACACTAGGAAAACCATTATCCCCTGCCACCAGCCGCAGACCTTTCCTAGAAATTAAAGACGTTACCAAAGTCTACCCCACAAAGAAAGGCCCCTTCACCGTCCTTGATGGCGTTAACCTCAACGTCGAACAGGGCGAATTTATTTGCCTCATCGGTCACTCTGGCTGTGGCAAATCGACACTGTTAAATATGGTATCCGGTTTTAACTTTCCCACCTCCGGGCAAGTGTTACTCGAAGGAGAACCCATTACCCAACCAGGCCCAGACAGGATGGTTGTCTTCCAAAACTATGCCCTGTTACCGTGGCGGACTGCTTTTGAAAACATCTACTTAGCTGTCAACGCCGTTTATCCCAACAAACCACAAGCCGAAAAAAGAGCGATCGTCCGAGATCATTTAGCAATGGTGGGACTGGCTGATGCAATGGAAAAGAAACCAATGCAAATGTCTGGCGGGATGAGACAAAGGGTTTCTATCGCCCGTGCTTTGGCGATTCGTCCGAAAGTTTTAATTTTAGATGAACCTTTTGGGGCGCTGGATGCCATCACCAAAGAAGAATTACAAGAAGAATTGCTCAAAATATGGGGCGATAACCGTTGTACAGTGCTGATGATTACCCACGACATCGACGAGGCACTATTTTTAGCAGATAAATTGGTAATGATGACCAATGGCCCCCATGCAAAAATTGGTGAAGTTATGGAAATTCCTTTTGGTCGTCCCCGCGATCGCAGCCGCATTATGGAAGATCCACAATACTACCAACTGCGTAACTATGCCTTAGACTTCCTCTTTAACCGCTTTGCCCATGATGACGTAGGTTGAGCTAATCGTCATTCATTTTTCCAGAATAATACCAGATGGTGGCGGGAAGAACCCTGCAATCAGTAGGGGCAATTCATAGATTGCCCCTACAACTACGTCTACAAGTTATAAAGTATGTGTAGAGCCAGTATGTTGAGAAAAAATCTGTATGACAAGCTACCCAGAGACCCTAAATAATAACGAATCCGTTAATGCTTTAATCGGCGAGACGACGAGCATTAGCCATCTTGAGGTCATTGAAAATGTTATCGACTCTTTGGAACAAGATGATAGTGCGATGGTTAGCCAAACTCCAGAGGGTGGTTATCAATGGAAGTTTAAATATGGAAGTGTGGAAGTATTTGTCCAACTCAACGGGACAACCGATGAAGACACAATAACGGTTTGGTCTGCGGTGCTAAATTTACCTGCCAAAAATGAACCTAAGTTGATGCGGTATCTTTTGGAGTTAAACTGCTCTAGTACTTTTGAAGCGCGTTTCGGTATTATTGAAAACCGGGTAGTTGTAATATCGACACGCACTTTAGCAGAGTTATCTCCTGGCGAAGTGTCTCGGCTAATTACTATTGTGGCAACGATCGCTGATAATAACGATGAAGCCTTACAAGCTGAATTTGGTGCGGCTTAAGGAATTTGAGATTTTAGATTGCGCTATTGCTACATCCGATGCATAGCAATCCGGTTTAGGCGATGCAAAGACTTTTTTCTGTGTACCAATTAAAAGCGCCTGGGAGTGTTGCCGTGTTTCCACCCCAGGCGCTTTTTATTTTTAACTTGCTCCTCACACAAATAAATAGTATCACTGCTTCAATCAAAAAGCGAGTCTAGTAAGTGACACTTTTAAAACTGCACCGTCAATTGAATTTAGGTTTATATTACCCTGACTTGACCACATCTGCATTTTGGGTGCGATCGCTCCAGAAAGGCGGTTTACTTGACAGACTCGATCGCGTCCAAGATATGTATTGACCTACTGATTTCATTACATAGCCGTTTTGTTGGTAATCACCAGCCTTCAAAAACTGAGTTATATCATGTCCGCTTGATTAGTTATTATTCCGGGCATCTATGCAAAAATCTTAAAACCCTCTTTCCCCCTGCTCCCTGCTCCCTAGCCCCTGCCCCCTGCCCCCTGCCCCCTGCGCTCTTAATGATAAGTCTTTTACCGAACATGATATTAGGGAGGATCTAGCTTTTACAAGTCTTAACATAACTAATTAAATAATTATTAAAGATATATGCATTCCTTAATAATGCCTGAAACTCTTTAGTAATCAATCAAACTCTCAAATAAATATTAGCACTCAATGCTTGTAAGTGCTAATTCCTCACTGAAGTTTAACGCCTATGATATAGACCAAAACTGCACTTTTTGTAGATGCTTTAGTTCCTTTTCAGATATTATTTTATAAAGAGAAAAAATTAAATATTTCCTGTAAGTAATATAAAATTGGGAATAATGGCATGAAATACACTTTTGATATTGTAGGAATATCTCCACTGTTGCAGTTTTTTAATCACCAACAGCAAAATAGGCAAAAACCACCCCAACAAGGTGTGGAATACTTGGGAATGCATACGTGTACGCTAGATACGTTTTTAGAATCGGTAGAATCAGTTCCAGCAAAGTGGGATTGGAATCTGGATCAAGTGGTAGATACCGTGATTAAGTTTTGGTTGAATAACTCAGACAGTATTCGTTATTGGAAAGTACGTTTAAATGATGCTGGTAAGGATAATTTATTAGTCACAAGGTTGGCGGATATAACCGCCTTACAAGCTGAATTTGAATCCCTACTAGATCGGGAGTGGTGAAGAGATAGGTAGAATTGAAAAAGAATTCAAGAGGGGAGCAATCCCTGCTCCGCCTCCAGTAGAAATCAATTATTTACTCTATTATATCAAGTTTGGGTTATTACTTGTAATAAAATCTATCAATATAGGTTGGGTTGAATACCAGTGAAACCCAACATAAACAAGGATAAAATGTTGGGTTTCGTTTCTCAACCCAACCTACAGATATTATAAATGTTTAACTGGACATGATATTATTCTCGTTTTCAAGTACTTTGAGAACTTGGAGATATAAATTTTCTACTCTTTTCATTTGAACTTCACCAAATGACGCATAGTGAGTTAAGCTATGAGCGCCATTTACTTCAATAATTGTATAATCTCCCATTGGTGACGTTATATCATTAGCAATAATATTCACACCTGATAATCTCAATTCCATATGTTTTGTAATATTTACTGCTAATTTTTTAAAATCAGGATGGATATTTTCAGTGAAATCTATTGCTTCACCTCCAGTTGAGAAATTTGCATTGTCTAAAAGATAGATTATATTATTCTTAGGTATAATATTACTAAAATTTAGCTTCCGTCTTCGCAATTTTTTTTTATTCTATAATCTTCAAAATCTATATTATACTATGTGTTGTTTCTAAAGCTCTAGTCAAAAGCTGAAGAAAAATTCATTTTTGAATATTTCAAAAAACTTGAAAATTTAATTACAGCAGTTTGCAAGTAAGTAAGGTACAAAATCCAGGACTCACGCATCAGATATAAAGAGTTTCTACCTCCTGCCTTCTGCCTCCTGCCTTCTGCCTCCTGCCTTCAAACCCGTAGTTTTGTACTTCATGCAAATGAAAACTGCTGTATTTTCAACTAACTTAGGACTTACGCACAGGTAACGGAAAACGAACCACAGAGGACGCAGAGGTCACGGAGAAATGAGAGTTTGAAAGGGTTTTTGCGTAAGTCCTATAACTATAAAAATGTAAATGCTCGCAATGCAGCTTTACTAATCACACTATAGAAAGTACGTGCTGATTAATTCTACGCACGTTATTATTCCTTTTCTCCTCAGATGATAATAGTATTTTTTCAGACACTAATCTTGGTTTAACCACTGATGCGGACTTTACTTATGTGTATGCATACAAATCATGCAAACCCAATAATTGCCAAACTTTCTGCTTGAACATTGTTGTGTCGTGGAAACAATTGCAATTTAAGGCTTTGAGATTCATTGCCACCTGAAAATTCCAGCTTAATTGGTCTAAAATATAGCGCTCAGTGTTGACAACTTATAAATAATCGAATAACAAGGTGGCAGTAGCATTAAAAAAAGCGTTGGTGCATTCCTACCTAGAAACTAATTAACGCCCTTCATTAAACTTCATACGGTTAACATAATTATGCCAGAAAATACGGATAACAAAACTTCTCAATCAGACAATCAAACTATTGCGTATAAAGAACGCCTCAATTCTTGGGCGATCGCTCGTCAACTTCCTAATACGCAACGGGAGATTGTTGCTCGCTTCCGCAGCCGTTCTGATGCCGATGGCTATATGCGGCACCTTCCTCAAGAAATACCAAATGCTTCCTACATGGTTGTTTTTGATTGTCAACGCCAAGAAGCTGTAATTTAAAGTACAAGCATAGGCATTAACCCTTGTTTTTAATCCAATACCTTGGGTTAAGGGTTATTGGTGTAGATAATTGATCTTTCAAGACGCGATTTATCGCGTCTCTACAATCTGGGTTTTGGGCTTATCTGGACTGTATTGGTTTTAAATCTCCATTACCCTTTTCTTGCGATCGCGGGTGTATTCTACTTAAAATCTGCGGGAACCACTATATTTGATTTGCTCTCTACCGAGAGGCTTAAATCCCCTACTTTCTTCAAAAAGTAGGGGATCTTTTGGTTTGTAGTAACTTCTAGCATCTCAATTAACCAGACAAGTTGCTCAAAGCAACTTGTTAAAGGTAAACAAACTTCCGCCACAGTGTACTAGTACAGATGCCGCTCTTATACTAATTCTCTGTGAACCTGCACATTATTTTGATCCCTCCCCACCTCAGCAAAGAGATGTGCCGCAGGTGGTGGGATTCTTTACTATGCGTCTTCATACAGAATTGGTATCAAAAAAAGCGTAATGACAATCAGAAATGATTAAGTGTTTCTGCCAATAGATAAAAATCTTGATATATTAACTAAAAATAAATTCCGTAATTGCCCCCTTGCTACTGGTATTTTAGATTACTTAAAAGTAAAAGTTAGTGTAATAAGCCCTGAAAGTGCTAGAGAGTTAATAAGTGATAAAACAGCATCGATATGACTGGTTCAAAGCTGTGATATTTTTCCGTCAACGAGAATTACTCGCCCTGTTGCTAGGGATTTTCTTCTCAATCTCTGTATTCCTACTCTGGCAGAGACTTTTAATCCAAAATCCGGGGTTATTAACACAAGTAGAATTGATTGCAGGGTTATTAGTTGTTGTCATGTTGACATTATCAATCTATTTTGCCCTGGCAATGAATGCAAGAAACCAACAAATAACAGCAATCAATCAGGAGTTAACTCACAGGATTTTTGAACAGAAACAAGTAGAAATTGCCCTGATCGCCAGTGAAAATCGTTTGCGACAGCAACTGGAAACTGTCAAAGTCATCCCTTGGGAATTAGACTTGAAAACTTGGCGATTTATTTACGTAGGGCCGCAAGTGGTAGATTTGCTAAATTATCCGATCGCAGAGTGGTACGAGGAAAATTTTTGGGTTAATCATCTGCATCCAGATGACAAGAAAAATTCTGTTCGTTTTTGTCAAGAAGCAACTGCTAAATGCGAAAATCACGAATTGGAATACCGGATGTTAGCTGCTGATGGGCGAGTTGTTTGGCTGCGAGACATTGTTAGTGTCGTTGAGGAAGCCGGAACTGCGATCGGGCTGAGGGGGTTTATGTTTGACATTACTGATTTGAAGCTGGTTGAAGAAACCTTGAGACTGAGGGAAAGGGCACTTGCCGCTACCAGTAATGGAATTATTATTGCCGATGCCAGACTCGCGTCCAATCCAGTTATTTACGCCAACCCTGCCTTTGAGCAAATAACAGGCTATAGTACTACTGATGTAATTGGGCAAAGTTGTCGATTTTTGCAACGCACAGATACCCAGCAAGCGGCACTTAATGAATTGCGCTCATCTATTCAAGCTGGAACAAGTTGCAAAGTTGTTCTCCGCAACTATCGCAAAGATAGTACTTTGTTTTGGAATGAATTGAGTATTTCTCCTATTCATGACGACAATGGTGAGTTAAGCCACTTTATTGGCATTCAGAAAGATATTAGCGATGTCTACAACGAGCTTTGCTTACGTAAGCAAGCCGAAGCCAGTCTGCGTCGCCAAGCTCTCACCTTTGAAAATATGCATGATGGCGTAATTATCACAGATTTAACCGGAAGTATTATTGACTGGAATCCTGCTGCTGAAAGCATGTTTGGCTATACCAAAGCCGAGATTTTAGCTCAACATCCCAGTATTTTGCATCAGCCGGAAGTAGCTGCAACATTAAGCACCAAAATTTTGTCAACAGTCAACCAGCAAGGACGCTGGTCAGGGGAAATACACTTTATTCGCAAAGATGGCAGTGAGGGAATTTGCGAAACAACCGTAGTCTCTTTACAGGATGAACAGGGGGAAACTGTTGCCACTGTTGGCATCAATCACGACATTACTGAAAACAAACGAGCTAAAGAAGCGCTGCAAAGGCAATTGCATCGCACCTTACTACTTGAACAAATTACTCAGGAAATTCGTCAAAGTCTTGATACCAACAAAATTTTTGAGACGGCTGCTACCCAAATTGGACAAACATTTGCAGCCGATCGCTGTCTGATCCACTCTTACATTTGTAACCCCACACCCCGAATTCCCTTAGTAGCAGAGTATAATACAATCCCTGGTTACTGCTCCATGTTGAAATTGGAAGTTTCCATGACTAACAATCCCCATGCCGAGCAGATGATGGCCCAAGAAAGTGCGATCGCTTCTCCAGATGTGTACGTTGAGCCTTTACTCCAAATGGCTGAACCGATCTGCCGAGAAATTGGGCTAAAGTCTATGCTGTCAATCCGCACCTCCTATCAAGGAGAACCCAATGGTGCGATCGGCTTACATCAGTGCAGCTATTTTCGCCAGTGGACACAAGACGAAATCGAATTACTAGAAGCTGTGGCGGCTCAACTAGGTATTGCTCTAGCACAAGCTCAGTTATTGGAACAAGAAACGCGCCAACGTGAAGAACTTACCTTGAAAAACTTTGCCTTGGAGCAGGCAAAACGTCAAGCAGAAGCCGCAAATCGGGCAAAAAGTGAGTTTTTGGCGATGATGAGCCATGAAATTCGGACTCCAATGAATGCTGTTATTGCCATGACAGGTCTACTGCTGGATACTGACCTCACACCTCAACAGCAAGACTTTGTGGAAATAGTTCACAGTAGCGGAGATACTTTACTCACCATCATCAACGATATTCTAGATTTCTCTAAAATTGAGTCGGGCAAACTGGAATTAGAAGAACAACCTTTTGATTTGAGAGCTTGTGTGGAGGAAGCTATTTTCTTTTTAGCTCCGAAAGCTGCCCAAAAGGATATCGAACTAATTTATCTGATCCAACCTCAAGTTCCCATTCAGATCGTCGGTGATTTGACTCGTCTGCGCCAAGTCTTGATGAATCTTCTCAATAATGCTATCAAGTTTACCGAAACCGGAGAAGTAGTACTCTCTGTTGAACTGGGGACTCTTGAGTTGAATAAAAAAACTTCTTCCCAATCCCCGATACCTGTTGAAAAAGAGCAACTTCTCTACGAAATTCAATTTGCGATCAAAGATACAGGTATTGGCATAGCACCAGAGAAAATAGAGCGGTTATTTCAACCCTTCACTCAAGCTGATGTCTCCATGACTCGACGATATGGTGGCACAGGGCTAGGACTGGCGATTAGTAAGCGGCTCAGTAAGATGATGGGCGGCACTCTTTGGGTAGAAAGCCAGGGATTTATTGGTGGCAATCCTAGCCCTAGATGGGATAATGGAAAATTATTATCATCTCCTGACTCTTTATCAGGTTCAACATTTTACTTCACCATTATTACCAAAGTGGCTGCTAAGTCAGTACAAGCTGAATTAAGCACTTCGCGATCGCTGCTTGCCTGCAAGCGACTATTGATTGTAGATGACAATCTAACCAATCGCCAAATTCTCAGCTTGCAAGCTGAGTCTTGGAAGATGGAAACTTATGCTGCCAAATCTGGAAAAGAAGCTTTAGTTAAACTTGCTCAGGGAACACAGTTTGATATTGCTATTTTAGATATACAGATGCCGGAAATGGATGGCATAACTCTAGCTCGTCAAATCCGCAAGCAATCTGGTTGTCAAAATCTGCCTTTGGTGATTATGACCTCTTTAGTGAAAGTAGAAACTTCTTCTGACTTTAATGATGTTCAGTTTGCTGCTTCTTTGAGTAAACCCATCAAATACTCTCAACTCTACGATGTTATTACTCGTGTTTTAGGAAATCAGCCGATCCTAGCCAGTATTTCTCATTTTCCCTTGGTAGATCGGCATTTGGGCCATCGACTGCCACTGCGAATTCTTCTGGCAGAGGACACGGTTGTTAATCAGAAAGTTGCTCTACTGATGCTACAGAAAATAGGTTATGGCGCAGATGTCGTCAGCAATGGGCTAGAAGCGATCGAAGCTCTGCAAAAACAGCGATTTGACGTAGTTTTGATGGATGTTCATATGCCCCAAATGGATGGTTTAGAAGCAGCTCGGAGAATCTGTCAAGAATGGGAGGTGGGTTTTCGTCCCCATATCATCGCCATAACTGCCAATGCCATGCGGGGCGATCGCAAAGTTTGTCTTGCTGCTGGTATGGATGACTACATTAGCAAACCCATTCAGCTGCAAGAGTTAGCTCAGGCACTTAGTAAATGTCTACCCCAAAGAAATTTTGAATTCACTTCCATCAAACAACAAAGGGAAGTGATGCGCCCAGAATTGCAACCTTCGCCAAATATCTTACAGTCAGGGCAAAACCAGATATTAAAAAGCACCAAAATTGATGCCAAAATCCTCCAATCCTTGCAAAATATGGTTGGAGGAGATCGTGTGGCATTTGCTGAACTAATTGAGTGTTATCTTACAGAGACAGCCAAATTAGTGCAATATATCAGCACAGCGATCGCAAGTCAGGATATCCAGACTATATGGAAGACAGCGCACAAACTCAAGTCCAGCAGTGCTTCTATTGGAGCGATCGCCCTAGCGCAGCTTTGCAAGGTGTTAGAATCACAGGCACGCAGCAGTAACTTAGAAAACAATCTAGAATTACTTTCACTACTGTATCAGGAATATGAACAAGTTAAAACTGCCTTAGAAAAAGAACTTGCGAAGGAAGCACCATGAAAGCCACTGCTCAAGAAAGCCAATCTTTAGTTTTAATTGTTGATGACGAACCTTTTATTCGCCTGATATTGCGGCATTTCTTAGAGCGGGAAGGCTATCAAATAGCGGAAGCTCAAAATGGCATAGAGGCAATAAATGTTTTTAACCAATTGCACCCTGATATAGTACTCCTTGATGCCATAATGCCGGATATGGATGGATTCGAGTGTTGCACTCAGTTGGAGCTTCTGGATTGTAACAAGTACACTCCAGTTTTAATGATTACAGGACTTGAAGATCAAGAGTCAGTTGACCGTGCATTTGCGGTGGGAGCAATGGATTTTGTTACCAAACCGATTCACTGGCCAGTTTTGCGACAACGGGTAAAACGCTTGATTCAGCAATCTCAGTTACAGGAAAAACTGGAAGCCGTGAATCTGGAATTACAGCGATTAGTTACTATCGATGGATTAACTCAAGTAGCTAATCGCCGACGGTTTGAAGAGTATTTTTACCAAGAGTGGCAGCGCCTAAAACGCGAGCAACGTCCGCTTTCTCTGGTTCTTTGCGATGTTGATTTCTTCAAATTATATAATGATACCTATGGTCATCGGGTAGGCGATCGCTGTCTTCAGAAAATTGCTCAAGCTTTCAAAGATATTATTAAACGTCCCGGAGATTTAGTTGCCCGTTATGGTGGGGAAGAATTTGCTGTGATTTTACCTAACACAGACACCAAGGGGGCGACTCATGTTGCCGATCAAATTTGTCATGCTGTCCGAGCACTAGCAATTCCTCATCAAAATTCCCAAGTTAGTTCTTACGTAACTATTAGTGTCGGCTTTACGACAGAAATTCCTCAGCCAGATTCTGACTTAGAAGAAATGATTGCCGCAGCGGATCGGGCGTTATATAAAGCAAAGGCAGCAGGACGCGATCGCTTTGTGCGAAATATTTTACTACCCGAAAGTACAAATTCCCGCTAGTACCACAAGGCAAAAGTCAAAAGTTAAAATTAATACACCGTAAGCGTTTTATTGATTTGGAATGCGTGTTTTATTTACGCTCAACGCCGTAGTCTATTTGCTCAATTACTAACAAGGTGTAATATTTAACACGTTATTACCAATAACCAGTGAGTTCTTCATCTCCGTGTATACTTCCCCAATTATTACTTCAATCTTCATTAATGGGAATAGCAAGGAACTACTTAGCGGACAGTAGTTTTACTGTTGCCAATGACGTTACACAATATCCGAGATATTCATGCCACACATCCACACATTTTCTGCTTGTTTAGATGCAGTCCTTGTCTTCAGACATCACCTGATTGCAGAAAACTGCATAATTAACGAATATTCGCTTGTTTATTGTCCAAAAGTGCAGCTTTATTAGATACTGAAATAATCTATATGAAAGTGCGTCTGATGACGAGAAAATACGGATTACACAAGTGTTTGCAGTTCGGATTGGCAGGTTCGCTAGGCTGCTTAGTTTTCAGTATCTTCACTAGTAAAACCCTGGCACAGCAAAGCAATATCATTCCTGATAACACACTTGGGGCTGAGTCCTCTCAAGTTATAGACAACTTTCAGAGACTACCGATAGAAGTAATTACAGGTGGTACAACTCGCCAAATCAATCTTTTTCACAGCTTTCAAGAATTTAATATCAGCGAGGGACGTGGGGCTTATTTCTTCAGTCCTAGCGCAGATATTCAGAATATTTTGGCACGGGTAACAGGTAGTAACCGTTCAGAAATTTTGGGGACACTTGGCACATTTGGTAATTCTAGTCCGAATATATTTTTGATAAATCCCAATGGGATTGTGTTTGGGCAAAATGCCAGTTTAGATGTGCAGGGTTCATTTATAGGGACGACTGCCAACGGTGTGCAGTTTGGCAATCAAGGGGTTTTTAGTGCCACAAATCCCCAAACAGCGCCATTGTTGACTATTAATCCTTCGGTATTGCTGTTTAATCAAATCCAAGCAAATGGGGGAATTATCAATCAATCCCAAGCACCCGCAGGTGTTAATCCTATCGATGAACCTGTTACGGGTTTGCGAGTTGCTGATGGTAAAAGTTTGCTGCTGGTTGGTGGAAATATCAATATAGATAGTGGTGGAATTCACGCTTATGGCGGAAATATTGAGTTAGCAGGTTTGGCTGCACCGGGAAATGTAGGGTTAAATATTGCAGACGATAATCTGGGTTTAGTAATACCTGAAAATGTGGAACGCGCCGATGTTTCGCTGAGTAATGGCGCAGAAGTTAATGTTCGCGGTGCTGATGGCGGGAATATCACAATTCAGGCTCGAAATGTCAACTTGGCAGAGCAAAGTAAATTAAGAGCAGGAATAGATATAGGTTTAGGTACTCCAAATAGTAAAGGTGGAGATATTATTATTAATGCCACAGGAGAGACAAAGTTAATAGATGGGAGCTTTATCGCTAACGTAGTACAAGAAAGAGCATTTGGTAATGCTGGCGATATCAATATTGCAACTGGGACATTGACATTGCGCAATGATGGAAAAATCAATACTAGTCTTTTCGGACAAGGCAATGCAGGAAATGTAAATATCAATGCTCAAGGTGCTGTTACTATTACAGGTCAAAAAGATGATTTAGCTAGTGGAATTGGTAGCGCTGTATTGACAGGAGCAACGGGTAATAGTGGTAATATCAACATCACATCTAATTCTTTTACACTAAGTAATAATGCTTTCCTTAATACTGGTATTTCAGGACAGGGTAATGGTGGTAATATATCAATTCAAACATCAGATGCGGTTGAACTTACCCGTGGCTTCATATTTAGCAGTATTGGAACTGGGGGTGTGGGTAAAGGTGGTGAAATTAACATTACTGCGGGTTCACTTTCTTTAACAGATAGCTCACAGATTCAATCGCAAGTTGAAGGTGCTGACGATCAACTACCAGGAGGACAAGGAAATGCAGGTAATATAAATATTAACGTCCAAGGTGATATCAGTTTTTGGAACTCAAGACCTGGGGAAACTAACGGAATTATTTCCCAGGTAGGTGAAGGTGCAAGAGGTAATGGTGCAAACGTTACTATCAATACCGATTCCTTGGAAATAAACGATGGTTCAGAAATTCAAGGTAGCACTAGAGGAAAAGGTAATTCTGGTAATATCATCATTAATGCTCGTAATCATATTTCGTTAGATGGTAGGAGCGGTGATGTTTTTAGCCGAATTATTAATGATGTGCAACCAACTGCTGAAGGGAATGCAGGTAATATTCAAATCACTACAGGTACGCTAAAAGCTACTAATGGAGCCTTTATTAGTAGCAGTACCTTTAGCAAAGGAAACGCTGGGAATATTAGCATTAATGCCCTTGATAATATAGCCTTTGATAGCAAGAGCAATGCTAGTAGTGATGTGTACAATCAGGGGATAGGTGACGGAGGAAATATTTACCTTAAAACAGGTTCACTCTCGTTAACTAATGGCGGTGGAATATCAACAAATGTATTAGGACAGGGTAATGCTGGAAAGATTAACGTTGAAGCCTCTGATTATGTCAAGCTAGATAACTTGGATTCTGATGCGTTCAGTGGTTTGCAAAGCAACTTAGAGATTGGAGGTGTCGGGAAAGCAGGAAACATTCAGGTTACAACCGGATCACTTTTTGTTGCTAATGGTGCCAGAATATCCAGCTATACTGCTGGATATGGAAATGCCGGAAATATCACTATTAATGCCCACGATAATGTGACATTTTCAGGTTTTGGAGGCAGGGGAAATTTTGATAGTCAAGTATTAAGTGATGGTGCTTCTAACGCAATAGGTAATGGTGGCGATATTCGCATTACTGCAAGTAATTTACTACTGAAAGATGGCGGGCAACTAAATGCTCAAAATAGCGGACAAGGAAATGGAGGAAATATCTTTCTTGATGTTGGCAATACTATTACTTTGGATGGAATTGGCGGTAATAGTTTAACTAATACTGTCAATACGGAAGCATCCAATGGTAACGCCGGAAATATTCAAATTGAAACAGGATCATTGTCTTTAACAAATGGCGGTAGGATATCTTCTTCACATGGCGGAGGAAAAGGTAATGGTGGAAATATCACCATAAATGCTCGTGATACCGTCAGAATTGATGGTGTCGTCAAGGGTGTAACTTTTAGTAGTGGCGAAATTGATATAAGTAGCGGTTTATTTAGTTCCTTGCTGAGTGGTGAAGGTAAAGGAGGTGACATCGAAATTACAACAGAGTCATTTTCTGTCACCAACGGTGCAAGCATTTCTGCACTAACAGGTGGACAGGGAAATGGAGGCAATATCACCATCAACGCCCATGATACAGTAACTTTTGATGGTGGGAAAAATGGTTTAGTTACTTCCCTAAACACTGCTGGGACAGGCAGTAGCACGGGTAACGCGGGGAATATCAGCATTAACACCAAAGAATTATTTCTAAAAAATCTTGGTATACTTGGCGCTTTTACTAGTGGTCAAGGTAATGGTGGAAATATAAATTTAACTGCTAGCGATCGCTTAATATTGCGTCATGGTAGCCAAATTTCGACCACCGCAGGTACAGCGCAATCAGGTGGCGATGGTGGTAACATCGATATCAATTCCAGATTTATCATCGCCATTCCCCAAGAAAATAGCGATATCACAGCCAATGCCTTTACGGGAACAGGTGGAAACATCCAAATTAACTCGCAAGGTATCTTCGGTATTGAGTCGCGGACAAAGCCAACCGAAAAAAGTGATATTACAGCCAGTTCTGAACAAGGCGTTTCAGGTGTAATCAACATTAATGCACCCGATACCAGTTCCATCCAAAACAGCTTCACCGAATTACCCCCAGTCATTGATGCCAACGCACTCATCGCCAATAGTTGTATTTCACGTGGCACCAAGCGACAAGAAAACTCTTTTACTATCACAGGTTCCGGTGCCTTGACCACTAATCGTCCTGGTGTTTCGGTTTCTAACTACACAACTGGAGAGGTCAGAGGTGTAGAAACTACATCCAGTCCCTGGAAAAAAGGTGATCCGATTATCGAACCGACTGGTCTATATCGGCTGAATAATGGGCAATTGCTATTGAGTCGAGAATGTTCTAATTAATGTAAGTTCAACAAACCTCTCACTGATGGCAAGGTTAAAGCTATGGTATTTGTTGGAAAATGGTTTACCGTCAGCCACGCCGATTGCTTCGCCAACCCTTGAGGCGTAGCAAGACGGGTCAGGCATTGCTCCCGTTAAACCAAGCAGCATTTTCTAACCTAGAAAGTAAATTCGTTATATCGATTTATATTATCGTCTACTTATTCCATGCATTGAAAATTTATCCAAACAGTAACTTTTGACCAATCAATGCTTCCTTCCTTCTATTAATCAGCAATGCCTAAAAATCTACACCTCGTTTAAGTTCTACACCTTGATTAGCATAGTGTTTGTGGCAATAAACCTCTGAGTGGACGCTAGCCAAATCAAAGTACGCTGGTGGATTTTGGCAACGGCCAGTGATAATAATTTCGGTATCGCGGGGTTTGCGGAGTAAAGCTTGGACAATGGGTTCAACGGGGAGTAGTTCTAAGTCAACAGTGGGGTTGAGCTCATCGAGAATAATAGTTTTATACAATCCAGAGGCGATCGCAACTTTTGCAATTTCCCAACCTCGTTCGGCTTCTACGTAGTCTAATTCTTGTCGGGAATTTCGCCAGACGATCGCATCTCCACCGCAACGCTGATGATCCACCACTTCTGGATATGATTGCTGCAAAGCGGCGATCGCTGCGTCTTCTGTGTAGCCGCTACCACCTTTTAGCCACTGCATAATCAATACACGGGTAGACCCTGGATGATTAATTCCCCTACCAATCGCCTGTAAAGCTTTGCCCAAAGCACTAGTAGACTTGCCTTTACCAGCACCAGTATAAATTTCAATCCCTTCCAGGAAGAGGGCTTTGGCTGTTGGGTGGTGATGAGGTTTCATTTCTGAGTGCAAATCTGCAATATCGAGCAACTTTTGGGGTGCGGCGCGTCCGGTAGCAATGATTTCCAACTCTTGGGGTTTGGATTTTAATGTCTTTACCACTTCATCCACTGGTAGCAAACCTAAATCCAAAACTGGGTTAATTTCATCCAAGACGACGACTGAATATAAACCACTAGCGATCGCACCTTTAGCCACATCCCAACCCCGCATTGCTTCATCTCGGTCAAAGGGGGTAATTTCCTCACTTCCAAAAAATTCCGCTCTCCCGGTGCGAACCTGGTCAATTAAATGGGGAAACCCGCGTTGTAAAGCTGCGATCGCGCCATCTTCGTCATAATCACGTTCTGGCCCTTTTAAAAACCGCAGCAGTAAAACACGATTAGAATTGCTAGGCGTATTTATTCCCAAGCCAATGGAGCGCAAAACCACCCCCAAAGCCGCTTGAGATTTACCTTTACCCAGACCATCGTAGACGTGAATTTGACCAATAAGCCGTTCTTGACGCGCTTGCGCTGTCCGAATACCAATACCGTTTCTTGTCATCTCTCGAAAAGCTATAACTATGGCAGTCTTTAATCTTACCTAACCTCTTGTACTCTCATCTTAGAAACTATCCCTCTAACCCGTCTGTATAAGGGTCAGTTCGATCTATTAACAATATCAATAGAGGAATACTGGCACACCCACATAGTAAAGGACAAGAACAATGGGATAATTTCCCCCATCACCCTTACTATCCCAGTTATACTCACTACAGTTAACCCTTACCCTTAACCATTTATGCCTGACAATTGGATGCTTCCCAGGATTTTTCCCATTGGTGGATTTCTGTTTGACTTTTTATTTGTACTGATTGCCATCTCCATCGAAGCTTATGTTTTGCATTATCGACTAAAATTTGACAAAAAAACCAGTACTTTTTATGCAATTTCTATCAATCTGTTTTCGAGTGTCATTGGTTGGTTTATATTTTTTGTATCAGAACCACTGTTGCCGATACAGGTGAAATCAGAATTAATTAACTATATGCTTTTTAATAACTTTAAATCGTCGAATACACAGACTTTAATTATTTTAACTGCTTGTATAATTTTTTTTACTACTTTTTTGATGAAATTTTTCACTTTAAGGGTTTTGCTATTCTCATTAAATGAATCATTTACTAAAAAAGAAGAGGAACCTCAAACATCTCAGCGGCTGCAACGGCGTCGTTTTACCACCCTGAATTTCCAAAATACTAATTTAGTTACTACTATACTAATAGCAAATTCTCTGAGCTATAGTGCAATAACCCTTATTTTATTATTTCGTTCAAAATAGCAAGAAATTACTTGTTTAATTTAGAGAAAAATTATTGATGAATCAGGTGTAAGGAGGAATATGAATACGCTACTAAAAGATGTCTTTGGGGTTTTTAAATTTGCTGAAGGGCTTTATGCAGGAATTAGAAAAATATTAGTTCCACCCAAAGCTTATTCTTGGCAGACATTCATTTATTTGAGTATTTTTTCTTGGATACTTTCATATTGTGCCACAGGTTATATCAAAGATATAATTGCCTTTTTCGGTTGGTTGTTTTTAATTGCTGGTACAGCTTGGTATACAACTGAAGATCCTTTAAGGGTTCCTGGTACTTTTATGCCAGTCGGGGCAGTAATCACCGGATTCTTAGTGAGTGTTTTTGCATTTGGAGATCAACGAGATGTAATTACACCCAGAACAATCGTTTTTTGGCCGACAATTTCAGCACTAATTACGGCAATACCAGAGTTTATTGAAGGAAATGACACCGATGCAAAAGCTCGCATTCCTAAGCCAGAAGACCGCCAAAGAATTATAATTTTAGTTGCTAGTAGTATGCTGCTAAGTTGCTGGATTCAGTTTCACTTTGTAATGGATAATTGGTTACGACAATATCCCAGTTTACAGGCAGATACTTTTAAACATAGTACCTTTGTTCCCAGAACAGAAGAATTAGTAAAAATTCCCCAAAACGGCGTTGTAATTCTAGAAAAACTTCAACCAATGGTAGTAGAACAAATAGCCAAAAGACCTTGGTCAGAAGTAGAGAAATGGTTGCTAGATGCGAAACAACGGGTAGGAAATCTGGGTAGGGGAATAATTCAAAAAAACCTGAGTAAATATGAAGAGAAGGAACTATGGCGTGTTGAACCGCGTGTAGCTAATACAAAGTCTGGATATATATTAGATTTATTAAGTATTTGGATAGGTCCAAGTTCTAACCCACGAGGCTATTACTTAAAAAAATCTTGTCGCATTGAACCAGTTGCAGCAGCCAATAATTCAGAAAATAAGATTACAGTTGCAGAAATTGAATGCGATCGCGCCAGTAAATTAATTTCTGGTTCACCGCCTCCGCAGCAGTGAGGAGTGGGGCAGGGGGCAGGGGGCAGAGGGCAGGGGGCAGGAGGCAGGGGGCAGGGGGCAGGAGGCAGAGGAGGCAGGGGGCAGGGGGCAGGGGGCAGGAGGCAGGAGGCAGGGGGCAGGGGGCAGAGGGCAGGAGGAAGAATAATAAAATTACCTCTTTCCCCTCTGCCTCTTCCCAATGACAAATGACAAATGACAAATGACAAATGACAAATGACTATTAACAGAATTTTTGTATTGGCAAAGAATGTGTTTCAAGAAGTGGTACGCGATCGCATCCTATATATTATTGGTTTTTATGCGCTAGTACTCGCCACTGCCTTCCGCGTCCTTCCTGAATTTGCAGCTACGGCTGAAGATAAAATGTTTTTAGACTTTGGGATGGCAGCGATGAATGCCATCGGGTTAATTATTACGATATTTATTGGTACGGGACTAATTAATAAAGAAATTGAAAAACGCACTGTTTTAGTATTAATTGCTAAACCTGTTAGTCGCAGCGAAATTATCGTCGGCAAATACTTGGGTTTATCGGCAGTCCTAGCTGTGCTTGTCGCCACGATGACAGTAATTTATCTGCTATTTCTGCAATTTGGTAATATTCCTCATCCGACGGCAAGCATTCTAATTGCTGCAATTTTCTTATTTTTGCAGTTGTCATTAATTACTGCCGTAGCTATTACCTTTGGTGTTTTTACTGCTTCTTTGCTAGCGACTGTTTTAACCTTTGCGGTATATTTAATCGGAAATATTACTCAAGATTTAGTACAACTTGGTCGTCTGAGCCGTAACCCTGGTATGGAACGTCTAACTCAAGCTTTGTTTCTTTTCTTGCCAGATTTATCTCGATTAGATTTGAAAAATGATGCCGTTTATGGTCTGCAAGCACTACCTGACAACATTACACTAATTATGAATGCTGGTTACGGCTTAGTTTATAGTACCTTGTTGTTAGCGATCGCTATTCTGATCTTTTCACAACGCGAATTTTAGGCATTGGGCATTGGGCAGAGGAGGCAGGAGGCAGAAGTTCTTTAATTTTGAATTTTGTTAGCGCAGCGTTAGCGAGTCCGCGAGCGTCATTTTGAATTTTGAATTGATTTCTCCCTTGCTCCCCCGCTTATCCAAACTGTATTGTTTACACATCTACAAGGGTTGAGTGCCTTGGCTAGATACTTTTTGTGCAATAGTTTTCAAGCGAGTCGCTCTACTTTTACGGATACGTTCACTTTTGCGAACTCCACCAGCCATCTCATATTCGCGGCTATCTTTGCCATATTTAAAGCCGATTCCCATGAGCATTTTTTCGGAGAAACCACCCAAGGTTTGTTCTAACTCTTCAATTTCTACTTTGGAAGAGTCAATCGTGCTGAGAGCAGTATTATGAGCTTCTAACTTGCTGCGTAATTGTTCAATTAGTTCTGTCAGTATTTTTAAATTGCAAGTCTCTCCAAGATCCAGATTGGCATCAATTGCTTTGAGTCCAGCAAATCTTAACTCAGCATTTTCTAGAACGCGGGATGTACGTTTTCTCAAAGACATAAACTTAGTTACTTATAACATTTCTACAGTTACTATGCCCTATTAAAAATATATTCTGGTTCAGCAAAATCCACAAAAATAATGATACTTTTTATGAGATAGATACTGGTAAATTCTCTTAATTTAACGTGAGTTCGATGAACCTCTCCCTGCCAACCTCCCTCTCCCACGGGGAAAGGGAGGAGCAACGAGAAATTAGGGTTTTGGCTCCCCTCTCCGTGTCGGAGAGGGGTTGGGGGAGAGGTCAAAAAAGGGCTTGTCGAACTCACGTTATGTTTACTTGAAAATAGCATCTAAACTTCCACAACAAAATCTGATGCACTCAGAGTTGGCGCACCAGTCAGAGTTGCAAATAGACCGCCACTACCAAAACCAGCCGCACTGCCATTTTGGTTGTAAAATAGCTGTCCACTCACAGCGTCGTAGATAATTTTCGCTGTGCTGGTTCCCCCATTAGAAATGATTTTAAAATCACTCTTGTTACTAAAACCTGTTCCAGCAATTGAAGCGATCGCACTAAAGATAGTTTTATCTAGGACAATCTTATCAGCTTGGGAACTATTGAAGTCAGCGTAGGCGTAGCCCGTCGTAGACATCGCATCTACACTAACATTAGTCGCGCCAAAAACTGCATCGGTGTTTTGTAAACGAAACAGTCAGCGCCAGCACCGCCGACAAGAGTATCATTGCCAGCACCACCCACGAGAGTATCATTCCCAGCACCGCCTCGCAATAAATCATTGCCACTCAAGCCATAGATAATGATGAATTAGCCATGATTTTCTCTCTCCTGTGTTTATTTCTTGTCAGTCAGCGAGTGAACTTTGAGGTTCTACATCTTCTTAAGTTGACACCAATGGGCAATGTTGTGCCCTACACCCTTCGGTATAATGCTGTACTGCATCGGAATGGGAACGGCTATATCTAAATTTTAATTACAGTTTGAGCATTCCTAACTACAAAAGAAGCTGTGTTAACTACAGCTTGAGCATTCATAACTACAGAAGAAGCTGTGTTAACTACGCCTTGAACATTCATAATCACAGAAGAAGCTGTGTTAACTACGCCTTGAGCATTCATAATCACAGAAGAAGTCGTATTAATTACAGCTTAAGGATTACTTATCATACAATAAATATTTATAATTAATGCTGAAGTTGTATTAACTAAGGCTTCAAGACTTCTCGGTTAAGCATTTTTAATTCCGAATTGGGTTTTAGGAAAAGACTAAGGGTTAAAGGTTTTTTCTTTCCCCTTTCCTCTTCCCCAAAACCCGAGAAGTATTGGGTTTCAAGTTTACTTATTCTGACTTTTGAATTCTGAATTATGCTATATCTCGTTTCCATGCTCTGCATGGAAACGAAATCGCAAGATTATCTCACTTTGACAGAGCTATTTCTAGCTAATAAATAACTATCTGAGGTTGCTCAATTGTACCATCAGGCATGATAGTATCTCGCAACTTCGCATAAATCAAATTTGTCTTCCAAAGGTTTGCCTTATTCAAGTTTGCTTTAGTTAAATTTGCCCATGTCAAGTCTGCACTAGTTAAGTTAGCCTCAGTCAAATTAGCTTCTAGTAATTTTGCTCCACATAGCTTGGCTCGTGTGAGATTTGCAAAACTTAAGTTAGCTTCAATCAGCGATGCTTCAATTAATTTGGCTTCACTTAAGTCTGCTTCTCTCAAATCCACATCACATAAAGAAGTACCCCAAAGGTTACTATTTATGAATTTTACTCGCCATAAGAATGTTCCGCACAAATTTGCTCGTGTTAAATCAGCATTAGTCAAATTGGCTTCACATAAAGATGCTTCATACAAATTAGCTTCATGTAAGCTAGCTTGCATCAAATTTGCGCCACTTAAATTAGCACGAGTCAGAACACAGCCAGACAAATTTGCATCACGCAAATCTGCTCCAATTAAATTAATACCACTTAAATCAATTCCTTTCAGGTCGATTCCTCTCAAGTCACATCCACTGAAATCCCGACGCTGAAAATATTTATTTGTGATTTGACTTAAAATAAATTCCTGTTGTTGAGTATAATTTTTCATGGTATTCACCTCTGGGTGTAATTGATCTCAAAGGTTGAGTGTGGTAGTTACCGTATATTGAGAGTACACCGCAAACGGAGATTAGCTCAGTAAATAATCAAAAATAAATTAACAAAAAATCGGCAATCAGTTGAAAATACGTTTTCTCAGTGGTTTTTAAAACAAAAAATGCTGACATAAGTCAGGAAATATTCATATAAGAAGAGTCATTTGTCCTTGGTCATTTGTCATTGGTACTAATAATATCATGTCCGGTTAATTAGTTATGATTACCACATCTGTGCAAAAACCGGAAAACCCTCTTTATCCCTGCTCCTTGCAAGAACTGCGGTCTTCATGATAAGTCTTTAAGCGGACATGATATGACTTCTATTTCCCGACGGCTTTTTATGAGAAGCCGGGGGATGAGGTAAGATGCAAAATTTCCATCAGTACTGAGTACTTCTTTTCGCTTATTACCCAGCACTGATAGCGAAGGCATAACCCAATTTAGTCATGACGTATCCTTTTGTTGCTTTCACTACTGCGCTTTTTGATTTACTTGTAACCAAATTTCTAAACTAGCAAGCAACCACAGCTTGACTCCATAACGACTCCAAGTATCTCCTTGATAATTTAACCAATTCTGAATTGGCAACTGGTTTAAGTAAGGAGTAATACATGCATTTTGATTGAGCAATAAATCTCTGGCTTCTTGCTGCCAATATTTACGAAACCCTAACTGCACCGGTACCATCATGCCACTTTTGGGACGATGAATAATTTTATCTGGTAAAATATCTGCGATCGCCGTACCTTTACAGGAAAGCAAGCTATGCGGAGCGTCTTGTAGAGAAGACGTACCGCAGGTAATCGCTTGCTTTAAAACTGCTTTTTCTTCTACTCCAGAAAGCTTATACTCTGGAGGTATCTCCATGCTTAAGTCTACTATTCGTTGGTCAAACAGAGGAGAACGACCTTGTAAAAGAGCAGCTTGAGTCAAGTTACTGACTTTCGTCAAAATTTGGTCAGCGCCTTTAAATTTGATATTCATTGCCATCAAACGATTCAGATAGCTGGCTTGAGAATATAAGTCTTCTGCAAAAACCCAAGGCGCTGTTTGTACTGCTGTCCAAACTTCTGGTTTTAAAAGTTGCGGTAAGTCAGCAGCACACTTTTGAAAGGAAATTAAATAAGCTTGCAATGCATCCTGATTGGTGACAGAGCCATATAAACTATTAATTAACATCGGCTGATTTTTTGGCCCGCCAAAACAAGGATCGCCACCTTCACCATTCAAAACTACTTCTACGCTTTCTCTCGCCAGTCGTCCCAGCAACAGGTTGGGAACAGTCAGTGGGTCGCCAATGGGGTCATCCAAATAAGCCATTGTTTCCGGCAGGCGTGACCACATATCCTTAAAAGTAATTTCTAAAATGTGGTGCTGCGTCTGACAATGGGATGCAACGAGACTGGAAAATTCTAACTCATTGGGACATTCCGAACCAAAATGAATCGAGAAGGTGTGAACTGGTGCTTTGTGGAATTTTGCTACTAAAGCAGTGATACTGCTAGAGTCCAAACCACCGGAAAGAAAAACGCCAACGGGTTCATTTGCTGGTGGTAAATATTCTTGAACAACTTGGTCTAAAAGTTCTCGCAAGCGATCGCCATGCCATGCTAAGGGTCGATCGATTGCTGTAATCTGTTCTTGAAGCTGCCAGTAAGCTGTAACTTTGCAATCGGGAAATTCTAAAACGGTTCCAGGTCGCAGTTCCCGTACCTGTTCCCAAAGGGTTCGTTCTCCGGGAACAAAAGCACAACAAAGATAATCTCGCAACGCCACCAAATCTAAATCAGATGAACGATGGGGTGCTAAAGTTCTCAGTTGAGGCGCAATCCAACGAACTGAACCAGTGGTAGTGTAATAGAGAGTACGAACACCGATGCGATCGCGAATCAATCTCAACACCTGTTTCTCTCTATCCCAAACCACTAACGCAAACATCCCCACAAGTTGGCTAAGACTTTCATTACCCCATCGTTCCCAAAGATTGGCCACCAGTTGCAAAGAACTTCTTTGAAAGCTATCCGGTTCAATTCCCAACTTTTGCAACAACTGCACTCGGTTAGTTAACCAAACATCACCAACAACAACAAATCGTCCTCTAGAACTAATTGCTAATTTCTCCGTCGGAAATTCCGAAGTTGTGCGTGGTAAAATTACAGAAATTTTTTCATCTCCCCAAGCTATATTTTCATAATTTGCATCAACTGTTCCCCACGCTACGCGCCAGGTTGGGTTAGTTTTGATGAATTCGATTTTAGAAGATTTACGATTTTTAAACACATCAAATAGCATGGGAAAGTTTTAACGCATATTAGAACCCCATCCCCAACCACCTAAGAGCAAGCGAAGCTACGGTGTACACACAAGGTCTCCTGCCTCCTGCCTCCTGCCTCCTGCCTCCTGCCTCCTGCCTCCTTAGAAAGATCCAGCAATCATCCCAGCAAGTAAAATAAAACCAATCCACACGTTTTGCTGGAACATCTTACCATAAGCAGAATTAGGTAAGTATCGCTTTCTTAATCGCAGAGACTGCCAAACCCATCCGATAGTAGCAACTGCAAGGCTAATCCAGAAGGCTAAGTGCAGATGTATAACTACGCCTAACCAAGACAACAACAAGATTGTGCCAGCAAAGAAAATTCCAATGGCTAGAGGGGCATAATTACCAAAAAATAGGGCGCTAGAATTAACACCAATGCGGCGATCGTCTTCCTTGTCGCTCATGGCGTAAACTGTATCAAATCCCAATGTCCACAGTACTGTCGCGCCCCAAAGTAACCAAGTTGGTTGGGAAATGGTTTGTGTGACTGCACTCCAGCTAATCAATACCCCAAAACCCCAAGCGATGGAAAGCACTAGTTGCGGTATAGGAAACACCCGCTTTGCGCCTGGATAAAGCAGAATTACAGGCACTGCTGCCACGCATAACCAGAAACTCAAGGGGTTAAGATAAAAAGCCAAGACTGCTGCACATGCTAAAGAGACGATCGCGACTACAATCCCAACTTTCACAGATAAGACGCGAGAAGCGAGGGGGCGATCGCGTGTTCTCTCCACTTGTGGATCGATATTCCGATCCCATAAATCATTGACAACGCACCCAGCCGCACTCGTGGCCAGAGTACCCAATATAATCACACCAACTAGAGGTAAAGGTGGTTTCCCTGAAGCTGCCAAAAACACAGCCCAAAGGGCAGGAATCATTAAAATTAACCGCCCTTCCGGTTTATGCCAGCGCAAAAGTCGGATAATTACAAGCCAAATTGGTTCTTGGGGGCGTTCTGGCGTCGTTAACATACAAATCAACAAATAATTTTAGATAGATCAATTCACACTTCTTTACATCTATAGAATAACGTTATTTGTTATTTGTAAAAACATAACCGAAAGTGGCAACTTTAAATATCTTTAAATAGTCACTGACGTTATAAGTAGTAGGGTAAATATACATAGCTCAGTTACCCTCGATTAAACTGAACTGCGAATGCTGAGTATTTTTTAATTTACTCAATATGGGCTAAACCCTAGCTATCCGCTAACAGCACTCAGCCTGAGCAAGTGTGTTGTCATAAATATCAGTGCTAGCTACCCCGATATACCACCGTTTGCCATCATTTCTTAATAAAGAGAGAAAACTAGATGCTGAATTTAGTTTCTAGCTGGGAGAGTATTCCAACTCAACCACCTAAGCAACATCGGATTATTGCTGCCATTGATCTGGGAACAAATTCTCTACACATGGTAGTAGTCAAGATTGACCCTACACTGCCAGCTTTCAGCATTATTGCTAGAGATAAGGAAACTGTGAGGCTTGGCGATCGCAATCTTACCACTGGAGAACTCAAACCAGAGATCATTAAAAAGGCGATCGCGGCTTTAGGACGCTTCCAAGAAGTTGCCAAAACTATCAACGCTGAAACTATCATTGCTGTGGCAACTAGTGCTGTGCGAGAAGCCCCCAATGGTAAAGATTTTTTGCACACAATAGAAACGGATCTGGATTTAAGCGTTAACTTGATTTCTGGTCAAGAAGAAGCGCGGCGAATCTATCTTGGTGTGCTGTCGGGCATGGAATTTAACAACCAGCCTCATACCATTATTGATATTGGTGGTGGTTCTACAGAATTGATTTTAGGCGATAGTCACGAAGCCCGCATTCTCACGAGTACGAAAGTTGGTGCAGTGCGACTCACTAGCGAATTAATCACTACTGACCCCATTAGCAACACTGAGTTTCAGTATTTGCAAGCCTATGCACGCGGAATGTTGGAACGTTCTGTAGAAGAACTGTTAGCAAACCTAGAGTTTGGGGAATCTCCGCGTTTGGTGGGTACGGCGGGCACAATTGAAACCCTGGCGATGATTCATGCACGGGAAAAGTCGGGTGTTATTCCTTCCACTCTCAATGGCTACCAATTTAGTTTTAAAGACTTGCAAGAGTTGGTAAATCGCTTGCGGAAATTGAGTAACTCCGAAAGGGCTGAGATTCCTGGTATGCCAGAGAAGCGCCCTGAAGTTATCCTCGCTGGCGCAGTCATATTACAGGAAGCAATGACCCTCTTGGGTAGTGAATCGATTACAGTTTGTGAGCGTTCTCTTAGAGAAGGCGTAATCGTAGACTGGATGTTGACCCACGGTTTAATTGAAGATAAGCTACGCTACCAAAGTTCAGTTCGAGACCGAAATGTTCTCAAACTGGCGGATAAATACCACATCAATTTAGAATACAGCGATCGCGTGGCCAAATTTGCCGAGAGTTTATTTGACCAAACTCAAGGTACGTTACACCACTGGGGAATTGACGAGCGACAAATGCTGTGGGCAGCCGCCATATTACACAATTGCGGTCATTATATCAGCCATTCGTCTCACCACAAGCACTCTTACTATTTAATTCGCAATGGAGAATTACTCGGTTATACAGAAACCGAGATTGAAATTATTGCCAATTTAGCGCGTTATCATCGCAAATCGCCGCCCAAGAAAAAACATGAAAACTACCAGAGTTTGCTGACTAAACAACAGCGACAAATTGTTAGTCAATTAAGTGCAATTCTGAGATTAGCAGTGGCATTAGATAGACGACAAATTGGTGCGATCGCTCAAGTGCAATGTGAGTATTATCCACAACTTAGGCAGGTCAACTTGCTAATTTTTCCATCTCAACCAGATGATGATTGTGCTTTAGAACTTTGGAGCTTAGATTATAAAAAAGGAGTGTTTGAAGAAGAATTTGGGGTGAAATTAGTAGCAAGTTTAGAAAAGTCTAGCATTGCTAACTTGTCTTAGAAAGTGAGGTGCGTTACACGGGTTAACGCACCTGAATATAGCTGATGTTTTATTCTTGCGATCGCTAATTCAACTTGAGAAGCTAGGCTCAATATAAAAGCTTCAGGTAAAAATCAGACAACTTTATTTAGTAACTATTTAGGAAGGTATGATTATACAAGTAACTTTCTCTTGTACACAATAACTTTAATTAAATTTGAAACTATTTTAAATAAAAATATATATCTAATTTTGACATCTAACTTAAGGACGAATTTATAACTGTCCCAAGAACCATTTAAAAATAAAAATTAGTAATTATAATAGGGCTAACAATCTATTAAATGTAGGTTATGTTGCTAGTGGATATCTAAGTCGGGAAAACTTAGATATCCTTATATAAAATTTCAATAGTTTAATAAGTAATCAAGCAAATATGATGTTAGTAACTGAAAAAAACTTGCGCTGACTTTTACCGATAGGTATGGCGATGTCTATGACGGGTTACGCCTACGCAGTTGCTAGAGACTTCAAGGTAAAATTTCGGTAGGCTCATCACCAATGTCTAGGGTGGAGCGTAGTTCCCAAAGTCAAATGCAATGTTTCTAGCGATACTAATTTAGTCTTATACACCCTACAGGAATTAGGGCAGATATCAACTTGCAAGCATTCTTTCCGACGCTCCCCAAGAAATTTTTCCTTTTTTATAATTTGAACATAAGTGTCATGTTTTACACAACAAACGATTTTTTGCAAAATTACGATGCTCATTAGGAATCTGGATTAATACATTTAAGATGTTCACAGCCAAAACCTTGAGTCATCATTGCAGATAGCTGTGGAAAAACTTGTTCATCAAAGTTGAGTTCTCGCATGATTTGGTCATGAGCTTGCCCCTGCGCTATCCGTTTTGCCATTTGCTCAAACTCTACCCAAGTTAAATCACTCTCAACAAATGCTTTACTAAGGGTAATTACCAGTTCCTCATAATCATTGTCTTCCAATTTTGTCATCATTCGATGTTCAATGTGAAGCGAATCATCGAAACAGTAATACCAGGATTTCCGTTGCTCCCTAAGTACTCTTCGGAAAAAATCCTGCTGTTTCGAGCGACTAACAGCACTATCTGCCTCACTACATACCATTAAAATTGGGGCAGAAACACAGCCTTGAGACTTATCTAAAACCTGATATCCCAATTCCAGAAATATCCGTAAGGCCTTGAGACAAAAACCTTTATAACCAAAATTGCCAGATGCATCTTTGTTGAACCATTCAAAGTAAATTGGCAGAATTTTGATCAGTTGATCGAATATTAAGTAGCGGCTACCTAAAAAAGGCGTGAACAATAAGGTGCGGTGAATCTCTTGAGGATGCTCTAAAGCCAACCAAGCAGCTAAAGTTCCACCTGTTGATAATCCACCAATTACAACTTGTTGCCCTAGAGTTTTTGCAATCTGTAACCATTTGATTACAAATTTTTGATAAATCTTAATATCTGTTGGTAGGGGTGGAGGATTTTGAGACTTCCAGTCACCTGAGCGTCCATGACCGGGTTGTAAAGGAATCAGAACGTTATATCCCGTGTTAAAGAAGGCTTTACCAAGCGGCTCGAACTGGTAAGGGCCTGCTGTAAAACCATGCAAAAACAAAAAAACTTTTGAAGTGAAGTCAGGATGAATCAAAAATTTAGAACGGCAGGCTTCATTTTTAAGACCTAGTGTGGACTCTAATTGGTGAACTTGCTCTAAGATTTCTACTGTATTTTGAATGCCAACTTTCATTTATGTAATTATTATGTTCACATATATATAGTAATCCTACTTGAATCCCGCTCAGGATTTTGAAAAGGAAATCTTTGTATGGAAAGCTTTTAAGCCGCTTAGTAATTCAAAAATTAAATATGAGTCTGATATATGTTACTTTATTAATTAAGTAGTTCCTCCGAATCTAGCAGAGGACATATTGTTGAGTTGCCCTGTCAGAAGTGAGAAACCTTTTTAAAGTCGGATGAGTACTCACTCCAAACTAATTTTCCACAACCCATCTAGCGGATTAGACAGTTGGAATTGACTATCATTGCTACCGAGCCAATTATTGTCATACACCAACCCAACACTGAATATTCTATTTAAAGGATATTGTCCTAGTTTTCCAAAACCTTCAATATTCTTTGGGTCAGCGATCGCTTGCTGGTTCAACTGTATAGTTGTTTGGTTGCCGTCCTCAAAATAAATTGTGGCTCGTTTGTTGTGAAAGCGCACCTGAACTTTGTATACCCCACCAGTTGCATAGTAATAAGCTCTAGCAGGCAGCTTTTGACCATCAATATTTTGTCCTTTAAGCTCAACTGCCATAGCAGGACTGCATAGCAGCAACAGGACTGGCAAGATTAACCCTAAAACTTTCATTGGTAGTAACAAACACTTTCAATCAACTACTTTCTACTTTAAAACATAAGTAGAGTGACTTAAAGAAGCAAACTATGTGAAGATAAGTAAATACAGGTCGCGATCGCAGGAAAAAACAAGAAGTATACATTTTCGATTTTGACATACAGCGATCGCGAAAAGATGAAATAAGTTTCACAGCCAATGCTAGAAAGTCGTCTTTCCATACTCTTGTAGAGAGACGCGGTATATCGCGTCTCTACCCTTATTCCCTACTCATGAAATAAATCCAAGTCTGTGACAGCACCAACACTACTAGAAGAAACTAACTTAGCATATTTTGCTAAAATGCCTTTTGTATAACGGGGTGGACGGGGTTGCCATTTAGCGCGGCGACTGGCTAATTCTGCATCAGAAATGTTGATTTGTAACAAACGAGAATTAGCATCGATAGTGATGCTATCACCTTCTTCGACCAGAGCGATCGCACCACCAACGGCGGCTTCGGGAGCAACGTGTCCGACTACCATCCCGTAAGTACCGCCGGAAAAACGTCCGTCAGTAATAAACCCGACTTTATCACCTAAACCCGCACCAATAATTGCTGAGGTGGGTGCTAGCATTTCCCGCATACCAGGGCCGCCTTTGGGCCCTTCATAACGGATGACAATCACATCACCGACTTTAATCTTACCTGCAAGGATGGCATCTAAGCATTCTTCCTCGGAATCAAATACCCGTGCAGGGCCAGTAATGCTGGGATTTTTCACTCCGCTAATTTTGGCAACAGCACCTTCTGTAGCAAGATTCCCTTTCAGGATGGCTAAGTGACCTTGGGCATACATCGGGTTATTCCAAGGACGAATCACATCTTGATTGGTGGGTGGTTCATCGGGGATATCTGCTAAAATTTCAGCGATGGTTTTACTTGTGATGGTGATACAGTCGCCATGAAGTAATCCATGTACCAATAGCATTTTCATCACTTGGGGAATACCACCAGCTTGATGTAAGTCTGTGGCGACATATCTACCACTGGGTTTTAAATCGCATAAAACAGGGACACGATCGCGGATAGTTTCAAAATCATCTAAATTAAGTTCTACACCCGCCGCACGAGCGATCGCCAGAAAATGTAACACGGCGTTAGTTGAACCACCCACAGCCATAATTATAGAAATAGCATTTTCTATAGATTTGCGGGTGATAATTTGTCGGGGTAACAGTTGATTGCGAATTGCTTCTACTAATACCTTGGCTGATTCTTCGGTGCTATCGGCTTTTTCATCATCTTCGGCCGCCATTGTGGAAGAATAGGGTAAACTCATGCCCATCGCTTCAAAGGCCGAAGACATAGTATTGGCTGTGAACATTCCACCGCAAGAACCAGCACCAGAACAAGCGCGGTGTTCTACTTCCATCAGTTCGGTGTCGTCAATTTTGCCAGCGCTGTATTCACCCACAGCCTCAAAGGAACTCACAACAGTCAAGTCGCGCCCCTTATAGTGTCCGGGTTTAATTGTCCCACCGTAAACAAAGATAGCCGGGATATTCATCCTTGCTATTGCAATCATCGCCCCTGGCATATTTTTATCACAGCCACCGATGGCGATCGCGCCGTCCATACTTTGACCATTACAGACGGTTTCAATGGAGTCAGCAATCACTTCTCGTGACACTAGGGAATATTTCATCCCCTCAGTTCCCATCGAAATCGCATCACTAATAGTAATTGTGCCGAACATTTGCGGCATTGCCCCGGCTAGTTTAATTCCAGCTTCAGCGATCAGTGCTAGTTGATTAATCCCCATATTACAGGGAGTGATGGTGCTGTAGGCATTAGCCACACCGACAATTGCTTTCTTAAAGTCTTCATCTTGAAAACCTACTGCACGCAGCATAGCGCGGTTTGGCGATCGCTGCACCCCTTGTGTGACAACTTTACTTCTAAAATTATCTGACGTTGTTTTTTCACTCATTGCTCTGGCCTCAATCAAATCTCTGTACGAGTATGATATGTAGCCTTTTTTGAGATGTCCAATATATATTTATTTAAAATTGAGACTTATAAAGTGTCAAAAATATAGGACTACGATACCTGAGCTACTTTATTGCTGTAGCTGAGGAATTACATTTCAGCAGGACTTATATCATGTCCAGTCAAAGACTTATCATTTATACCGCAGGGGGCAGGGGGAAAGAGGCTTTTGCGATTTTTGCACAGATCCGGTAATTATAAGTGATTAACCGGACTTGATATTACACAAACGTATAATTTTATTCAGCAATAAATCGAATGGCTCTCTGCGTTAATATTACTCACCCGCAGAAATTATCAACCCTCAACTCGCGCCACACATCAGACGGTTGCCAGCCAGAGTTACCAACGGAGCGCAAAGGGCGATAGTGTTCCCAGATGTAGTCCGATTCGGATGCTTCGATGTACGCAGGTGGATTTGGTTCAACCACCGATTCAGGAATATCTTGACTCTCAGGCATCTCAATGGGTTCAGTCGATGATGGAGTTACTTCTGTTTTCTTGCGAATTGGGTTAGATGTTTTTTTGATGAGTCGTTGCATATTCATAGTCATCATTTGGCTCTCCACAAGGTAGGATATCCCAGAATACAGTAAGTTATCAGAAAATCCGAAACATTTTGTCGAAAAATTTCATCAAAAACTCCACACTAAAAGGTAATCGTTCACAGAATCTGACTGGAAAGTGCTGAGTGCTGTTAGCGGTAGCGCGGTGTTGAGCCAATGCTGAGTAAAAATCCCAGTCCCTAGAATATTTTCATGCAAGGCTTTTGAAACTCGTTTTATTGGGACTGGTTTGAACGATCAAAAGTAGTCAGAGATAGATTTATATTTAAACAGTAGCGCGATTCCAAGTTAAGTCGATTAAATCTAAGACGTAATCCACAGAGTTCTCTATATAATTTTCTGATTCTTCATTACCAATTACACACAATTTACCGCCAGTAATATAAATTTTAGCTGATTCTTTGTAGTAAGCTTTGTGTCTACTGATCCATCCTGGCTTCTCACCAGTTGTTTCTACTTTTTCTATTTCAAATGTGTGAATATCTAATCGATAAACTGGGGTTTCATTATAGATTCTTGTACCGCAATATCCTAAACTGCCAATAATATATATGTATTCTCCAACTAATGTAGCTGAATGAAAATCAGTTGGCTCAAAAACATCTTGGGGATAACCAAAAATCTGAAAACTACCATCACCTTGATAAACTACAACATCGTTATATATACAAAAATTAGAATCATAGTAATCTTCATGTTCACCAGCGATTTCTACAATTCTGCCATCTAGTAATTGTGTAATGGTTCTGCCAAATCGGTCATAGCACCATACTTTATATTGCCGATTTCCTGTATCTTTAAAAGTATTTTGTGCGTCATAAGCAGAACAACCTTCATAAATCATCACCTGCCAAAAAGGTATTTTCATCAATTCTGGATTGGTTTTGCCAAAACGCGGATGTTTGCCAGTAAAATATTGCTCTGGTAATAATTCTGATAGTGAGAATTTGCTGTTGGCAATTCCGGTGAGCGATCGCCGCATATCATTGTTAATATTGCTCACATCTTCACCAGTTGCAATTAACATTTTGATGATTTCTTTCTTTGTCGCTATCTTAATGGCTTTGTCATTGCAATGATTGATTCTGCTGGGGTTTGCGCCAGCTTCTAGTAAAATTCTGACGCAATCAGTAGCACCATACTCTGCTGCAATTATTAACGCAGTGTTACCAAAATCATCAGTGGCTTCAATATCCAATCCCTCTGCAATTAGCCACTCTAGAATTTCCAGCCTATTGTCTTCTATCGCATACATTAACGGCGTTTTTCCGCAGTTTCCCGCATCATTGTAATTTGCTCCCGCAGCTAGGAGTAATTTGGCTTTAGGTAGTTCACCCATTTGAATACTCAATAACCAAGGGGTTCTATACCAACAATCACGCACATCTCGATCTGCTCCTTGCTCTAACAATAACTTTACTTGCTCTAAGCTCCCAAAAACTATAGCGTGCATTAATTCTGTCCATCCCAGTTGCTCTGAGTTAGCACCCGCGTTCAATAATAATTTGACAGCATCAAATCTTCCAATATGAGCAGCTACTTTAATTGCAGATTCACCATAGCGACTAATGCCATTGACAGCAGCACCTCTAGAGATGAGTAAATTTAAAATTGATATTAAGTTTTGATCCTGCAAGATATCTCGACCATGCATAGCATTAATTAAGACATCATATCCGTCTGGGTTTTGATAATTAATATCTGCTCCAGCATCTAGAATCAATTGAATTTTATCCAGATTTCCTGACTGCACAGCCAACCCAAGTACGGTGTTTTGCTTGACAACAGCATTCACATTCGCGCCATGTTCCAAGAGGAAGTGAATCATATCCATACCTACTGTAGGGCTACTAACCGCACACATTAATGGTGTTTGGAGGGAATGCTTTTCTATGCAATCAATATCAACACCATTGGCTAGTTTGCGTGCGACTCCTGCCATATTGCCTTGCTGTACATAAATATGAATTTTTTGCATAAATTTTCTCAGTTAAATTCTGATATAAATTATCGGCGTTAGATATCTTGCAAAAGTTCGGTTAAGGCAAGAGACGTAATGAATCGCCGTCTCTACAATAATCAGTCTTTCGTATATACGGCAATTTATAGCATTTTTGCGATCTAGAATTTTTATCAAAAAACCTTAAGCGAACCGTATTGCCTAACACTTCACCCCTTAATTTTGTGATTTATGCAAGAGGTCTAATAATTTAAATTTTATCTTAACTAATTTTTTAAGTAATACTAATTTGAAAAAAGAATGCAACAAATAGACCATTTGTAGAGACGCGATTCATCGCGTCTTTGCGCGAAACCCAAAAAAAAGGGATAAGCCCAAAACCTATCCCTAAAAAATCAATTAATTAATCAATGTATCAAGTTCCTGAAGTCCAAGAATTGATGTACTCAATTTGATCTGCTGTTAGGCTATCAATCGTGATACCAATAGCCTGCAACTTCAAACGAGCAATTTCTTGATCGACTTCAACAGGAATTGAGTGCAAACCAGGTTGCAACTTACCCTTATTCTTCACCAGGAATTCACAAGCCAAAGCTTGGTTCGCAAAACTCATATCCATTACTGCGCTGGGGTGTCCTTCAGCCGCAGCTAGGTTAATCAAGCGTCCTTGTCCAAGAACGACAACTGATTTACCATTTTTCAACTTATACTCTTCAGTGAAAGGACGAACTTCTTTGATTTCTTTAGCTTGTGCAGCCAAGTATTTCAAATCAAGTTCCAAGTCAAAGTGACCAGAGTTACAAACGATCGCACCATCTTTCATGACATCGAAGTGTTCGCCACGAACGACGTGCTTGTTACCAGTCACAGTGACAAAAATATCACCTTGGGGTGCAGCTTCAGCCATTGGCAGGACGCGGAAGCCATCCATTACGGCTTCAATTGCCTTGATGGGGTCGATTTCGGTGACGATGACGTTAGCACCCATCCCACGGGCGCGGAGGGCTGTACCTTTACCACACCAGCCATAACCGACGACGACAACGTTCTTTCCAGCCAACAAAATATTGGTGGCGCGGATAATGCCATCTAGGGTTGATTGCCCAGTACCATAGCGATTATCAAAGAAGTGCTTGGTATCAGCATCGTTGACGTTGACTGCGGGGAAGGTGAGTACGCCTTCTCTAAACATGGCACGTAACCGTACAATACCAGTGGTGGTTTCTTCGGTGCTACCAATCAAATCAGCAATTTGGTGTTGGCGTTCTTGTACCAAAGTTGCAACTACATCGCTACCGTCATCAACAATAATGTTGGGGCGATGATCTAAAGCTATTTGGACGTGGCGGTTATAAGTTGCGTTATCTTCGCCTTTTTGGGCAAAGACGGGAATTTCATGATCGGCGACGAGACTAGCGGCTACGTCATCTTGAGTTGACAAGGGGTTACTAGCAATTAAAAGCGCGTCTGCACCACCGGCTTTCAGGGCGATCGCCAAATGTGCTGTTTCTGTTGTAATGTGGGCGCAAGCTACAAGGCGTAAACCAGCGAAGGGCTTTTCGATAGC
The DNA here is from genome assembly GCF_036917415.1 of Nostoc sp. Lineage (GTDB taxonomy): Bacteria > Cyanobacteriota > Cyanobacteriia > Cyanobacteriales > Nostocaceae > Nostoc. Next base: position 46,839 of record NZ_JBALDJ010000021.1, on the reverse strand, counting down.
AAAGCGATCGCGAATTTGCCGCAAAACTGGCATTTCGCGTCCAGCCCATTCAATGCGCTGTCTTCCCAAGGCAGCTAGGCCGAGGTCTTTAACCTCGTGCTTTAATCGGGGAGAAGTTGCGGTCATCAAAAGTTACCTCAAAAAATTAAAAAAACTACGTAAAGTTTACGCACTCTACTAGGTTATTCTACTACTGGCGATTTTTGCTTGGATGAAAGCAAATCACTAGCCAATAGTCTTCAGGACTAGCTTGACGTTTGATCGGCAGAATGTCAACTTCCTCCCCAGCTTCTTCCTTTTTGTTTTATCTTTGGTAAGGGTAAGACTCTTCTCAGCCTTACCTGCTGATTTTAAGTACATTGTCATCTATCTTTAGACAGATGACAAAAAAACAGCAAAATTTCATCGTCTAAAGGCAAAACCTCAACTTTAGATAGGTACATCTACTCAAAGTTATTGCGGAGGATAGTTATAGAAGTAGTCACTAGTAGATTTGATTCAAGGAGGTATTTGAGTGCGTTTTCAATTTTTGGCGATCGCTAGTTCAATGGCCATAGGCGTTGTATCTGTGCCAAAAGCCACAGCCCAGATTCCTTTTTTACCGCAACTGCAAGCTCCTAGCAGTGTAAGTAATGATTCAGATAACAGAGTTGTTTCGGGCTGGATTTATTTAGATGGTCGTCGGTTATTTCAAATAGCGGCAACAAGAACTAATTTTCCTGAGCGTTCAGAAGATATTCAAAAGAAGTTAGAGAAAATTGGTCAAAATTACTTTCAATCACCAGCAAAAACAGCAGTTAAGGTAGATGTTCGCCAAGCCAACGGATTACCAGTAATTTATGTCAACGGTCAATATCTGATGACTGTTACTTCTGAAGATGCTGCACTGCGACAGGTAGATGTATCGACATCGGCAAATCAAGTGGCCGAATCATTACAAGAAGACTTGCAACAAGCAAAGCAAGAAAGACAAACTCCATCTCTAATCGACCAAGGTAAAATTGCTGCTGGTACCGGAGTGGCAATGGTGATTATCAGTTTGGGGCTATATGGCTGGCAGCGGCGTTCCCAAAAAGATTTAGAACGCTCCATTGCCTCCCAACCGCAAAGGGAACTCTTCAACTACCCAAAACCAGCAGATCAAGCAATTACAACACAACTAAATCAACGGCAACAGCAACATCTCCAAGAAGCCAAGAGACGATTATTTGAGCTCGGTCAAGCCGGAATTTGGGGAGGTGGAAGCTTCTTTATTTTGGGTCTATTTCCTTATACACGAGGTTTTCAGGTAGCAATTCTCATAGCTGCCCAATTTCCTTTGCGATTAGGTATCGTATGTCTGGCAACCTATGTAGCAATTCGTTTGACCTACGCCCTGATTGACCGCTTCGCCTCTACTCTCATCAGCAGTGGTGCCTTCCTCACTCCAGAAAGTTCTGAACGGCTGCAACTGCGAGTTTCCACATTTTCTGGTGTAACTAAAAGTATCACTACTGTTATCTGGGTAGGAGTAGGTTTCTTAATAGCGCTGGTATCCTTGGGGATAGATATCGTTCCCTTACTAGCGGGTGCCAGTTTAGTTGGTGTTGCATTGTCTTTGGCGTCGCAAAACTTAATTAAAGATGCGATTAACGGTTTCTTGATCATTTTAGAAGACCAGTATGCTTTAGGCGATGTGATTAATGTGGGAGACGTAGGAGGCTTAGTAGAAAATCTGAATCTGCGGATGACCCAACTGCGGGATTCTGAAGGACGCTTGATCACAATTCCCAATGGTGAAATTAAAGTTGTTGCCAATCTTTCTAGTCGTTGGTCGCGAGCCGATTTAACAATTCCCATCGCCTACCAAGCCGATACAGAAGAGGCTTTGAAGTTGATTGCAGCTATTGCTGATAAAATGAATCAAGAAATGCAATGGCAGAGTCAAATTTTGGAACCGCCGCAAGTTTTGGGAATAGATCAATTTGGCGATCGCGGTTTGATTATTCGTGTCTGGATTAAAACACAGCCCCTCAAACAATGGGATGTCGCACGGGAATTTCGCCGCCGCCTGAAAGTTGCCCTAGACGAAGCCGGAATTTCCATTTCTGTGCCTCAACAAGCAATTTGGGTCAATGACGATCAGTTGTTAAATTTTCCGAGTAATGGCAAAACTAATTAAAAATTTAGATTCATTACCACATTTTTCAGTTGATTAGACCAAATTCTGACCTCTCCTAGCAAGGGGAGCAGGGGAGAAGTTTCTTCCTTGTCTCTTCCCAATCCCCAATCCCCAATCCCCAATCCCCAATCCCCAATCTTGTGCGATCGCCAACATTAAACCTTAATAAATCCTTATATTAATAAAAAGCTACTACGTTCCTAACTATTGCTTGATTTATGTTTGTCAATACCTTCATCAGACGGCCAGTCCTGACGACGGTCTGCACGTTCATCATCTTGCTGCTGGGAAGCATCTGTATTCCGATCCTTCCCATTTCTCAGCTACCAGACCTTGCTCCGGTGCAAATCACCGTTAGCTCCAATAATATTGGTGCGGATGCTCAAACGACAGAAAGTACTGTCACCAACATTATTGAACGACAAATTAATGGTGTTAAAGATGTATCTTATATATCTTCTAATACGGGTAATGATGGTTCCAGCAATATAACTGTCTCCTTCCCAACTAATGTCAATAGTGATATTGCTCAAGTAAACGTTCAAAATAAAGAAGGACTTGCTTCACCTCAACTGCCAGATATTGTTCAACAAACAGGTGTTACCGTTGAAACGGCATCGAGCAGTCTCCTTCTCGTCTTTGGGTTTTACTCAGAAAATAATGAGTACGACAACATTTTTATCAGTAACTATGTCGATCTGTATATTTTCGATCAGATCAAACGGATTCCTGGTGTAGGAAAAGCCACGATTTTTGGAGAGCGCAAATATGCTATGCGTCTTTGGCTTGATCCCAACAAGCTTGCTCAACATCAACTAACTGTTCAAGATGTGACAACTGCACTGCAACAACAAAATATTCAGGTGGGTGCAGGGGCGATTGGTAAGGAACCAGCACCAGATAATCAAAGCTTTGAATTTGCTTTACGGGCAACCAGTCGATTTAAAGATGCGGCTGAATTTGAAGACATGGTGCTAAAGGTAAGTCAAGGTGGCACTAATAGCACCACTAATAGCACCACTAATAGCACCACTAATAGCACCACTAATAGCATTGCTAATAGCACCCTAGTTAAAGTCAGAGATGTCGGTCGAGTTGAACTGGGAGCAGAGAGCTATCTGGCTGATGCCAAATTCACCCTACCAGGAAATACTCCCAAGCCAGCTGTTGGTTTGGGGATATATCAACTTCCGGGTAGTAATGCCCTACAAGTTGCCCATGCTGTTGAAGAGCAGATCGCAATACTATCGAAGAGTTTTCCACCTGGACTAAAAGCACAGTTGGCATTTGATACCACTCCATTTGTAGAAATTTCTTTGGAAGAAGTTCTACACACTCTGGTTGAAGCGATTATCCTGGTGGTCTTGGTAATTTTTGTCTTTTTGCAAGACTGGCGGACCACGATCATTCCCACTGTTGCGATCCCCGTTTCCCTGATTGGGACATGTGCGGCTCTGTTGGTTTTAGGATTTCAGATTAATACACTGACCTTATTTGGTTTCGTCCTAGCGATCGGTATCGTCGTTGATGATGCCATTATTGTGGTAGAGGCAGTTGCAGTCAAACTAGAGGAGGGCATGAAGCCCTTTGATGCTGCTGTTGAAGCTATGAAAGAGTTGACTGGGGCAATCATTGCCACTTCACTTGTACTCATGGCGGTATTCATTCCAGTTGCATTCATTCCAGGCACTACTGGGATTGTCTACAAACAATTTGCGTTAACTGTTGCTTGCTCCATTGGCATCTCGACCTTCAATGCCTTAACCTTCTCTCCGACTATGGCAGCCATCCTGATGCGCCCAGCCCAGACACCACGGGGCCCTTTAGGGTGGTTTTTTACACAGTTTAATCGGGGATTTAGCTGGTTCACGCGCCGCTATGTCGGGTTTGTTAGCTACCTTACCCATGTTAAGCCGATTGTAATTGGGGTTTTTATCACTGGTTTACTAGCAACAGTTTTGATGTACAGAGCAGTGCCTACCGGATTTATTCCAGAGGAAGATCAGGGTTACTTCTTTGTAATTGTCCAGGGACCTGACGGGGTTTCTTTGAAATATACCGAATCTGTGATGAACAAGGTTGTCAAAGAAGTAACATCGCTTCCCGAAGTTAGAGCTAGTTTTATGATCAGTGGCTTTGGTTTCGATGGGAATGCTTCTAATTTAGGCATTGCCTTTGCTAACCTGAAACCGTGGAAAGAGAGAGCTCAAGAATCTCAGTCTGTCTATGGAATACTTCAGAGGATGAACAAAAAGCTCTCTGCAATTACAGATGCCAGAGCGATCGCTGTGAATGCTCCTCCGGTTAGAGGGTTAAGTACTACGGGTGGTTTTGAGTTTATCATTCAAGACAAAACCGGAAGTGCGCCGATTCAAACCCTGGTTGATACCGCTCAAAAGTTCATCGGGGAGGCAAATAAAAATCCTGTTCTACAACGAGTCTTTACTCAGTTCACCGCAGACACTCCCCAATTTGACATCCAAGTGAACCGTAACCAAGCCAAAGCTCTCAATGTTGAGATTAACGACATCTTTGGGGCGTTGCAAAGTTACTTAGGGTCGCAATATGTGAATGACTTTGTACAGGGACAGCGACAGTATCGAGTATATATCCAAGCAGATGGGGTTTTCCGCTCTAATCCAGATGATATTGGCAAGCTGTATGTTCGCTCTGCAAATGGGGCGATGATTCCGTTGAGCAGTCTAGTGAAAGTTACTCCCTTTGTGGGGCCGAAAACCATTTCGCATTACAACTTGTACAGGTCAATCAAAGTACAGGGCGCTCCTGCTCCCGGTGCTAGTTCTGGAGAAGCGATTAAAGCGATGGAGAAACTAGCAGCAGAGTTTTTACCTCAAGGGTTTGGTTATGAATGGACAGGGACTTATCTCCAGGAGAAGACATCTGGGGGATCTACAGGTCTGATTTTTGGTTTGGCGATCGTTATTGTCTTTCTGGTGTTATCGGCTCAGTATGAAAGCTACATTGACCCGCTGATTATTTTGCTGACGGTTCCCTTAGCAGTCTTGGGAGCAATGACGGCAATTTGGCTACGTTCCAATATTTTCATGGCAAGTAGCCTTTTTCCTAAAGTCGTGGATGATATCTATTGCCAGGTAGGTCTGGTGACTTTGATTGGTCTAGCTGCGAAAAACGCGATTTTAGTCGTGGAATTTGCCAATCAGCTGCATGAGCAGGGCATGAGCTACACACGGGCGGCGGTGAAAGCGGGGCAAGAACGTCTGCGACCCATCTTAATGACTTCCTTTGCAGCGCTGTTAGGATTTTTGCCCTTGGTGATCTCTCAAGGGGCTGGAGCCAGCAGCCGTTGGTCTTTAGGAACAGCGCTCTTTGGGGGGTTGCTGCTTTCGACGTTCTTAAGTTTGTTCTTAGTGCCAATTCTGTACATTTTAATCAAGACTCTGGCTCAGTCTATATTTTCTCGGAAGCGATCGGGAGGTTCAAAACCTCCAGATTCTCCAAATGGAACTTCGGGATCTAGACATGAAGCTCTACCTGCTAGCTCAAGTCAGCCAGAAACGCAACTTAGGTCTCAGCAGGATGGGATAACCTAATTGCCCTTAAGTCTCCTAGCAAAGTGCAGATAACCTGAAAATGCTTGCCAGTGTTAGGGGACTTCTGGTCATCCCTGCATCTTTCTAACAATTTGAAAAAGAGGCAAGGGAGCAGGGGGAAGAGAGCAAAGGGGACAAAACAGAAAGGGGATTCAACCCACCTGTTGCGCTAGCTTCCCGTAGGGTACAAGAACCACTTATATCATGTCCGGTCAAAGACTTATCATTTAGACCGCAGGGGGCAGGGAGCAGGGAGCAGGGAGCAGGGGGAAAGAGACTTTTCCGATTTTTGCACAGATCCGGTAATCATAAGTGATTAACCGGACTTGATATTATAAAGAAGTGGGTGGATTCAGACCTATGTTTTGCTCTGATTCCCGGCAGCAGGAAGAGGTCATTTCCCCCTGCCCACTGCCTCTTTATTGAACTATGCAGGTTAAAAGCGTATCAGCTTCTCCACAACATTCTCTAACTCTGATACCATTTTCTGTAATTTCCTGCTTGCTAAAAAAATTAGTCGAATAAAAATTAAGTACTTAGATAAGGAAGAGTGAAATGGGACTTAGCGACGGACTTTTGAACCCGACCAAAAAGGCTATGGTCATAGATGATTGTTGCAACATGATTGAAGGACAGCTTGCATCAAAATCAGGCATGAGCGGCATCGCTTTGAAAACTGCCTTTGCTGCTTTAAAGGGGGTTAAGCCAGGGTACATTCCCCATGTCGTTGAGCAGATATTACCGCAATGCTTTACAGCTCTCGATCCCATCTGGAGTCAAGGCGTAGAGAAAGGCGACCCAGTTGAATATCTGAGTACGAATCGCTCTGATACAGCAGATGCACTACTGGGTGTTACTGATGCGAGAGTCAAGAACTCAAACCGCCAAATCGTGCGAGGAACTTATGAAAAACTTCGCGGTTCAGCCAAAAAGTACGTAGAAGAAGCAGTGCCAGACTTAGCCAAAGTAATCAATAATTACACTAAGGTCTGAGCCAGAGAAGTAGAGACGCGATTAATCGCGTCTTTTAGATTAATCGATCGCGCAGCGTCTCTTCTGGAGAATTGCCTTTTTATATCACTCGATCGATTAGTTTAATTGTCTCGTCTGGCAAGGTGATGTTAATCCGGCGATGCATAATTTTTCGCTCAGTTTTGCCCATCAAATTTAATATACACATCTAAAGCAATACAGTTCAGACCAGCTCAAGAAAGTATCTAAAAATACTGCCTAACGCTTTTGCTCTCACTCATTTCTCTGGTTGTTCGACATGAAGTCAATGGAATCCACTGTCGAGCTATTTTCGTTTGCTTTAGTATCGTTACGCAAAAAAAGCGATAATGCTATAGTAGTATGGGAATCCAGCAAGATTTCCCTAAATTTATAGCATTTGAATCTAGAATAGATACTCAAATGTCTGAATAATATAGTTGGAGAGGTGTCCGAGCGGTTCATGGTGACGCACTCGAAATGCGTTTTGGGGAAACTCAACGGGGGTTCGAATCCCCCCCTCTCCGTTCAAAAAATTACTGAAAATTTACTACAATGTGGCTGAAATTTGCCTACCTTTAACAAGAATATTGAGCAACTTGTCTGTTCATTTGCAAGTGAGATAGGATTATCGCTTAATATTTACGTAGTCAAATATTTGCTAAAAAGCACTAAAATATACACCAGGAATACAGATTTTTGGGATAAACTAATGCCATCGTGTGAGGAGTGAACGATGGTAGATCGCAGCTTGGGGCGAGTATTCTCATTTAGTCTGATCAGCATTTGTTTATATCTGGGTATTAGTATAGGAGTCATTATCCGGCTTGGGCAATCACAGCGATTAAACGCTGCTACTACACCTACTGAGCCTGTGCGATTTCCATTAGCTATTCCTGAACTTACGCCATCAACAACAAAACAACAAACCTTTCCAAATACTATTACCATCAAAGCCGTTGGAGATATTATTCCCGGCACTAATTTCCCTAACTATAGATTACCCCGCTTTCGAGATCAATTATTACCAAAGTCAGTGAGAACTCACTTACAAGGATCTGATATCTTGTTTGGTAATTTTGAAAGTAGCCTAACTAATTATCCCTACACTGCCAAAGATATTAGTCGAGGACAAGTCTTTGCCTTTCGCTCTCCACCTGCATACGCCCAGCTTTTTGCTGAGGCTGGTTTTAATGTGTTCAATATGGCAAATAACCATGCAATGGACTTTGGCCCGGTAGGGTTCAAAGATACAATGAAAAATCTTCAGGCTGTGGGCATTGCAACATTAGGTCATAAAAATCAAATTCTTTATTTGAAAGCTAAGAATATCCCCGTAGCGATGGTCGGGTTTTCTCCTTATGAAATGTATAATTCCATCCATAATTTAGGAGCAGCTAAAGCACTTGTGGCAGAAGCCAAAAATAAAGCCAATATTGTAGTAGTATCGATGCACGCTGGAGCGGAAGGAACGGGGGCACTAGACGTTAAGAATCAAACAGAGTTTTTTTATGGAGAAAACCGAGGTAATGCGATCGCGTTTGCTCGAAACATGATTGATGCAGGAGCAGACTTAGTACTAGGACATGGGCCTCACGTTCCCAGAGCGATGGAAATTTATAAGGGAAAAATCATTGCCTATTCTTTAGGAAACTTTTTGGGATATCGGACTTTATCTATAAAATGCCCAAACAGGTGACTCAATGATTTTAGAAGTCAAACTCAACTCAGCAGGAGATTTGGTATCAAGTAAAATTATTCCCGTTCGGATGGATCGGCAGGGAATTCCTCATATCGATCGGAGTTTTCAAACTGTGAGACTTATGCGTTATTTGAATAATCAAGCTTTTCCCAAAAATCCGGTAAAGATTAATAAGAAGGGGGAAGTTGTTGTACAGACTAGGCTCGATCCTTCCTAAAATAATTACTAATTCGGAATTAGTTAATAGGAGTAAGCTCTGTGCTAAACTCACCGCGCTGCTTCACCAAAATCCCAAATTGAAAATTTCAAATTGACTAGTTATTGTCATCTTGTGGCTTTTCCTCAAACTTCTGAATATTCTGGGGTTGACTATTAGTCGGTGAATTTTGGTTTTCCAGTGTTGGTACTACCACAGCAGAAGGATCTGATTGTTTGGATTTTGTTGGTGGTGCTGGTGCTATAAGTACAGGTTTTGATGGACTTACGGGTTGAGGGGAGGCAGGATTTTGACTCTTAACGGGTAAGTTATTTTGTGGGAATGGCAATGGTGCGGGGGAAGCATTTTGCTCATCTCGGAATGCCCGTAGTTTTTTCAGTAGCGAGGAGGGTGTGGGTGAAACGCTAGGTGAAGGTGTGGATTGTTCGGAATTACCGCGTTGCGATTCTCTTGTAGGGCTGCTGGTAGATTCTTCTTGGGAAGAACGACGATTGCGGCGACGCTTGGAATTAGAGCCAGGTCCTGTTTCCGTTCTTGAGGTAGTGTTAGTCTCTTCACCTCTGGGTGAAGATGTACTATCAAAATTAGGTGCTTTCGCGGCTGGTTCTTGAGTTGGCTGTTGAAAAGTCGGCTTGGCGGTCGGCTGCTGCTGAGATTTGGGTAATATACTCGCGATCCCAAAACCTGCTGTAGCAGCAACTAGGGCTACACCCATACCAATAAATATCTTAGACGATCCTAGCTTTTTAGCCAGTACGGTTTCCTTGGCGATGCCTGGGTTGGGTTGCGCCAACACAGATGGTTTATGAATAGAATTTTGGGCTGTTTTCCCAATTAAAGTTGCTGCTTGCTGGGCTGATAAATTGACAGTTGGCACTGCGTAAGTGGGTAAGACTTGCGATGTTCCATTCACCTCATTTCCAGGTAGCAATTGCAGCCATTCAGCAACTGTCGCTGGTCGAAAACGAGACTCTACCGCCATCCCACGCATTACCGCCTGGTTGACAGCAGCACTCAAGTGTGGTTGCAGTTCGCGGGGGGAAGGCATTTGTTCGCGATCGCGCAATAATGCTGGCATGGGAACTTGGGCTGTCAACAGTGCATACAAAGTTGCTGCCAAACCATAAACATCCGTGGCGGGTGTACGCGCCGCTTGCGTCATATACTGCTCAATGGGAGAATAACCCTCAGAAACCAGACCTGTGTGAGTTTGTCTGACACCGCCATTAAATTCTCTGGCAATACCAAAATCAATCAGTACTACTTCCTGTGTTCCTTGACGAAGAATAATATTATCTGGTTTGACATCGCGGTGTAACAAACCGTTGTTGTGTACTACCTGCAACGCTGCCCCAATTTGCCGGATATAATGAATTGCTGTGGCTTCAGGCAAAGTTATCCCTGGTAATACAAATGCGTCTCCCAAGGTTTCACCAGGAATGTATTCCATCACCATGTAAGGCAGTCCAGCTTCCACAAAAAAGTCACTAACTCGGACTATATTTGGGTGAATACACGTAGCTAATCGTCTGGCTTCATCTTGGAATTGGCGCTCGAATTTGGCAAAATCAGGATGTTGTCGCAGCCGTTCGTTGATGGTTTTCATCACCACCTCCTGACCCAAGTAGTGATGCCTAGCTTTAAAGGTAATGCCAAAGCCACCCCGCCCTATTTCTTGAATTAGGGTATATTTTCCATCCTGCAAAATTGTGCCTGCTAACATAAAGAGTCCTGAGTCCTGAGTCCTGAGCGAGCAGATAAGTAGCGAGTCCTGAGTCTTGAGGGATTTCCCAAAAATTTTCCCATATTTTTATCAAGGAAGGCAGGAGGCAGAGGGCAGGAGGCAGGAGGAAAACTGCCCGACGCTCGCGGACTCGCTAACGCTGCGCTATCTACCTCCTGCCGCGACGCCTTGGGAGCAGGGGTTTAAGACCTCACCGTTTATACGGCGCTTACAATTGGGAGGGGTCTGAATCCTTTCCCAATTGTTCCTTCAGCATAGCTGCCTCCTGCCTCCTTCAACGGGCAGGGTTCTTGCCTGTCTATTTTACGGGATGATTTAGTTGTTGGAATTCCTGAAGTGAGAAAGACCTCCCCATGAGCACAACAGTTTTATCTTTCTCAGATGATAACGCGGGAGTGCAGCAAGCCTAAAGCGGAAGATGGGCTAAAGCTATTTTTTGGATTTGATAAAAGTCATTTTCAGAAAAGCTATTAAAAGCCAAATTCATCAATTGAATATCTGACACGATCTCAACAAAACTTGAGAAACTGCATTTGTGAGCAAAAAATCTAGGTTTTTAGGATGAACCAGCATAAAAACCTAGATTTTTGATACATCTGCTATATGTGAATTGGGTAACTCAGTAAAATTACATACTTTTATTGCTTTACAAAATTAGCAACTTGTTAGATGATGGCAAAGAAAGGGAAAATAATTAGTAAAAATCTAGTTTTTTACTCTCCGTAGTTGTGTGAAAACCCTGTAATTACAAGGCTGAAGTTGGTTTGAGTTTCTCTCATTACCTTAGCTGGAAGTAACAAAATGGCAACGCTACATACCTCACACATCTCAGAAAATTCCGCAGTTTCCATCTCCTATATTCATAGTCTAGTCTTCATCGATATGGCGGTTGAAGACTATAGCGATTTAGTCAATGGTGTGCTTCCCAATAGTCAAGTGTTCGTGCTTGACTCGATACAGAACGGTGTTGAGCAAATTACGAAAATTCTGGCGAGTTGGGCAGACGCGCAGCGACTTGTCGTTAGACATGGCTGGAATTTGGCTAACATTCATATTGTGTGCCACGGTGGCCCAGGTTGCTTACAATTGGGCAATACCCATTTAGGAATTGATACCCTCGACGAATACAGCCAGCAACTCCAACAATGGCAGAAGATATTTTCCACCTCTGGCAAAGCCGATAACCCTAGCAACTTACTTATCTATGGTTGCAATGTAGCTTTGGGTGATGCAGGGACAGAATTTGTAGAAAAACTGCACCAACTCACAGGAGCGAATATTGCTGCTTCGCGTCAGCGAATTGGCAATGCAGCATTAGGTGGTAACTGGGAGTTAGAAGTTCGCACCGCTGATATGGAAGTAAATCTGGCGTTTGCAGAAACGACGCGAGAAGCTTACGCAGGAGTACTAGCTAGGTTCACAGTGAATAATACCGGAGATACGGATGATGGGAATGCGAACAACGGCATCACCACACTGCGAGAGGCAATTAACTTAGCCAATGCTACTCCTGGGGATGATACGATTAGTTTTGGAGGTGTATTCACGGATAACACCCCAGATGTGATCACCCTTACCTCTGGACAACTAACGATTACCGATGATGTGACTATCTTGGGGAATGGGGCATCTCATCTGATTGTGAATGGCAATAATGCCTCCAGGGTGTTTGAGATATCGGGCATAGGAACAGATGCCATGATTGATGGTTTGACCGTTGCTAATGGTAATATCAATACTAATTATTACAATGGCAGCGGTATTTTAGTCGATGCCAGTACTATTCTTAAGCTCACTAACAGCACTGTCTCCCGTAATACGGGAGAGGGCATCTATAACTCTGGCATCCTCAACCTAACGGGGAGCAGTGTCTCTGGTAATACAGGAAGCGGGATCATTAATAATCTTGACATTGCCTTCCTCAACCTAACGGGAAGCAGTGTCTCTGGCAATACAGGAAGCGGTATTTCCAACTTTGGTGGTACAGTCAGTCTAACTAATAGCAGTGTCTCTAGCAATACGCAAAGCGGCATCGCTAATGATGTTGGTGGCAGCCTTTATTCTCTTTATTCTGGTTTCGTTAGTCTCACCAATAGCAGTGTCTCTAACAATAGAGCAGAAGGCATCTCTAACGTAGGTAGCTTTCTTAAACTTACCAATAGCAGTGTCTCTGGCAATAAAGAAGGGGGCATTTCTAACTCATACTTCTCTGAGCAGAATTTTGATAGATCAAGTTCAGCAATCTTGATTAACAGTACTGTATCTGATAATAAGGCAACCTCTGACGGTGGCGGCATTTATAATAATGACACCCTCACCCTTATCAACACCACGATTGCCAATAACACAACTGACTCAAACGGCGATGGTACTGGCGACGGTGGCGGTGTTTTTAACGATAGTGGTGGAACTATCACTGTTGGGAACACCATCATTGCAGGCAACTTCGATAAGTCCACCTCCGCAAATATCTACCCCGATGTGGCTGGAAGCTTCAACGACTCAGGCAATAACCTGATTGGTAATAACACTGGTAGCACCGGATTGACCACCAGTAACCTCGTTGGCAGCAGTGCCAGCCCCATTAACCCCAAACTCGGCCCTCTACAAAATAACGGTAGTGCAACCTTTACTGATGCTTTACTTGCCGATAGTCCCGCTATTAACGCAGGCAATAATTCTCTAGTTACTGGTAGTGTTACTACTGACCAAAGGGGCACCGGATTCAACCGAATATCCGGCGATACAGTGGATATTGGCGCTTATGAAGTCCAGTCCACTAGCCCACCACCTGTTAATACTGACACAGTAGTGACTAATACTAACGATTCAGGAGCAGGATCGTTGCGGCAGGCTATTCTCAATGCCAATGCTACTGTTGGGGCAGGTACCATTACCTTTGCGGGCGTGTTCACCGATGCCACCCCAGATATCATTACCCTGACCTCTGGGAAATTGACGATTAACGACGATCTAACTATCTTGGGAACTGGGGTATCTAACCTTACCATCAGCGGGAATAATGCCTCTGGCGTGTTCGAGATATCAGGTACAGGAACAGATACCAACATTAATGACTTGAAAATTGCTAATGCTAGGGATGCCTTTGGTAGTATTCTGCTCAATAGCAATGCCAGCCTTAGCTTGACCAATAGCACTGTATCTGACAATAGTGGGTCGGTAGGCGGTATCTTTAACAGAGGTCGCCTTAGCCTGACTAACACTACTGTCTCTGATAATATTGGGTCGTCATTAGGAGGCGGCATATTTAACAGTGGCAATCTTAGCTTAACGGGAAGCACTGTCTCTGGTAATACAGGATATACTTATGGTGGCGGCATCTTCAACAAAGGCAGTCTCAGCCTAACTAACAGTACTGTCTCTAGTAATGACCTATCCACCGTATTATATTATGAGCGCGAACCTGGCACTTATTTAATAGATAGCTATGGCGGTGGCATCTTTAACACAGGCAACCTCAGCATAACGAGAAGCACAGTCTCTAACAGTGATGCGACTTACGGCGGCGGCATCTTTAACCAAGGCACCTTCAACCTTAACAATAGTACTGTCTCTAGCAATAGCTCCTACAAAGAGGGCAATGGCATCTCTAACAAAGGCACCCTTACTCTCATTAACAGCACTATTACTAATAATTACATCAGACCAGATTATATTATTGGTGAGGACGGTAAGCTGCAGAAGTATTATGACGGCCAGGGTAGAAGCGTTTTCAATGACTCTGATGGCACTGTCATTGTTGGCAACACTATCATTGCAGGCAACTTCGGCTTACAAGGGGATGTTTTCGGTACTTTCAGCGACCTTGGCAATAACCTGATTGGCGATCGCACTGGTGGTACTGGCTTTACTATCAGCACACTCCTCGGCACTAGCGCCAACCCCATTGATCCCAAACTCAGTCCGCTGCAAAATAACGGCGGTGCAACCTTGACTCATGCCTTACTTGAGGATAGTCCTGCCATTAACGCGGGCAATAATGCCCTGATTCCAGCACGTATTACCACCGACCAACGCGGCACTGGATTTGACAGAATATCTGAAGGTACAGTTGATATTGGTGCATTAGAGTTTAACGGTCTGATCGGAACCACTAGCGTTGATAATCTAGTAGGCAAGAACTACGGTGACATAATTAATGCTAAAGCTGGGAACGATACTATCACAGGTAATCAAGGCAACGACATCCTAACTAGTGGCGGTGGCAAGGATCAATTTGTTTACAACTTAGGTGATGGTGTTGATACCATCACTGATTTCGATGGCGTAGGTAAAGGCTCAAATCCCTCGGCAGCAATCATTGGCGAATTGGATACTCTCAAATTCCAAGGTGCTGGATTGACTGCCCGAAATCTGCTACTCACCCAGAATGGTAGCAATCTAGAAATCACTTTTGAAGGGGCGGCTGATGATAAAGTTATCCTGCAAAACTTTTCGCTAGAAAAGCTAGACAACCTATCAACGCTGGGCAATATCCTGTTTGATGGGCAAAGCAGTATTAGTGACAGCTTTGATGTCTTCGATGCCAACTCTACCCAAAGTACAATCTTCAACAAAAACACAGTCACCTTTCTCAATGACCTAAACAACAATGTCAATGGTTTTGACAACTCATCTGATGTCATTAATGGTCTGGGGGGTGATGACAGCATTGATGGCAAGAGTGGTAACGACCTACTACGCGGTGGTACAGGTAACGATACGCTACTTGGTGGTGCTGGTAATGATACCCTTATTGGTGGTGCAGGTAACAATAGCCTCGTCGGTGGGGCAGATGATGACATCCTCTTTGCTGGTGACTATAATAATACCCTGACTGGCGGTAGCGGTAATGACCAGTTCATCTACCAAGCCTCTAGCACTAATCATACGATTACTGACTTTAATCAGAGCGAGGATAAGTTAGTCCTTACTGATGTGTTTAAGAGTCAGGGCTACAGTGGCAGCAATCCCATCTTAGATGGTTACCTAAAGTTTGTGCAATCGGGTACTTCTACACAAGTTAATGGTTATTTCGATAACACCTTGGCGACTTTGAATAATTTCACGGCTACAAATCTGGTAGTCGGTACTAACGTCATCATCTAGTGCTCAGTTCTAGTCTGTAGTGAAAAAGCATGCTGTTGCTGTTTGAGCCTAGAATCCCCACCCTTGAAGGGTGGGGAGTATGTCAAAGTTGCCGCACTAATGGCTGACCATCTTTAACTTCACCAATCAAAACTAAATCGACACAGTTAACGAAGATACCATTTTCCAGAACGCCGGGAATGTTATTCAATGTCTTTTCTAGTCCGGCTGGATCTTCAATAGAGTCAAATCTGACATCTAAGACAAAGTTGCCTTGGTCAGTAATTACTGGCCCAGCTTTTTTTACACCCATGCGGAGTTCTGGTTTGCCACCAAGTTTTTTGATGGCATTGGTTACAGGAGTAATTGCCATTGGAATCACTTCCACGGGCACAGCAAAACTGGAACCCAAGCGTTCAACTAACTTGCCACTGTCTACTACGACGATGAACTGTTCTGCTAGGTAGTCTACGACTTTTTCACGGGTATGTGCTGCACCACCGCCTTTAATCAAATTTTTCTGCGGATCGACTTCATCTGCGCCATCAATGGCAATATCGATGTGGTCAATAGCATCCAAGGTGGCGAGAGGAACACCGTACTGCTTCGCCAGCACTTCTGACTGAAACGAGGTAGGTATACCAATGATATCTTTGAGTTCACCAGACTTGAGGCGATCGCCCAAAAACTGAATCGTATATGCTGTAGTTGACCCCGTACCCAACCCGACAATGGAACCAGACTTGACTAGGGCGGCGGCGGCTTTGCCAACTTCTTGCTTCATCAACTTTACGGGATCTGCTGCTGCTGTCATTCCCAAAACTCCTGAAAAACTGACTATAGTCCATAGTAGTGGGCAGATAACGCCAAAACATCAAAGGTAAAAAACAAGTTTTTGCTGATTTCTACTCCCTTGAGGATCAAAACCAGCTAACGCACTACGTAGCTATGCAACATTCCCTAGCCCAAATTCGTCATTAACGTAAGATGAAATTTTGCGTTAACTCAGTAACGTAGTTTTTTAAATTCACGTTAGCAGCTACAAGTGGTTATCATGATGCGTCAGCTTTCAATTACTCTATCTTTAATGGCACTACTACAAAGCTTGCCAGCAATTGCTCAAGTACCAGAATCTACTTCTGGAATACCAGCTGATTCCATTCAACAGGTAACTGCTGCTAAATGGATGACAAACTTTCCCGATGGCAAGTTTTATCCAGAAAGGTTACTGAGTCGGGCAGAATTAGCCTCGATTATGGTAAAAGCATTTCGCCTAGATAAAAGAGAAGCTGTTACCAAAGAAAATTTAAGTATTCCAGATGTTCCTCGTTCTTATTGGGCATTTAATGATATACAGACAGTCCTAAAAACTGACATCATGAAAGGCTATCGAGGCAATGAATTCTTCCCTAACCAAAAGGTGACAAGGGCAGAAGCTCTAGCTATTTTCGCCCAGGCTTATGGTGTATTTCAGTTTCCTGATGCCGCTGTGAATGAGATTCTAGCTTCACATCCAGATGAAAAGTCTATCCCAGCTTGGGCTAGAAAAGCGATCGCTACAGTAGCTAGTGAGGGATTTCTGAATACAGATGCTCAAGGCAATATTTCCCCATTAAAACCCGTAACCCGTGGGGATATGGCTTATGTATTGAGTAAATATTTGCAACGACAACAGCAACAACCCGAAACACCAGAAGTTCCGATGATTCCAAATAGCCCACAATCACCTTAGCTAGACTTTATCAAGCCAACGTGCTTAAAATCAGTTTTGACCCGGACTTCTATACTTGTCTCGAAGTTGGCGAAGAAGATATAAGGAATTAGACTGTGTTGGTTGCTGCGTCACATTATTTCCATAATTAGATTGTGGTGGTTGGGTCGGTTGCTGCAAGCCATAATTCCCATAATTAGATTGTGGTAATTGGGTCGGTTGCTGCAAGCCATTATTTCCATAATTAGATTGTGGTGGTTGCATAATCGGCTGCTGTAAACCATAATTCCCATACACCACAGGGTTTGTGGGTGTGACAACACTTTGACTCGGACTTTGGCTAGAATAAGGTACAGTATTACTTGGTGCTACATTAGGCACTACTTGACCGTTATTTAAATTATTGTAGGGATTTTGCGGTAAGTTCGTACCCGTAGTTAACCCATTATTAGGCAATACCTGACCGTTATTTAAATTACTGTAAGAATTTTGTGGTAAGTTTGTACCCGTTGATGTGTTGCCTGTCCCAGCAGTTAACCCAGTGTTTGGTGGAGAATTCTGACTAGTTAAGCTATTGATGGGTGGCATTAGGGTTGTTCCTGGAGCGGAGACTTGCCCCAAGCCATTTGTCTGAGTTGCAGTGGTACCATTGAAGTCAGACAATTTCTGGTTTGTCGATTGATTAAGCGCTGCTTGCAGAGGGTTAATAGAGAGAGAATTTTGATTTTTATTGGTTTGATTAGTGAATCCAACACCCAGGCTAGAAGATGTTTGGTCTGCCCCTGTTGGTTCAGACGCCGCATTTAAGGTTTTAAGACCTAGAAACTGGTTACTACTATCAACTGTTCCAGTACGCAATAAATTGTCTGTTTGTTGGACAAAGAGATTTTTCGGGGTTGGAGAGGTGTCGCCGTTAACACCTAAACCAGGATTTAATTTGGTATTACTATCAGACTTTTGTTTGTTAATTACATCATCTAATAAGCCTTTGCTCTTTTTTGCCTCAGTCTTTTCTTCAGGCGCATTTGCGCTTAATGAGAGAGTTGCTTGCTCAAAGTCATTAAATAAAACTGGTAGGTTATCAATATCTGCTGCAATAGCTTTGTTTTCTTCTGACAGGGAAGAATCAGCAGACTTTTGTAAAACGACTGGTTTTTTTTGCTTATAAACGAAAATATCTGGGTTTGACCAGTATTCCCAGGTTGCTAGCCCAACTACAGATAAAAAAATCGCAGTTCCCCAAAAACCAGGTCGCCCTAGATTCCATAACCTGGCTTTTAGATAGCGTAAGTAGGCGGGAGGATAATGACGATTTGGCATGGGATTGGTAATTGAGATTTACTATAAATTCCTAAAATCCCCAAAAGAGGGATTGCTGTTTGATGCTTTTACTTGCTGGGAAGGAAATGTCTCAACTGAAATTTGATTGTGATTTTATCGTAACTTCTCAAGAAATTATTAGTCATTATTTAAGTCAAAAATTTACTATAGCGGTTCTCGTTTTGGTGCAGTACAGTTTTGACCTCTCTCCAAACCTCTCTCCTAAGAGGAGAGAGGCTTTGAATCTTACTCCCCTTCCCTGCTAGGGAAGGGGTTGGGGGTTAGGTCTGTATTGGACTCAACTGCAAACCGCTATAATAACTATTTTATACTAATTTATACTAGACCGTTTAGTTTAAAAAATATTTTTGAGTCTACCTCTGCCTCCTGCCTCCAAACCCATAGCTTTGTACTTCATGCAAAAGAAAACTGCTGTATTTGTGTGCTGAATAATGTTTTTATCAAGATCGTTGCTTTTGTTTACCCATGTTTTTATTTCTGGGCAAAATATAAATTTTTTCCGTATACAGACTCCGTTTAAAGAAACAATATACAAAATTTCCGTGTAATTCACCCTGATATTTAGAACTTTTGCGAATATCATTCACTAGCGATACTCCACTCTATCGATAGCTGTACAGACACGCTCCTAACTTCTTCTTTGCTTATGCTATACAAGCACCATCAACAAAAGCTGTTGAGATGGGTTGCATTGTTCCTAATTGGAACATTTCTGCAATTTTTGTTTTACATCCCGACACCAGTCTTATCCCAAAATTCCAATAGCTGTAGCAATATTACAGCCCCGCTCACATCTGAAGAACAAACTTATGCTCGTGCGGCTTGGCAGTATTTTGTCAAAAATTATCAGCCAGCAACGGGATTTACCAATTCTACTGGGGGTTATCCTTCAGGTACACTCTGGGATATGGGTAACTACCTGATGGCATTGAATGCTGCACGATGGTTGAATCTTACCGATCAAGCAGATTTTGATTCCCGCCTCAATAAGTTTTTGACAACTCTCAACAGCTTGAAGTTATTTGAAGATGCTTTGCCCAATAAAGTCTATAACGCAGCTACTGCAAAGATGGTTGATTATGGCAACAATCCACTAGAACAGGGTATTGGTTGGTCTGCTTTGGATATTGGGCGAATACTGGCTGCGTTTGATGTTATCCGTACCTGCGATCCTCAATATAATGACTGGCTCAAAGGAATTGTAGCAAAATGGCAGGTTGGGCGATCGCTCAAAGATGGACAACTTTTTGGCGCTACTGTTCTCCCTGACAAGAAAACCTTACTAGTGCAAGAAGGACGACTCGGCTACGAAGAATACGGCGCTAGGGGTTATCAACTTTGGGGTTTCTCAGCACCCAAGGCTATTGCTTTAGAACCGTTTAAGTTAGTTGAAATTAATGGTGTGCAAATTCCTGTTGATAGCCGTGACTTTCAAAGTACCAACGCTAATAATTACGTTGTGAGTGAGTCTTATATCCTTGATGGGATTGAATTTGGCTTGCAAGGTGAGTTAGCTGATTTTGCTGCCAGGGTTTTAGATGTGCAAAAACGGCGTTTTGATACCACAGGTCAGTTAACTGCGGTAACAGAAGATAATATCGACCAAGCACCTTATTTTCTCTACAACACCGTTTACGCCAATGGTGCAAATTGGGCAACTATTACCGATGCCAATCAACCTTATCCCCAGTTTCGCAGCATCAGTACAAAAGCTGCTTTTGGCTGGCGCTATCTGTTTCCAGATAATGCTTATGCCCACAAAGTTTTTGATGCAGTCAAGGATCTCCGCAGTCCTGATGATAGCGGTTACTATGCTGGGATCTATGAAGAATCAAAACAACCCAACAAAGCTTTGACAGGTAATACTAATGGGTTAATTTTGGAGATTTTATACTACAAAGCTAGGGGAAATCGCCCTTTAATTGCTTCCACTTCTGCAAGTGTGTCTACTGGTAAGCCGAGTGAAAATGCTTCTTTAGCAACACCCTCAAATCAACCAAATTCTACTGGCAAGCCGAGTGAAAATGCTTCTTCAGCAACATCCTCAAATCAACCGAATTCTACTGACAAGCCGAGTGAAAATGCTTCTGGTGCAACACCTGCAAATCAACCGAATTCTACTGTTACAACTTTGATCGCAACCCCTGCGGATACTTCTAAACCTACAGAAGTGACCGTTGCACCTATTCCACCAGTGGATAGTCCCCAGCCATCATCTAATCTGAAACTAGATCGATCGCTAACGCCTGTTGAACGGCGCTATGCAGAGGCGGCTTGGCGATACTTTCAAGCAAATTATCACTCCCAGAGTGGGCTGATAGACGATCGCAGTGATTTCAAAGGTGCAACCCTCTGGGGATTGGGAGATTATCTCGCAGCACTCCACGCAGCGCGATCGCTCGATACAATTACCCCCAAAGAATTTGACCAGCGTACCCGTCATCTCTTAGGAGCTTTGACAAAGTTACCGTTATTTGCTGGGGAATTGCCAAGTCGGGGTTATGATACCAAAACTCTCCAACCAGTCGATTATGGTGGAAATCCAGTTCCAGAAGGAAACGGTTGGTCAGCTTTAGATTTGGGTAGAATGCTGGCAGCGCTGTACAACTTAAAAAGCTGTCATCCAGAATATACGGCTGCCGTAGATAAAATTGTGCTGAATTGGTCATACTTGCGTGTGGTGCGCGAAGGTATTCTTTCTAGTGCCACCGTTACCAAAGAGCAAGATGGGCGATATCTCACCCGCGTTAACCCCGAAACTCGCTTGGGTTATGAGGAATATGCCGCTCGTGCTTTTCAATTATGGGGGTTTAATCTCGATCGTTCTGCTGTTGGGGGTGAATATCAAACTACCTCAGTGGAGGGACTGAAAGTCCCAATTCAACGCCATCGCACAGATACTAATTCCAAAAACCAATACACAGTTAGCAATCCTTTTGTACTCTATGCATTGGAGTTTGGATTAGATCCAAAAATGCGATCGCTCTTTGAACCAATTTTTCAAGCACAAGCTGAACGTTACCGTCGCACTGGCACCCTCACAGCCTCAGCCACCACCTTAATCGATCGTAAACCTTACACTGTCCACAGTACAATTACTGGACAAGGTGAGTCTTGGGTAGCTTTAGGAGATAACGGTAAACCAGTACCAAAGGGGCGATTGGTAAGTACAGCAGTGGCTTTTGCCTATAATGCCCTGCTTCCAGACAATAAGTATAGTCAACAGTTACAGGAAGGAACGACTGACTTATATAATCCATTAGTTGGATTTTATGAGGGCTTCTATGAAACCACCGGCAAAACAGCAGTTGGTTTCACCAGCAGCACCAACAGTATGATTTTGCAATCCTTGCTATACAATTTGACAAATCGACAACCCTTAATTCGTCCGATTACCACTATGAACTCCCTTTGGTGGCAGACAGTTACTAAGGGAGATTCTGGGCGAGGTCTACCAAACGGCGCCACACAACAAACCAACTTAACTTCTGATAGTTCTGGAAGTTACTGGGTTTCAGATAGTCAAAAGGCTCACCTAGTAACTGGCACAAAATAAGACAACTGAAACCCTGTGTTCTAGAGCATCGATTCAGTAATCAAAAACCTAACCCCCCAGCCCCCTTCCCTAGAAAGGAAGGGCAGGGTGGTTTCATACGAAAAAAGAAAAATACATAAGTCTTGATTTTTCGTGAAAGTGGCATGGCTTTTTCCCTCACTTCCATTCCTCTCCCCCACGGGGGGAGAGGCTTTGAAACCCAGTTTTAGTTTTTCTCTACTTGTATGAAACCACCCTGCTTCCCTACTAGCGTTGGGGGAGCTAAACTCCCCTCTCCTCGCAGGAGAGGGGTAGGGGGAGAGGTTCTTCGAGGATTACTGAATTGGTGTTCTAGGGTTGCCCTCTCCCAATTTTGGGAGAGAGAGGGGCTGGGGCTGAGGGCAAAACTCATACAGTCAGAAGATTTCAGCTTAAGTTGACACCGAATAATTAATAAATTGCCCCTACAGTGTGTAGTTTTGCATAAATCTTAGTAATACCAAAATCCTTGTAGAGACATAGATCAATTGAACAACGCTAATTTTGGGTTGATCGAGAAAAATTTGTTAGTTACAAATTTAACTAGGGAATACTTGTTTTGATAAGGATGTAGATACATTAACTATTGAGTACTAAGATGACTTCAGTTTCCCTTACAAACTTTTCTGGTAACAGCCGCTCATTACTCAAAAAAAGAACGCTGTTGTTCCGTTATCTAGCAGAAATCAATTTGATTTTTGGTATCTGGTATTTGCAATGGCGCGTCACCCATTCCATCAATTTTGATGCCCTCTGGATCTCGATTCCTTTGCTGATAGCCGAGATTTACAGCTATTTCGGTGGCGTAATGTTTGTAATTGGGTTGTGGCGACCTTTAATCAGACAAATTAAGTCTCTCGACCAGATGACCCCACCTCTACCCAGATCCGACTGGCCAACAGTGGATGTGTTTGTCACTTGCTACAACGAGCCGACAGAAATTGTCGAAGAAACTGCCAAAGCTGCTCTAACAATCGATTACCCGCCAACAAAGTTACGTGTTTATGTGCTGGATGATGGTAACTCGGCTGATATGCGAGCGATGACAGAAAGATTGTGTATTGAAGATTTGCAGTCACCACAATTACAGCTAGAAGCGGAACGGATTGATGCAGAACATTCTTGTTTGTTAGAGCGCTTGAAGCAACTGGAAAATCTGACACCTAATACTCAAGCTGCCGAACAATGGCTGCAAACATCATCAGAACCAGTGGTTAACCAGTTTGCTACTGAATTTGTGCAAAGTTTGCGATCGCTGATTCTTTGGCTACCTCCGACTCATCAAAGTATTAGCGATCGCCTAATTACCGAACGGAAAGCTTTAGAAGAAGCCATTCACAAAAAAGAACTAGAACTAGTTGAACTCGCTCGTTTTCGTTACATTGCTCGTCCTAAGACGCCTGGTGTAGCACATCATGCCAAAGCAGGCAATATCAATTATGCAATTTTTTCTGGAGAAACGTCAGGAAATTTTATTGTCACTCTAGATGCTGACCACATTCCCAAGCGAAATTTTCTCAAGCGAGTTCTGCCTTATTTCTACACCTATAATCTTTCAACAGGAAAATACGACCAGAATCAAATTGCTTTTGTACAGACCCGTCAGGATTTTTACAATATTCCACCAGGCGATCCTTTTGGACATCGAGCAAATTTATTTTATGGGCCGCTTCAACAAGGTAAAGATGGTATGAATGCTGCGTTTTATACGGGCACAAATGCAATTCTCAGACGTGAAGCATTAGTTAGTGTAGGACTGCAAAATTTTGCTGATGAATTTGCCAAAGATGAAAAACGTTTAGATGAATTTGATTTAGTTGGTGGGGTATCCAGTAATAGCATTACGGAAGATATGAATACAGCAATGCGTCTGCATAGTGCTGGTTGGAAATCTATTTATCATAATGAACTTTTGGCAGAAGGTTTAGCACCAGACGATCTAAGTTCTACTCTAAAACAGCGGCTACGTTGGGCACAAGGAACTATCCAAGTGCTAGTGAGGGAAAATCCATTGACAAAAACAGGGCTAACCTTTTGGCAAAGGTTGCAATATTTCAAGACGATGTATAGTTATTTCTCTGGTTTTGCAACTCTGGTTTTTATTTCTTGTCCAATTATTTATTTTTTTACGGACATTGTTCCAGTCAAAACCTACGGACCTGACTTTGCCGTACACTTTTTCCCAGCTTTTATTATTAACCGTCTGACTTTCCTTGCAGCTACTTGGGGCATTCCAGCTAGAGAAGTATGGCGCTCGGAACAATATGCGATCGCTTTATTCCCTTTGTTAATCCAAGCTGTATGGAGTGTATTCACAGGACAAAAACTCAATTTCCAAGTCACACCTAAGCAGCGGCAATCCGGGATTTATCTCCGGCTTGTTTGGCCACAGTTGGTTGTTTTTATCCTTACCATCTTGGGTATGTTATGGAGCCTTTATCAATTCGCAATTGGCCATTTAAATAATCCTCAGGTTCACCTGCTTAATGGTGCATGGGCTATCTATAATTTATTACTTTTGTGGGCTATCATCCGCGCATCTGTTTGGCAGCCTCCAAAACAAGTTTAAGAGGTAAGTAAAAAAAGCTGGAAAAGAGCAGGTGAATAAATAACTCATGACTGCTGACTTGCAAATCTAATTTAGAAAGAAAACAGCTATGAACACTTATTCGGACTCAAACAACTTTGGTCAGCGAACTGTCTTAACAATCTATGCTCATGCTGATGATGAAGTTTTACCTGCTGCTGGTACTCTCAGTCTAATGTCCAAAGCAGGATGGAATGTTCGTTGCTTAATTTTGACTGATGGCGGTCTTTCCAGTTCGCCTGTGAAGGGTACACGTCATCAAGAAGCAGATGCAGCTGGTAAAATCATCGGTGCAACTTATGAGTTTCATGCACTTGAGGAGTGCAATTTTTCAACACAAGCAGTGATTAAAGTTACTGAAGAAGCTCTTGGGCGTTGGCAACCGGATCTGATTATTACTCACGCACCACAACCCGAAAAATATGGACATAGAGATCATGAAGTGTGTGCGATCGCAGTTTCTAATGTTGCTACCCGCAAAAACATACCCTTGTGGTATTCAGCACCACCTGTTTTTTTGCGCGGTTTTGAACCCAACTTTTTTGTGGATATCACCTCTGTAATTGAAGAAAAAGTTGCAGCTATCGGTTGTTATGAATCAGAGTTAAATAAAGCATTTATGCAACTTGATGCCATACTTGTCCTGTCTCGCTTTTGGGCACGAGAGTTAGGTCAAAAAGACGGCTATTTTGAAGCTTTTGAAATTTCTCGTCAATGGGTTGATGCTAGCTTTTTTACTGCAATCGCAAATAATAGTAATCAGCAAGTAGTAAAAAAAAGCTAATTGCAGACTTTATCTATTGCCGTTTAATTAGGTCAATGCCAAAATATAACTACATAGTTCTCAAGCCAAATAATCGGAAAATAAAACCATGAATTTGAATGTAAAAGTACTAGAATTGTCTGGAATTTTAGATGGTATTAGAGGTAACGAACTACGTCGTGAAGTTAGCGGTCTTCTGGCAAACGGAGCCGATATTTTGTTGATCGATATGAAAGAAGTAAAGTTTATTGATAGCTCTGGGTTAGGTGCTTTAGTATCAGCAATGCAAATGGTACGAACTGCTAATGCTAAACTGTTTGTTTGTTCGATAAGCGATCAAGTCAGGATGTTATTTGAACTAACTAAAATGGATAGAATTTTTCAAACCTTTGCTGACAAAGATGAATTTTCTCGTCAAGTATTAGCAACACAATAAGCTGTTAATTAATCCAAAATTAAATATGCATAACTGACTATTCTAACCAAAGTTAACTTTTACTAAAGATAAGTCATCATCAAGATTATCTTGAGCATTTAAGGTGAGAATGTTCGCTAATAGTTGATTGAGATTACAGGTATTTTGACTATATTTGGTTAGTAAGTCAATGAAAGCATCGATTCCCCAAATTTTGCCATCTGACTGATTAATTTCATAAGCGCCATCACTAAAGATGTATAAAGTGCTGTTTTCTTCGACCTCGAAAACAGCATCCTCAAATTTAACTTCAGGCAAAAAGCCAATTGGTAAATCTAAAGAAGTTAGCTGTTTAACTTCAATCTTATTGGTGGAGGTATTAGATAACAGTAAAGCTGGTGGATGTCCGGCATTGGCATAAATGAGTTGACGTTTAAGGCGGTGATAAACTCCATACCAGATTGTGAAGTATTTATCACCGTGCTTGCTCATTTGGAAGGCATGATTAAGGGCTTTTAGGACTTCACTTGGTTGAGAAAAGTTAGTGTTCGGTAAAGATTGCGATCGCAAAACATTCAACACGGATACCGATAGGAGAGCTGAACCCACCCCATGACCAGATACATCTAACAAATAAATTGCCAAATGATCCTCGTCAATCCAATGATGGTCGAAGCAATCGCCTCCTAGTTGCGCTGAGGGAATAAACAGATTTTCTGTAGTTACTGCTCCTACAAGCGGTGAGGGTAAAAGCGATCGCACATAAGCAGCTGCCTCAGACAATTCGGCTTCCAAAATTTGCTTTTGGGTTTGCAAATCCTGATTGAGTGTCTCCAAAGCTTGCTTTTGACTTTGTAAATCCTGATTTAGCTGGTGTAACCTTAGTCCTGCTCTTACCCGTGCTTTCAATTCATTCATCTCTATTGGTTTAGAGATAAACTCATCCGCTCCAGCGTCAAGTCCCCTAACTCTATCTTCCTCCTCTCCTCGAGCTGCTCCCCTAGCCGTCAATAGAATAAAAAAAGTAGTTGCTAACTCTGGATTTGTTCTAATTCGACGACACACTTCTAGCCCATCTACCTGGGACATCATCCAGTCACAGATAATCAGGGCAGGATGTAGCAGTTGTGCTTGGATAATTCCTTCTTCGCCATTGCTCGCTACAGTAGTCTCATAACCCTGCCTTTGGAGTGTGCTTTTCAGTACTGCTCGCACTGTAGGGTCATCATCAATAACCAGAATTTTAAACATAAATTACAGTTTTCTAAGTAAAATGATCGATAAATAGTTACTTTAATTTAAGTTATATGCAAATTAGTTTTTAATGTATAGTAAAAATACTCAAATTAAATAAACTAATTAGCGAATATGATGATTTCACAATATTTTCTTAGTTAAGAAGTGAATAATAAAATTTCTCTCAAAGTCAACACAGACCTGACAGCTTCACCTCAAGTTTTGTCTTGGTTCGAGCAGATGAATCAACCACCTATCCCCAATAAACAAATTTGGTGGCAATGTCAAACGCTGATGATAGAAGGTTTTACTAACATTGTTGAACATGCCCACAAAAATTTACCTATTGAAACTCCGATTGAGATGGAGGCTATGCGGTTAGATGAATATATAGAAATTCGCATCTGGTCGCAAGGTGAAGCCTTTGACTTAGAACAGCAATTGCGCCAAACATCTGAATTTGAGGATAACGATCAAGAGCGCGGGCGGGGTTTAAAAATCATGTCCACCATTGCTGACAAATTGAGTTATGAGCCGACAGGAGATAATCGTTACTGTTTATTTATTAGTAAATCTTATTAAAGATGCCGATGAGAGGAGCAGAGAATCAGAAAATAAAAAGACAAGGGAGATAGGGGAAAATAATACTAACTCTTAACTTTTAACTCTTGATTAAAAATTCTTGGATGCATTTAACAAACTCTTCTAACTCTAAGATTAGGTTAGTAGCACTTTGACGTTCTTGGTTGTAAGCTAACTGTTCTAGTTTTTCTGCTGCCAGATGCATGGTTGTAACTCCTATATTGGCACTAGAACCTTTAATTTGATGGACTTGGAGCGCTATTTGCTCAAAATCATGAGCTGCGATCGCTATTTTAATTAACTCTAGACGAGGTTGAATATCCTCAACAAACATTTGCAATAGTTCCAATTCAAATTCTGGATTATTTTCTGAAAGTTGATGCAAGCGTTCCCAATCAATTGGGAGGTCAACTGAACCAACATCTGTTGTAGAAATCTGCTTTGTGGCAACTGTTTCTTTTGCCTCAAATATCACATTTCCCCAATACTCTAGCGTCGCGGCCAAATTTTCTTTCATCACCGGCTTGCTCAAATAGTCGTCCATTCCGGCATCTAAACACATTTGTTTGTCTTGTTTCATCGCATTAGCTGTTACCGCAATTACCACAGGACGACGACCACTAGCAAAGCTGCTTTCTTGCCAACGATGAATTTGTTTTGTGGTTTCCAAACCGTCGAGAATCGGCATTTGGCAATCCATTAGAATCAAATCATAGGGAATTTTTTTTAATAGCTGCAACGCTTCTTTCCCATTATTAGCGATATCAGCACTGTAGCCCAGGCTTTGGAGTTGCTTCAAGGCTATTTTCTGATTCACCAGATTATCTTCAGTTAAAAGAATTCTTAATTTATGGAAGTCAGGAGACGGAGAAGAGGAAGCGGGGACGCTGAATAACTCCTGACTCTTGAACGCCAGTTGCTCCACTTGGGGAGACTCGATCGGTCTTAGCGTCTCCTGTTGGGATAAGACCACACTGGCTGCTGCTGACTCCTCTGGAATAACAGAAGCGGTAATCGTAAAGTAAAACGTGCTACCTGCATTAAGCTCACTTTCAACCCAAATTCTGCCACCCATTAACTCACACAGTTGCTTGCAGATGGCAAGACCTAAGCCAGTACCGCCATATTGTCGAGTAATGGAGGAGTCAACTTGACTGAAGGCTTTAAATAAACGTTCAAGGCGATCGCGTGGAATTCCAATGCCTGTATCTTTAACACTAAACTGAATTTCGTCAGTATTGGCAGCAAAAGAATGATTAATATCGCTATTCTTGCGGGTTATAACTGAAATTTCTATGGTTCCAGTTTCGGTAAATTTAATCGCATTACAGAGTAAATTAATTAAGACTTGGCGCAGTCGGGTAATATCCCCCACAATCGTAGTAGGAAGTTCAGGAGTATCAAAAAATGTGAGTTTTAAACCTTTTTCTCTAGCTGTAGGCGCAAGCATATAAAGAGCCTCATGAATGCAATTTCGCAAAGCAAAAGGTTCCGCTTCAAGTTCTAAGTTGCCCGATTGTATTTTGGAGAAGTCAAGGAAATCGTTAATAATTTTGAGTAAAGAATTTCCACTGGTGTAGATGGTTTCAACAAAGTCTTGCTGTTCAGCAGTCAATTCAGTATATTGCAACAAATTGGCCATACCAATTACCGATGCGATCGGAGTCCGAACCTCATGGCTAATCATCGCTAAGAATTCTTGTTTAGCAAGTTCTGCCTGCTTTCGTTCAGTCATGTCTCGCAAAATGTAAACATAACCTTGAAAATGTTCAATTTCTGTTTTTACGATTGAAGATGAAAAAGCTACAGGAATTGTTTTACCACTTTTGGTAAAACAAACGGTTTCTACTTCTTTTACTAAAGGATTTATGTCTTGACTGTGGGATATATCAGTATCATCAATTGTCAATGGATACTTATTGACTTCTCTAATAACTTTTGCGATTGGTTTACCAATAAGTTCTAATTCGTTATATTGCAATAAAATTTGTGCGGCATAATTCATTTTTTTTATCTCGCCTGATAGCGTTGTCACTAACAAGGCGTCCGCCATTGATGTCACAATTTGGTCAATATATTGTTTAGAAGCTTTTAAGTTACGTAGCAAAAGATTTGCTTCATTTGCACCTTGAAACAAAGATTGCTCAAGCACCATCCGTTCTGTTACATCTTGAATAACAATGATTATTCGATTCCTGAAATGGTCTTCTTGGATATTATTAATAATACGAATATCAATATATAAAGGAGAAGCCGTATCTTGCGATCGCCTAATTCCTTTTAATTCAAAATTATCTTGTTCTCCCTGTAGAATTGCATCAAAAATATCTTCAAGCCCCTCTAATTCTGGAAACACAATCCGAACATCCTGACCAAGCTTTACTTCATTAGGAATATCGGCAAAATGATTTAATCCCAAAGACATCTCTAGAATCTTGAAGTTTTCATCAATTATCAAATAGTCAATATTACATACAGATAATAAATTTGTCAAAAATGAATTCATCTTAATTAAATTAAACGAGTGGCTAAAGCTTGAAACATTTTATCAACATTATTGCCAGTTTTAGCTGAAGTTACATAAGTGTCTAATATATTAGCTTGCTTGGTGAATTGATACATTTGACGAATTTTTTCTAAATATTCGGCTGCAATCATATCTGATTTGTTCAGTGCAACAACAATATAGCTGTTAGGATTAACAGCTAAAAAAGTTTGAATATGCTCCTGGATATGATTGAGCGTTTCTGCTTGTGTCACATCACCGACTATCACAGCACCTTTAGACCCTTGAAAATAGTTTTTAGCAACTGCCTTAAACTTATTACTACCTTCAATATCCCAAATTATCAACTGTAACTTTTGTTCAGCAAGTAGGTCTTTTTCTGAAAGACAAACCAATTTGCGAGAGATTTTTACTCCGACAGTTGAAAGGTATTCATCACTAAACTGACACTCTACAAATTGGCGAATTAGACTAGTTTTACCAACACCAAAATCACCAAACAAGCATATTTTTTTAGAGATTGTAGACATAGTTGGAGAAAATTAGAAAATGTTTGATCAAAATCATCGCTATTATAAACTTAAAATTGCTTGTTTATCGGTTCTAGAGCCACACAGCGGCTTAACCACAAGGGTTGAGTTACATCAATTCCTGGTGGTAAATTTGTCCTACCAATGACCTGTAGGCGAGATGGCTCGATGCCTAATTTAATCAGTGCTTGTTGTACAGCCTTTGCTCGCGTCAGTGCCAATTTTTGAGATTTGTTCGCGTCAGTATGGTCACTATAACCAATAATTTTTAAATACTTATTTGGGTGCTGATTGAGGAAAAACTTCACCTGTTGAATCTTGTACACTAAATCTGCTTTTATTAAACTTGCTGAGTTGGGTTGAAAGTAAAATCGAATTTCAATCTGTGGGGGTTGTACTCGCACCGCGCTAGACACAGATTTTACGCCGGGAATTTGTTCAAATGCATTAGCAATAATCTGAGCATCTGCAATTCGGTTGACAGTTCCTTCAACAGCTACTTTTCCGGCGATATATTGGGCGGAAATTGCTATATCGTCAGTCTGATTTAAAACTGCTGTGACTCGTTTGACTTCAGCAGCAGCTAATACGGGGTCTGCTGGTACTTCTACTAATAAAATTTGATTGTCAATCAACCAATTAGGAGAGGTGATTTTGACAATTTGCTCGGTTTTCTGGCGAAGAAGTTGATTAGGTAATCGTCCTGTTAATTTTAATTTGTTGTGTTCTACTTTTACAGTAAGCCGATATACGGCTAGTTCTGGAACAGAAGTTAGAGCTAACGAAGTTTGATTTTCAATGGAATGTATAACTCCACTACGGTATTGCCAAATACCCCAAGGAATGAAAATACTGCTGATAACTGTTAAACCTAATATTAGTAGTGGTGAAATTTTTTGGTTCTTTTTCTCCTGAATATCTGTATCTTTCAGTTCTTCTAGAAGGATATGAACTTCAATAGGAATTAAATCTGGATCGCCGTCAAATTTTTCAATTAAATCACCATATTTTTTAATAATTGTGCTGAAGACTTGTCGCATTTTCCCAAGAAAACTTTTGCTTGGCTCTCCTCGCACAACAATCGCTAAATAACAGTATCCTGCAACTTCTAAAATTATTTTTGATGTCCCATATTCAATAGCATCTAATTCTGTTATGCTTCCAGATTGATTGATGCAATCATTGGCAAAGCTGCGAATTGCTGTCAGCATTCCTGCTACCATTTCAGCCTCTAACTGCTCTACATGAGAGTGCTGAATATCTGAGATAACTAAACCAGATGCTTTATGAATCAAGAAAATGGCTTGAATTGTAAATGGTAGAGCTTCTTTAAGAATTAATTCTGCTTCAGAAACTCCCTGTAGCTTGGCACGAATTTTACGTTTAATGCCTTCAACGCTGAGGGTTTCTTCAACTTGTCGGTTAATGGCACGGATTGTCTCTGCCATATATTTAGCTATGGTACTACCAATAATTGGGTAGAGTGCATCCACCACAATATTCTGCTCAATTTCAATTTGCTTTTTTATAGCTCGTCCCATTGCCGGAGCGATCGCATCTGAAACTTCTTCTGGAGCTATAATAATCTGTTGGGAAATAGCTAGAGGAATAACAGGCGCGATCGCAGTACTCATGCTAATTTTATCTTGTTCAGTGCGACTGCGGATAGTCTCATCAATGATAGGAGCAATTATTTGGACAATTTCCTCTCTCGACTCTGTAATCTTCAGCCTTAAAAGCTCAGAAATCCACGGGAGTAGTAGATTTATTAGCTCTTTAGGGTCGTAAATTTGATGCTCTATTTTTGTTAATTTTTGTTCGAGTTTAGCTGTAATATTATTTATTTCTGATAGCTCATATCCGACTAATATTTCCCGTAATTTTTGCAATGCATCCTCTGAGTTGTCTAATTTTTCCTCAAATTCTGTAAATATTTCAATAGATTCTTCTAATTCTTCTTGAGTAGTTTGTGAGTAATTGGATACATCTTGAGGAAAACTAAAATTTGACTCTAAATAAGCTTCACATACTTCTAATGTCACTGGAGGAAGTTGCAATAATTCAATTCTTTCTGGAATATACTCATTTTTATTATCAGTTTCTGATGGTAATAAAGGAAAAGACTGCTCAGGTGATTCGATAATTTTGAGTTCGATTAGCAAATGCAGCAAATTGTCAAGCTGTACAGCTATTTCTGGCTGTAAATCAACAGATTGAGAAATCGAATTTTTCACCTGAGTCGTCCTTTTTAGAGTGCTGAGTTAGGAGCTAGAAGTTATTATCTACCTCATCTTTCTTTACTTTCTGACTTAATTACGAATATAATTCTGCCGTACTGTTAGAGTGAGTTAACACTTACTTTTGACAACTTTGTAGTTTCTAGAAGCGGTACAGCAGTATATTCGTCGCTGCGTTCATTGGCTGCTTCTCGCAATTTGGGAATAAATTCAGTTTCTTTTAGACGCATTCCTAAGGCAAACAAGGTTTCAGCCATATCGTCTTTAGAAACTTTAGTGTCTGTCAACTGCGAGAAGCGTCGATCTATTTCTTCTAAAATCAGATCCCGTAATGCCGTGACATCATCTTGTAATTGGACTTTAGTTTGAAATATTTCATCTCGAATCGAGGTAGTTTGGCTATCTAAGGTTTCATCAAGAGACTGAACGCTGCTAGAGAACTTTTTATTAAGTCTATCAACCTGTTGCCGTAAGTCAAGAGTTTCTTCTTGAGTTGCGAGGCTAAATGACTTCAGCTTTTTATCCAGGGACTCAAACCCCGCTTTTAGTTCAGCAGAAAAGTTGGACTTGAGTTGCTCGACATGCAATCGCGTCTGTTGTTGCAGGAGAGATATATCAGACTCCAGCTTGCTAAATCGATTTTCGTACTCTCTTAACTGTGTTCCAAGAATAATATCGCGGATCTGATCGATATTGCCAAGTCTTTCTCGTACATCGTCTCTACTCATCTGACTCATTAGGAAAACCTCGCTTTTCGGGAATCAATTGGGAATAAGAGGTGATGCATTTAACTGATATTTGGGCTAAAAATTCTTAGCTTATGATGCAGCTAACTCACCGAATATACTTTGTTAGTATTCCCAGTTGTTCACAAGTTCTATCTGGAAAAGAGGAAATGAGTAATGAGAAATGGAAAATAAGTGTTTTTCAGAACTTACTTAGAAAGAAGTGCTACCCTTAATTTATTAATAAATATTATTATTTTTCAGTTTTTGGCGTTACTATCTTTACAGTTCAAAAATTCTTCGATGCGTTTAACAAAGTCTTCTAACTCTATGATTAAGTTACTAGAACCTCGACGCTCTTGGTTATAAGCTAGTTGTTCTAGTTTTTCTGCTGCCAAATGCATGGTTGTAACTCCCATATTGGCACTAGCACCTTTAATTTGATGCCCTTGGAGCGCTATTTGCTCAAAGTCATGATCTGCGATCGCTATTTTAATGACCTCTAGACGAGGTTGAATATCTTCAACAAATATTTGCAGTAGTTCCAATTCAAATTCTGGATTGTTTTCTGAGAGTTGGTGCAAGCGTTCCCAATCAATTGGGAGGTTAACTGAACCGACATCTGTTGTAGAAATCTGCTCTGTGGCAGCTGTTTCTTTTGCCTCAAATATCACATTTCCCCAACGCTCTAGTGCCAACGCCAATTTTTCTTTTATTACTGGCTTGCTCAAATAGTCATCCATTCCGGCATCTAGACACATTTGTTGGTCTTCTTTCATGGCATTAGCTGTCATGGCAATTACCACAGGACAATAACCACTAGCAAAGTCGCTTTCTTGCCAACGATGAATTTCTTTTGTGGTTTCTAAACCGTCAAGAACTGGCATTTGGCAATCCATCAGAATTAAATCGTAGGGGATTTTTTCTAATAGCTGCAAAACTTCTTTCCCATTACCAGCGACATCAGCGCTATAACCCAGGCTTTGGAGTTGCTTCAAGGCAACTTTCTGATTCACCAAATTATCTTCGGCTAAGAGAATTCTCAATTTATGGGAGCTAGGAGAATAATAGTTACGGTTGTTTTCAGAACTTTTCAGTTTTAAATTCTGACTTCTGACTTCTAACTCCTGAATTCTGACTTCTGTCTCCTCTTCTAGCTGCGTTCCTAAAATAGTCATGATGGTATCGAGGAGTCGGGACGGCTTAACAGGTTTGACTAAATAAGCCGCAAATCCTATTTTGAGCGATCGCTGGATTTCATCACGTTGATTAGTAGAGGTAAGCATAATCAAAGGTAGCCCAGCGATCGCTGAATTTGCCTTAATTTGTTCTCCTAAAGTCATGCCATCTATTTCTGGCATCTGCATATCAATCACAGCTATGTCATAGAAATTTTTTTGCTTGGCAGCTTCCTGAATAGCTTTGAGGGCAGTAGTAGCCGAAGCAGCCTGATCCACTAGCATCCCCCAACGGCTAGCTTGATGGTGGATGATTTTGCGATTAGTAGCATTATCATCCACTACTAACAAGCGGCGATTGAGCAAAAGTTCGGGTTCGCCTTCTAAAGAAATAGGGTCAAGTTGCTTGGCGAGAGTTACTTCAAACCAAAACTTAGATCCTTTTCCCAACCGACTTTCTACGCCCATTTCTCCTCCCATCAAGCTTACCAGTTGTTTGCAGATGGCTAATCCTAAACCTGTGCCGCCATATTTACGGGTGGTGGAAGCATCTACTTGGGTAAATGGCTTAAAGAGTTTGCATTGATCTTCAGGGGTAATGCCAAGACCGGTATCTGTAATGGCAAAATAGATGGTGGCTGTAGTCGGGGAAAGCGTACGCAATTCTGCTCGTAATACTACCTCTCCATTACTGGTGAACTTGATCGCATTGCCAATCAGGTTCATGAGAATTTGCCGCAGGCGGCCAGCATCGCCTTGGAGCTGGGTGGGGACATTGCTGTAGATTAATCCT
Organism: Nostoc sp.; assembly: GCF_036917415.1. Classification (GTDB taxonomy): domain Bacteria; phylum Cyanobacteriota; class Cyanobacteriia; order Cyanobacteriales; family Nostocaceae; genus Nostoc. Next base: position 11,187 of record NZ_JBALDJ010000021.1, on the reverse strand, counting down.
GCAATTTCTAATCCCTTATGATGGGCTGAGGGAGCCAATAATTCCAACACCTCTTCTACGCAGGTAGATAAGTTAAAATCTAGAGTTTCTAGTGCCATTTCCCCGGACTCTAGTTTGGATAGATCCAAAATTTCGTTGATCAGGCTTAACAGAGCATCGCCACTAATGCGAATTGTTTCCATAAAATCTCGTTGCTCGGAGTTTAGGGGAGTTTCTAACATTAAGCTTGTCATCCCCAATACAGCATTCATTGGAGTCCGAATTTCATGGCTCATGTTGGCCAAAAAGGCACTCTTGGTTTGAGAAGCTAATTCGGCTTGGTGACGAGCAATTTCGAGTTCTCGTCGCTGTTGAGTTTCTGCATCTAACATTTGGGCTTGGGCTAAGGCAATACCTACTTGGTCAGCTATTTGCCGTAAAAGATGAGTTTCAAAACTAGACCATTGGCGGGAACTGCCGCACTGATGGACAATCAGTAAACCGCAGAGTTCTTCTTTGACAAGAATGGGTATGACTAAATTACACTGGACTCCAAATTGTTGCAGTAATTCGAGATGGTTTTTTTGGACTTCAGCTATATCCAAGTCAGCAAGCCCCAGATTCGGTTTTTGACGGTACTGCTGTAGATAGTACTGCTGAATGAATTCGGCTTGAAAGTAAGCATCAGTAAGCTTTTTATCTTTAATTGTCAGCCAGCCAGAAATTACTGCCTCAACCACGGTGCCTCCAGATCCATCTGCCAAAGGCTGATAAATCAAAACTCGGTCGCTATGGAGAATTTTTTGAACCTCGGTGACAGTGATTTGGAGAATTTCTTTGATTTGCAAAGACTGACGAATTTTGAGGGTGATTTCAGTAAATAGTTGCGATCGCAAGTTTTGGCGTTGGAGTTGTTCTTCTGCCTGCTTGCGCTCAATAAACTGCCCTACTTGCTCACCAATAGAATTCATGACTTTTGCCAAATCTGGGTCAGCTTGCTGGATCTCATGGCTAAAGCAGGTAATGACACCGATGATTTTTTTACCACTACGAATCGGAAAACCGAAAGCTCCGTGCAGTTCTGCTTGGGCAGCCATTTGAGAGCGAATGAAACTCCGATCTTTAACGACATCAGCGATCCAAACAGGTTCAAGACTAGCCCAGACACGACCAGGCAGCCCAATTCCTGGTGCAAATGTGCTTTGCCGACTGAGGATGTCAAATTCTTGCATCTCGAAGGAGATTTTATACCATGAATTTAGCAAAGACAGTAGATTTGCTCGCCGATCTAGCATCCAAAATTCACTTAAATCCCATGCCAAACTTTCGCAGATTCCTTGCAAAATTTGGGGCATGGCTTCGTTGATTGTGGTTGACTCTGCCAAGACGCGGGTTGTAACATACTCTGCTTTCAGATGCTGTTCAGTTCGTTGGCGTAAGCGAAGTTCCTCGAAGACATCGCTGATGTCAATACCTGTGGCAACAATGTGTTCAACGTGACCCTCATAGTCTTGCAAGGTAGTGTTAGTCCAGGCAATCAGCCGCCGACTGCCATCCTTAGTTACCCAATAGTTTTCGTATTCTTTGGGCGCTTCACCAGATCGCAACTGCTCAAAAATTGCTTTAACTTGCTCTACCTGTTCAGGAAGTAAAAACACGTTCCAGAAATGCCTTCCTTTCACCTCATCAAATGAGTAACCAGTTGTTTGTTCACAAGCTTGATTGAAGCGAACAATTTGCCCTTTAGGGTCAAGAACTATTACCAAAGCGCTGGTTGTATCAAGGACTGCTGAGATAAAGTTGCGTTCTTGATTCAGTGTTTCCTCTGTTAATTTCCGTTCTTTTCCCTCATGATAAATAAAGTAGTAGATTATAGCCAAAATCAAAAAACTTAGGCAAATAGCGATCGCAAGTGTCAAAACCGTATTGTTAGCACTGGCTTTTACAGCTTGTGACTGCTGTTGAAGCAACCTTTTATCCTGATTCTCTATCTCATGTATGACCTTGCGGATATCATCCATGAGATATTTTCCCTGATTTGTCTGGATTACCTGCAACGCCGCCTCGAATCCCTGATTTCGACGCAGGTATATAGTCTGCTTGAGTATGGCAAGTTTTGCAGCTATCAGAGGTTCAAGGCTTGCGAACTGCTTTTGTTGGTTAGGTTGATCTGCGATTAAATCTTTCAGTTCTACAATTTTGCGATCGATGTTTCCAACTACTGCTTGATAAGGTTCCAGATAACTTTCTTGTCCAGTGAGGATGTAACCGCGTTGTCCAGTCTCCGCATCCTTCATTTCGGACAGTAATTCTTCTAATTTATTGATTTTCTCTTGAGTTTTTTGTACATGATTATTCGTATCAATTAATATACGTGTATTTTGATAAGAAATCACGCCAATCAAAACTAAAATTGCCGATGCTAACCCAAACCCTCCAGCTACTTTTTGAAAAAATTGTTTGCGTCCCTTCTGCACCTGTTTGCGTGTATCACTTGCCAAAACTAAACTTGCTAAAGTGCGCCGCATTTCTAGTTGTTTAATTACCTGCCGACCTAGAATTCGTAATGCTTCCAACTGTTCTGGGGAGAGGTTTCTTGGTACATGGTCAACTACACAAAGTGTTCCTAGTGCATATCCTTCAGGGTTAGTCAGGGGTATACCAGCATAAAATCGAACATTAGGGTCAGAGGTGACTAGCGGGTTTGTCGCAAATCTTTCGTCAACTGTGGCATCAGGTACAACAAAAACTTCAGGTTGGATAATAGCATGGGCGCAGAATGCCACATCTCGCGGTGTTTCTAGGGCATCTAAACCAACTTTTGACTTGAACCACTGGCGATCGCTATCAACTAAACTGATTAAGGCAATAGGAGTTCCGCAAATATACGAGGCTAAACGGGTAAGGTCGTCAAAGGCAATTTCCGAAGGAGTATCAAGGATCTTGTACTGCAAAAGAGATTCGATTCGCTGTGTTTCGTTATCAGGTAATGGTGCTTTCATTCTTCAGCTTTATACCATTTTGGATTTGAGATTTTGGATTTTAGATTATTTATTCTCCCTCCTGCCTCCTAAAATTTGACCCGCAACTGTCCTGTCAAAGAATTACCACTGTAGGCACTTCCCCCGGTTTCTTGATTTCGGACATTACTAAAGCTATAGCCCAAGTCTGCTTCTATATTGGGCGACAGTTTTACTGTACAGCGCGTTTGATAGGTATTAGCGTTGTCAAATTCTCCTTTAAGTCGCTGCCGTCCTAAGTTGGCAGCGAGGCGACAGCGTAAGAAATTAGTAATATTTCCCTCCCAAGCTACCTCACCGTTGTAAACTAAAAAATCTGGTGGAGAAAAATAGCCACTTGTGCGTTCTAAATCGCGATCGAAACTCCAAGTAAATAAGTTAGCTGCCAAAGAAAATTGTCCGAACTTGCGCTCTAACCTACTAAAAGACTGCACATCGGAATTACCATCGTTGTAACTACCCAAACGCAATGACGAAAACAAGCTGGTATCACGGTCAATCTGCCAGTATAAATCAGGCCCAAATCGCCAAGCAGTAATTTGATTTTCTAAAGTTCGAGCATTTGATTTATAAGGCCCTTGTTCTAAATTACCTGATAGTACTACTACCGATAGCAATCGACCTGATGACGAAACTTTTGGCGGCGAAATGGGAGCCTCCACCTTAGCATTGAGATTGATAGCTGTGGGTAAACGATTGAACACATCGACTCCGGCTGCTGTTTGTAGAGTCACTTGTCCAATTTTTCCTTGCCATCCAACTTGCAAGGGAAAGTTGGTTACTGATTCAACACCGCGTTGCTCAAAAAAGTTAAAACCTGTCTTGAAAAATATTTTATTGCCATTTCTCAATCGAAACTGAACTGTTGGTTCGAGGAAAAAATTAGTTTGACCAAAGTTGTCTGTCTCATAGTGATAGTCTGTATCAATACTTTCCAAAACTGCATCCGGCGTTTTTGGTTTGGTGGAAGTTGTTGGTGGACTAGAATTCTGCTGCGGTGGCTTGGGTAGCGATGGCGGGCTAGAATTCTGCTGCGGTGGTTCGGGTAACGATGGCGGTAATCGCAAATCAGGATTGAAGTTTTCGGGTGCCGCCAGCAAAATAGGTGTTGGCTCTAACCGATAGGGGAGTGGTTTTGAGTATTGCTCTGCTGACTCAGGATTTACTGTGGTGACTTGCTCGGTAAATCCTGAAGGTGATTTCCAGTCCTGATGTGGTTGGGCTGCTTGTAATTTAGCTTCTGATAATATCCAAATACCTACGCTACAGATTACTCCCAATTGAATCTGTAGGCATCCCAAAAGAAATACAGCGTACAAACTATATCGAGAAACAAAGAGATAAGGTCTAAAAATATATACCATCGGTTGATACTATCTTTGTAAATGAAAAACTTGCTGCCAAATAATTTTCTGGCTGCTAGCTGATGTATTCGGACTGGGATTATGATGCCCATAATCGATGCTTGTTAAGACATAAAAAAGGCAAAAGGCATAAAAACGTTAATTTGGCAGGATATAGAAGTTCCCAGATGCATGAAGTACATATTAAAACCTCACCCCCAACCCCTCTTTTTATCAAGAGGTTGAGGGTGAGGTTAAGTTGTACCTCATTCTGATTAGGAAACGCTATATTCGAGTCGATAGTTAGTGTGATTTTGAGCCACTGCCAACAGTCATTGTTGAGTCTGCTGTTCCCATCTCATAGTTTTCAGCATTGTCAACCTCAAGACTTCGGAGCAATTCTCGAATTACATCTGTTGCTGGTCTTCCTGTGAGAGTACAGTAGTATTCAAGTTTCTTCATTTCCTCGGTTGTGAGATTTACTGTCAGTCGTTTAACAGCCCATTTTTTCTTCATAATTTTCTTTGATATTCAATATGTTGCTTTTTCTTGAAATCACCAATTCATTACAATTACTCCCGTAGTGCATAGCCTACACCACGGACTGTATGAATCAAACGTCTTTCATTATTTTCTTCCAACTTGAGTCGCAAATAACGAATATAAACCTCAATAATATTAGAATCACCTATGAAATCGTAACCCCAAACTTTCTCTAAAATTTGATCTCTAGTAAATACTTGACGTGGGTGTGAAAGGAGATACTCTAATAAGTCAAATTCTTTTGCTGTTAACTGAATGCTTCGTTTCTCTCGAAATACTTCACGGGTGCGCCGATTTAAGCTTAAATCTTCAAATTGCAACAAATCCTCGTCTGTTTCTTGCGTGCGGCGGAGATGAGCGCGAATTCTAGCTAATAGTTCCTCAATGCTGAAGGGCTTAACTACATAATCATCAGCTCCTGCATCTAATCCTGCCACGCGATCGCTCACTTCATCTTTTGCTGTCAACAAAATTACTGGTACTGTACTACCTGTTGCTCGCAAACGTCGACAAATTTCCAAACCCGTCAACCCTGGAAGCATCCAATCCAGAATCGCTAAATCTGGTGATGAGTCTCGCGCCAGAGTCAAGCCTGCGATGCCATCATGGGCGACACTTACCCGGTATCCTTCGCTATTAAGTTCTAATTCGACAAATCGCGCCAGTTTGACTTCATCTTCCACCAAAAGAATATGTGCTGTCATATTTTTGCTCCTAAAGCAGGTAATGTAAGAATAAAAGTGCTACCATAACCTGGCTTTGAAAGGATGGCAATTTTGCCTTCCATACCTTCGGTTAGGTGTTTCACAATCGATAAACCCAAACCTGCTTTGCCAGTTAAACGAGGGCTGCCTTTATTTTCACAGGAAAGGGGATGACTTCCAAATAGATTACCCAATGCTTAAATTTCTGGCATTGCTGATTAGATGTAGGAATCTTGGTGTAGAAATGTTGCATTGCAAAGTATCTACAAAGGTTTTGAAATCACGCAAAATTATTTTCATCCTGGAATTCGGCAACACCAAATTTCTCTGTCATTTGTACTATGTCTGCAATCAAATCAAGAAACTGGGGATTTAAGTCTTGCAATTTTTACAAATCAGATAGAGCTATTATATGTAGGTAAACTAATTGTAAACATACTCCCTTCTCCTAACTTTGATTCCACACTTACACTACCTCCCATACCTTCTACAAGTGTCTTAACAATCGATAAACCTAAACCACAACCCCCGGTAGTATGAGAGCGAGATTCATCTACACGATAAAATCTATCAAATATCCGTGCTTGCTGTTGCAAAGGAATGCCATAACCTTTGTCACAAACTTGAATAATAGCCCGTTCTTGAAGCCGATCTAACTTAAAAATTATGGGTGTGTCAGCATCAGAATACTTAATGGCATTATCAATTAAATTTAGTAACACTTGTTTAAAGCGGCTATAATCTGCTTTGATCGCAATTGGATAAATTTCTGACTCGATTGTAATTGGGCGATCGCTATATTTTTTTGCCATCATGACAACTTCTTCAACCAAGTCATTCAGCACATAAGATTTAATTTGAAAGTATAAGTAACCGCTATCTGCACGTGCTAAATCAAGTAAATCTTGTAGCAGGCGGATAGTGCGTTCAGCTTCTGATGCAGCAGTTTCTAAAGCTTCTTGCTGAGTTTGGGTTAAGTTATTCTGCCTTCGCAAGACACTTTGCAAATAACCATGTACAATCGTCAAAGGTGTGCGTAATTCGTGAGAAACATTACTCACAAATTCTCGTTCTTGCTCCCATGATTGGGAAAGGCGCGATAACAGCATGGTTAAAGTTTGAGCTAATTCTTTAACTTCACTGGGTGCATTATCAAGATATAGCTGCGCTTGTCCTAAGTCTTCAGCAGAAATCACAGAAGCCATTTGATTTAGCTGGCGCAGAGGTTGCAGAGAACGCTTAATATAAAATGCGATCGCAGCAGTTAAAACAAAAATTGCTAAAACACTAGTAATACCTAAACTCTGAACCATTACTACAAACATTCTCTGTTCGTGGGTAATATCCTTGACTACAAATAACTCGCCTAGTAATTTACCCTGTACTCGCACAGAACTACTACATAAAACAAAGTAGCTTTGGTTCACTTTGTAAACTTGTGGTTTAATCGGCATCTTAGTCAGAGAGATTAATTCAGCTACCGTAGTATCAGATAATAAATCTAAAGTAGTAGATTTTGCTAAAATTTTACGATCGGGACTTTTTAGCCATAATAATATGTTGGTATTTGCCAAATTATTAATAGCCTTTTGCAACCCAGTTTCAGGTTGCATCATTTCACTATAAATTTGCACATCTTGCGGCAAGCGCTTGGCAATTTGTTCTATATTATATTTATGACTATCAACTAAAATTTGTTGCATTTTCCAACTAGTCCATGTAGCAAGGCTACCTAATACCAAAGCTGAAAATGATGCAATACCAACTATGAGGCGTGATTGTAAAGAAAATGGATCTATATTTATCCCAAATTTTATGATTTGCTTCACTGTTTCGGTTGCGTTTTAGGTGTTTAATAAGGCTTGAAAAATAAAATCAGACCGATAAATGTAAAGTTACTGTTAACCGCTACATCTTTAGTTATAGCTGATTTGAACTTACCTCTGTTGCATACCTACAGTGAAAAGTGCAGCCATTCCAAAAAGATTGCTAAATATTTTTATTTAATTGCCATCTCAAATCCGCAAATTCTTGTCTAAGAATAATCTAAATGCATTTACTAGTAATTAAATTAATTTCTGCTGAGAATCACCTTAAGATTTTTAATCCTCGAAATTGATTCCGAGACGGGGTGGTAACAACAAGCCTTTTTCATGAGGGCGAGATAGAATCGGATTTGGATGTTGTTATGTTAAAGCGATCGCATTTTTATCCTTCTCTATTTTTGGTTCTCGATCCTGTGCTTCATATTCACCAAATTGCTGGATTAATTTCGCAACTAAACCTGTCCAGCCAGTTTGATGACTAGCGCCAATTCCAGCTCCATTATCACCATGAAAATACTCATAGAATAAAATCAAATTTTGCCAGTGTGGATCGTTTTGAAACTTTTGTATTCCACCATAAACAGGACGTTTACCAAAGGTATTTTGCAAGAAAATCTTGGTTAACCTTTGAGATAATTCTGATGCAACCTCCCAAAGTGTCATCATTTGACCAGAACCTGTTGGACATTCAACTTTGAAATCGTCTCCTAGATAATAATGAAACTTTTGTAAAGACTCAATTAGGATGAAATTCACCGGAAACCAAACGGGGCCGCGCCAGTTAGAATTACCACCAAATAAACCACTACTAGATTCAGCAGGTTCATAATCGACTCGAAATTGCGAACCTTTGACATCAAAAATATAAGGATTTTCAGCATGGAATCTAGAAAGCGCCCGAATGCCGTAATCTCCAAAAAACTCGCTTTCATCCAACATTTTTTGTAGAATACTTCTGAGCTTATCTCTGGAAACGATCGCTAGTAATCTTTTCGCACCCACTCCTTTTGTTTCCATACAAGCGACATTTTGCCGCAAGTCAGGACGGTTTTGGATAAACCATTCCAATCGCTTTTTAAAACCGGGAAGCATTTGTAAAGTTTCTGGTTCAATAGTTTCAATGGCAAATAAAGGAATTAAACCTACTATTGATCTGACTTTTAAAGTAATTTGTCGTTCAGGTAAATGCAGTACATCGTAGTAAAATCCGTCTGAATCATTCCACAAACTAGCTTCCATTTCGCCAATTTTATTCATCGCATCAGCAATGTAAAGAAAATGCTCAAAGAACTTGGTAGCAATGTCTTCGTAAACAGGATTAGTCTTGGCTAATTCTAAAGCGATCGCTAACATATTCAAACAATACATTCCCATCCAACTCGTACCATCAGATTGGTCAATGTGTCCACCCGTGGGGAGAGCAGAACTCCGGTCAAATACACCAATATTATCTAAACCGAGAAATCCCCCTTGAAAGACGTTGTTACCCTCAGTATCTTTGCGATTTACCCACCAGGTAAAATTAAGCATCAACTTCTGAAAAACCCGTTCTAAAAACTGTCTATCTGCCCGTCCATAAATCTTTTGCTCAATCTTATAAATTCGCCAAATTGCCCAAGCATGAACAGGTGGATTAACATCACCAAAGGCCCATTCGTATGCAGGAATTTGCCCGTTAGGATGCATATACCATTCCCGTGTTAAAACATCTAACTGATACTTAGCAAAATCAGGGTCAATCATTGCCAAAGGAATGGTATGAAATGCCAAATCCCAAGCAGCAAACCAAGGATATTCCCACTTATCGGGCATAGAAAGAATATCTTTATTGTAGAGATGAAACCATTCCCGATTTCTGCCTTGTTGGCGTTCTGGAGGTGGCGGTGGTGTATTGCGATCGCCTTTCAACCAATCCTCTATAACATAGTTATAATATTGTTTACTCCACAGCATTCCAGCAAATGCTTGTCGCTGCACATTTCGCATATCTTCACTGAGAGCAAATGGCGTGACACGCTGATAAAATTTATCTGCTTCTTGTTGTCGTTCCCAAAAGATTGTATCGAATTCTTTGCCAAATGGCTCACCTAAATCGGGTACATCACTCAATCGCAATTTAACAATTTTAGTTTCACCTGCCCCAACTGTTAACAAATAATCAGCAGATGCTTTCGTGCCCACTTTATTTGGATTTACTGCCTCTATTTTATCCTTAATGATGTAGTCATTAATGCCATCTTTGACATAGGCAGATAAATTAGGAGAGCCAAATAATCGTTGATAATTTGTCTCGTTTTCTGTAAAGAGAATCTCGTTTGCTTCCTGACAATACAGCCACCTATTACCTAAAGTTGGATGAAACATCTCAACTACATCAAAGCCATTACCCGATTCGACCTCTTTTAAAGTAGGTTTGCTGGTATCCCCATTCCATGACCAAGTATTACGAAACCAGAGAGTAGGTAATAGGTGTAGTGTTTTTGCTTCTGGGCCTCGGTTGACTACTTTAATTTGGATGAGAATATCTTCAGCAGTATTTTTAGCATATTCAATAAAGACATCAAAGTAACGATTTTCATCAAATATACCTGTATCTAGTAATTCAAATTCTGGCTCGTGGCGATTTCTACGTTGATTTTCGGCAACTAATTGAGAGTAGGGAAAAGCTTTATGGGGATATTTATAAAGTGCTTTCATGTAGGAATGGGTAGGAGTATTGTCTAGATAAAAGTAATATTCTTTAACATCCTCCCCATGATTTCCTTCGCTACCCGTTAGACCAAAAATTCTTTCTTTGAGAATAGAATCTTCGCCATTCCAAAGTGCGATCGCAAAACAAAGTCGTTGATGATTATCAGAAATGCCAGCAATCCCATCTTCACCCCAACGATAGGCACGAGAACGAGCTTGATCGTGGGTGAAATAGTCCCAGGCTGTACCATTGGGACTGTAGTCTTCGCGTACCGTTCCCCATTGGCGATCGCTCAAATATGGCCCCCATCTGCGCCAATGAGCTTTGTGACTCAAGGCTTCTGCTAATCTGATTTCTTCTGGGGTTAAAATTTTCATAACATCACCCTATGCATATCTGTATTTTAGTTCAGTGAATTTGCTATCTGAAGTATCCCGTTTCTACTTAAGATAGCGCTGAAGTTATAATTAATAATTGATAGTAAAATTGGTATTATAAAATTTATATCAGACTTAATAAAAGATAATTTTAATTTTTATTAACAACCAAACTTAATTTAATTTTGCGTTGAGTTTGGAGTAGAAGCGATAACTAAAAGCTATACCACAACATTATTACAATTGAAGCGGGTAAAAGAAGTGGTAAACCTTGCATTCGAGGAATGCGGATTGCTACTGTAAATTTCGATTTCAGTCATAGGGACACTCTTTATATTGCAATACGCTTGGGTAAGAAGAATAGTAGCCCTGATAATGTTGGGTTTCGTTCCTCAACCCAACCTACGCCTACGCCAGTTTTAGTTTTTAGCCTTAACCCAAGCGTATTGCTTTATATTGGGTAAAACAATTGGCTGCGATCAAAATATAATAAATCATGATTATTTTCTCTGAATGCGATCGCAAGTTGAAAATAAGCAGACGAGATCGACACTATTAATTAACTACAAAAAGCGAAGGGGGCTAACGGTAACTTCAACCTATTGGTTGATACAGGGTTAGCGCGTCTCAAACCCTATTGACAAATGGATTCTATGAGAGAGTTGAGTTAGGGAGAGCCGCCGCCAAAACAGAAACCATATAC
>NZ_JBALDJ010000020.1:0-35106 GCF_036917415.1 Nostoc sp. | reverse complement strand
TTTTACCCTAGCCCGGATATTCCCACTTTGTTTCCAACTTGATTGCCTATCAGGCAAGTCCTTTTGTCAATAGGGTTTGAGACGCGCTAACCCTGTAGAAGCAGACGGATACCCAATTGAGTTTTGTTCAGAAAGGAAAGCTTGAGGCGGTTGTGTAAGAGATGGTGGTTGAATTGATTGCGTTTCTACTTTAGTATTGAAATACTTAAGCACCCGCAAAACTTCAGCCGCAGACTGATAGCGCTGTTTAAAGTGATGTAGTACCATCTTAGATAGCACAGATGCCAACTCAGAACTGACGTTAGCTTGATGCTGCCAAGAAATTTCTCCTGTATCTGGGTCTTCCTCAAAGTTTATAGGATGTAACCCTGTCAGTGATTGTATACCAATAATGCCCAAGGAATAAATATCGCTGTTGGGGCGGGGCTTACCTTGCGCCTGTTCTGTAGACATATATCCGGGAGTACCAATAATAATAGTAGCTCCCGTGTGCCCTGAAATTGTAAGCAGTTGAGTTTGGACTTGTTTAACTGCGCCAAAGTCAATCAGCACTAACTTACTGTCTTGTTGCCGCCTGATTATATTATCTGGCTTGATATCTCGATGGATAACATTGTGGCTGTGAATAAATTCTAGAATACCTAGAACCTGTTGGAGCAGTTGAATTACTCGATCTTCTGTCCAACGTTGATTGGGGAATAGTTCCGCCTTCAGAGTCTGCCCTTCTATAAACTCTTGCACCAAGAAGAACTCTTGGTTGTCTTCAAAATAGGCTAAAAGCCGAGGAATCTGGTCATGGTTGCCCAGTTGTTCTAGTGTTTCTGCCTCACTGGTAAATAGCCGTCTGGCAGTTTCGAGAAATTGAGGTGTACGAGTGACGGGCTTAAGGTGTTTGACAACGCATTTCGGGAAACCTGGCCGATGAGTATCTTGGGCTATGTAGGTTTGACCAAATCCACCTCCACCTAATATCTGGAGGACTTGGTAACGTCCGTCTAATAATTGTCCTAACATTGTGTCACAAGCCTTAAGTCCTGAAATTAATCTTGACACAACTACCAGCTTTGGCAAGGTTTGTTGAGACAGAAAGTAGGTAGTGCTGAAATTTTAAGGTTTTTTGAGAATTCTACTACCAGTTTATAACTCTTTGACTCCAGATCGGCTTGCAGCCATATTATTATTGAAGCTTTAATTCATCAGAAATCGGCAGTACCTCAACTTTTGAATTAGTTGTTGGTTGAGAGACTACGCTAACTTCTTTTAGTGGAGTTTTATTTACAAAGTAGGTGATTCCTCGAAAGCTCAATTTATCAGTTATTGGCAGAGGAACTTTAGCCGATTTGGAATTTGGATCGACACGATAGTTAACACCACGGTACATCAGATTATAAGCTGGTTCAATTTGAGGAACTGGTCGAAATGGCTGTTCTGTTTTTTTGCTGCCAACTTTGTTTGGGTCGCATTCGTAGCTTAGACCACGATAGTAAAGTTTCATAATTTTTGCCTCCTGAATAACTGTTTTTCAACAATGCCAATGATTTATCAGAAGTTGATTAGAGAGTTATGCAAGAGCTAATGTAAACTTACACTTTTTAAGGAACTGCTTAAAGGATTAGGCGTCTAGAGTGAAGAGTCATTGGGCATAAGAGGCAGAGGTGCAAAGGGGCAGAGAAGAAAAACTTACTGCAACTTCACTTTTCCCCTGCTTCCCTGCTCCCCTGCTGGCAACCTCCCGTATGCTTACCCTTTTCATTCGGGGGTTACGTGGTTAACAATGGGTTGAATGTTTTTTTAAATGATTCAACTTTATGGCTAGAACTGCAAATGAATATGCCGTATACCTCCTATTGGAAAGCGGCCACCGAGAAGAAGTACGTTTTCCTACTATTCAAGAGTTTCAGAAATGGTATAGCGGCGAACTTGTGCCAAAATCTGCTTCTAATGACTTCATTAGCGTTCCGATCAAAAATATTCAAGGGGAATATATGGTAGTACGCCCTTCTCGGGTCGTCGCAATCCGGGTAGAACCTATTTTTAGTTCCAGTGTTGAAAGATTCAACTAAATGATGAGAAAAACCCTTGCTTTGCTTTCCTTGAGTTTAGGAATTGCCCTTGTAAATCCTCTCTGGTCGGCTGTTGCTCAGGTTCCTAACTTACTGCCGTTGCCAATACCGACTGCTCCCGATCTTCCACCTATACCAATACCAATCACTCCTGAGATCGCGCCGCCGCTAAAACCAATCACTATCGTCAGCGATTGTACGCTCCGGCCGACCTGCTTGGGTTGGGATGAGCAAATTTGGGGTCAAAGAGGTAAAATAGGCGATCGCAATGCGTTGTTAGCTTCTATTGATAACAGTCTGCTTTACCTAACAAAGAATCAGGCGATCGCAGCATATCAAAATTATCCAGTTCGGGAAATTACTCTCGATCGCGTCCGTCGGAGTTTGCTACGTTTCCGCCAACTGGTTGTCAGTTCTCAGTCAGCAGCTCAACTACAAGCTGCTGTCAGTCGTGAGTTTGTCTTCTACCAGTCTGTGGGCAACGATGGCAAGGGTACTGTTAAGTTCACTGCTTATTACGAACCTGTTTACACCGCTAGCCGTGTCAGAACTGCAATATATAAGTATCCTCTTTATCGGCTACCACCTGATTTTAGCCAATGGCCTAAACCTCACCCAAAACGAATTGATTTGGAAGGGAAGGATGGTTTAAAAGGGAATAAGAGCAAGTTACGGGGTTTAGAACTGCTTTGGTTTCGCGATCGCTTAGATGCATACATGGTACATATCCAAGGTTCTGCCCAAATTAAATTAACTAATGGCAAAACAACATCAATTGGCTATGCAGGTGGAACTGATTACCCGTGGACTAGTATCGGTAAAGAACTGGCAAAAGATGGCAAACTTCCACTAAATGGATTGACAATGCCACGGATGATTGCTTATTTCCGGCAAAAACCCCAGGAGTTGAGCAATTATCTACCGCGCTGGGAACGATTTATTTTCTTCCAAGAAACTGGTGGTACTGCTGCTACAGGCAGTATTCATGTACCGGTGACAGCAGAACGTTCTATTGCTACAGATAAGTCTCTCATGCCACCGGGAGCATTAGCACTGATTTACAATTCATTTCCCTATCCTGCCAGTGGTGGCAAACTAGAGAGGCGTACTGTTAGCCGCTTTGTGCTTGACCAAGATACAGGAAGCGCCATTAAAGGCCCGGGCCGGGTGGATTATTTCATGGGATCTGGTAAACTAGCAGGCGATCGCGCCGGTGTCACAGGCGGTAATGGCTCACTATATTATTTACTGCTCAAAGAATAGATATTGGGCATTGAGCATGGGGGATGAAGAAGAGACAAGGTAGACAAGGAACAGGGGGGAGACTTGGGAGAGATTAGTTCAATAATTCCCCTTTGTCCCCCTTGTCCCCCTTGTCCCCAGTCCCCAGTCCCCAGTCCCCAGTCCCCAGCTAATACGGCGGATAAGCAAAATCATCCTCATCAGCATAAACGTAAGAGTTGGAAACTCCTGCCATTGCCAATTTAGGCATTTCTGATTTTACAGGTTCCTTGCCAAAATCTTTGTATTCTTCAAAAGTCTTACAAATCATTGCAGACTCAAGAGCATCGGAAGCAATTAAATATTGCGTTAAAGTCCCTACGGTAGGATGTTTATAGTCCACAGTTGAAGCTACCAAAACTGTATTTGGTTCAATACCTCTTTCTTCACACTCAATGATCGGACAAAAAATCCCGTGAGCATGGAATAATGGCCCTTTTGGTGTCAAAGGTTGCTTGCGATAAACAGCATAAGCTTTTTCTAGTTCAGCAACGAATCCACTAACTACTTTACCTTGTTGATATTCGCAGTAGGTTTTGCTGAAACTCGCTCCGGCAGCACCATTAAGTGTTAGTTGTAGTGGTAATTCATGTAAAAACTTTTTATTCTCTCCCACTATAAAAATTAGATAGCGAGTAAAGGTTTTAAATTTAAGTTTGTCGGCTAAAAAAGCATCATAATTCTCTTTGAGCGTACCCAGTTTTAGACCACTTTCCCGATCTTTGACAGACAATGGTCCCCGACGCACTATAACCACCCGTGGAGTAGTGGTAATAAAGACCGTTTCGACTCCAGAGGTAAATTCATGCTCTACTTGCTGCCAATTATCATCTGGCACAAAGCCGACAGCATTGGCATTATCCAGCTTAATTGCCAAACCGTGGGATTGCATACCATCTGTGCCATATCGAGGATTAATCATCTGACACCAGGGAAGGACTTGAGAAGGCGGTGCATTAAATTTATCGTCTTCAAAGTCAAAATTAGCAGATGCTTTCATCGTTTTAGGCTATCAAAGTGTTTTATTGAACAAGTTTATCGGCAGGGCGCTGAGGAAAGGAGAGCCAGTTATGTACCCAAGCGTATTGATATTATATATTCTTCACTCCAAACTATTTGTCTGTTCGCATCAATAATTTTTAACAAACTTAGTTTGTCCACCATACAACGATAATCTAAATCTAACTTCTGTGCTTCTTCCAAGGCTTGTGGGTATTAAACTCTATTTTCACTAAACGCAATCTAGTCACATTACCATCAAAAACATCTTGAATGGTCGTGGCAACTATCTTTAAGGCTAATGGATTGCCTGCGTAACGTTCAATCATTACTTTCCATTCATTCTCTGCCGCCGATAGTCCCTTGAGTTTTAAAATTTCTTGCCCCTTTGCCACCTTTAATCCCCTCAGTAGCAATGAGCAAACAGATAGTGCTTGTCCTTCCAAAAATGCTATTTCTCTGGGTTTTTCACGACTAGTCAACACTAAGCAGTTTTGGTGAGTTGCTTCTCCTACTCGTCTTAAAAGCTCACCATATTCCTCATATCCTTCTCGATAAAGTCCAGCGCGGCTACCACTGCAAAGAATTGATTCTGCATTATCCAGGATCGCTAAACAGCGATAATTTTGTAAATAATATTGAGAGCTACATTATTACTCTATTAACAAAAAATATCTATGACATCTAATTAATTATAGATGTTACAAATTTTACAGTTTTTTAATTAAACTATAAAAAGGCTTTCCTCACTTTGATAACTCAATGAATGTTGGCAGAATACCTATTTATATAATTCTGCTCATATTCATAATTGAAGCCTAATTGCAATGAATTTAGAATTAACAATCTTGAAAAAAGCCTTAACCTAAATTTGTACTAACTTTAACTCAACCTTTGCTTAGGCTGTATGCCTTAGTAAGAAGATTGTGTAGTAACTATAGTAAAATACTGTATTTTTATCGGGTTTTAGATGTATTACTACCATTAACTCAGAGATAAAAGTCAAATTGGAGGTTTTTACAAGTTGCTGTTTGCTGCATTAAGGATCGGAAATTCATAAAACTGCAACTGACCTAATTACATATACTCTGAGCCAAATTACCTGGAGCGTAGACATATGAGACGCACAAATGGCTGCTTGAATAGCAAAAAACTAAGTGTCTACGCCCACAGCATGACATTTGCATATTTTCTGTGGAGTTTTCTTAACTATTCTTGAGGAGTACAAATGCTTGAGGCTATCGCTGTTGCTTGGTTATTACTGTTTTTTGGCGATTTTCTATCTACATTCTTTTACCACGTACCCGAGCACGTTTTTGGTAGCCTTCATTTAAAAACGCACCACTCCTGGAAAAAGGACTTCCGCCACTATGCTATTTTGACTTTTAATCCCCAGGTTCTTTTAGATGGTATCTTTGGAGCTTTACCTTATATACTTATAGCAGTAGTCTTGTGGTTTTTCTCTCCCATTGGCGTTATCTCTGGATTACTGCTTGGTCAGTTTCATGTATGGTGGAGACACATAAGTGTACTGGGTTGGCAAACTCCAAAGCCTGTAAATATCTTATGTCAAATTCTATTTATTACCACTCCTGAGAGACACTGGTTACATCATCACAAAACTAATTTAGGTTTCGGCGATATTTTCACCTTCTTTGAACAACCTGCACAAATGTGGTTGCGCTGGCTGCGATTACTCAGACTTCGTTTTCGCGACTCTCGGATCTAACTAAAACTAGCGCTTACCTAAATACTTTTTAAAATTACCAAAAGAAGCTGCGATCGCAGCTTCTTTTTGTACACTCAAGGCGATTATTCTACTCTTAGAAATGCCTTCACCTATATACTCAAAAGCTAATTCCCAATTTATGAGGAGTAGCAACAAGAGACATGAATTTACCATAGATTGAAACCTATGCTTTTATCTAATTAATAATTTTTTTTTTATAGTTTTTTTAGAACTTATCAAACAGTAAGCGAGTTATAAGAACGCAATAATGCCTCTGGTAAAGAGTTTAAAGGTATCTGGTACCGCTCGACTTCGCTGTTATATCGCTAAGGTTTTTGGGAAAACTAGTTTTAATTAGTAAACTATTATATCCCTAGATTTTTATGACAATTCCTCTCTTTTCAAGAGATGCTAGACCTAGCTTGTTTATGCAAAGGAGTACGGATAGCTACGGTGAAGGTGGCAAGAGGTTGCCATACAGTGTAAGTTTCTCTTTGAGACACGACTCCAACAAACCAACACTGATTGTGAGAAATTTGCAACCTGCTGCTTATGAGGTGTTTCATGCCCGCAGTTAGCCTCAGAAAGATGCTCAACAAAAAAGAGTTGCCATCTCTTATTCATAACTTAGTCTACCAGTTCAACATCGCGATTGATGTTGAACTGGTAGACGGCACAAAACTGATTAGCATTGGGGAGCAAACTGTAGAAAACCGTTATCCAATCGAGGTTTCAGGAGAAATCATCGGTTGGGTTGTAGGGGAAGAACAGGCAACTATACTTGCAAATTTGCTCTCATTTCTGGCAAAGCAGGAAGCTGAGAAGAAAGTACTCGCCAAAGAATTACTGGAGCGATATCAGGAAATTGATTTGTTTGACGATATCTCGACTCAACTGACAACAAGTTTAGATACACGACAGATTGCCCAACTTGTGCTTCAAGAATTGAGTCAATTAATTGAATCATCTGCGGGGATAATTCTGCTTTTGAGTCCAGATGCAACTGCGTTTGAAATCGTTGCCGAATTTGGAGTGTTTTTTGACCACAATCAGCCGGAACCGGGTAAGGGAATTATCGGCAACATTGTGCAATCCAACCGAGCAGAACTCGTCAATGATGTGCAAGCCGATTCTCGATTAGAAGGGCAAAAAAACGTTGCTGCAATGATTTGTGTACCGTTGCGAGCCAAAGAGCGGGTACTAGGAGCGATCGCTATTGGAACGGCCAAAACTGACTCATACAAGGCTGAACACCTGAAACTGGTGAGTATCTTTGCCTCTCAAACTGCGATCGCTATTGAAAAAGCTGTGCTTTACGAGCAAAGCACTCAAGCAGCCGTCCAGGCAAAAGCCCAGACACAGAAGCTTCAGCAAGCTCTCCATGAGTTGCAATTAGCTCAAACTCAGTTAATCCAAAGCGAAAAAATGTCAAGTTTAGGGCAACTCATTGCCGGAGTTGCCCACGAAATCAACAACCCAGTTAACTTTATTTGCGGCAATTTAAAGTATGTTGCCGAATACACTAAAGACTTGTTACACCTGTTGGAAAAGTATCAGAAATTTCTACCTGTTGCTCCTCCAGAACTGGAATCAGATTTAGACAATATAGACCTGGAATTTATCATGCAGGATTTCCCCAAACTGCTAGATTCGATGAAACTGGGGACAGGTCGCATCGTCGAAATTGTCCAATCCCTGAAAAACTTCTCCCGCCATGATGAAGCTGAAATGAAAGCCGTGAACATCCACGATGGCATCGATGGAACACTAATGATTCTTCATCATCGCCTGAAAGCAGATGTTCATCGTCCGGCAATTGAAATCGTTAAAGACTATGCAAAACTTCCCCTGATTGAATGCTATCCCGGACAGTTGAATCAGGTGTTTATGAACATCCTGGCAAATGCCATTGATGCGCTCGAAGAGTCATTAGTCATTAGTCATTTGTCATTGGCATCAAACGAATCACAAATAACAAATGACAAAGGACAAAAAATACTCCCGACCATCACTATTCGTACTAAAACCCTTGACCAACAGTGGGTTGTAATTCGCATTGCCGACAACGGCCCAGGCATGAAGGAGGAAGTAATTCGCCGCATTTACGATCCTTTCTTCACCACGAAAGATGTTGGCAAGGGAACGGGATTAGGCATGGCAATCAGCTACCAAATTGTTGTAGACAGACATGGGGGAATACTCAAGTGTCGTTCTCAACCGGGTGAAGGAACAGAATTCTGGATTCAGATTCCGTTAAATTGTGCATTGGTGGACGCTACTGAAGAACAGAATTGCGCCTCTGCCTTGCCAATTCCCACAACAGAATTATCTCCTACTCCCGATACCGACGGCTTCATTCCATCAACAGTTCCAATGCTCAAACCGACGGATTTGCTGATCCGCCATACTCAACTGATCCAGCGACTTTCACAGCACAATCCAGATGTAGAAGGTGCATCACCCGATCAAATTTACCAGATGTTCCAACGCCATCCAATTTCGTTAAGGCTTTACGCCACTTTGTTGTCTTGGTTCTGTTGTTCTAACCCTACCCAAATACGCCACTAAAGAAACCTCAATCATGTTTAACCAACTTGATGAATACAACAGTCAGCTATTTGAGCAATGCCCCGTTGGGCTGGCACTATGCCGAACAGATGGGACACTAATTCATATTAACCCTGCCTATGCTGATATTTTAGGGCGCACTGTTCCAGAAACCTTGAATCTCACCTACTGGCAGATTACCCCAGAAAAATATGCTGCCACGGAGCAATCTAGCCTAGAAGACTTGGAACAAACTGGTCGCTATGGGCCTTATGAGAAGGAATACATCCACAAAGACGGGTACTTGGTTCCAGTCAGGTTATCTGGACTGATAATTGAGAAAGATGGGGAGCGGCTGATCTGGTCTAGTGTGGAAGACATCAGCGACCTTCGCCGCGCCCAGCAGGAACGCCAATATACTGAACAAATCCTAAAACAGAGTGAAGCTCAATATCGCTCTCTGGTAACTGCTACTGCACAAATTGTCTGGGTAAGCACGCCAGAAGGAATTTGCTTTGAACTGGCAAGCTGGATAGCTTATACCGGTCAAAGTCTAGCTGAAGCTGAGAATGGGGGCTGGATTGATGCCGTTCATCCCGAAGATCGCGTCTACACCGGAGAAGTCTGGAGTGCTGCTGTGGCAAACCTGAGTATGTATCAAATTGAATACCGAATTCGTGGCAAGGATGGCAACTATCGCTACTTTTGGGTCTGGGGTGCGCCCGTCCTAGAAGAAGACGGCAGCGTCCGAGAATGGATTGGTACCTGCACTGATATTCACGATCGCAAGCTGGCAGAAGCCGAAAATCAGCGTCTTAAAGAACGATATCGCTCGTTAGTAACTGCTACTTCACAGATCGTCTGGGGAGCTACCCCAAAAGGACTGGCAATAAGCAATGAAATGCTCACCTGGATGGACTATACGGGGCAGAGCGAAGCTGAAGTTGAGGGTTGGGGCTGGATTGATCCAGTTCACCCCGATGACCGTGCCCACTCCACAGAAGCTTGGAATACTGCTGTGGCGAACCGAGGTATCCACCAAACCGAATATCGGCTGCGTGGCAAGGATGGCACATACCGCTACTTCTCTGTCTGTGGTGCCCCCGTCCTGGAAGAAGACGGCAGCATTCGGGAATGGATTGGCACCTGTACTGATATTCACGATCGCAAGCAGGCAGAAGCTGAAAATCAACGTTTATTGGATATGTTAAATCATTCCAGCGATGCCATCATCGTCCGCGACATGAGCGATAAAATTTCTCACTGGAATCAGGGTGCAGAAAGGCTCTACGGTTGGACGCGTGAGGAAGTGAAAGACCGATGCATTCAGTCTTTTCTCAAAAAAACTTTTCTCAAACCAAAAGAAGAAATCATCGCAGAGTTATTAGAGCAAGGAAATTGGGAAGGAGAAGTGGAACATCTCACCCATGAAGGCAGATTGATTACCGTCCAGAGCCGATGGACTTTGCAACGGGACATCGATGGTCAGCCCTGCGCGGTGCTGGAAATTAATACTGATATCACTGCCCGCAAACAAGCAGAAATCGCTCTGCGGCAACTGAATCAAGAACTGGAAGCCAGAGTTGAAGAGCGGACGGCTGCGCTGCAAAATACCCTAGCAGAGGCGCAGGGATTAAATGCCATTTTAGATAACTTAGCAGATGGTTTGTTAGTGGCAGACACCGCAGGACAAATCACCCATTTCAATCCTGCCTTTTTAGCCATGTATGAATTGACAGCTACCGCCCTCAACGGTCACTACCGAGAATTGCCGATATCTGGTTTAACAAACCTAGTTGCACAAACTCAATCCCATCCCAGAGAAGTGTTCTCTGCTGAAGTTGTACTGACAAAGGAACGCATTGGTCAGGCAGTAGCAACCGCCATTTTCAAAAAGATGGCAGATTCAGAACCCGCTGCCTGCTTCGGTTCAGCACTGCTGATTCGGGATGTGACGGCAGAAAAGGAAATCGACCAGATGAAGACCGACTTCATCTCAACAGTTTCCCACGAACTGCGGACGCCACTAACTTCTGTTCTCGGTTTTGCGTCGATCATTCAAGAAAAGCTGGAAACCGATGTGTTCCCAATGCTTTCTACCGAAGATCGCAAGCTTCAGAAAACGATTAAGCGGGTGGCTGACAATCTCAACATTATTGTGTCGGAAGCAGAACGGCTCACGTCTTTGATTAACGATGTCTTGGACATCGCCAAGATGGAAGCAGGTAAGGTGGAATGGCAGATGCAACCTATTGATCCCAGCGAATTACTGGATTGGGCAACCAATTCTACCGCCGGGTTATTTGAAACCAATGGCTTGCAGTTGGTGTGCGAGATTGAACCTGGACTGCCTCAGATAGTAGGCGATCGCAATCGTTTGCTGCAAGTTTTAATCAACCTGATTTCCAATGCCGTTAAGTTTACCGAATCTGGTTGTGTCACCTGCTCCGTCAAACAAGAAAACGACGGTGTTTGCATCAGCGTCATTGATACAGGCATTGGGATTGCGCCTGAAGACCAGCCGAAAGTATTCGAGAAATTCCGCCAAGTTGGCGACACCCTCACCGACAAACCCAAAGGCACAGGATTAGGATTGCCCATCTGTAAACAAATCGTCGATCATCACGGCGGTAGAATCTGGGTTGAGAGTGAACCAGGTAAAGGCAGCATATTCTCGTTCATCATTCCCACCTACGCCTGCGAGCAAAAAACTACTGCTAATCTGAATTTGGATACGCTAGTCAAACAACTCAAAGAACACGTCATCACCAAAAACGCTGTACTGAACCAAAACCGTAAAACCATTTTGGTTGTAGATGATGACGCTAACATTCGGGAACTACTCCGTCAACAACTGGAAAACGAAGGCTACAACGTTCGCGAAGCAAAGGACGGCATGGATGCAATTCATCAAATCAAAACAGCCCGCCCCGATCTGATTCTCTTGGACGTGATGATGCCCCAAATCAACGGCTTCGATGTGGCAGCCGTTCTCAAAAA
This sequence comes from Nostoc sp., assembly GCF_036917415.1. Taxonomy (GTDB): domain Bacteria; phylum Cyanobacteriota; class Cyanobacteriia; order Cyanobacteriales; family Nostocaceae; genus Nostoc. Next base: position 23,487 of record NZ_JBALDJ010000020.1, on the reverse strand, counting down.
CGATCCTCAAACCGCAGACATTCCGATTATTATTCTGTCAATTATTGAAAACAAAGAACGGGGCTACCATATTGGCATCGATCGCTATCTTACCAAGCCCATTGACACAGAAAAACTCCTCAACGAAATTGGCTCACTGCTTTACCAAGGCATTTCTAGTAAAAAGGTATTGGTTGTAGATAAAAATGCATCAGCCTTAAAAACCCTATCAGATGTACTGCAAACTCAGGGATACAGCGTGATTGAAGCTTCCGATCCGCAAGAATGCATTTATAAAGCCCTGTCAGCCAAACCTGACATGATTATCATTGATTCTATCTTCTCTCAAGAAGCCGATTTGGTGAAAACCCTACGCTTTGAGAAGGAGTTGGAAAATGTATTTTTTATTATGCTGTCTGAACAGTAATTGCTAAGGAGTATGGATTGGAGACTGAGGACTGGGAAGGAATTATTCTAATCCTCAATCTTTAATTTCCAATGCCCAATGCCCAATACTTCGGCTCCCTTCTCTACGAGAGGCTGCGCCAACGACTACGCTCAGGGCAAGTCGCTCAGTACAAGTGCCCAATCCCCAATCCCCAATTCCCAATCCCCAATCCCCATGACCCAGAAAATTCTAATTGTTGACGATGAACCTAATATCTTGATTTTGATGGAACAAGCCTTAGAAGCATTAGAAGATGAGGGTGTTGAACTTCTAACTGCTAGAAATGGAGAAGAAGCTCTCGAAACCATCAAAACTGAAAAACCAAACCTGGTTTTTCTTGATGTGATGATGCCGAAAATGAATGGTCTACAAGTCTGCCATATTGTAAAAAACGACCTGCAAATGGCTGACATCTACATTGTCATCTTGACAGCTAAAGGACAAGAATTTGATAAACAAAAAGGAATTGAAGTTGGTGCAGACTTATATCTAACTAAACCATTTCGCCCCAAAGAAGTACTTGAAAAATCAATGCAGGTGTTGGGTTTTTGAGAAAATTTATGAAGGCTTTTCATCTGCGATCGGAGCTTTTTAGTTGGCTCAGATTCAAAATTATAGGACAAGAGGAGGGGGAGACAAGCTAAATCATTCCCCTATCCCTTGATTATCTCCCTTGACGCTAGGTCTGCCCTGCAATCAATACAACTCTAAAATTTCTAATTCTGGTGAGAGTGGAAAGCCAAATTTTTCATGATAATGAGGAAACTTGAGTAAGAATAGGCATAAAGGTTTATTTTGGTAAAAAGCTTTTAGCTTAAATATGCGAACTTCAAAACCTTCCTTTTCTGCTTCTTGTGATTCCGAAAAGCTTCCAGGAAAAATTTCATCGAAATGAATTTCAGATTTCCTGGCAGCTTCCAAAAAAGGCTTGCCAATCAATCTAGCAGCATTGTCATAGGCAGGGTTAGGTATTACTCTCCTATACTGGCTTTCGTCAAATCCAGCTCTGAAAATAAATTCAAAAAAATCGCTAAATATCTTGACGTTTTCACTTGTATTAAAATTTTGCCAACCTTGAACTAAACTATATTGAAGTTCTTGACAAAGATTAATTACAAATTGATTTTTTATATCATTAATTTCTATAATATTCATTTCAACTTTTACCTACTTTTTAATATTTATTTGCAAAAAAAGCTATTAACTTTAATGACTTGAAAATATATGCATCAAAAATATATTGCAATCTCAAATAAAAAGATTCAAGCTTCTTGAGGCAAACGAACAATATAGAATTTTTTAAATCTCTCTACTCCAGTACCTCATCGTAATGAATTACATTAAGCAGATTTCAGCTTTGCAAATAATGCAATTCTCAAAGCTCACTAAATTTTCTTTATAATCTATAAAGTTTATAAATTTTTCAGATGAAATACTTATGTTGTGTTTATACTGCCATAAGATAATAATGTAAGTCAACAAGATTAGTCATAAATTAAAAAACTACTCAGTATTACTATTGACAAGTTTATATTTCCTTGAAATTGATATCTGATAAACGCAATTTTGTGCTAAAAATACGGACAACACAGATAGCAGTGTTTCTGGGCGGGTTATGGTGCTAATCGAGAATGCTGCAAGATATCTAGAAGCGCTATAGCAATAATATTTGTTAGTAATCACAAATCTTCAAGAGTAGGCGTACAAGTTAGCAAAGCCGACACAAGGAAAGAAAAGCTTTCTCCTGCCCCTGCTTGTTCAATCAGAAGGTAATTCTGGGAAAGCTTAATTTGTGAGAGCGAGAGGCTTTTGCCAGAAGGAACTAGAATTAGGAAACACCTAGCTGGGTTCTTCTGACTTTTGAAATTAGGAGTGCATGTGTGCCAAAATTCCCTAAATATTTGCTGATTGGATCGACCGAGAATTACAGCGGTAAATCTGCAACTGTTCTGGGTTTGTCTCATCAGCTACAGCAAAAAGGTCTGGATATTAGCTACGGTAAACCACTCGGTACGTCTTTCAATTCGTCTAGTGGAACCGTAATTGAGGAAGATGTCCAGTTCATCGCTCTTAGCCTCAATTTGCCGGAAAACCGCGTTGCACCTACAATGCTGGCTTTGGATGAACCAAATGTGCAAAAGCGCTTGCGGGGGGAAGACAAAACCGATTATCAGCAGTCCCTAATACAGCAATATTTACATAAGTCTCAAGGAGATTTAGTGTTGCTGGAGGGGCCTGGTAATTTGTCCGAAGGCAATTTGTTTGACTTGTCTTTGCTGCAAATGGCTGAAGTATTGGATGCTGGTGTGCTGTTAGTAAGCCGCTATAAATCCTTGCTTTCGGTTGAGGCGCTATTGGCTGCAAAACAGCGTCTGGGCGATCGCTTGATTGGAGCTGCGATTAATGATATTCCTGTCACCCAACTAGAAGCAGTTGACACTCTCTTGCGCCCATTTTTGGAACAGCAGGGGATTCCGGTGCTAGCAATGCTGCCGAATAGCGATTTGCTCCGCAGTGTGAGTGTTGGCGAACTAGTCAAGCAGTTAAAGGCTGATGTTCTCTGCCGCAACGATCGCATGGATTTGTTGGTAGAAAGTCTGGCAATTGGAGCGATGAATGTCAACTCCGCTGTGAAATATTTCCGCAAACGCCGGAATATGGCAGTGGTGACAGGAGGCGATCGGGTGGAAATTCAGCAAGCGGCTTTGGAAACTTCTACCCAATGTTTAATTCTCACTGGGCAACTACCACCCCCACCGTTCATTCTCAGTCGCGCTGAAGAACTAGAAATACCCATTTTGTCTGTTGACTTAGATACCCTCACCACTGTAGGAATTGTTGACCGCACTTTTGGTCAAGTCCGTGTCCACGAGCCGATTAAGGTTCAGTATATTCGCCAGTTGATGTCCCAGCATTTTGACATTGACCGCTTGTTATCCAAACTAGATTTAACTCCCGCAGGGGCATTGTCTTAGATTCATCAACTCAAACTATTAAGAGCATCAATGCTCAGTTATCAGTTAGGAGGCTGTATAGCTGGTCATGGTACAGCTGGCTCGCCGTCACCTCCTAAGCGACGGCGTGCTGTTTCCTTCCGCCCCATAGCTGGCACGTGCTTAGTTGCAGCAGCTAATCCAAAGACAGGCATATTCCCGTAAATTGCCTCATATCTTCCCGGTTCTATTAAATAAGTTTCGTGCCAAATGCCAACACTACCATCAGCACCAATACCTTGATTAAACCTTTGCCAAGCTTTTAGATGTGCATCGGCTGGATTTCTGGCAAAACGCTCCAAATCCTCGAACGATCGCCAATACTGAATCAGTCCTACCCCTCGCGGGTAGATAAATCTTTCTCCTCCTAAAAATCCTTTTTCGGGATTCTGATTAAGGCTTCGTAACATGGGCGACATTGCTCTAGCTGTGGGAATCCATTTGGAAAAAGCGAATAATTTATTAATTCGCATCCCAATCAGAAACACAACAAAGGGTTGATCAATCTCGGCTGTAAATCGTCCCGGTATTACTTGAGGCATATACTACTCCTTGTTCTTAAGTTGTTATGCAACTAATTGCATAAGTCAAGTAGTGAATTAAAAATTATGGCATTAGCGCAGGCAATATTAGCGGCTCTGGTTGACGCACCCTGTAGTGGGTATGATTTAGCAAAAAGATTCGATGGCTCTGTAGGCTTTTTCTGGTCAGCAAGTCACCAGCAGATTTATCGGGAGTTGTCGAAGCTAGAAGATCGAGGATGGATCAGTTCCGAGTCGATTCTTCAATCAGGACGGCCAGATAAAAGGCTCTAGAGTGTTACAGACTTGGGAGAACAGCACCTCAAAAAGTGGATTGCTCAATCTTGTGAACCCACGATGATTTACTGGTAAAAATTTTTGCTGGTCATATTGTTCCTAAGCAAATTATCTTGGCAGAGCTAGAAAATCACCAAAACGCCCATCAAAAAAAATTGTCTACGTATAAAGACTTAGAACAGCGTTACTTTAAAAATCCGCAAGAACTGCCAGAAACAGGCAAATTTCAATATTTAACTCTTATAAATGGCATTAGTTATGAAACGCATTGGCTAGCTTGGTGTTACCAAGTAATGGAGTTACTGAACCAAACAATTGAAAATTAGTAGTAATGTCTAACTCAAGTTTTCCTCGCATCTACACGCTGTTTGGTAAAATATCTGGGTCGTTTAATCTGATTTTCTCCATCTTTGAGCCAATCAACAGACCTTATTAACCTAGATACATTAGCGCAAGAACTAGCGACAATCCAGCAAACGGGTTCTAAAAGAATTGCCTTGCTGGGTTCTCGTCACGTCCCGATTACGCATCAGAATCTTATTGAAATGATGACTTATGCCCTAGTTTTATCGGGTAATCGAATCATCACTTCTGGTGCTACAGGTACAAATTCAGCTGCTATCAAGGGAGCAACGCGGGCTGATGCAAATTTGTTGACGGTGATTCTACCCCAAAGCCTGGAACGCCAGCCTTTGGAATCGCGCCAGCAACTAGAACAGGTAATGCATCTAGTCGAAAATCCCAGTAATGATAATCTGTCTCTTGCAGAAGCTAGTTACTTGTGCAACAAGGAGATTGTCTCTCGTTGCCAGCAACTAATCTGCTTTGCGTTTCACGACAGTCGTACCCTGTTACAAACCTGTCAGGATGCAGAAGAACAAAGAAAAGTGGTGACGCTTTTCTACTTTGATTAGTCATTTGTCATTTGTCTTTCGTCATTTGTCCTTTGTATTTGACTAATGACCGATGACTGATGACTAATAAACAATAACTAATAAGTAATGATAATTTTTTTGTACTCGATCGCTGCTGCTGCCGTTCTAATTTATGTGCCATTTTTGGTAGTAGCTTATGCCCGTGCGCGTATTGGTTCTGAAATGTTTTCTACTCCTCGCGCTCTGTTTGATAAATTGCCACCTTATGCCCAACGAGCTACTTGGGCACATCAGAATACCTTTGAAGCGTTTATGGTGTTTGCGGCAGCCGCATTGATGGCTTATGTAACTGGTGTAAATTCAACTAAGGCACAAGTGGCTGCGATCGCCTTTGTGGTGGCCCGTTTCCTATACTCGATTTTTTATATTTTGAATATACCCCTTTTGCGTTAGCGTAGCTCCTCTGAAAGAGGCTCGCTGATGTTTGCGATTGGCATCCTTGGCTCTGCCACTCTCTTTTTCTTGAGCATCATCCAAGCGACTAGTTAATTGGGGTATGGAGACTGGGGGCTGGGGAAGAGTTTTCCCAATCCAAAATTGTTCGACTGAGCGAAGTCGAAGTCCAAAATCTAAAATCCAAAATATTTTATGGCTTCTACTTTTTCCTTTGACATTGTGAGCGACTTTGATCGACAAGAGTTGGTTAACGCTGTCGATCAAGTTATACGAGACATCAAAGGTCGTTATGACCTCAAAGACACTGAAACTACTGTCGAGTTAGTTGAAGAAAGCATTAACGTTAGTACTGACAGCGAGTTTACCTTAGATTCTGTACACACCATTCTGCGAGAAAAAGCCGCCAAGCGTAACCTCTCTCAGAAAATCTTTGATTTTGGCAAGGCTGAATCAGCCAGTGGTAATCGCGTGCGTCAAGAAATCAAACTGAAAAAAGGCATCAGTCAGGAAATTGCCAAACAAATTTCTAAATTGATTCGCGACGAATTCAAAAAGGTACAAGCCTCAATTCAAGGGGATGCTGTGCGGGTTTCTGCTAAATCTAAAGATGACTTACAAGTTGTCATGCAGCGATTGAAACAAGAAGACTACCCAGTTGCTTTGCAATTTACAAATTATCGTTAAAAAATTCGTAATTCGTAGTTAATAATTCAATTACGAATTACGAATTATTCTAAGAGGATGTCTGAAAATTTTTTATATACATCGAACGCTTAGAGATCCCCCTAAATTCCCCTTAAAAAGGGGGACTTTGAGGCTCTTATTCCCCCTTTTTTAAAGGGGGTTAGCAGGGTGGTTTCATACAAGCAAAGAAAAATTAAAACTGGGTTTCAAAGCCTCTCCCCCCGTGGGGGAGAGGAATGGAAGTGAGGGAAAAAGCCATGCCACTTTCACGAGAAATCAAGACTTATGTATTTTTCTTTTTTCGTATGAAACCACCCTGCTTTTTTAAAGGGGGTTAGGGGGAATCAAGCAATATTTGATACTTCTCAAACATCGTCTAAGCTCGTCCGCTAATACTTTTTTGAAATGCTGGACGCTCAGATAAGTGCTTCATATAGTTCAACACCTCTGGGTAGGAACTGAGGTCAAGCTTCAGCAGGACGGGAATGTAATTCAGAATAGCCCCCACTGCCACATCAGCAACAGTGAATTCATTACCAAGCAAAAAAGGTTGCTTACTGAAAATTTCATTTAACGGAGTCAACAAGCGGGGCATTTCCCGTTCCCTATTCTCCTCTCCAAAAATCCCTGGACCAAGGGTAGCATTAGCAAACAACACCCATTGAGAAAATACAGAACGTTCCTCTAGTGAAAGTGGAATTTTACTGTACTTATCGGCAAGATACAGCAAAATTGCCCCAGATTCCCAAAGCTGAAAATTTCCATCAACAATTGCTGGAACTTTACCAAATGGGTTAATTGCCAAATGTTCAGGCTTAAGATGTTCACCCGCCTGCATATCAAGCTTGACGAATTCGTAGGGAATTTCTAATTCTTCTAAATACCAGTGAACAATTGAAGCTCGGCTACGAGCGCCGCCGTAAAGTTTTAGCATAATTACTTAAAGAACTTTGTGAGTGTGAGAATGCTGTTTAACGTTATCTTCTTTGGTTACAACTCTAGCGGCGTTTAACACTCGCTTGCGCTCAATTGAATATTTAAATTCAGTGTAGTTTGTACCCAAGGGAATTAAAGATTTTGCAGATTCACGACGCTTGTAGGTACGAGCTGCTGCAAATGCCCGTGGCACAAATTCCTCTCCAAACTGAGCCGACTCTGGGAAGCCATCTGGCAGCAGTTGTGAATCGCCATCCAACACAGATCCTAAAGTTGTGGCATGAGCCAACTTATAAGAGGTAGGAATGCCCTTTAAAAGCGCTTCTAAAGCCGCAGAGGGAATCGGCTCGATAACTTCGATTTGATAAACTTCTCCATCTTCTTTGACGAAGCAGGTTGCCAAGCCAATAACAATGTAATCATCGGTTGCTAAATCAGGAGCATTGGGATAGGAAATTGCAGTTGTCATCGGGAAATTTCTCAAAACTTAAAAATTGAATTTAGGGAATGGGGAATGAGCATTGGGCATTGGGTAAAACAGTTCCGAGTTTCGAGTTCCGTTAGCGGAAGCGGGGCGTTTAGCCCGTGCTGAGTAAAGAAGTGAGATTCCCCACTCAGCACTCAGCACTCAGCACTCAGCACTCCTGAAGGGCATTGGGCATTGGGCATTAATTATTCTCCCCTTGATTCCCCTGCTTCCTCATCCCCTCTTTAATAACGGCTTGTTGGCATTCTACCAATTTGTCGCTCTCACTACTTGACTAGTCTTTGAGATTGACATCTGCTATTTCTGGAATTCATCTTCGGGATCGAGTATCCATGATTAGGTTTGAGGAGCAATTGTTTATTTAAGGCATAGATTTCTACTGGTGTGAGTAGTTTAAATTCAGTCTTGAGATGGCTTTCCAGTAACCAGAAATACTTTAAAAGTAGACCCAATGGTAAAACCACCAGAGGGAAAAAACTAGAATTTTATTTCACAAAGCATGGATTTAATGTAGGAAAAGATGAATATTCACTCATTTTTAGCTGACGATGACCAGCAAAGTAAACAATACAAGTATGTTCTAAATACTACAAATAAAGTTCCAGATCGAAGGAAAAGCGATCGCAGCAAATCTAATTTTGGGGATAGCTACTTACGCTCTTTTGCTTTAAAGTTGGCTCAACAAGGAGATTATACTGAAGCGATCGCACTTTTAAGCCAACTAATCTGTCGCCACCCCCACAATGCCGTTGATTACAACAACCGGGGGCTAATATATTTTCAAAGTGGTGAAAGGCAAAAAGCGCTTTTTGATTATAATACTGCCCTTAAACTTAATCCTTATTTGGCTAGTGCTTATAATAACCGCGCAAATTACTATGCAGCTTGTGGAGAATTGGCAGTAGCACTTGCCGACTACGATCGAGCGATTGATTTGAAACCTCACCATGTTCGGGCGTGGATTAACCGAGGCATTACCTGGCGTGATTTGGGGGAATACGAGGTGGCAATTGAGAATTTTGAGCTAGCACTGCTTTTTGGTCAACTAGAAGGTCATATCTGGGCGGAACGCGGCAGGACTTACCATCTTTGGGGTGACTGGAATTGTGCGATCGCTGATTATCGTCGCGCCCTTACTAAACTATCCTCTCTTGACAACAATAAGGATATTACTAGTTGTCGCTTGCGTTTACAACTCGAAAACTGGCTAAACGAGCTGCTATCTGAATCAGCGTCCTAGTTGGTAGATTAGTTCTTCTAGGGGATTCAAAATTCAAAATAATTGATTAATTTTGAACTAGAGTTTAGTGACGCTGTATCGCTAATGACTAATAGATGAGAACTACATAGCTATTCAAAAATTAGCTATTAACCATTACTTATTAGCAATAATATAAATTAACACCCGGTTTCTAGGTAGCATAAATCACAATAAACCTAAATAATCCCAAATTCGCCATTTATCTTAGGGTGATGAGTCTATTTGTTCATCTTGTCGGCGATCTTGATTCATCAACACAATCTGACGCTGGCTGGGATCGAATCGGTATCCTTGTTGTTGCCTAATACTTTTAGCTTGTTGCGGATCGAAGTTACGGCTAAATTCTGCCTGCAAACCATTGACATGTCCTTCCATCAGCTTGACTTCAGTACTCATTTCTCGCAACTTTTCTTGCTGTAACCAATGATAAGGCAAGAGTTGTGTTAAGGCAGATGCTGCAACAGCTGTAATCACAAGATTAACTGCTATTTTGGCTGTGCTTTCCAGTGCCATCACCTGGTAAGAACGTTGACGAAGATGCCGCTTTGGTCGAGGAGTGACCCGGCGTTTTTGTATAGGTTGTGACGGTGGTCTGGAGGGTTGAATCGCGTTCATGATGCTAAAAGATAACCTCGCTTAGTGAAGGGAAGCACTATCAAGAGTGCTGAGTTATGAGTTTTGTTAGCGGTAGCGGGGGTTTAGCCCGTGCTGAGTTGGAAATCTCACTCAGCACTCAGCACTCGATACTCAGAACTGAATTAGCACTCAGCATTCCTGAATGCTTGATTTAGCTGTCATATTACTTCATTTTTTTGAAATAGCTACAAGTGTTGCACCAGTTAAAAAATAACCTGGCTTACGTAAGTGCAAGGTTTCGAGCTACTTATGGCATAAAACCACAAGCTTCTGGAAATTGCACCCCGTACTGCCAGGATTATTAGCTTTTTAACTGTGTCACATCGTAAGCTTATTTGTAAAGTTCTGTGGCTAATCGCCAAGCTAGAACTCCTGGGATCAGCGCCACAACTAGAGCGATGTAGACTTGAGTATCTGAGATGGAAGATATCTGAGCGATGTACAGAGTATCTAAGATAGGCATGGCTGAAAACCTCCTAACCTGAATAGATTTTGAACAGTTCGTTTACTACTTTTCCTTGTTTTGCCAAGATTGTGGAATATCTTGTTACAAGATGCAACAAAAGCAGTTATTAGTCAGTAGTCCTTAGTTATTCTCCGTTAGAAAAATTTATAAAAATATGAATTTATATCTGGGTATCGACTTCGGCACATCTGGCGCACGCGGTGTTGCGATTGACGAGGAAGCTTCTTGTATTCAAGCTGAGGTGCGATATCCTTTTCAAGACTCACCAGCCGCCGTTACGCCAAAAATTTGGCAAGAGGCTTTGTTTGCGTTGGTGGAACAAATACCTGACCAATTGCGGCGAGGAATTAAAGCGATCGCAATTAATGGTACTTCCTCCACCGTCTTGCTGGTCGATGCTGCTGGCAATCCAACAGATGCACCACTGCTGTATAACGATGCGCGGGGATCATTGGTGCTAGAGGATTTGAGGAGGATAGCACCCCCCAATCATACCGTGTTGAGTGCCACCTCCAGCCTAGCCAAACTTTTGTGGATGAGGCAATTACCCTCTTTTAGCAAAGCTAGATATTTCCTGCATCAAGCAGATTGGCTGGCGTTTCTTCTGCATGGACAGCTGGGTATTAGCGATTACCATAATGCTTTAAAGCTGGGTTATGACGTGGAAGAGTTGAAATACCCAGAATGGCTAGAAAAGCTGCAAATACCGATTCAGCTACCCAAAGTTTTAACTCCTGGGACTCCAATTGCCGAATTGCGCCCTGAAATTGCGGATAAATTCGGTTTGGGTCGTGATTGTCTGGTGTGTGCTGGTACAACTGATAGTATTGCTGCTTTTATTGCCAGTGGAGCAAAATTACCAGGTGAAGCCGTGACTTCCCTTGGTTCAACGTTGGTACTAAAGTTGTTAAGTCGTACCCGTGTAGAAGATGCCAGATATGGGATTTACAGCCATCGCCTGGGGGATTTGTGGCTGAATGGTGGTGCTTCTAATACTGGAGGTGCAGTACTACAGCAATTTTTCACCAACGCTGAGTTAGAAAGCCTCAGCCGGGAGATTGATGCATCAAAAGCTAGCGAGTTAGATTATTACCCGTTGTTGAAGGTAGGCGATCGCTTTCCGATTAACGATCCCAATCTAGCCCCACGTTTGGAACCACGCCCAGATAACCCAGTGGAATTTTTGCATGGGTTGTTAGAAAGTATTGCCCGTATAGAAGCGCGAGGGTATGAATTGTTGCAGCAAATCGGTGCAGACAAGTTGAGCCGGGTTTATACTGCTGGCGGTGGCGCAGCGAATGATACTTGGACTGCAATTAGGGCGCGTTATTTGCAGGTTTCTGTTGTAGCATCAGTGTATACAGAAGCTGCTTACGGGACAGCGCTGTTGGCGATGGCTGAACAAAAGTAATTTTGTAACTATCTTTTCGTAGGTATTTCGTAAATCAGTATCTATCCCAGTGACAATCGATATATATCGGCCGATACTGGGATGATTAGATACCGGACTATAGATTCCAGGTTGATCGTCTGGGCAGCTATTCGGGGATGGGTGCTTCGCCACAGCGCGAATGTCATCTATCCCCTTTATTAATTATCGGTGTGAGTTTAAGATAGCCTAGCGTCGCATTTGAGCAGCTTTGGGATTGCCATGAATGTAGCGTAGAGTATTTAAGTAAGTCGGTGCAATAAAACCAAACTGTGGCGTGACAAAGCTAAATTGTTGCAATCATGGCGATGCCTGCGGTGGTCACTGAGAGGATGTTTTAAAAGTGGTTTGCTGTAATTTTAAGCACTTATTGATCCCCCCTAACCCACGCCAGTCGCTCCACTTGGGGAGACCCCAAGACCGCGCTGGCTCCCCTTAAAAAGGGGGGAACCGGAATCAAAGTCTCCCTTTTTAAGGGAGATTTAGGGGGATCTAAAATGTTTTGCTACTGGCCAGAGAACTTTTAAAACATCCTCTGAGCGGCTGGTGAGCGCAGTCGAACCATGTCGAAGTGCGGGCTATGCCAACGCATTTGTTATTTCGGCGAACTAATTTGTTATTTCGGCGGACTCATTTGTTATTTCGGCGAACTCATTTGTTATTTCGGCGAACTAATTTGTTATTTCGGCGAACTAATTTGTTATTTCGGCGGACTCATTTGTTATTTCGGCGAACTAATTTGTTATTTCGGCGGACTCATTTGTTATTTTGGCGAACTCATTTGTTATTTCGGCGGACTCATTTGTTATTTTGGCGAACTCATTTGTTATTTTGGCGAGCGCATTTGTTATTTCGGCGTCTCCATAACGCACCCTACGAAACAACTAGAAGAGTTGAAACCTATGCTGGTCATACTTGTGTGTATACCGTAGTGCAAGGGAAGGGGAGTAAGATTCAAAGCCTCTCTCTTGAAAGGCTACAGTGTACACACAAGTCGAATTACCCCCCTTAGTCCCCCTTGCAAAGGGGGGAAACAGGAAATCTAGTTCCCTCCCCTTTATAAGGGGAGGGTTAGGGTGGGGTAATTTGCAAACTGAAAACTCCTATTATTGCTTTGGCGTTACTGAATCAAGGGATGATTCTTGTAGCGTGGGCAACATGAGCGCGCCCCGATATACAAGGGACGCTCATGTTGCCCGTCTCACAAAACTAACAAAATCATCCCGCAAATATGCAACGCAATTGCTTTTTTTTATTGACAGTTAGTAGCCTATCCTGATGCTGGAAAAACCTTTAGGTATTTTGTAAATGCGGATGAATGCCTGACGGCAGTAGGCTGCTTTAATAACAGCAAGCGTAACACGGAGATAAAAAAGTGCAAATCACTAAGCGCAACGTTGAGTTAAGAGTAGATGGCAGTTTGATGCGTGTTTATATTGCGGCTCCCAAAGCAGCAGGAAAATACCCTGGTATTGTGTTCTACAGTGATATTTATCAGTTAGGCGATCCAATGATTCGTCTAGCTAACTACTTAGCAGGATACGGCTATGTAGTAGCAGCCCCAGAAATTTTTCACCGAATTGAGCCAGTTGGTTTAGTAATTGAGCCAGACGATCTGGGAAGGATGCGCGGTAATGACGATGCGCGTCGAACCTCGGTAGCTGATTATGATACCGATTGCTTTGCTGTAATTGAATTTCTGAAAACAGAGAGTGCGGTTTCTCCAAATAAAATAGGCACTCTCGGCTTTTGTATTGGTGGACATTTAGCATTCCGCACCGCATTTAAAAGCGAAATTCGGGCTTGTGTCTGCTGTTACCCCACTGGGATTCCCAGTGGCAAACTGGGTAAGGAGGTAGCCGATACAATCCAGCGGGTAAGTGAAATCAAAGGCGAGATGCTAATGGTGTTCGGTACTCTTGACCCTCATATACCAGAGAGCGATCGCCAAACCATAATAAAAGCAATTGAAAATGCTAACATACCTCACCAAGTTTTCTTGTATGAAGCAGAACATACATTTATGCGCGACGACGGTTATCGTTATGATTCTAGTGCTACCACCGCAGCTTGGTCTGAAATAGTAACTTTCTTGGGGCGCATATTTGCAAACTGAAAACTCCTATTATTGCTTTCTTCGCGTCAATTTTGAGTTGTTTGTAACGCTAATAACCCAGCACCGTAAGCAGGCTCATACCTCGGAAAAATCACGTTTACATTAGGAAACTTCTTAACAAGAGATGCTGCAAATCTTTCATGGATCTTGCATCTACCGCGCCACACACTTCCTGTTGTGACTACTTTTAAAACTGAGTCGGCAGTAAAAATTGCATCAATTACTGTAGATGTAGCTTTTACTAACTCTTTTACAGCATCATCAATTATGAGATTCGCTACTATATCACCTGACGCTGCTGCAAAATCTACAATTGGTGCTAAAGCCGCGATCTGTTTAACTCCCCATTCTCGCCGATAGACTACTTCTATTAAATCTTCTATACTGTCCAAATCAAGATGCTGTTTGAAATCCTCTAGCAAACTCGTTGATATTTCCCGTCCATCATAAGATTTTAATGCTGCGTTCATACCTGCGATCACAATTTTATAGGCGCTACCTTCATCTCCTAGAATATATCCCCAGCCGCCGACTCGCTTAGTATGTCCTTGATGATTTCGTCCAAAAACTATCGAACCCGTACCTGCTGCAACCACAATTCCTACAGGCTGACCAATTCCACCAACTAAAGCAATTAAAGCATCGTTACAAATTATAATATTTGCTGGCTGTAATGCCCAATTAATAGGCAATTTGTTATTCTGTAACTCTTTAACTAAACCTTTTACTAGTTCAATATCTGCTGCACGACCTACACCTGCTAAACCCAAACATATCGCGTCAATATTCACAGTATTTGTAATTATTGCTGCTTCAACCGCATTGTGAATTGCTGATTTAATAGATTGTAAAGTGCCTTCGATACCTATACTCTGATAATTAGATGGGCCTGTTTCACCACGACCTAGCACTTGACACGAATCATCTATTAAGACACAAACAGTTTTGCTACCGCCGCCATCTATTCCTAAAACATAACTCATGGATTACAATAATGTTAATTATTTTGACGCTTCGGTTCTTCTTTTAAAGGAATAAAAAATAGAGCAATCATCCCAGGAATTGTGAGCAAACAAACCAAGATAAAAAATAATGGATAGCCAAGTGCTTTTTGTAAATAACCACTGACTAAGCCGGGTAACATCATTCCTAAAGCCATAATGCCAGTAGAGATAGCAAAATGAGAAGTTTTATATTCACTTTGGCAGATATAAATTAAATAAACACTAAAAGCTGTAAATCCAAAACCATATCCAAATTGCTCCAAGGAAACCAAGGGATACACTAATGTTAATGAAGGCTTCGTGTAAGCCATATACACATAAAATATATCAGGTAAATTCAATGCTAAAGCCATAGTGAATAGACATTTTTTTAATCCATATTTAGAAATTAGTAAGCCTCCTAAAATTCCTCCAAAGATTAGGGATATTACCCCAAATGTACCGTAGACTAATCCAACATTTGATGTTGATAGCCCTAAACCACCTACTTCTGGTTTGTCCAATAAAAATAAAGAGGCTATCTTGACAAGCATTGCTTCGCCAAGTCTGTAAAGCAAGATAAATGCTAAAATGTTTATAATTTTATCCTGAGTAAAATATGAGCTAATTATTGACCAAAAAGGTATATTTTCTCCAGTTTGGATTTGTCGTTGATTATCTGATTCAGGTAAGGGTAAAATTAGGCGATGGAAAATAAATAGGATTGCTAAAATTAAAGCTGAGAAGCCAATAGCTATAGTCCAGCTTAAAGGAATGTTATTGAGAGATACTTCAAGCTGACCTGCTAAGACTACTAATATTCCAGAGCCAAAAATGACAGCCATTCTATAAAACAGTGAGCGAATGCCAACAAAGAAGGCTTGTTGTTCTGGAGATAAAGCCAGTAGATAGAAGCCATCTGTGGCAATGTCATAAGTTGCAGAAATAAATGCTCCTATTGTTAATGTTGCAAGGGAGATGAAAAAGAAATTTGGCAGTTGTAAAGAGATAGCTATCAAACCCAAGCAGCAGAACATGGCAAATTGGGTGTAAATTATCCATTTACGTTTGGTAGAGTAAATATCTACAATTGGTCCCCAAAACATTTTGATGACCCAAGGTAGATAGAGAAAGCTTGTCCATAAGGCAATTTGAGCGTTATCTATTCCCAGTTTTTTGTAAAAGATTACGGAAACTGTGTTGATGATGATGTAAGGTATGCCGGAAGTGAAATATAGGGTGGGGATGAATGTCCAAGGGGAGGTTGTTTGGTGTTTCATGGGTTTGGGGGACGAACCGCAGAGGCGCAGAGGGCGCAGAGAGATTAAGAGAGGATGATGCGTTTGATGCCGTCTTTGAGGAGGGGGACGTTAAAGTTGATGAGAAGGGCTAAGGGGTAATTAGTCATTTTAAGGTAGGAGAGGACTTGAGCTTCGTGGATTGGGGCTAAATTTTGAACAGCTTTTAATTACACAATTAAACAATTGGCAACCAGAAAATCTAATCTCCCCTTGCCTACTTCATGTCCTTTGTAATTTACTATTACCCCCTTCTCAACCACATGAGGTATCCCACACCTGAAAAATTCTATAATTAGCGCCTCCTTATACACCTCCTCTAAAAACCCTGGCCCCAACACCCTATGCACCTCAATCGCCGCCCCAATCACCTCGCCCGTCAACCGATTCATTTCCTCTCCCACCTCTCTTCCCTCTGTGTTCTCTGCGCCTCTGCGGTTCGTTTCCATCAATCCCTCCCCAACCCTGTGGCAAAATTTATTAGAGTCCTTCCTTAGTTTTCCCGCATGACCGCAACCATCCCCAATCTCCCTAGTCTCTACGACCCCTTTTCCACCGAAGCCAAGTGGCAAAAATTCTGGGAAGACAACCAAGTTTACAAAGCTGACCCCAACAAAGGCGGCGAACCCTACTGCATCGTCATTCCACCACCGAATGTTACTGGCAGCTTACACATGGGTCACGCTTTTGAAAGTGCGTTGATTGATACCCTCGTGCGCTACCACCGGATGCAGGGACGCAATACCCTGTGGCTACCGGGAACTGACCACGCCAGCATTGCTGTGCATAGTATGCTGGAAAAGCAACTCAAAACAGAGGGTAAGACTCGCTACGAATTGGGGCGCGAGAAGTTCCTAGAACGCGCTTGGCAATGGAAGGCGGAGTCTGAGGGAACAATTCTTAATCAGCTACGACGCTTGGGTGTCTCGGTGGACTGGTCACGGGAAAGGTTTACCCTGGATGAGGGTTTATCTAAAGCTGTTGTCGAGGCGTTTACTCGCCTTTACGAGGAAGGCTTAATTTATCGTGGTGAATATTTAGTTAACTGGTGTCCTGCTTCTCAGTCGGCTGTGTCTGATGTGGAAGTAGAAAATCAAGAGGTGAATGGAAATCTCTGGCACTTGCGCTATCCCCTTACGGATGGTTCTGGTTATGTGGAAGTGGCGACAACTCGACCAGAAACTATGCTAGGTGATACGGCAGTAGCAGTTAATCCCAATGACGATCGCTACAAACATCTCATCGGCAAAACTCTAACTCTGCCAATTCTACAACGAGAAATTCCGATAATTGGCGATGAATTTGTTGACCCCACTTTCGGCACGGGTTGCGTGAAAATAACTCCCGCCCATGATCCGAACGATTTTGACATGGGTAAGCGTCACAATCTGCCGTTGATTAATATTATGAATAAAGACGGCACTCTCAACGCCAACGCTCTTGAGTTTCAAGGACAAGACCGCTTTGTTGCTAGAAAAAATGTGGTTTCTCGCCTAGAAGCAGATGGCTTTTTGGTGAAGATAGAAGATTATAAACATACCATTCCCTACAGCGATCGCGGTAAAGTACCCATTGAACCACTCCTCTCAACTCAGTGGTTTGTCAAAATTCGCCCCCTAGCTGACAAGACTCTCGAATTCCTCGACCAGCAAACTTCTCCAGAGTTTGTCCCCCAACGCTGGACAAAGGTCTATCGTGATTGGCTAGTAAAACTCAATGATTGGTGTATCTCTCGCCAATTATGGTGGGGACACCAAATTCCGGCTTGGTACGCTGTCAGTGAAACAGATGGACAAATTACCGATAACACGCCCTTTGTGGTAGCAAAATCGGAAACTGAAGCTTGGGAGAAAGCTAAGGCCCAATTTGGCGAAAATGTCAAGTTAGAACAAGACCCAGATGTGCTAGATACTTGGTTTTCTTCTGGACTTTGGCCATTTTCGACTTTGGGCTGGCCGGAACAAACTCAAGATTTAGCGACTTACTACCCGACTACTACTTTGGTGACAGGCTTTGATATCATCTTTTTCTGGGTAGCCAGAATGACTATGATGGCTGGGCATTTTACGCAACAAATGCCTTTCCAAACAGTTTACATCCACGGCTTGGTGCTGGATGAAAAAGGTCAGAAGATGTCAAAGACCAAAGGTAATGGTATTGACCCGTTGTTATTAATTGACAAATATGGTACTGATGCTTTGCGGTATACCCTAATTAGAGAAGTGGCTGGTGCGGGTCAAGATATCCGGTTAGAATACGATCGCAAAAAGGATGAATCGGCATCGGTGGAGGCATCCCGCAATTTTGCAAATAAGTTGTGGAATGCTGCCCGATTTGTGATGATGAATTTGGATGGACAAACGCCGCAACAATTGGGGAATCCAGTCGCTACCGAATTGAGCGATCGCTGGATTATCTCGCGGTATCATCAAGTTATCAAACAAACCACCAATTACATCGATAATTACGGTTTAGGGGAAGCAGCAAAAGGACTCTACGAATTCATCTGGGGTGATTTCTGCGATCAGTATATTGAACTAGTGAAATCCAGATTGCAAGCAGATGCCGATCCAGTATCGCGGCGGGTAGCACAGCAAACCCTCGGCTATATACTGGAAGGGATTATGAAACTGCTTCATCCCTTCATGCCTCATATTACCGAAGAAATTTGGCAAACTCTCACACAACAATCAGCAGATTCCCCGCAAACTTTACCGTTACAAATCTATCCCCAGGTAGATGCAAATTTGATTAATGAAGCTATACAAGAACAGTTTGAATTACTGATTGGTACTATCCGCACAATTCGGAATTTGCGGGCTGAAGCGGATATTAAACCAGGGGTAAAAATAACGGCGAATTTGCAAACTGAAAGCCAGAAGGAGCGGGAAATTCTCACTGGTGGACAAGATTACATTAAAGATTTGGCGAAGGTTGAGACTTTAACCATTACTGACAAGCAAGAAAAGCAAACTGTTGCAGTTAAAAAACCTCAAAGGGGTTTGAAGACAATTGGCTTAATTATTGTAGCCATTGTCTTTGCTAGAGTGGGTTTAGCTGCGGGAAATGCCATTGATGACATTCCCATCGTCGGAACTTTCTTTGAACTAGTTGGTTTTAGTTACACAGCTTGGTTTGTTAGCCAAAATTTACTAACTGCTCAAGCGAGACTTAGGTTATGGAGCCGATTTTTCCCGCAGAGAGAATTAGAACAACCACAAGAACCAGAAAATGCGATCGCAGGTGTAATTGGTACAATACAAGTGCTAATTCCTCTAAGCGGTGTAGTAGATATTGAAGCTGTGCGTGCCAAGCTAGAGAAAAGCTTGAGTAAAGCTGAAGCAGAAGTTCAGTCCTTGAGTACCAGATTAAACAATCCTAGCTTTGTGGATAGAGCTAGAGCCGATGTAGTACAAGGGGCGCGGGAAGCCTTAGCAGAAGCACAAAAGCAAGCTGAAATTTTGCGCGATCGCTTAAAGGCGTTGTTGTAGCGATCGCCTGCGTGGCTTAGGATAACTGTAATGGGTAATCGGAGAGTTATTAATTCCCAATTACCCATTACCAATTAACAAAATATCAATTTTGGCATTTATGTTTTTATTAAATTTTTTTTAATTTTTAATTTTTAATTTTGAATTGGAGCGAAGCGACCCTCATGCTATATCTAGCCCAGGTGCGTAAAAACGATTTTTTAGACCAGCACCAGTTACGCTTATTGGCGCGTCAAGAAGCTGATAACTTGTGGGCGATAATTCCCGAAGAGGCTTTTATTCTGCTGGGAAAGGGAAAGATCATGAGTGAAAACTTGCTTGTTTTAGTGGAACTTTCCCCTACAGGCGATATTAAAAGAATAGAAGACGCCACCAACTGGGTACTACATCTGGTAGAAAGCTACCTCACCATCGGCATTACCCCAGAATTTTTGCAGCACGAAGCCGAGCGAGCAGAACATTGGCGACAATCCCTGACGTTGCAAAACCAAGACTTAGCAAGGCGTTCTTTAGAGTTGGAAGCCAGACGCGAACAAATTCAAGCTTTAGAAGAAAGCCTTAAACGCGAGAAAAACTGTTATCCCCAAGAAGAAAGTTAAAAGTTTGCAGTTGTGTTGCACTCAAGTGTGTATTTATGACAGATTATCCAGTAAGAGTTGATCTGTCTCTTACTGGGTAATCTCTAGATGCTTGCTATAGTTAGGTTTCGTTAGGCAATTACAGTAATATTTGCACTACTAAGCACTGCCTGATTGGAGAACAGGGCAATTTGAACTTGTGCAGCCTTACCAATCCCATCTGCATCAAAGAAAAGATTACCGGTAGTTTGATCGTAGATAAAGCGATCGCTTCCTGCGATCGCACTAGTACCAAGTCGAAACAAGCTGGAATTGAGTGTAGTATTCTGAGATTGGCTAAGTGCGAATTCAGCCTTGGAAACCAAGATAGTATCATCTCCAAGAGTAAAATCAGCGATCGTATCATAGCCTCCAGTGCGGCTACCAGTTAAGTTAAAGCTGTCTTGCCCAATTCCACCAGTCAGCACATCTAGACCAACTCCACCAGCTAGTAAATCATTACCTACACCACCGAGCAAGGTGTCATTGCCTGAGTTACCAAAAAGGCTATCATCACCATCTCCTCCTATTAACGTGTTAGCAACATTATTTCCTGTCAAAATATTATTAAGGCTGTTACCAGTACCATTGATTAGCTTGCTTCCAGTCAGGGTCAAGTTCTCCAGATTATTTCCTAACACCCAAGTCAACGAAGACTGGACTAAATCTATGCCTGCATCTGAGCCTTCAATAATAGAGTCGTTTACGTTGTCTACAGTGTAAATGTCATTGCCAACTCCACCATCAAGACTGTCAATTCCCACACCTCCATCCAAGGTATCATCGCCCGCACCGCCTAATAAGGTGTCATTACCGGAACCACCAATCAGGCTATCATTGCCATCAACTCCATTCAAGGTATTAGCGCCAGTATTTCCTATCAGGATGTTATTAAGGCTGTTACCAATACCACTGATTGCCCCGCTTCCAGTCAGAGTCAGCTTCTCCAGATTATTTCCCAACACCCAATTCACCGAAGACTTAACTAAATCTGTGCCTGCATCTAAGTCTTCAGTAATAGAGTCGTTGACGTTGTCTACAGTGTAAATGTCATTGCCAACTCCACCAACAAGGCTATCAGATCCTAAACCTCCATCCAAGGTGTCATCACCTGCACCGCCCAACAAGGTGTCATTGCCTGCACCACCAATTAGGCTATCATTGCCATCTTCTCCACTCAAGATATTAGCGCCAATATTTCCAATCAAGATGTTCTTAAGGCTGTTACCAGTACCATTGATTGCCCCACTTCCAGTCAGGGTCAAGTTCTCCAGATTATCTGCCAACACCCAATTCACCGAAGATTTAACTAAATCTGTGCCTGCATTTAAGCCTTCAGTAATAGTATCGCCGAGGTTGTCTACGATGTAAGTGTCATTACCGATTCCACCATCGAGACTATCAGCTCCCAACCCTCCATCTAAGGTGTCATTGCCTGCACCACCCAACAAAGTGTCATTGCCTGAATCACCAAAGAGGTTATCGTTGCCACTTTGTCCACTCAAGATGTTAGTAGCAGTATTTCCTATGAGGATGTTATTAAGACTGTTACCAGTACCATTGATTGCCTCGGTTCCAGTCAGAGTCAAGTTCTCCAGATTATTTCCCAACACCCAAGTTACTGAAGACTTGACTAAATCTGTGCCGGAATTGGTGGATTCAATAATAGTGTCACCGATGCTGTCTATAGTATAAGTGTCATTGCCTTTACCACCGATGAGACTATCATCTCCTGCACCACCATCTAAGAAATCATTGCCATCGCCGCCATCGAGGGTATCATTATCACCTAGTCCTTTAAGTGTGTCATTGCCCTGCAATCCTGAGATGATATCCATGTTTATCGTACCGGTCAGATTGTCTGCAACTGAAGTCCCATTAATCGGAGGGGTGATTTGATTAATGGTCAAGTTGACGGTAGCAGTACTACTGCCTCCATGCCCATCACTTATGGTGTAAGTAAAGCCGTCAGAGCCATAATAGTTTTGGCCAGGCGTATAAGTGTAAGTACCGTTGTTATTGTTAACTAAGCTTCCTTGGCTAGGTTGGGTGAAGCCAGTAATGCTCAATACGTCACTAACATCGACATCTGTATCATTGCTTAACAGAGTAGTAGCGCTAATAATAACGGGTGTATTTTTGTTTGTGGTTATGCTGTCATTAACAGCGACAGGAGCATCATTCACCGCCGTAATATTAATATTTCGAGTAACAGCAGTACTATTAGCCGTACCATCATTAACTAGAAAGCTGACGGTACGAGGTGTAGTACTGGGGTTATCACTGTTGTTGGTATAAGTAATGGAACGCAGTGCAGTTTGATAATTAGCAACGGTGGCACTGCCAGTTAAGGTTAGAACGCCTGTACTGCTGTTGTAACTGCCGATAATCCCATTTTGGTTGATGAAGGTGAGGGTATCTTGAGCAGAGACAAAACCACTGGTAATGCTGACGGTGCCGCTAGCTAGGTTGGGGGAGTCTACGTCGCTGAGAGCGATCCCTGAGTCGATGGCTGTAGTGGCGTTCTCGGTGTATGTCAGGGCAGAGTTGGTGCCAGTAGCAACGGGAGCATCATTCACTGCCGTAATATTAATATTGCGGGTAACGGCGGCACTATTAGCAGCCCCATCATTAACTATAAAGCTGATGGTACGAGATGTAGTACTGGGGTTGTCGCTGCTGTTGGTATAAGTAATGGAACGTAGTGCGGTTTGATAGTTAACAACGGTGTCACTGCCAGTTAAGGTTAGAACGCCTGTGCTGCTATCGTAGCTGCCCGTAATTCCATTTTGGTTGGTGAAGGCGAGGATGTCTTGAGCAGAGACAAAACCATTGGTAATACTGACGGTGGCACTAGCTAGGTTGGGGGAGTCTACATCGCTGACAGTGATGCCTGAGTCAATGACTGTAGTTGCGTTCTCAGTGTATGTCAGGGCAGAGTTGGTGCCAGTAGCAACGGGAGCATCATTCACTGCCGTAATATTAATATTGCGGGTAACGGCGGCACTATTAGCAGCCCCATCATTAACTATAAAGCTGATGGTACGAGATGTAGTACTGGGGTTGTCGCTGCTGTTGGTATAAGTAATGGAACGTAGTGCGGTTTGATAGTTAACAACGGTGTCACTGCCAGTTAAGGTTAGAACGCCTGTGCTGCTATCGTAGCTGCCGGTAATCCCATTTTGGTTGGTGAAGGCGAGGATGTCTTCAGCAGAAGCAAAACCACTGCTAATGTTGACAGTGGCACTAGCTAGGTTGGGAGAGTCTGTGTCGCTGACGGTGATGCCTGAGTCAATGGCTGTAGTGGCGTTTTCGGTGTATGCCAGGGCAGAGGCAGAACCAGAGGTGATTGTCGGGGGAACCCCACTGTTGGTGTTTAGTTGGGCATATATCCCATTGCCAGACCCGTCTTGACCATCGCTAGTCCAGGAAATGACAAAGTCTCCCCCTGCATCCATCGCTACTGTAGGGTTAGATTGACTGTTGGTGGTGTAGGTATTGACTTTGAATTCGC
>NZ_JBALDJ010000019.1:0-7509 GCF_036917415.1 Nostoc sp. | reverse complement strand
AGTATTAACACTATTGTGGGGTTCTATTAATAGTGTGAAGTTACAAGTCTGGGCTACTTGTTATTTTATGCTGTTTTGGTTGACTTGGGAAATGCTGTTGCAGACGAATTATCTCTACCATTTGACCGAATTTCTTTGGAGATGATATTTCGCGGTTTGTACCATTTTACCTGCTAGCTGAAGCAACGCGTAGCAGACTGAGAGTGGCTATTGCTTTCAGACTGAGTAACGACCGCTATTGTGTAACAACGCGTTGTCCCCGCAGGAGCAGCCTCAATACCTGTGAAGCCGATTTTAAGTTTGTACCAGTCATTGCCTGTACTAGTACTAGCACTATCAGGACGAGGTTTTGCGGTAATAAGCTTGTAGTCGAAATCTGCGTAACGATGGCCATTTTTAATGGTCATGCCTGCATTCTTCTCCAAAAAGAAATTAGGATCGCTAGAATTTTGATTCTTAAAGTATGGATTTTCGTTTCTCTCTGTATTCCATAACGAAGAACTAGATGGAAACGGTGTGTGCTGAACATTCCACTCATCCACATCAAAAACGCTGTTGTTGACGACATACTCTTTGACGTAAGTACCAAGATGTGTTGCAGCATCGTCAAACGCCCGTTGATGCTCCCCATTGCTGTCCTTATAGCTAGGCTCAAGTTTGATATACTTTAAATTCAAGTTGTAACCTGAATTTGCATTGAGAGTGACCCAAACATCTACGTTAGGAACTAGCGACGTTTCAGTGATTTCAATACGGAATGGCTCAGTTCCACTTAAGGGTGGATAAGGCAAGTAAAACATGGGGTTGCGGGCATCTTTAGCAAAAGAAGCTTCTACTGGAGTCATCATTTTTGCCACGGATGCTCGCTTATAGGGATCTCGTATTGCAAAGTGAAGATGATCGAAATTGTCTTTATGGCCCGTTCCTGTCCAAGCAATTTGCTTGCCTTTGACAACAGAATCTCTATTCTTAACAAGAACATTACGAACATGATTGTAAACAGAGATTTGACATGGATTTTTGGTTGAGCATTGTGAAGCCCCATTAGCAGGATGGAGCAATACAACTTGGTAGTCGCGATCGCTTAGACAAGGTTTGGAGGGATCATTTGGATCGGCATCTGACTGACCCTCTTTGTCACACGTAACGGACTTAACAAAACCACTTGCCGCAGCAAAGACTGGATTATCCGCAGCCGAATTATGGCTGTTTCCGGCAGTCGCTAGATCGATTCCTCTGTGAAAGGAAATGGGACTATTAACTCCTATGTAAAAGGAAGTGGGACTATTAACGTCATTAAAAGTTCGATAGCCGAAGCCGTGATAAATGGGAAAATCGGTTTTATGTTGCTGCTCAATGCGAGTAACATAATCACAGTCGTCTCCATTTTTCCAAGCATTACCAGGCTCTTCTTTAATTCGTCCACAAAGCGGCCAAATAAATTCGGACCAAGTAGGAGTTGTCGTGGTTTGAGCGATCGCTATTTTGGTAGGAATAGTGAAAATTGCCACTGCTATTAGCATCGCAATCAAAATCCAATTAAGTCTACGCATTTAGTCTCCTGAGTAAACAATAATGAAACTAAACTATAATTAACGCTCTTTCACCACTTTCATTAGAGTTGAGTTCCACAGAGCAAAAAACACAGCACTCGATTAATACCTATTGATGAGTCAAATTCTGAATTACGTGCTTTCCAAAACATGGAAGCGACAGTTGCTAGTTCTTGCAGGTATTTGGGTCTGATTAGTTATCAAGCTTAATGCACTAAGCGAACGCGACTTCAAATCGAGTACTGTGGTCTGAAGGATGTCACATTTTCATGCGTTATTGGTGTACGCAGTTCATGACGACTACTTAAATGATTGGAGTGTTATGTGGTAATCCCAGTTGCAATTTGCCATAGACTTCATTAGCGCTATCAAAATCGAACGTGATATGAGAATAAATCATGGCAATATCTCGTGCAAAACGTTGTAATTCTTCGGTTAAATAATGCGTTCGCGATCCCATCACATCTAAAACTTCATTGATAATCGACTTACATTCTTTCACCGCTAATGTACACTGCACCCTGTATTTGGCTCTGTCATTCAAGGTTAGGGATGCGCTTTCAGTTTTGAGGATCATATCCTTAATACTGTTCCGTATTAACAGTTCCATTGTTTCTAGCCTGACCATAATATCTGATAATCTGACAAGAGCTGTTTGTCTGACCTCCACATTCTTTTCTAAAAAACTGTGAAGTTTATCTTTGTAAATTTGTATGACTCTTTTTGCCGCGCCAATAGCAGGAGCCGTTACTGATAAAGCAGCAACCGATGTAAGACACCATTGGAAATTAGGGCTGTTCAAAACTTTGGAACCTGGAGAATTCCCGTTCAGTAGATCGATTAGATTCGCTACTCTATACTTAGGAACGAATACCTGATTAATTTTAATGTCGTTGCTGCCGGTTCCTTTCATTCCAGAAACATACCAAGTGTCTAATATTTCCACCTGTTTTTGTGGAAGAATAAAGACCTTTGGTATAGGCTTCTCATCTGTGGAATTAGGCAAATACATACCTCCAACAATTACCCAGGAATTATGTTTAATTCCACTAAGAAAAGACCATCTTCCACTGAGAATATATCCGCCATTGGTTTTGACTGCTTTGCCTTTGGGACCAAAAGTGGCAGAAACTAAATTATAATTATTATCTGCAAAAACTTCTTTTTGAGCTTCCCAAGGAAACAATCCGACCATCCAGTTGTGCACCGAAACCAAGCAGGTGACCCAAGCTGTGGAAACACATCCCTGTGCAATATAATCGCAAACATCGAACACAACATCCAAGGGCATTTCCTGTCCACCGAACTCTGAAGGAGTCATCGCACTGAAAAAACCTGCTTCACAGAGCTTTTTCATAATCTCTTCCGAAATATTTCCTCGTTTTTCGGTTTCAAGAGCCACTTTAGCCACTTCGTCTCTTATTTGCCGTGCGTTTCCGACGATTTCTTCTTTGGTTAACCTCTTGATATTTGCAACAACCATTTTAAACTCCTCCTTTTGGGGTTATCGTGGCGTAGGTTTTCCGTTAATCAAGTTTCAGCGTGGTTGGTCTGGCTGAGGTTGAAAGAATTGGCCTACAAAACAGGCCAAACAGTTTATCAAATCAAATCAAATACGGATTACTCTCCAACTATTTTATTCAACAGCTCAAACACCCCTCCCTAGCCATGCCTTTGGCCTAATCTTATTGTTGCGATCGCATGTGACAGTTGCATAAGTCCTGTCATAGATATCCGCTTCTCGGTCGGCAACGGTAATTACCCGAATCTCTTGTGGCACTATCTGCTGATACGCTTCTAGGCTTTCGAGCCACCTGAGGCTCTCTTTCTCACTGATGGCACGCGAGTGCTTGCTTCCCCTTGCTGCTCTTGGCTTCTCCCGCGCCTACACTACTTGATGCAACAACCCTAGCGGTACTCCCCACTCGCTTGCTGCTAGTACACTATGGACTTTTATCCCTTGGGCTGTCGCGTCGCTGATTGGCCCTAACCCTAGGGCAAACGCATCTAAAGTATAAAAATCCCTTAATAGCAAGGGTTTCAGCGTTTTTAAATTTAGCCTATTTTTTCGTCAAGATCCTTATCCAGCAAGGGTTTCAGAAATACCGTGCGTTCGCCCTGGCCCTAACCCCTATTCTTTTGCGGAGATCGAGCGAATATGCTTTCATCAGCTTTGACTCCATCATGATATTTAATTTCAGTAGACCGAAAAGTTTTGCGTGCTCGCAAAAGAACAGAAGAAAAATCAGACCGTTGTTGAATTAGCTGTATTTTAATATACAGTTTTTCAGATTTTGGCAAAAAAAGATATATAAGCAAACCTAATAAATAAACTCCAGAAGCAATGCGAAACAGAGATGCCAAAATATGCTCTCTGTATGCCAGTCGCCCTAACGGTCGACAAGTGGTTTCTGCACGCTCTGTACTTCACTTCTGCTCTACTCACAGGGGCAATGCTTTTACTGAATTAGTGCTCTAGAGATCGGAATTGAAAGCAGCTATCGGATGAAAAATCAATACCGAATAAAAACAACTATTAAAAACTCAATTATTAAGTTTCTATTTATGGCTTTGGCATTTCTAGTTATTAACATTTGGATTTATCTATTATGGCATTATCTCAGTACTTTAAGAAGTAGTAGTAAAAAAGCTTTCTCTCATCTATTTACTTTTAAACAAATGTTAGAGTTTTTACGTCAAACTATAGATGGCAACTATGGGGAAGTCCATGAAATGCGTTTGACTTAGGACTGGCTTGGGTTGATTCTGGGAGTTGATTCATAACTTTAATTTATGAGTCATCAAAAGTGAACAACTTTTTTGATCTCTCGAAAAACTGTATCACGGGCTACTTTTTTTCTTGAACACAAAACTTTTCGGTCTACTGACTTTTCCACTTTATTTTAAAAAAACATTCATGTCTCAACCTTTACTCTCTCAAAATCTGGAAAGCATTAAATTGCAAACTCTCGCTAAAGATACGACAGTAGCTATAATCATACAGGTTGGAGGTAGGGCTGTTACCTACTTAAGTGTGGTATTCTTGGCACAATGGATGGGTGAGACAGAATATGGCATCTATGAATATGTCATTTCCTGGTCATTGCTGTTGGCGATCATCGCCGGAATCGGTTATCCTCGCACAGTTTTGCGCTTTGTTGTTGAATATCGAATTAAACAAGACTGGGGACGTTTGCGAGGAATAGTTTGGAGTAGCTGGCTGATTATTGTGCTAGCTGGTTTGTTAATCTCTGTTGTTGGGACAGGTGCAATCTGGTTGTTGAACCACTATCACAGCTTTACCTACGCCACCCCGCTTCTAATCGGGATTTGGCTAGTGCCATTACAGGCTTTAGTCTATTTGCAGTTAGAAACCATGAGGGCGATGGAGGACATTACCTTAGCGTACATACCATCCCAAATCATCTGGCCTGTCTTAGTGCTTTGTGGTGGGTTTCTCCTGTTGAAAAAGAATCACTCTCTCACGAGCGTGCCCATGATTAGCATGGCAACACTGGTATTGTTACCGGTGGTTCTGTTTCAGTTATGGCTGTTGTGGAATAAGTTAAACAAGGAAGTGAAACCCGCTACTCCAGTTTATGCCCACCGCGAATGGTTAGGAGTATCCCTGGTTTTGTTGCTCCAATATGCTTTTGCCAGTATTTTGAGTCAAACAGATATTCTGATGGTTGGCTCAATTCTGGGGCCTTCCGAAGCCGGAATTTACAGCGCCGCCGTGAAGACAGCAATGTGGACAAATGTCATTTTGCAGACTGTGAATATGGCAGCAGCACCTATGTTTACTACCCTATATACCCAAGGGGATTTACAGGGTTTGCAAAAAGTTATTTCCATTGTGACGCTCTGGATTTTCTGGCCTACACTCGCCATCGTCTTCATCTTAGTGGTCTTCGCCGAACCCGTTTTGGGAATTTTCGGCTCAGAGTTCGTCGCGGGAAGTTGGGCGCTGAAGATTCTGGTTTTAGGGCAAATGATAAATGCATTATGTGGCTCTGTAAACATTTTGATGACGATGACTGGTCATCAAAACAAATCCGTGGTTGTGTTCGGTTGTGCGGTTTTAATAAATCTGGTTTTGAACGCGTTCGCAATTCCCTTGCTCGGTGCTGTTGGGGCATCGATCGCTACAGCCTTCGCGATGATGGTGTGGAACATTTGGCTGAGTGTTTTAGTGGTAAGGAATGTTGGGGTTAATCCTTCTGTTTTTTCTCTTCTCTTGAGTAAGAAAGATGACAGCAAATTGATTAATCAGCTAAAAAGTGGTGCTAGCACAAGCGATTAAAGTTGTTTCCTGATTAATGAAATCCACCTCATCCGGCAGTATTTGTGGTCAAGTACTTTTTTGATGTAATTTGTGAATATTTTGACTAACAATTTTTGGCTTGATTCCGCTGATTCCAGTACTGCTCAACCATCTCAAAAGAACCTTTGAATCGCTCTGAATTTAGGCTTTCTTTTTCCCAGCCTGAAGAAGTTTTTGTATGACCCTTTAAAATTTGCTCGATCAATGGAACAACTTTTTCTGGTTGAGCAGTTTTCTGATGCAGATGGAAGTTGGCGATCGCATAAGCTTCAAAAGGGTGTGTATCTGACAATTTTAAGGTTTCGCTTTGTGCGACAAAATCGTTGAGTTGCTCTAATGATGGCATAGCTACCTGTTCGGGGGCGTAGAGGAGATAAAGATAAATTGGAATTAATCGCCAAATATGCTCTCGGGACTGAGGTGGAAAGGCATACGGACTTATATCTTCTCCTTCAACCAGCGGGTCTATAGCCTTACTATTTCGTGCTTTACGTACTGCCTCTCTATTGGGATTTCGCAAATCAAAGATTTTTGATTGTGACTGTATATTTAAAGTGTGGATACACGGATCGAGATCAGCCACTTCAATACCTAGTTTGTCTATTATTTTTTCAAGAGCATAGTAAGGATTCATTCTCATAATATTCAAATCCATAATTGCTAGTTTTTTTGAAGTTCCCTCCAAAAAAGAGCGCACCGTCTTCCACTGAGAGATTAACGCTTCCCATTGATTTTCGTTATCGCTAATAATTGTCCCGTCCCAAGCTGACGAGAGTTTCTGTAAATTTAAAGATTCCATAGTGGGTGCGTTCTCTAATACAAATTCCCGATTTATGATCAATGCTCCATCGCTATGAAAATATCTGTAAGTATTCAGGGATAATTCCGAAAAATACTGTAAATGTGGCTCTCGGATTGTGAACAGAAACTTTTCGGGAATCTGAATCCAGCGCTCCCAAATAGGTAGTTCAAAGAAATATGAAATTTCCTTAACCAGAATTGTGGCATGGTCTTTCTCTTTGAGAATCTCAAGAATCTGATTAACTATCACACCACAAGCATCTTCATAAATATCAGTATTTAACGGTAATTTATTGGGTCTGAGGCTCCCACCCTGAGTCTTTAGAAGAGCCGCAAATGGTTGATGGATTGCTCGGTCAGCAAACCTTGAAAAAATAACTTGAGCAATTGTAGTCCCACTTCTAGATGTTCCATGAACATAGATAATAGACGCTTTGCCTGACGTTACTAGCTGTTTTAATGTTTGCTCATTCATTTGGCAATTTCCTGGATAAATACTACTAAAATACACTAAGAGGTTGTTTGAAAAGTCGGCAATTGAGTAAAAAAGCTCTCTCAGTATACGCTGTGAATAGATAGTAAACAGCACCGAGAGAGTGGTATGAGTAAAGCATACAAGAGCAACCTGAGCATGGAGCAATATAAATTGATAAGCGACCTAATTTCAGAAGCAAAACCGGGTGGTCGTAAGCGTGAAGTAGAGATGTGGGAAGTTCTCAATGCGATTTTCTACATTTTGGTAAGCTGTTGCGCCTACAATTTGCATATAATAAAGATGAATATAACTTCGGGTACAGGTTGTTATGCCTGCTATTGGCTTTCTAAGCTTAG
>NZ_JBALDJ010000018.1:0-4542 GCF_036917415.1 Nostoc sp. | reverse complement strand
CAACCAAATAACCCAGATTCCAGAGGTGATCGCTAATTTAACCAATCTGACGCAGCTTCACCTCAGTTACAACCAAATAACCCAGATTCCAGAGGTGATCGCTAATTTAACCAATCTGACGCAGCTTCACCTCAGTTACAACCAAATAACCCAGATTCCAGAGGCGATCGCTAATTTAACCAATCTGACGCAGCTTCACCTCCGTAACAACCAAATAACCCAGATTCCAGAGGCGATCGCTAATTTAACCAATCTGACGCAGCTTGTCCTCCGTAACAACCAAATAACCCAGATACCAGAGGCGATCGCTAATTTAACCAATCTGACGCAGCTTGACCTCTATAACAACCAAATAACCCAGATTCCAGAGGCGATCGCTAAATTAACCAATCTGACGCAGCTTCACCTCAGTTACAACCAAATAACCCAGATACCAGAGGCGATCGAAAGTTTACCGAAGTTGGAAAAACTAGATTTATGGGGAAATCCGCTTCCTATTTCACCAGAGATTTTAGGATCTTCTAATGATGTTGGTTCAGTTAAAAAGATTTTCAATTACTTGCAATTACTCCGTAGCGGTGAAGTGCGTCCACTCAACGAAGCCAAACTCTTACTCATTGGACAAGGCAGCGTCGGTAAAACATCCCTTATCGAGCGACTAATCCGCGATAAATATGACAAAAATCAACCCCAAACCGACGGACTCAATGTGGAAACTTGGAA
Organism: Nostoc sp.; assembly: GCF_036917415.1. Taxonomy (GTDB): domain Bacteria; phylum Cyanobacteriota; class Cyanobacteriia; order Cyanobacteriales; family Nostocaceae; genus Nostoc. The sequence continues at coordinate 3,819 of NZ_JBALDJ010000018.1, read as the reverse complement.
CGTGCAGGTCAATAGCAAAGACATCCGCCTGAATGTTTGGGACTTTGGCGGACAGGAAATTTATCATGCCACCCATCAGTTTTTTCTGACTAAGCGCAGCCTCTATCTCCTCGTTTGTAATTGTCGCACCAGCGAAGAAGAAAACCGCATCGAATATTGGCTGAAACTAATCGAAAGCTTCGGCGGACAGTCCCCCGTGATTATCGTTGGCAACAAAAAAGACGAACAACCCCTCGACATCAACCGTAAAGCATTACACGAAAAATATCCTAACATCCAAGCGATTATCGAAACCTCCTGCCAAGACAATATCGGCATTGATCAACTTCGCACCGCCATTTTGCAGCAAGTCGGCAAACTCAAAGAAGTCTACGATCTTCTACCCCTGACATGGTTTGAGGTTAAACAACAACTCGAATCCATGCCCCAAGACTTCATCAGCTACGACGATTATATCAACATCTGCTATGACAACAAGATTCGCGAACAACAAGACCGTGAGCAACTGATCGATTTGCTGCATCGACTCGGCTTAGTTCTCAACTTCCGCGAGCATCCCATCCTCAAAGATACCAACGTCCTCAAACCCAACTGGGTGACAGAAGGTATTTACGCGCTCCTGAGCGATGAAAACCTCAAAACTCAAACCAAAGGCATTTTCACCCCCGCCGATCTCACCTGCATCCTTAATCCAGAGCGTTACCCCACCAAGCGTCACAAGCATCTAATCTGGCTGATGAAAGAATTTGAGCTTTGCTTTGCACTAGATTGTAAACCACCACAATTCCTGATTGCGGGACTTTTGCCCAAAGACCAACCAGACGAAACAGAACTCCACGGCGAAACCCTGGAATTTCAATACCATTACAAAGTTCTCCCCGAAAGCATCATCTCCCGCTTCATCGTCATCAGCCACGAAAAAATTCATAACCAAATCTATTGGCGCAGTGGCGTAATGCTGCAATATCAAGAAAACAACGAAATCTACAACATCGCTCGGATCAAAGCCGATCCCGAAGACAAAAAAATCTTCATCACCATTAGCGGACGTAAAGAAACCCGCCGCTTATTTCTCGGCATTCTCCGCGATGTCTTCCAAAAAATCCACAAAAGTCTTCCCAATCTCGAAATCACCGAATGGGTTCCCGTTCCCAAGCATCCCAAACACGATCCGCTCAAATACTCAGAACTACTCGGACTCGAAGCGATGGGAGAAACCCATAAAGTTATTGGTGAACTCAAGCTCAAACTCGATCTGCGTCCACTTTTAGATGGCTATGAATCACTAAAATCGCGTCGAAAATCAAAAAAAGGAGATAACGATTTAGATGATAAGACTGCATACGAAGATATGCGAGATATTGCTAAACTAGCTGTCAGCAGACCAATTATTAATAAAGCCGAGGCAAATGCTATGTCAGAAAATCCTCAATTCACAAACAACCTTCAAGGCGCAAACATCGCCAACTTAGCCAACCAAGTCAAAGACAACGCCAGACAGCAAGCCTCTAACTTAAACCAAACAAGCGGCGCAAACATCAGCGAAATTCTGCAACTGATCGGCAACTTGCGCCAAACTGCCGCCCAATTCCCACCAGAAATCCACGATGACATCATCATTGATATTGATGATGTAGAAGTAGAAATTCAAAAGCCAGAAAAAGAACGCAATTTACCCAAACTCAAAAAGCGTCTAGTAGCTTTACTAACTGCTGTTAGTGTAGTCGCTGGACCGATCGCAGGTATGACAGACTTTGCAAACAATGTTATAGAAATAGGAAACAAATTAAATATCGAACTACCGCTTCCCTTTGGTAAATAGACTTTTCTAACTCCAGGCAGCATCGCCCCTGGAGTTTCGGGGATAGAGTTGTATAAATGGTTGCGCGATCGCCCAAGCACACAAAGATAGTATTCACGTTCAAAGTCAACCTGCGCTAGGTAGTACATTTACAGTTCGATTTCCTCTTTCACCGTGATTTCTGGAAATAAATGTTGCTATTTGCAAATCTGCGCCAGCCAAATAACCATCTGTTGTAACAATATAAATATGGTTGTTGAAAAACTGCACAAGATTAAAACCAAAGCTCCTTAATTCACAAAGCCTGAATATCCATTTGTCGGATTAATCCATTCTCGATAGTGTAAATATGCTGAACCATTTGCTCGTGTATCAAGTTTCCATCTAGATCCTGCACTACTTGATGAACATGAACCACTATTCGCCCACTTTCATCAAGTTGAAAACCTTGAGGTTCAACATGAGGATCGATTAAGTTCCACTGGCGAGTCCAATAATCACGCACCGCCGCATGACCGCGAACATATCCGCCTTCCATACCATTCGCCCATTCCACATCAGAGTGCATCAACGCGAGAACGGAATCAATATGACGGGCGTTGAAGGCAACATAGGCTTTTATTAGTAAATCTTGCTGTATTTGAGTTGGGGTTTGCCGCTCCATTTTTCTGTTTTCCATCGCTTTGATAAACTTATAGGACTTATGCATTACAGCAGTTTTCATGTATTTGAACTACATCTGTTGTAAGGGCACAGCAATGCTCATTGGTGTCAACTTAAGCCGAAAACTATATCAGACAGGCGTTTTGCAAATCCCTCACGCCCTCATCCCCTAACCCCTTCTCCCAAGGGAGAAGGGGGATTGAATGTCTAGCTCCCCTCTCTCTTGGGAGAGGGGGTGGGGGTGAGGGCAAAATGTTTTCACCAAGCAGGTTTGGCGTTAAGTTGACACCAATGAGCAATGCTGTGCCCCTACCGCGTGGTCTATTTACCTAAAAATAGCTGTAACCTGAATTTCTCGCCACTTTGAGTTTTTGCATACGTGGAGATCGGACATTTATCTGTTAACAAATCCTAAAAGTGCTTTGATAGTTTTTCCACAGGATGATTAAGATATAAGTATTTTACCTGACGGGTGTCGATACTCATGGTGCAAGACCAGATTTTGCTGAATGATTGGCATGTAATAGCGCGATCGCAAGACATCCAACCTGGAACAGTCCTGCACAAGCGCTTATTAGGCTCAGATATAGTGCTTTGGCATAATGGCGACAAAGTTTTAGCTTGGCAAGACGTTTGCCCTCATCGTGGTGCTCGTCTTTCTCTAGGATATGTCAATAAAGAGACTCTTGTTTGTCCTTACCACGGTTTAGCCTTTAATAGTGAGGGAAAATGTGTACTAGTTCCGGCTAATCCCGACCAATCGCCCCCCGCCCAAGCTTGTGTTAAAACTTACCAAGTTCAAGAGCGTTACGATCTGCTCTGGGTTTGTTTAGGAACACCAAAACAAGACATAGCTCCGTTTTCTGAGTGGTACGATCCGCTCTATCAAAAGATTTTCTGTGGCCCTTACTATTATCACTCTAGCCCTTTGCGGGTGCTGGAAAATTTCATCGATCCGGCACACTTCCCAATTTTGCATTCGGGATTATTTGCCTACGCCAGTCATCCTGAGTTGACGCACTATGCATTAGAGTCTCTTCCAGATGGGATTAGTTTTAAATGTGGTTTGTGGGAACTAGATTTTAATTCCGGTAATCCTCTTTCTGCACCACTGATTTTCAACACTTACGATTACCGTATTTTCCGTCCGCTAGTGGCATACTTTAAACTTGGGCCTGGAGATCGTCGTTTAAATATCTTCTATACAATTACACCAGTCGATGAAGATGAGTGCGTGGTGCAATATTGGTTAATGGTAAACAGTAGACCTCTTGCAAAAGTCATTCAAGTAGCTTCAACTTTAATTAGATGAAGTTCATAATTGTACAGACCCGCTATTAGATTAAATCTCAAAC
>NZ_JBALDJ010000017.1:0-5021 GCF_036917415.1 Nostoc sp. | reverse complement strand
GAATCCGCAAAAAACTAGACCAGTTTGATTGTTTACGAGATGCCATTGAGCATATCTTATATATTGCGTCCTAACCGCCTTGGCGGTTGCTATAATTCTTAAAAACGGTCAGATATGGAGTTTTGCAACCTGGAATGAATGGCTCCATCGAAATGTGGTGAGAAATCCGGGCTAACCCGCTTCCCCGACTTCAGCGATCGCCGTGACTGGTTAGACAAACTCAGTTGCTCTAGGTTCTAAAATCCATGCCAGAGATTCATCAAGTGGAATGGTGAGGTTGAGTATCGCCTTAATATGCGGTGCCTGGAGCTTGGAGAAATCTACTAATAGTTTGCCAACCCAAAAATGTTAAGTGGAGACAGGCTCTTGTGCAGGGGAGCAGAGGAGCAGAGGAGAGTCTTATACAAGTTCTAAGCAGGGCTATTGATCCAACCAGTTAAGCAACCCAAGCGAAGTAGCGCCTCCTACAAAATTAGCGCCAATCAGATTGACGTTTGCTAAAACCACAAAAATATCTAGGGAACGAATGACATTTTCAGGTCTATAGACTGCCACTCCTTGAGGCAGAGCTAGGGTTTTCGATAGTACAGCAATAACGGTCACTTCAGCTGCTAAAAAAGCTAAGAATAGTCCGATCACACTAACAATTAAGCCAATTTGTAATACTTGAATCACGTCCTGTTTGCTTGGATGTAATTCACGATTAGGCGACTGTAAAAGTTTGTCTAAACGCCTGTATCGGTTCACCCAATAGAGTCGGAAACACAGCACTAAAATTCCCATAATTCCCAAAAATACTCCAAAAGCCATAACCGAATTTGTTGTAGTTTGGGGAGTGAGATTACGACTAAATATAGCCAATAACAAAGCGAAGCTAGAAATAGCACCTAGCGCTAACTGTATCCAAAAGCTAATCGGTCTGACTATGTGAAAAGTAGCTGCGAATTTTTGCTTAGTTGGTACAGGTAGGTATGAATTTAAATCATTTGTCATCTTCGCTCTCCTTAGCCCAATACAATATCTTTAATTAAAAACTCATTACCCAAAATTAACTGATATCTTGTAACTTCTTTTCTCCCTTAAGTATTATTTGAGATAATTCTAGCCAAACCTAAGTAAACAAAGAGACACTTCCTACTACACACAACACTATGTTGATTTCAGGAAGTTTCAAGAACCCTATTCAAATTCCATGCAGCGCTAATCAGTGCCAGATGGGTAAACGCTTGCGGAAAGTTTCCCATCGCCTCACCGCTGGCACCTATCTCTTCGGCGTATAACCCCAGATGAGTCGCATAACTGAGTATCTCTTCAAACTTCAGTCGTGCTTCGAGCAAGCGAGCCGGATCAATCCGTCCAGCGCGAGTCAATGCTTCCACGAGCCAGAAGGTGCAGAGATTAAACGTGCCTTCATCCCCTGTCAAACCATCAATGGCATCCGCCAGGTTATAGCGATAGACCAGGCTGTTCGACACCAATCCCCCGGCTTCGGGCGAGCGATTGATGGCATCCAGCGTTTTCAGCATACGCGGGTCATTGGGTGCCATAAACAGCACCAGGGGCATCATCAAGCTACTGGCATCCAGAGAATTGCTGCCATAGAACTGCACAAAAGCCTGCCGCTCTTCACTCCAGCCTTTGCTGAGGATCTCTTCGTATATCTGATCCCGGACTCGCAGCCAGCGCTCCCGATCTGCCGGGAACGATCGCTTGTCTGCCAGACGCAAGCCGCGATCGATGGCGACCCAACACATCAGTTTGGAATAGACAAATTGTTTGCGTCCGCCGCGTACCTCCCAGATGCCTTCATCCTGACGCTGCCAGTTGTCGCACACCCAATTGATCAAATGGCGCAAATATGTCCACAGATCGTAAGAAATGGGAGAGCCATATTTGTTGAAAAGATAGACTGCATCCATCAACTCACCGTAAATGTCGAGCTGTAGCTGAGTGTAAGCACCATTGCCAATTCGCACGGGCGCTGAGTCTTTGTAGCCCGCTAGATGCTCCAATATTTCTTCTTTGAGGTCATGCCGTCCGTCAATGCCGTAGACGATTTGCAGCGGCGTATCTGGCTTCAGCTCCTGGCAGCGGGCTTCGAGCCAATCCATAAACTGCGCCGCTTCAGTGGTAAACCCAATTCTCAGCAGACCATACAGCGTAAAAGCAGCATCCCGAATCCAGGTGTAGCGATAGTCCCAGTTGCGTTTGCCACCCACAGTTTCGGGCAAACTGCACGTGGGAGCTGCAACGATCGCCCCGGTAGGTTCATAGGTTAGCAACTTCAGCACCAGTGCCGAGCGCTCCACCATTTCGCGCCAACGCCCTTTATAGTTGCACTGCGACAGCCAGCGCTGCCAGTATTTAACAGTGTGTACAAATAGATTGTGCGCCTCTTTTGGGTCAACGGTTGCGCCACAGTCCGCCGCTGGAGCGAGTTCTCGCAAAACAAAGATAGCTTCTTCACCTTCGTCGAGCGTGAACTTGGCAAATACACCGCGATCGTTCTGCTCCAGGGGCACATCGGTTACGAGGGTTAACCGTAAGTCGGGTGATTCAAAGATCGCTCCATCTGAAGTGACAGTCGTTTTGTGACGATCGCGGGCATAGTTAAATGCCGGGTAGCATTCCATCTGAAACGGCATAGAACAGCGAACCATTCTCACCCGTCGGACTAACCAACGGTAGCCGCGATCGTGCTCACTCAAGCCAACAGGCATGAAGTCAATCACCTCGCTAACTCCACAGGGCGACAAAAAGCGAGTCACCAGAATGTTCGTTTGCAGCCAATACATCTGCTTATGCGTCGTCACCTCAGTCAGTGGATAAATCTGGAAATGTCCTCCTTTATCCCGATCCAGTAGAGAAGCAAAGAGGCTGGGTGAATCGTGCCGGGGAAAGCAGAACCAATCGATCGAGCCATTTAACCCCACTAATGCGGTGGTATGCATATTGCCAATAATGCCGTAGTTACCGATCTGTTGATAGTCCATGTTGTGATTTTGAGGAATGCAAAAGCGTTGTCACTTAATTGCGGGCATTTATAACTATGACCTTCAAAATGCTATTTAACTTTTTGACAATTTGTTTAACCCCCTAATCTACCACAAAACTTTTTTGCAAGAGGTCTATTTTTTTGTTGCCCTATTTTCGCCATACTTTACAAGCGATCGCATTGAATTCTTTCAAATACCTTTCTGTCATAGGTTCTGTTGGGCGGCCATTTTATGCTTAAAAAACGGTCACTTTATCCTTTAAGTGAGACATTAAAGCCTGAAAGCCTGATTATTACCATTAGCCCTAAGTGTTTGTTGGACTACGGTTAAATGATAAAGTTGCCACCAGTCCCAAGAATTTAAGTCAAAGCCTGCCGTGAGTCCAAAAAATAGATAGAGAAAAATGCCCTCTGTACAAGAGTTTGATGACTACCATCAGGCGATCGCCATTTTTGGTTCATGACCAAATCGATGTTCATCTTATACTGCCTAAGGCTTTGGTACATTTTTCACGTTTTTGGAGAGTGTATATTTACCGTAAAGCTAGTCAGGCTCTCAATTCGGCAAGCTTTTACTTTAAAAAACGGCAATCTTTTCCTTTAAGTCACAGCACAGCAGAACTCAGTAGGGAAGGGTATTCAAGAGGTTTAAATGCGATCGCCCCAGATTGTATGGAATGGAAAAATAAAGATTCCAGCTTGATTGGGGCGGTCACTTTATCCTTTAAAAGCGGTCATCTTATCCTTTAGGTGACATTCAAATACACGTTTATGCTTCCAGACCCTGACAACTTTTGGGTATAGTTACAGCGATCGCGATCAATTGAGGTATCTTCTACCGAGTCGAGTCAATCGGATAAATTCCCACAATCACTTTTATTTCTCTCACCATCAGGTTGTACTTGGGTAGTATTTGCCACTAATTCTACCTGTCCTTGTTGATTAATCGTCCATCCAGTAGCTTCTAGTAGTGGTGGTTGCTCTTTTATAGCTGGTACTTTTCTACCGCTGATTAGCCCTGATTTATTTGGAAAATCTGCACCAATTCGCATATCCTGCAAAACTACCTGACCACGCAATACTTGACGGGGGTCTTCTGGTAAACCTCCGCGTCCGCTAATCACAAAATTCGCCTCTTCATTGCTGGGACAACCTGCCACAATTTGATTTGCAGGGTCGGTAGGCACAGAAGGCAATTGAGTTAATCCTCTAGAGGGGTCAATATCTGGAGTATTAATATTAACGATGCCGTTGATGCCTAATTGAGAACTGGCAGTGATATCACTATTTGGAGTGAGTTTGTCATTAACTTGTAAGCCAAAAATACCTTGAGTAGTAATGTTAATATCCCCACCATTCCCTGCAAAAGCATTGGCAGTGATGTCGCTGTTTTCTGAGGGGACAGCAATAATAAATTTACTATTAATATCCATATTGCCACCATTACCACCACCACTGTTTTCTGTTCCTGCACGGGTGGAAATTTGACTATTATTTCGTAAAAGTAAGTTATTGGCTACCTTAAGGTTGATGTTACCTCCTTGTCCAGAAACGCTGGTAGCAGTGATAGAACCTTGATTGAGAGAAATTGCACGGGCATCAATATTGATATCTCCAGCATTGCCTGTTCCTTTGGCGCTGACAGATACGGTGGCGCGATCGCCAATATTTAAGTCACCATTGGGAATGTTGATATTAATGTCTCCCCCATTTCCCGAAGCAGTTTGAGCCGAAGAGGCAAATAAGCCTGAGCCGAAACCCTGCTGGGAGGGGTCAATTAAATCAATGGACTCGAAAGCATTAACTGTTAAATCTCCAGCTTTTCCAGAACCAAAGGTAGTAGTAAATACCTGTGCGCCGCCTTTGGCTGTCAGTTGACGCGCTGTTAAATTAACATTGCCAGATTCGGCATTGGTTAATGTTCCTGTACCGATAAGTAGGTGGTTATAATTAAATATAAGATAGAGAAGGTCTAAAAAACAGGTTCTACGAGATGTCTGCTCCATTGCGAGTTAAATTAACAGAT
>NZ_JBALDJ010000016.1:0-9096 GCF_036917415.1 Nostoc sp. | reverse complement strand
TACCCTAGCCCGGATAGTCCCACTTTGTTTCCAACTTGATTGCCTATCAGGCAAGTCCTTTTGTCAATAGGGTTTGAGACGCGCTAACCCTGCTATACAGGTAAGGAATTTTTTTAAGCTCTAGTGCAATTCGTACTCTGTATGAAGCCGTTGAACGATAATAGCTATAAAGTTCTAACACGTATAAGTATTGATACTAGAAACAAATGTTTAATAATTTTGGCATTCTTAGCTGCCCAGATGCGATGAACCATACCAAGTAGAAGGGCTTAGAGGATGTTTGAAAAGTCCTCTTATCGGTATCAAAAGTTTTAGATCCCCCTAAACCTGCAACTCTTTTCATTTAAAAATACCTAAGCAGCAACGAAAATATCTGCATTATTGAGGTATAATCCACTATTGAGTGTAGCAATTTGGATTTTGGCGATCGCTCCTGTACCATCTTGATCGAAGAAGAGAGAACCATTACCTGTGTTGTAAATAAATCTTTGACTATTTGTAGTGGCTGCTGTACCGATCGCAAATTTATTGGCAGCGATCGCCGCACCAGCAACTAGCTCTCCACCAAAACCAGCCGCAGAGACAACAATCGTATCATCCAGTACGTTAAAATCAGTAATCCGGTCGATTCCTTGACTGCGAGAGTTGAAAGTAAAGCGATCGCCTCCAGCACCACCTGTCAATATATCGTTGCCAGTACCGCCAACTAGGATGTCATTCCCAGCCCCACCATTGAGCTGATTGTTAGCACTGTTACCTGTAATTGTATTGTTGAGATTGTTACCAGTGCCGTTGATTGCAGATGTGCCTGTTAGAACCAGGTTTTCTAAATAAGCTGAACCCAAGTTAAAGCTAAAGGAAGACTCAACTGTGTCTACACCTTCACCAGCATATTCATAGATATCTACGTAATTATCGGCGTTGCATATATAGCGATCGTTGCCAGTGCCGCCATATAGGGTATTATAGCCAGCGCCACCAACTAGGATGTCATTACCAGCACCACCATCGAGTATGTCATTACCAGCGCCGCCATCGAGATTGTCATTCCCAGCTTTTCCATTGATGACATCATTCCCGCCCTGGCCAGAAAGATAATTATTGTATTCATTCCCTGTGAGAGTGTCATTAAAGTTACTTCCTATGGCATTTTCAACAACACATACACCTCCTTGGGAATTAGCGATCGTAAATCCTCCACTAACACCAACAACTTGACTAATGAAGCCGCCAGCATTAGGGTCGTTATTCGCCAAAGTAGCATTGTTCAAGTCAATAATCACCGAATTACTTGCTCCTTGACCAGATATGGTATCTGTTCCACCTGCATCCCAAATACAAGACCAATACGTTCCCACACCATTAAAGGATGGAAGCAAATAAACGTTATTAGCTGTGTTACTTGTCCGATTGATCCCGTAAATATGTTGGATGGCTGCGATATCAAATGCCATTGGCCCTGCTGCAAATCCCCAATTTGCTTCATATCCAGGGGAATAGGAACTTTGAATATCAACGTAAGACATGATTGTCGTCACAAACTGATTAAGATTCAAGTCGCCAGAATCATCAGAGCCTTCAACACCAGGAAAGATAGAAGAGCTTCCTCCATTGTCGTGAGGATGAGCTAATCCCAAAGCATGACCAATTTCGTGGATAAAAGTGTCGTAGTAGTAGCTACCAACTAAGAGTTCTGAATCAGGATAATTTTGGTAAGACTCCCAGTTAATTAGAACATCTCCTTCTGCAAAAAGGTTAGAAGATTCTCCTGGTGGCTCTGTTTGACCTAGTACGTCATCACTGCCAAGAATGGAAGAATCAACACTATGAAAGGTTAACTCAGCTTGAGAATCATTAAAACCAGAATACTCTAGCTGGAAGTTAGCGACATTAGCCCAGGACTTGATTGCATTAGTAAAGGCATTTCTTTCAGGGTTATCGAAGTTGTCATCCCAAGACTTATTATCAACAAACGAATAAGTAATTTTTCTATTGTCGTTTTCAATCTTCCAACGACTGCCCCATAGTAAGCTGTCTACATAGATTGAACCAGTATTAGGAACATCAACAACAGAACCAACAAAATTAGACATCTGTTTCTCCTTTCCAGAATTGAGATGGTTATTTCAAAGGGTTTGGCGTAGATATAGCTAGGTTTTTACTAAATATAAGTAGAAGTAAAATCCCTTAGAGCTTTGCATTTTGCGTGTTAGTATGATTATGCTTGTAACTGGAGTTACAAACTCATTCACATACAGAATAAAAAAAGTACAAAAATTAGTCATTCACCTTTTATGCAGTCTTATATGCAAGATGATGTATGTAAGATTGCAGAAAACTGCATTGTAATTTAGCCCGTTGTATTGTCAAAATTACAAAGTTACAAAAGATAGTATAAGTATTGGTGGCAATTTAAGGATTAATACTGAAAAGTTGATTGTCTGTGATATGGGTACAGTTTTTGTAAGCAGTGAAAAAACAAGGCAAGCAGGCAGTCTAGAAATTAATACTCGTTTCATCAGCTTAGATAATCAAGGAGCGATCGCACATACGCTCTAGCAATAACTGCCTTCTCTTATAAATTTTGGAAATTGTATTTAATTTACTAATTAGGTTTTGTTTTTCTGATAAAGTTTACTAAAGCCAAGTTTTACTTCTTCTTTGTACTACCACGATCGCATCGTAATCATAAGTGATTAACCGGACGTGATATCATTTTGTCCTTCTTAGTCTAAAGTCCAGTTTAAATCTCGGCGATTAAACTTACTGAAAAATCGACTTTTCCGATCTAAAAAAGACATAATAAATTTTCTAGCTCATCAGTGGTGAATAATTTTTTAGTTGGAAGTCCCTTAACCTGGCGGGGCTGCTTCTTCAAAAGGACGGATAATCGCCGGAGCTGGTGTAACTTCTGGTTTAAAGATTCCCTGCAATGCTTGTTCTAAGGTTTGCGCCATGACAATCCGGTTTTCGTAAGCCACTACTACCCGTACCAAGGTTGGCAGACTATTCTGTGTGGCTTCTAGATAGATTGGCTCGACATACAATAGCGATTGCTCAATGGGAATTATTAGTAGATTGCCTTGAATAGCTCTCGAACCCTGGCGATTCCACAAGGAAATTTGCTGAGAAATTACTGGGTCTTGGTTAATTCGCGCCTCGATTTGCTCTGTTCCATAAATCAGGCGTTCTTTAGGAAAGACATATAGCACCAACTTACCGTAGTTTTTGCCATCCGATCGCGCCGCTAACCAAGCAATTAAATTAGTCCGTTGTTTGGGAGTATAGGGTAGAAGCAGAATAAATTCTTCAAAGTCTACAGTAGGTAGGCTAGTAATCAAATAATACGGATCTACTGGACGGGGTTCGCTACCATAGATTTCATTAGGAATTTGCCACTGGTCTTCCCGGTTGTAAAATACTTGGGGGTCGGTCATGTGGTAGATCATCAACCGCTCAGATTGAATTTTGAAAAAGTCCTCTGGATACCGGGTATGACTGCGGAGATTGACTGGCATTGTACTGAGCGGTTTGAACATATTGGGAAATATCGCTGACCAAGTGGTAATGATTGGATCGCTACGATCGGCAATGTAAAACTTCACAGTGCCGTGATAGGCATCAATCACTACTTTGATAGAATTACGAATGTAGTTGATCCCATCGCTACCAGTGTCTGAGTAGGGATAGCGATCGCTCGTTGTGTAAGCATCAACAATCCAATAAAGATAACTGGGATTACTTGGGAAATCTTGATTAGCAGCAGCAGCAACTAAATAGGGGTCGCTGTCAAATTTGAGGAAGGGTGCGATCGCTTGAATTCTTTCCTTGACATTTCGTCGCAGTAGCACTCTTGTATCTGGCAAAAAGTTCCGTGTCAGCACCATCTGCCAATCTTTCAAATACATCGCAAATAGCCACCGTCGCCATACTGAACCGATTTCAACACCACCTAGACCCTCGTAAGAGTTGTAAACATTATCACTACCGCTAGGATAGTCTAGCTCTCTAACTCTTGTGCCAGTCATTACATAAGTATTAGTAATCTCACCGTAATAAATCCGGGGTTGCCCAATCGGAATACTTTGACGAACGGCCTGATTAGAAGTTGTGAGGGCGCTACTATTACCGCTAATATCTTTAACAAAATATTCTGGTAGCCCACCCGGCCCAACTGTATTAACTGGACTAACAGTAAACCCGAAACCGTGGGTATAAATTAAATGGCGATTAACCCATGTTTGAGCTTCCTGTGGTACGGCACTGTAATCTAATTCTCGTGCGGCAATCAGTACCTGCCGCCGTTCTGTTGATTCAACTGCTTCCTGCTTAGGTTCTGGCGGCTTTGGTGGGGCAGATGGTCGGGAGGAAGTTACATCTGTTTTGAGAGTATATCGATCGATATCGGCATCGGGGAACTGATAATACGGGCGAATTTGTTGCAGTTGACGGTTAGTTTCTAACAGTGGTCGCTCATCCCACAGGCGAATATTCCGAATTGTCGAGTCATGCTTTTGAATATCAGCTTCAGTCAGTGTTCCTTGCGGGTTGAAGCTTCTAGAATCGATCGCTTCTAAATCGAATGCTTGGCGAGTCAAGGCAATAGTCCGCTGAATGTAGGGTTGTTCTCGTTGCAACTCATTAGGTTGGACAATTAAATATTGCACTACAGTAGGTAAAACAACATCAGCAGCTACAACTATTACTAGATAAACCCCTAAGCCGTAAAATACCAAGGGACGATACTGAGATTTGGGTTTCCAGAAAAATGTTCGCCAAAGTAGGTAAAAGGCGATCGCTACTGCTACAATGCACAAGACGGTGTAAGCTGGCAACTGGGCTGTCACATCGGTATAGCTAGCACCATAACTCACACCACGGCTAGAATACACGAGTTCATAGCGACTTAGCCCATAACTCAGAGCCACTACCAGCATCAACAAGCCACCCATACCGAATAAATGACGCTGCTGCTGGGGCGAAAAACCAGGGAAAATTCCCTGACTCAAACTATCCGCCGACAAGAGATAAGTGAGAGTAACGGCGACGAAGCCATACAAACATAATCCCATCAGCCAGAGTTCTAACAGTTCCCAAAAGGGTAAGGAAAATACGTAAAAGCTGATATCTCGACCAAATAAAGGCTCAGTGCTGTTGAAAAGAGTGGGGTGGAAATATTGCAGCACCTTTGGCCAGTGTCGGAATATGATGAAGGCAAAAATGGGACTGGAAAGAATTGCGATCGCAGTCAGTAAAAATTGAGGATAGATTAAGATGGCGATCGCTACTCCCACAATTAAACCGAGATACCAGACTTGAGAGACAATCTGCCTCAAAAGTTGCCAGATTGTCTCCGGTCGGAATAGGGCGGGAATGGGTAGAATAGCCTGATTAACTGGAGAATGCCAGTAGAAAAGAGCAATTTGACCATAGTGAGCCAGCATTAACCCAATCAACAAGCTCAGTATCAGAGTTAAGGGTAATAACCAGCGCAATTTTAATGCTTGAAAGCGTTGCGGCCCAAGTATCCGGGTTTCGTTGCGTCTTGGATAATTAGGACTGAGAAAATTTGTTAATTCACTGTTGAGTTCTGCTTGCTCAATCTTTAGAGATTGGGAATATTTTAGCCGTTGTGCTAGAGCCAGGTTTAGCAGTAGATAGGCAGCACTTATTCCAGCCACAACTACCCACAAAATACCACGAGTCACCAGCCTCAACAAAAATACTTGGAGATAGCCGACTTCTTGAAACCAAAAAATCTCTGCTCCCAGGCGGGAACCCAGATCCAACAGTAGCCACAGCCCCAAGAATCCGATTAATAGTCTAAAGCCCCATTTCCAATACATTTGATTCACCATCATTTATCCTTAGAACTCGGTTGTTACAGTTCAAGGCACAAAGTTCCGAGTTCCCAGCCTCAAGCTTGCTGATTAGAAGTCTATTTTCCTGTTCTACTGTCCTTACTTGCTACCTCCCTAAAAGGCTTTGGGAAGTCCAGCTTGTTTCAAAACTCCGTTGGCGGTATGGCGTGACTTGATGGTTCCGTCTACAACAAAGCGACGATCTGTGATTGGACTGTACCAGATTTCATGATCTCCTTTGCCTTGCCGTTCAAAGTAGCACCCAACTTCTGAAAGCATCTTTTTCAACTCAGGAGTAAACGACGCACCCATCTATGAAGCCACCTTAATGAACTCTTGTCGATGGCTGGTTAACTCAAAGGTGATAGAACCCACATAGTCAGGAGGGACAATTTTGTTGATAATGATCAGTTCTGGAATTATTTCTCGCAGCTTTTGCGTCAGAACCTCAATCGTAGAAGCTTCTGTTACTAATCCAGGTACGTCATCACTAGTTGCTACCCAAACTTCTGCATCTGAATCCCAAAATGCTTCAACCTTAAATGTGATTTGTGCCATTATTGAGTGCTTACAACGTAGTTCCAGTTTAGAACATCCGAGTTCTCAGAGTAAGCGTAGACGCACCATTAGACTACAAGCGATGTCTACGACGGGACGGGTTACGCCAACGCATCTTTGCTCTAAATTCGTAGATAAACTAAAGTAAAGTTATCGTGAGCTAAAAAAGCATGATGTCTTCGCTTCCCGTCAACGACGCTCAAAATAATTTACAAGAACTGATAGACCAAGTTGCACAGCAGGGTAAGCCTGTGATCATTCAGGGTGAACGTGGTAATGCGATTCTGCTTGCGGAAAAAGACTGGTCTGCAATTCAGGAAACTCTTTACTTGTTATCTATACCTGGAATGGGAGAATCTATCAAAGAAGGACTAGCAACTCCGATCCAAGAATGCGATGATGAGTTAGATTGGTGAGTCAGCGCAGTAATGGAGAGCCACTTCCGAATTCTGAAAAACTGAGTTGGAGGTTGGTTTACACAAAACAAGCGCAAAAAGATGCTAAGAAGTTAGCTTCTAGTAGTTTAAAGGAAAAAGCTGAGGAGTTGCTTGTAGTTCTTAAAAAAAATCCTTTTCAAAATCCTCCACCTTATGAAAAGCTGGTTGGTGATTTATCAGGTGCGTATTCTCGCAGGATAAACATACAGCATCGGTTGGTATATGAAGTCATCGAATCCGAACAAGTAGTCAAGATAATTCGGATGTGGACGCATTACGAGTAAGTTTTAGGTAGTTGATGAGATAATTTAATTTTGGGGTTGATCCGAACTTGATATTAATTGTGCTTAACTCTTAAATAATCGCCCTTCATTCACAATAATTGACCCTTGGATCTCGGTTGTTACAGTTCAAAGGTCGAAGTTCCGAGTTCAAAGGTCGAAGTTCCGAGTAAAAAGGTCGAAGTTCCGAGTTCAAAGGTCGAAGTTCCGAGTAAAAAGGTCGAAGTTCCGAGTTCAGAGGTCGAATTTCCGAGTAAAAAGGTCGAAGTTCCGAGTTCAAAGGTCGAAGTTCCGAGTTCAAAGGTTGAACTTCCGAGTTATGAAGGTGAAAACTGGAATTCTGAGCCTCAACATTGGAGATTAGAAGTTTATTTCTCCTGTTTTCTTCTCATTAATCCCCTCTTTTATCTTCTTCTTTACTCCAAACATATTTACGGCAGACTTCGCAAGCGGCTTTTGCCTCCTCTGTTGGCGGATTGGTGAAGATGGGATGGTAACGCAACCTGTTGCAACAGACTTGCAACCATGCACGCCAACCACCGCGCCAAAACCGCACTGTGCCGTCACGACCGCCACTGACAATCGTCTGCCCATCGCCGCTGATGGCCACAGAATAGACAGAACCTTCATGACCACACAAAGGTTCAGCCAAGGACTGACCTTGCAAGTTCCACAACCGCACTGTGCCGTCACGACCGCCACTGATAATCGTCTGCCCATCGCCGCTGATGGCCACAGAATAGACAGAACCTTCATGACCACGCAAAGGTTCAGCCAAGGATCGACCTTGCAGGTTCCACAACTGCACTGTGCTGTCACGACCGCCACTGACAATCGTTTGCCCATCACTGCTGATGGCCACAGAATAGACAGAACCTTCATGACCACGCAAAGGTTCAGCCAAGGATCGACCTTGCAGGTTCCACAACTGCACTGTGCTGTCACGACCGCCACTGACAATCGTCTGCCTATCGCCACTGATGGCGACACAATGGATAGAATCTTCATGACCACACAAAGTTTCAGCTAAGGGAATACCTTGCAGGTTCCACAACTGCACTGTGCTGTCACGACCGCCACTGACAATCGTCTGCCCATCGCCACTGATGGCGACACAATGGATAGAATCTTCATGACCACGCAAAGGTTCAGCTAAGGCAATACCTTGGCGGTTCCACAACCGCACTGTGCCGTCACGACCGCCACTGACAATTGTCTGCCCATCATCACTGATGGCCACAGAATTAACAATACCCTCATGACCACGCAATAGTTCAGCTAAGGGAATATCTTGGCGGTTCCATAACCGCACTGTGCCGTCACGACCGCCACTGACAATTGTCTGCCCATCACTGCTGATGGCCACAGAAGTAACCCAACCCTCATGATCACGCAATGATTCAGCTAAGGGAATACCTTGCAAGTTCCACAACTGCACTATACCGTCACGGCCGCCACTGACAATCGTCTGCCCATCACTGCTGATGGCTACAGAACTGACATCATCTTCATGACCACGCAATGGTTCAGCTAAGGGAAGACCTTGGCGGTTCCACAACCGCACTGTGCCGTCACGACCGCCACTGATAATCGTCTGCCCATCGCCGCTGATGGCTACAGATAAGACAAAACCCTCATGACCACGCAATGGTTCAGCGAAGGGAAGACCTTGGCGGTTCCACAACCGCACTGTGCCGTCACGACCGCCACTGACAATCGTCTGCCCATCACTGCTGATGGCCACAGAATAGACCCCACCCTTATGATCGCGCAATGATTCAGCAAAAGACTGCCCTTGCAGGTTCCACAACCGCACTGTACCGTCACTACCGCCACTAACAATCGTCTGCCCGTCACCGCTAATGGCGACGGTAGTAACAGTACTCATATGACCACGCAAAGGTTCAGTTAAGGGAAGACCTTGGCAGTTCCACAACCGCACTGTGCCGTCACTACCGC
>NZ_JBALDJ010000015.1:0-10155 GCF_036917415.1 Nostoc sp. | reverse complement strand
GCGTTGCCACTTAATTGCTGGTGTTTATAACTATGATATTCAGAATGCTTGTTAACTTTTTGACAATTTGTTAAACCCTCTAATATACCACAAAACTTTTTTGCAAGAGGTCTAATGTTTTGACACATGATTTGCATAACTGTTTGACCTTTAGGTGAAACTAGAAGTGGTAGTACAAAAAATAAAAATTCTGAGTAGGTTTGAATCAAAGCACTGCATCCTACAATAGAACAGCTAGAAACCTTCTACCGCGTATGTGTACGAGCAAGCAATCTATTAAGAACAATTGAATTAACTCGCTACGATACACGCTCTCAAAGAATCGTAATGTTAATAGGCGAAACAATTCAAGTAGAAATTTTAAGTAACGGCGAGGAATTAATTCAATGAGTAACTATCAACAATTAAGCGAAGCCGAACTGAGAACTTATGTAAAGACACATCCAGATGATGAGGAGGCTTTTCAACATTATTTAACAATTATGAGGGCAAAACCTAACCGAGTTGTAGTTAGTACAGAAGAACAAGCCCTAATTGAATTTAGGAAGAGAATACAAGCGGAGTCAACACCCTAACCCGCCCTAACCCCGTCACATCCAATCAATCACCATTAACCCCACATCCCCCAATTCTCACCCCGTAGCGCATCTCTAGCTGTGGGGTTTTGTTTTAGGTGGTTGAGTGCGATCGTTGTTTGTTTGGATGCGTCTCTCCAAACTCTTAACTCCTAACTCCTAACTCCTAACTCCTACGGAGGTGAACCTACAGTTGCACCATTAGGAATATCTAACTCAATATTTGGCCCCCGGTCTAGGACTTCAATATCCCACTGACCACGAGTGGCGGTTTCAAAGACAACATAACGTCCATCTGGACTAATATTTGGTTTTCTGACCCAGCCGCGATAAATTGGTGTGAGAATTTGCGACTGTTGTGTAGCGCGATCGTAAAGCGCTACCACTGGTCTTCCTTGGTCACTAGTAATATAAGAAATATAACGCCCGGTGTAGCTCAAACTAGGACTTTCGGCAATTGTCTCTTGTCGGTTTATCCCCGGTGTGCTGATAAACAGTTGCCTTTCTAAATCGTACATTAGTAGCTGCTGATTACCATTGCGATTAGATACAAACGCTAAAAAGCGCCCATTTCCACTCAAAGCAGGTTGCTCCTCGGTGTAGCGACTGTTAAGAGAAGTAGGCCCTATAGGAATATCGTTAGAACCACAAGATACAAGCAAACTTATTAAACCAAAAACCAGGCTCCAATGAATTGGTCTTTGGAGCCAAAATGCAGGCGTAAATTTTTCCACCTCAACTGTTTTCCGTCGCCTCTAAATCTACTTGTACGCCAACTGTTTTAAACATCGTCATCAAAATCGGTCAAATTATCTGACCCCTCATTTGGTTTTTCAATTGGGTTGTATGGCACATAATCTGTTGGGATAGCATCATCATCTTCCCGCGGTCTTCGAGGAGTTGAGTCAGTGGGTGGACGACGCCTTCTCGGTCTGGGAGAAACATCATCTTCACGACTTTCGGGACGCCCAGATCCGTTATTACTGCGGCGAGAAGGTTTTTTGATTTCCCCAGCCGAATTTTCCCAATCATCAACTTGCCTAGATGAAGAACCCCAGTTCTCTTCTTCAAAGCTTTCAGAAGGACGATTTACAGGACGTCCAGAAGTCCGCCGACGGGTTGTTCTATCCCCTGAAGCCTGTCTTTCACTACTGCTGCCGTTGCGGCGTTCTGTACGACGGGGGGGTTGCTCCTGATAGTAGTCATCACGAGTTGAAATCTCATCCCTGCTACCGCGAATCCGGGGACGGGAGGGGCGTTCTTCCTCGTCTTCATAAGGCAATGGATCTAAGTCTGCCTCCATCTCAGCCTGATAGTTTCTGCGATTCTTGTACGAATAGTTTCCGCTTACCTCCCGCTCATCGTCCACAATCGGAGTGTTGCGCTTTGCTTGCTGGGTAGCTATACTCCGCAGACGAATGCTTTCAACTGCAAAAAACACAGTTGTACCAACTAAAAGTAGTTGACCAAATTGTAAAATTGGGTCAAGCCGCCATCCTTGAAAGACAAGAATGAAGCCGCAAAGCAAACCGACTGCCGCAAAAAAGATATCTTGATCCCGTGACAATTCTGGACGCACAGTGCGGAGAAAATACAGTGCTGCCCCAGCCACAGCTAGGAAAATTCCTAGAATACTGGCTGAGTTTGCCCCAAAATTTACCTGAGCCAGAAAACTGGCTGAGTTCAGCCCAAAATTTATCATTGCTGTTTTCCCAATATCAAATCTATGTTAGCGAGTCACAATTAAAATCACTACTGTAATTAGGCACGATATATTGAAGCTTCAAAGCCTCTAGCAAAGAAGCTTTGAAGCTGTTCACCGAAAAATAAAAAACCTATGTTTGTCAGCTACAACTGCTACCAGCAGCAGAAACTGCTGCTTTTGGTACAATTAAGTAGATAGCTGACAGACAATCGATTGTGAGAGTTAATTCAACTCTCATAAGCATTATGAACGCTGAATTTTATCTTTCTGGCTAATGAAAATTAGACCAACTGTAACGGGTACTACGACAATTGCAGCACCCCAAGCCAGACTCCAAAGAAAATTTGCTAAAGAAGGCGTCATACTTCTCAACCTTTTTTTACACACTTCATCCTAATTTTAATAGTGTATTACTTTCTTGAGAAGCCTCTAACTCTGAACTGCTAAACTTGGTAACTGCTTTCACCATTTGTTGAGTTAACCACGTCAGCAAGTTCGCTTTTCTATTTCAGAAAGAAGTTACAGCATTTGGTTAAAATGATGATCGGAGTGCTTTACAAAGCTTAAAATTTTGTGGCGATGTCTACGACAGGCTATGCCTACGCAAAGCGCGGTGAGCCAGCACGGTCTTCTTCCAAAGGGAGAGGCTAGCGCCAATGGAATTCACCCCATGAGCGACTGGGGAACCCGAAAGGCTTGCTGTTACCTAATTTTTTTCTTTCTTTACAGATAGATAGTACTTGAAACCGATGACTGGTGTTAACCTGACTGCTTGGATTCTTGGCCCTGTGTTAGGGGTAATGACATTCTTATTTATATTTCGTATCATTCTCACTTGGTATCCGCAAGTGGATCTGAATCGTTTGCCGTTTAATTTAATAGCTTGGCCCACTGAGCCATTTTTAATACCTTTGCGAAAGCTGGTGCAACCTATAGGTGGGGTAGATATTACACCTATTATTTGGGTTGGTATCTTCAGCCTGCTGCGAGAAATCCTGTTAGGTCAACAAGGATTGCTAACTATGCTATCTCGTGTTAATTAGGGTACAGGTTACAGGTTATAACCCTGTCCCCTGTAACCTATAACCTTTTTCCTGCCCTACTTTCCTACCCGTTCATTTCCTGCACAAAATTTGTATAGACATTACCCTGTAAAAACTGTGGAGTTTCCATAATTTTTTGATGAAATCCGATGGTGGTAGGTAGTCCAGTAATGGCACATTCTCGCAGTGCGCGTTTCATCCGGTTAATAGCAGTAGGTCGGTCTGGCGCCCAAACGATTAACTTGCCAATCAAGGAATCGTAGTAGGGTGGGATTTGATAATCTGTGTAGACGTGGGAATCAATCCGCACACCAGGGCCTCCGGGGGGCAAATAGCTACTGATCCGTCCAGGAGAAGGGCGAAAGTCACGATCGGGATCTTCGGCGTTGATTCGACATTCGATCGCATGACCTCGTAATACTACTTGCTCTTGGGTAAGCTTGAGTCTTTCTCCTTCGGCAATGCGGATTTGTTCGGCAACCAAGTCTATCCCAGTAATCATCTCTGTTACAGGATGTTCTACTTGAATCCGGGTGTTCATTTCCATAAAGTAGAATTTACCGGATCTATCCAAGAGAAACTCAATAGTACCCGCCCCACTGAAGTTAATAAATTGGGCAGCTTTGACAGCAGCTTGTCCCATTTTCTCACGTAGGTCTTGGTCGAGAGCCGGACTAGGAGCTTCTTCTAACAGCTTTTGATTCCGGCGCTGAATTGAGCAATCCCGTTCACCCAAGTGGATGACATTACCGTAGTTATCCGCCAAAATTTGGAATTCGATGTGGCGGGGACGTTCAATAAATTTTTCTATGTAAACGCTAGAATTCCCAAAAGCTGCTCCTGCTTCACCTTGAGCCGCAAGAAAAAGTTTAACAAATTCGTCTTCAGAACGAACTAGGCGCATACCCCTTCCACCACCACCTGCTGTAGCTTTGATCATCACTGGATAGCCGATATCCTTGGCGAATCCTAATCCTTCTTGCTCGGATTCTACCAATCCCTCACTACCTGGTACTGTCGGTACTCCAGCTTTTTGCATGGTTTCTTTGGCAGTGGATTTATCCCCCATTAGTCTGATAGCTTCTGGAGTTGGGCCGATAAAAGCAATATGATGGTCGGCACAGATTTCCGCAAACCTGGCATTTTCTGCCAAAAAACCATAGCCTGGATGAATGGCAGTAGCATTGCGCGTCAGTGCAGCAGCAATAATATTGGGAATATTCAAATAACTTTTACTGCTAGCAGGTTCGCCAATGCAAACTGCTTCATCAGCAAGTTGGACGTGCAGAGCATTACGGTCAACGGTGGAGTGAACCGCAACTGTGGCAATTCCCATTTCTTCACAGGCGCGGAGAATGCGAAGGGCGATTTCTCCCCGATTGGCAATTAATATTTTGTCAAACTTCATTTTTTAGTTTCGATATCATTACCAGTAGATTGACATTTTCTCCGATCCAACTTGAAACAACGCTTCCGCATTATTTCAAATTATCGCAGGAGATTCGCCACCCTGATTCTAAGCAAACGCAAGATTGCAGGCTTGCTGCCTCTACGGGTCTTACTACACTAACAACATTGCTGCTGTAAGTCTTGGCTAGACTACCAAGCTGGACTTTTGCGACGCCGATAGCGAGTCTAGACGCTCCTGCGCAGCTTTAGCAACGCTATCGAGCGTGCGTCATAGCCCGTCGTAGAAATCGCCTACAGCAGACGGATACGCCATTGCACTCCGCCGAACACAGTAGCTCTACCCTTTTCAATATCACTTATACAGCTGCTAAATTTCTGTCAGTCTGATACCGCCTTGAGAAAATTTATATTTTTGAGCAACTGAATTTAGACATCACCCTACTATGATTATTTTCTTATGCTATAGTTTATGTTTAGACAAACCATGCGGATGTGGCGGAATTGGTATACGCGCACGCTTGAGGTGCGTGTGGCTTTGCCTTGCGAGTTCGAGTCTCGCCATCCGCATTTTTGCTTGTTTAAGCATAGGGTCAATAGTCATAGGTCAAAAAACCTTAGACTATTGATCCTTAAATATTTAAGTTTGCAGTGATGACTTTAGTCTTTTTCGGAAGCACTTCACTGCTTACTACATACTAAGCAAAGTTGCCTTGTCAAAATACTAGTTTTTTATGCTTTTATAGAAATAGGTGAAGTTTTGTAAAAAAGCATTGACTATTTCTTTTACGCCGACAAACAACCTAACACTGCCACCAGCTTGGCATCGCCTCACTCCGCTTTGGCAAGGAGGGGAGGAAATAATTCAACAAAGTTTACCTCACACTCAGCTGGCACCTGCATGGCAGCTAATGCTTTTGGGTGACGGCTCCCCAACACGTCACTTAGAATTGCTTACAGGAGAGGCTGTAGAAGTAGATGTTATTGATATGTCATTGATTGGCATCGACTTGGATGCTGCTCCTGAGTTAATCCAAGCTGTCCCAGGGCCGCGACTACGGCGACAAGTATGGCTGCGTACCGCTTCTGGTCAACGATTAGCCTATGCTACTTCGTGGTGGGAAGCCAGTCATGTCGATGAATATTTACAAAACCGTTCATTACCAATTTGGGCAAGTTTAGCTCGTCTTCGCACAGAATTGTATCGGGATGTTCGAGGAATTTACTACGGTGACTCATTGGCACTAGAGTCTGGTTTTGGTGTAACTGGGCCTTTTTGGGGTCGCCACTACTTGTTTTGGCATCATGGGCAGCCACTGACATTAATTTATGAAGTTTTTTCACCTTATTTGACCAAATATCTGGGACCAATGCAGTTGGGTGCTGTTAATGCTGAGGCATAGTAAGTAGGTCGGCGTCAAATGGCAACTTAACTTATTATTTAAAAGTTTTTCATCTTTTGCAGTGCGCCTCAGAGTATGGAAATTTTGCACTAATGACTTTGAATCTATGTAAAATACCGGACATTTGATTTTGCTTAGATTGAGTGAATACCAAAGATGGAAGCTATCTAAATAGAACGTAGTGTAAGTTACAGATTACTTGCAGCTTTTTCAAGTTAGTTATATCCTCAAAGTGCTTGAAATGCAGGATATTAACTTTCGGAGACTTTCCGAAACAGACAGCCGTTTAAAGGAGTGTCCTGCGAAATTCAACAAAGCGTGTTAAAAAAGGTAACTAACCACTAAAACACTGCTTTGAAACAGTAGAGAAGGTTGATTACGGAAATATCATCAATGTCTATGGTGGAGAAATTTATCAAGTTAACTGCCTTAGATCGCAAGAAACTTTTTGGTTGACTTAACCAATTCAGTAAGTAATGAGTTTGCAAATATGAGGTATAGGTTTCAATGGCACCGCCTCTTGTGTCTGTTCCGATGAAGAAAAATAAGAAACCGTCTCTGGTGCTGACGCTTTCGGCTGCTGGGTTATTGATTGGTGCGGGGAGTGTAGCCTACTGGTTGTTAGCCCAGAGACAAACATCTTCTAGCGTGCTAGTAGGTGCAAATATTATTCCTGGTGATGCCCTGTTTGCGGTTTCCTTAACAACAGATCCCCAACAGTGGCAGAAATTGCGGCAGTTTGGGACAAAAGAAACTCAAGCAGAACTGGACAAAAATTTAGTCCAGTTACGCGATCGCTTTCTGACGAATAATGGTTACGACTTCCAGAAAGATATCGCTCCTTGGGTAGGCGATGACGTGACGATCGCAATTCTTGCTCCAGCAACAGGGAATAAACCTGCACCCAAACCAGTTACCACCAATGAAAATGCTGTCAGCGATCAGCAATCGATGGTAATGGTATTCCCAGTCAAAAACCCAGAAATCGCCAAAAGTATTTTGGCACAACCCAAAACCCTTAAACAAGGCAAATGGAGCGATGTCTACGACGGGCTACGCCTACGCACTTATCAAGGGATCGCCATTAAACAAAGTCAGGGACAAGCAGGGCAAAACTTCTCGGCTGCATTACTAGATGGGCGTTTTTTAGTCATAACTGATAGTCCTAAAGCCACAGAACGAGCGATCGACGCCTACAAAAATAAAACATCCCTAGCCACAACAGGCGGCTTTACTGAGAATTTCCCGAAAATTGCCAACTACCAACCCTTTGCCCAGTTTTATGTCAATGTGCCAACAGCTGCGAAAATAGCCGCAGCTTCTCCAAACCGCCCTTTACCTGCTCAAGTTTTGGCTCAACTGCAAAATAACCAAGGTTTAGCGGGGACAATAACCTTAGAGTCAGAAGGAATCCGCTTCAAGGGCGTTTCTTGGTTAAATCCTAATAGTCAACGTGTGCTGGTGGTGGAAAACAAAGCTGGGAATATGCAAAGCCGCATACCAGCAGAAACCTTAATGATGCTTACTGGCGGCAACTTACAGAGGTTGTGGAGAGACTATGTTTTAACATCTCAGGGAAATCCTTTATCACCGATCGCACCAGAACAGATCAGAGGTGGTATAAAATCCCTTACCGACCTCGATTTAGATAAGGATTTGCTCAGTTGGATGAAAGGCGAGTTTTCGTTATCAGTGATTCCTGCTACTCCAAAAGAAGGTTCGCCAAATGATTTTCGTGCGGGTTTGCTGTTCATGATACAGACAAATGATGACTACAGCGGGCAAAGCCTACGCAAATCAGCTGAAGCATCCATCAGTCAACTGGATGAAGTGATGAAAAATCAATACCAGTTCCAAGTGCAACCGGGGAAAGTCGCAGGTCAACCCGTTGTTAACTGGGTATCACCTTATGGTACGTTAACTGCAACCCACGGTTGGTTAGATGGAGATGTCGCCTTTCTGGTAGTGGGCGCTCCGATCGCGGATAAAATTGTTCCCAAACCTAACTACACACTAGCTGGCACTCTTCCCTTCCAACAAACAGTTCCTACAGAACCCAATCCGACGAATGGTCAATTTTTCCTGGATGTGGAACGAACTGTGAAAAATTTCCCTTTACCAACTCTAATTCCCAATCAACAAACTTTGCTAGATGCAACGCGCACAATTGGGATGACATCTGCTGTCAGCGACAATCGCAGTAACCGTTACGATATTTTTATCGAACTTAAAAAAGTTACCAACGCGACTACATTGCCTAGTCCAGAAAAGAGTAAGAGTAACTCTGTTAGATAGGGGAGTGGGGGAGGGAGGGGAGCAGGGGAGGCAAGCAAAGCAGAGGATGAAGTTGCAGTAAGTTTTCCCCTCTGCCCCTGTGTCCCTTTGCACCTCTGCCTCTTGTACTCAATCCCCATACTTCGGCTACGCCCTTACCTCGGCTTCGCTACTTCGACGCCGCTCAGTACAAGTCGGCACAAGTCGGCTACGCTCAGGACAAGCTCAGTACAAGTGCCCCATTCCCGATTCCCCTCTAAACATATAGGATCAAAACAGTCAGAATCCATATTTTAAATTATCCACGGAGAGAACACTTTATGAATTTGGTTGTACTCCAGAACTGGCTGGACAATGCGTCCTTTGCCATATTATTCCTAACAATGCTGGTGTATTGGGGAGGAGCGGCTTTTCCAAATCTGCCTTATCTAGCTGCTTTGGGGACAGCTGGAATGGCGATCGCAAATTTGTGCATTGCTACTCTACTAGGGGCACGATGGATCGAAGCTGGTTACTTTCCCTTAAGTAATCTCTATGAATCTCTGTTTTTCTTAACTTGGGGAATTACCGCCGTCCATCTGATTGCTGAAAATAGTAGCCGTAGCCGCTTAGTAGGAGTTGCGACAGCTCCGGTGGCAATGGCGATCGCAGCTTTTGCTACCATGACACTACCATCCCAGATGCAAGCGTCAGAACCCCTAGTACCTGCTTTGAAGTCAAATTGGCTGATGATGCATGTCAGCGTCATGATGTTGAGTTATTCTGCTTTGATGGTGGGTTCATTATTAGCGATCGCTTTTTTAATTGTCACTCGCGGTCAAAACATCCAACTACAAGGTAGTTCTGTCGGTACTGGTGGTTATCGCAGCAACGGCTACCGCTTGCACAAAGCCACTGAACTAATTTCTCAAGCACCAACCCCTGCTGTCGAAAATAACGGCTTTGCCCGTTTTGAAACTAGTAGCAACGGCAATGGTAACGGAAACACTGCTGTTTTGAATTTAGTAACTACTCCTGAATCTCAAGCTGTTGCATCTGCTGAAACTCTTTCACCCCAGCGCCTTAGCCTTGCCGAAACCCTCGACAACATCAGCTATCGCATCATTGGACTAGGATTTCCCCTGCTGACAATTGGCATCATTGCCGGTGGCGTTTGGGCTAACGAAGCCTGGGGTTCCTACTGGAGTTGGGACCCGAAAGAAACTTGGGCATTAATCACCTGGTTAGTCTTCGCCGCCTACCTTCACGCCAGAATTACTCGCGGTTGGCAAGGGCGTCGTCCGGCAATTTTAGCCTCCGCCGGCTTGCTTGTCGTTTGGGTTTGCTATCTGGGTGTGAATCTTTTGGGTAAAGGTTTGCATTCTTACGGTTGGTTTTTCTAAAAACCTCACTCAAACAGTACTGAGTGTTGAGTATTTTACTTTTACTCATCACTCAGGACTTAGTAAAATCTTGCGTAAAACTATGGTGAGTTGAGTCTTTACAGCTATTTTCAGGTAAATAGACCACGCGGTAGGGGCACAGCAATGCTCATTGGTGTCAACTTAAGAAAAAATCTGCTTTGAGAGGACGTTTTGCCCTCATCCCCTAACCCCTTCTCCCAAGTTGGGATTCGGGGAACTAGAGAATTTGCTCCCCTCTCCCAATTTTGGGAGAGCAGGGTGGTTTC
The DNA here is from genome assembly GCF_036917415.1 of Nostoc sp. Taxonomy (GTDB): domain Bacteria; phylum Cyanobacteriota; class Cyanobacteriia; order Cyanobacteriales; family Nostocaceae; genus Nostoc. Next base: position 79 of record NZ_JBALDJ010000015.1, on the reverse strand, counting down.
ATACGAAAAAAGAAAAATACATAAGTCTTGATTTCTCGTGAAAGTGGCATGGCTTTTTCCCTCACTTCCATTCCTCTCC
>NZ_JBALDJ010000014.1:0-22565 GCF_036917415.1 Nostoc sp. | reverse complement strand
TTACCCTAGCCCGGATAGTCCCACTTTGTTTCCAACTTGATTGCCTATCAGGCAAGTCCTTTTGTCAATAGGGTTTGAGACGCGCTAACCCTGCGTTTTAGCCAAGGGTTCTTTGAAGAAGGTGGCAATTGAATTAAAAAATCACCCCGAAAAGTTTTTAGGAGCGTAAATGATGATTGTTAAAGAATTCGCACAAGCTCTCAAAAAAGTACCTGGAAAAGTAGTTGATGAGCTACGCCGTCAATATCCAGAGCAAAAATGGACGGTCGATTCACTAGTTCCAGAGGAGATTTTAGCTAGATTCCAAGATATTACCAATAGTGAGAGATTACAGCCTCAACAATCACCTGTAGCAAATATACCCGAAGCTACAATCACCAAAGCTGATGAGGCAATTCAACAAGCTTCATACAAGTTGACTGCGGCTGATAAAGAGACTATTTCTGGTGCTATAGCCGTTCAAAATGAGCAATCTAAGATTTTGGGTGCATCGACTGGTGTCACAGGAGCTTTGTTGTTCATGGAATCCTTGATTGGAGCCAAGGGGACGGTGTTGGATGCCTTTGCTGAACAATCCATGTTGGAAGTTGATAATCAGATTACCGAGATAGATCAGAGCTTGATTAATTTGGCAGAAGAAGCCTCAACAAGGCTGGGGAAGTCGATCCAAAAAAAGGAACAACTCAAAGCGCGACTCAATTCGTTACGGGAGAGAGTCAGTTCAATGGGGACACAGATCCGATTTTAGAAGCTTATAAAACAGTGGCAGCATTGCTACAAATTCAAAATGAAACTGTTGCCACTGTTGCCGAAATCCGATTACTTCAAGAACTATTAGCTCATCAAAGGAAAAATCAAGTTATGGATATTCTCAGTACCGGATTGTTTGCTACTTCAGTTGTTGGCGCTTTAGGTGGCAGTGCATATCTCGTTGGTAGCGTTGTCGCTACTGGATTAATTGGTAGTGGGATGTTCATACCGTTGGGATTACTTGTTGGTGCAGGATTGACATTTCTGGGACGGGCATCAAGGTAAGAGTGATGGGCGCGAGTGTTTCATCCAACTGTTTCACAGCACTGTTTCATGAAACGTTTTAACGGTTTCATCAGTGTTTCAGACTCGTGAAACACTGTGAAACAGCATTCCTCCAGCGTGAAACATGAAACACGAAACAACAGTCCATTCCTTGCTCGAAAGTCATTATGAGCGGGATTGTTTCATCCAATTGTTTCATGAAACGTTTCAACGGTTTCATCAGTGTTTCAGACTCGTGAAACACTGTGAAACAGCATTCCTCCAGCGTGAAACATGAAACGTGAAACACGAAACAACAGTCCATTCCTTGCTCGAAAGCCATTATGAGCGGGATTGTTTCATAAAACTGTTTCACAGCACTGTTTCACCAAACTGTTTCAACGGTTTCATCAATGTTTCAGGGCGTGAAACACCATGAAACAGCATTCTCCCAGCATGAAACATGAAACGTGAAACATGAAACATCAGCTAATTCCTTGCTCGAAAGCCATTATGGGCGGGATTGTTTCACAGCACTGTTTCACGAAACTGTTTCAACGGTTTCATCAATGTTTCAGCGTCGTGAAATATGAAACGCCTTATTAAAGATATGTGTGAAACATGGGAAAAATTCGTACTAAGAACGCGCTATAGCACAGCAGTCTCATGTATAAGAAACAACTGTACTTAGCTTTGGCTGGTGTTGGCATTTGCATATTGCCTGTAATCATCCCCTTAGTACCCAAGTTGGGGGCTTATGCAAAGCTTCAACGGCTAAAAGCTACAGAAGAATTAGAACGTTCGCGCATAGAAGAACGGGCAAAAACCAGTGATGCTCTATATGAGGCGGGAGTCATGCCCACAAGTCGCAAGTTGAGAATTACTAATTACATTGACAACAGTAAACGCAATCCCAGACCAGACACAACCTTTTATCAAGATGATGAGATTATTGATGTTTTTGACGCAACAGGTAGGTGTATTGGGCGGATTGAAGAAGGAATTTGGAAGTGGAAGTACAAAGACAAAGGAATCTGTAAAAGCGTTCAAAATATCAAACAAAGTAGGAGTCAGTAATGGGTAATGGTGCAGAAAGTAACAGCACTGGTAACAGCGATAATAAACCCAAAGATAAGAAGCGATCGCTTGGTGAAATCATTGATTTTTGTGCCAAAGCTGTTGTGATGATTGTTGGCTTACCTATTAGGGCTGCCGCCGCGATTGTCAATCAGTTTGTTGCTAACGGTGGTGCGGGTCGTGCATTAGTTGGAGGGATTTTATTTATCGGCGGTTCCATGATTAGTGCTGATTCAACTTGGCAATTAATCTTTCAAGGCCCACCTGTTTTTGCCTGGTTTGAGCCGACTTGGAATTGGCTAAATGTTCCGTTTGCACTGTTCAACCCGTTTTTTTACCTGGCATTCATAATTTCTGTGGGTGTTCAGGTAATTGAAGCCCATGCCTTACGCGGTAAAAACCCAGATTCAGCTAGGCGGGAACTTCAAGACCACATGGTTTATGAGCTTGAAACCAAGCCTAGTGGCAAGATTGACTTGGTAGGTCAACTCTGGGCGGATTACAAAACCGCAGGTATACGCGATCGCTCTAGTGCAGGGTTAGTTGTGATTGCTGTTTGGGTATTCGATGTTATCACCACCTTTGCAGCTCGTAATCCATTTGAATTTACAGCACCATTCATGATTTTGGGCTGCATCTTGTTTAACATCGGCACAATGATGGCTGGTGAAATTGGGTTTGCCATTTGGCGACTGACAAAGGATTAGAACCGAAACCGCCCAAGAACCCAATAACTGTAAAAAGGGCGGCAACGTTTACCAAGGTAGGCATTTCTTTTATGCAAAGTAACAATATCCCAAAAATTACAACTAAAGAAACTGAACATTTACGCGAATCATATCCTAGCTTGTCTCACTTGGAAGCCGGAAATATTGCCCAATGGCTGCAAGAGAGAAAAGATGGATTATTTGAAATGGCACGGGCATCTGAGAATGAAGCAGACATGACCCGTGTACTTGGTTTGTTGGCTTCTGGGATTGGAGCGGTTTGTTATGCGGTCAACCCACTGGCACTAGTTGGTGGTTTAATTGGTGGTGCTGCGTGGTTATGGTTTATTGTCGAACATTCCAACAGAACCAAGGAGATTGCCCCCTTGCCTTTTGTGCGCGGTAACTTTATAGACGCTCTAGCTCTTTTGGGAGATTATGATGCTAGGAGCAATTATCAAGCAGATCATCTTGCCAATACTGTTAAATTCCTAGAACGACAATCAGCACAAGAGTACACCTTTCTTCATGCTGAGTTTGAAAATATTGTCCAGTATTTAACCCAAGTTGAACCAGGAAAACGTTTTTACGCTTATCGCTTTCTGTTTGGCTGGTTTAGCAAGCTTAAGGGTCGTCAGCTACCGACTTATGAAAGCATGGCTCTCCATTTACAGGATGTGACGATTGACAGTCGGGTGAATCGGTCGGAGGTAAATGCCATTGCACAGGCTCAAACCCATTTACCACCGACCGTAGATATCAAGCAATTTCAATCACCGACTGTAGATATTCGGGACACTCGCCAAGCTGCGGAGCTTTCTAGACCGACAGAGTTACAGCCATCAGCTAATGGGGAGGTTGTACCAGAGACTATAATTAATCTCCCTCTAATTAATAGGGCAAACGCACTGATCGCTGCTTTAACGAAAAGTGGTTTTCAAGTAGAAGATATGATGAGTTCCCAAGTCATTGCAATTGCTGGTACTCAGCGAGGTGGCAAGGGAACCTTAGCAGCAATCTTGGCAACATTATCAACTGCACTTGACCCCGGATTGAACACCCAATACTTTACAGCCGGGGTGGACGTTTACCCCTTTGCTTGTAATTTAACCTCTGCCCTTAAATACCCGGATATTGATGCGGATGAGGCTGATGAACTCGTCGCTCATGATTTATTGAAATTTCTTAAAGGTTTAGATGGAAGCGAACCTTACTCCCATAAAAACTTACTTATCGTAATTGATGAAGCGATGCGGTTGCTGTCATTGTTGGAGGAGAGCGATCGCACCTGGGCGAACCAAACAGTTTATCTGCAAGTAAATGATGGTCACGGAGGGATAACAGAGCAAAAATATACCTTAGCGGTGCTAAGTGATACTACCCCCAATCGTCCGCCCAACTTCGTTACAGACCCTGTAGTTGATGCAGCCGTTAACCAGCCCTATATTTACAATTCCTCTTCAGTTGACCCAGATCAAGACCCTTTAACTTACAACTTGATTATTGGGCCAGATGGCATGACTGTAGACCCGATAACTGGGCAGGTAAAATGGACTCCACAGCCAGTATCAACACTGGGTGACACAGTTCTGGCTCAGATTAGCACTCCCGGTGAGGTAGACAAATATACCTTTAGTGCGGTGTCGGGACAGCGAATGTACTTTGACGGACTCAATTTCAATGGTAATACTTACGATTGGAAAATACAGGTTTACAGCCCTAGCAATCGATTAATTGTTGATTCAAACGCTAGTTTTAGCGGGCCGTTTAACATTACCGAAAATGGAAATTACCATCTGGTTGTCAAAAAGAATGGGGATCTTACGGGTAACTATGGTTTTAGTTTAATAGACCTCGAACAAACGAGTGCAGTCAACTTTGACCAAAACATTACCGATCGTCTAAACCCAGGTACTAAGGATAAGCTATATCATTTTTCTGCTACTCAAGGACAGCGTTTGTACTTCAATAGCATTAGCAGCAACACAAGTCTTGATTGGGTTCTCTATGGTGGAGACAATCAGGTGATTTGGCAATCTGGTTGGAGTGATGTTGAAACAGTACTGCCAAGCGACGGTCTTTACATTTTAGCGCTGCGTGGCAAAGCAGCATTTGGCGACAATGTTCCTTATACTTTCCAAATTGTTGATGCTCAAACGGTTAATGGAACGTTGAGTGTTGGGAACAATATCACACCGAATATTGTGAATGGTAACATTGTTAAGAAGGGTGAGCAAGATATTTACACCTTCATGGGGACGGCAGGGCAACGAATAGATTTTGATATACTCAAAGATGGTGGGTATTACACAGATATAGCCACCCTCTACAGTCCTAGTGGTATCAAGTACTTAGATAACTACTACCTCAACTATGGCGATATTTTCCCCTTTACCTTAAACGAAAATGGCACTTACAAGCTGGTAATTGATGCTATAGGGGGAAATACAGGAGCTTACAGCTTTAGTATGCTGGATGTCGCTCAAGCAACGCCGATTAACTTAGATACTGACATCAATGGCACGCTGACTCCCGGCTCATCAACGCAATTATACCAGTTTAATGGCAGTGCCGGACAGCATCTCTACATGAACTCGCTGTTAGGCGCAGCAGGTTCTTGGTATATTTATGACTCTGGAAATAATCGTGTTGCTGCGACTGCGCTGGCAAATGACTTTGAACTAACCTTATCCAAAACAGATACTTACACTCTGGTTGTACAAGGCGGAGGTAGTCAAGGAACGGATAGCAACACTCCGATTAATTATAAATTCCGCATCATTAATTCTAATACACCTACCACAACCCTAAGTTTTGGTACTAACACCACACCAAATGTTGTTAATGACTCAATTGTCAAAAAAGGTGATGTCAACACTTATACATTTACTGGGACAGCAGGGCAACGGTTAGACTTTGATATACTCAAAGATGGTGGGTATTACACAGATATAGCCACCCTCTACAGTCCTAGTGGTATCAAGTACTTAGATAACTACTACCTCAACTATGGCGATATTTTCCCCTTTACCTTAAACGAAAATGGCACTTACAAGCTGGTAATTGATGCTATAGGGGGAAATACAGGAGCTTACAGCTTTAGTATGCTGGATGTCGCTCAAGCAACGCCGATTAACTTAGATACTGACATCAATGGCACGCTGACTCCCGGCTCATCAACGCAATTATACCAGTTTAATGGCAGTGCCGGACAGCATCTCTACATGAACTCGCTGTTAGGCGCAGCAGGTTCTTGGTATATTTATGACTCTGGAAATAATCGTGTTGCTGCGACTGCGCTGGCAAATGACTTTGAACTAACCTTATCCAAAACAGATACTTACACTCTGGTTGTACAAGGCGGAGGTAGTCAAGGAACGGATAGCAACACTCCGATTAATTATAAATTCCGCATCATTAATTCTAATACACCTACCACAGCCCTAAGTTTTGGTACTAACACCACACCAAATGTTGTTAATGACTCAATTGTCAAAAAAGGTGATGTTAACACTTATACATTCACTGGAACAGCAGGGCAACGATTAGACTTTGATGTACTCAAAGATGGTGGATATTACACAGATACAGCTACTCTCTACAGTCCGAGCGGCATCACATATTTCAATAGAAATTTAACCGACGGCGATGCCTTCCCCTTCACTTTAAATGAAAACGGCACATACAAGTTAGTAATTGATGCTGTGGGTGGAAATACGAATGCTTACAGCTTCAGTATGCTAGATGTCGGTCAAGCAACAGCTATTTCCCTAGATAGTGATATCACTGGCACGCTGACTCCCGGTTCATCAACGCAACTTTACCAGTTTAATGGCACAGTCGGACAGCATCTCTACATAAATTCGCTGTTGGCTGCATCTGGGAATTTGTACATTTATGACTCTGCTAATAATCGCGTTACTGCTAGCCCCTTAAGTAATGACTTTGAGTTGACCTTATCTAGGACAGACACCTACACCTTACTAGTTCAAGGTGCAGGTAGCCAAGGGACAGATACTAACGCCTCAATTAACTACAGTTTCCATATTTTCGCCGACAACACATCAACGACACCATTGAGTCTGGGTAGTAACATCACACCGAATGTTATCAGCGATTCGATTGTCAAAAAAGGTGATTTCAACACATACACATTCACGGGTACAGCAGGGCAACGGCTATATTTTGACGTACTCAAAGATGGTGGGTATTACACAGATATAGCTACCCTCTATAGTCCTAACGGTATCACATATTTCAATAGGTATTTAACTGACGGTGATGCCTTGCCCTTCACTTTAAATGAGAATGGGATATATAAACTAGTGCTTGATACTACAGGAGGCAATACAGGAGCTTACAGCTTCAGTATGCTAGATGTCGGTCAAGCAACAGCTATTTCCCTAGATAGTGATATCACTGGCACGCTGACTCCCGGTTCATCAACGCAACTTTACCAGTTTAATGGCACAGTCGGACAGCATCTCTACATAAATTCGCTGTTGGCTGCATCTGGGAATTTGTACATTTATGACTCTGCTAATAATCGCGTTACTGCTAGCCCCTTAAGTAATGACTTTGAGTTGACCTTATCTAGGACAGACACCTACACCTTACTAGTTCAAGGTGCAGGTAGCCAAGGGACAGATACTAACGCCTCAATTAACTACAGTTTCCATATTTTCGCCGACAACACATCAACGACACCATTGAGCCTGGGTAGTAACATCACACCGAATGTTATCAGTGATTCGATTGTTAAAAAAGGTGATTTCAATACATATACATTCACGGGTACAGTAGGAGAACAGTTGTACTTTGATACTATCAGCAGTGTTTCCAACACTACAGAAGCTAGTCTCTACAGTCCCAGTGGCTTTAAATTGTTTGATCGTCAAGTCTCTGATGGAGACTATGGGACTTTCACATTAGTTGAAAGTGGAAATTATAAACTCGTTATTGATGGAGTAAACGCATCCACAGATCCTTATAGCTTCCGTATAGCAGATGGAAATGCTGCTACATCTCTAACTCTCTCAACAGCTTTCACAAATAGTTTACCAGCAAATCAAGTACAGTTATATCGGATTGACGGCAGCGCCGGGCAGCGCCTCCAGTTCAACAATTTAACTTCTGTGTCGAATGTTGATTGGGTGTTGTACGGCCCTGGTGGGAAAATCTTTGCTTCTGCCAGTTTAAATAATGTGGGAGTTGGTTTTGAGACAGCCTTGCCGACGACAGGGGTTTATGTATTGGCAATGCGGAATTTTGCTAGTAGCGCGGTCAATTTTAATGTCCAGGTAAACGATATTAGCTCTACTTCTGTCACCAATGAGGGTTTTGGCACAATCTACACAGGGACGAATACAACAACGCCTAGTAAACAAACGCTTACAGCAAATGCAGGTACGCTTGTTTATTTTGATGCCCAAGTAACCAACAATTACTATGGTGGGATTCCTACTCAGTTATTAGATCCTACTGGTACCCAAGTCTTTTACATTAATAGTACTTATGACAACGGTATTTTCATACTACCGACAACTGGTAGCTACACGCTTCAGAATGCAGGTAACGGTAGTTATAATTACGGTAGTTATGCTTATCAGCTACTTGATTTGGGAACAGCCACCAATCTGACATTGAATACAAACACGACTGTCAACTTGGGTGCATATCAAACAACTGCCTATAAATTTACGGGTGCAATCGGTCAACAACTATTCTACGACGGCTTGACTGCTAATTCTGGTGTTTCTTGGAAACTGATTTCTCCTAGCGGGCAAACTGTTGTTGACTGGAATGATGCTGGTGGCGATTGGGGTACTGTCCCCGGAAAATTAACCTTCCAAGAAGTTGGTACTTACTATTTACTTTTCTCTAATGGTTCAGCAGGGGCGACTAGTGCTTCTTTCCGCATTTTAGATCGAGCCGGAGCTACGCCTTATACTTTTGATGATACAGTCAGTGGCAGTTTTACAGGGAAAGAAAGCTACTCATATCGCTTCAGTGGTACTCAAGGACAGTATATCTATATTGACCAGCAGGCAGGTAGTTACACTTATTACGGAAATAACTATTGGGATCTTTACGGACCAGAAGGACAATACATTACTAGTAGTGAGATATACAATGATAAAGAAGTAGTATTACCAGCCACAGGTGACTACTTCCTAATAGAGTCTGGCAACGGAAGCTATGACCCTAACTACAAATTCCGTATCTCTGCACCCAGCTTGCCGATGACCGCCTACACTTTGGGTACTACAGTCAATGGTACAATTAGCAAACCTGGAGAAAATGATACTTACACTTTCACTGGTACATTCGGTCAGCAATTATTCTTCGACGCACTTAATACCAATGAACCGGGTTTCACTGTTCGGTTAATTTCTCCTAGTGGTATCGATGTCAGGGATAGTCGTCTTTATCAAGATATTGGCCCTGATAATGGCTACACTCTCAAAGAGTCAGGTACCTACAAGTTAGTAATTGACGGTGATAGAGGCAATACTGGTGATTACAGCTTCCGTCTTTTAGACAAAGCTGATGCTACACCTTATACTCCAAATACTCTAGTAAACGGCACTTTTACGGGCGTAGAAAGTTACGCCTATCGCTTCAGTGCTACTCAAGGGCAGCTTCTTTACCTGTACCAGCTAGAAAACCAGAACTACAACTGGACTCTTTACGGACCACAAGGTCAGTCCATCGTCACTCTGAATCCCTACTATTACTACAACGATCGAGAACTAGTATTACCATTTACTGGTGACTATTTGCTAGTGGAGTCGGGTAACGGGAGCAGCAATCCTAACTACAAATTCCGTATTAGTTTGCCGACTTTCACGACGACTGCTTACACTGTGGGCAGTACGGTCAACGGTACAATTAGCCAGTCGGGAGAAAATGATACTTACACTTTTACTGGCACAGTTGGTCAACAATTATTCTTTGACGGACTCAGTAACTATGATCCAGGCTTCACTGCCCGCTTGATTTCTCCCAGTGGTATTGATGTTAGAGACCTCCGCCTCTATCAGGATTCTGGACCTGATAGTGGCTATACCCTTAAAGAATCGGGTACTTACAAGTTAGTCATTGATGGTGATGGAGCCAATACAGGTGATTACAGCTTCCGTATTTTAGACAAAACGGACGCTACACCTTATACATTAGATACTACGGTAAGTGGTACATTTACAGGTAGAGAAAGTTATACCTATCACTTTAGTGGAACTCAAGGGCAATATATTTACATCGATCAGATAGACGACTATAACAACTATAACTGGGGTCTTTATGGTCCAGGTGGTCAATACATTACTGGTCCTAATATCTACTCTTCTTATAAAGATCAAGAACTGGCGTTACCATCAACAGGTGACTATTTCTTAGTGGAATCAAGTAATGGGATTAGTAATCCTAATTATACATTCCGTATCTCTGCACCATCTCTGCCAATAACTGCCTACACCTTGGGTAGCACTGTTAACGCTACAATTAGCAAACCTGGAGAAAATGATACTTACACCTTCACTGGTACATTCGGTCAGCAATTATTCTTTGACGGACTTAATACCTATGACCCAGGCTTTACTGTCCGTCTAATTTCTCCCAGTGGTGTTAATATCAAGAATGCTCGTCTTTATGAAGATTGGGGACCTGATAGTGGCTATACTCTCAAAGAGTCGGGTATTTACAAGTTAGTAATTGATGGTGATGGAGCCAATACAGGTGATTACAGCTTCCGTCTTTTAGATAAAGCCGATGCTACACCTTATACCTTAGATACCACGGTCAGTGGTATATTTACAGGTAGAGAAAGCTATACCTATCGCTTTAGTGGAACTCAAGGGCAGTATATTTACATCGATCAGCAGGCGGGAGATTACTATAATTACTGGAATCTCTATGGCCCAGGTGGTCAGTACATTACCAGCAATTATATTCTCCTCGATCAGGAACTAGCGCTGCCATCTACAGGCGATTATTTTCTGGTAGAGTCAGGTAACGGCGCTGGCAATCCCAATTACAAATTCCGTATTGCCACCCCATCTCTGCCAATAACTGCTTACACCTTGGGTAGCACTGTTAACGGTACAATTAGCAAGCCTGGAGAAAATGATACTTACACTTTCACTGGTACATTCGGTCAGCAATTATTCTTTGACGGACTTAATTACAATGACCCAGGCTTTACTGTCCGTCTAATTTCTCCCAGTGGTATTGATGTTAAGGATGGTCGTCTTTATCAGGATTTTGGCCCTGATAGTGCCTACACTCTCAAAGAGTCGGGTACTTACAAGTTAATAATTGATGGTGATGGAGTCAATACAGGTGATTACAGTTTCCGTCTTTTAGATAAAGCCGATGCTACTCCTTATACCTTAGATACCACGGTCAGTGGTACATTTACAGGTAGAGAAAGTTATACCTATCGCTTTAGTGCAACTCAAGGGCAGTATATTTACATCGATCAGGAGGCGGGAGATTACTATAATTACTGGAATCTCTATGGCCCAGGTGGTCAGTATATTACTAGCAATTATATTCTCGCTGACCAAGAACTAGCGCTACCATCTACAGGCGACTATTTTCTGGTAGAGTCAGGTAACAGTGCTGGCAATCCCAATTATAAATTCCGCATTGCTGCACCCAACTTGCCAACAACTGCTTACACTTTGGGAAGCACTGTCAGTAGTAACCTGATTGAGAAGGGTGAATTCGACACGTATACGTTCACTGCACGTTCTGGTCAACGCTTATACTGGGATCGATTAGCAGGTGAAGGTCAAATTACAGCCAAACTCTACAGTCCCAGTGGCGTAATTGTTGCCGATGGTAACTTGGCTAACGATATTGCTCCTTTCTTCTTGCGTGAATCCGGCAATTACCGTTTGGTCATCGACGGTTCTGGAGAAACTACTGGCGATTACAGTTTCCGTCTAGTAGATATTGATACTGCGCCAACCCTCACTTTAGATACGTCTGTTTCTGCTATTCTCGATCCTGGTACGGAAACTGACTTTTATCAATTCACTGGTACATCAGGAGAACGTCTTTACTTCCACTTAGGAGCGACAAATTGGCCTTATGGTCTAGCTGACTGGGTACTGTATGGAGCAGATAATCAACAGATCGCCTCATCAAACTACTATAGTGCTGATTTCAATATTGTTTTACCAACTGCTGGTACTTACGTTTTAGGAGTGCGCGGTTATTCTGCTACATCTCTCAACTACAACTTCACGGCATATACAACTCCAATTACTACCACAAATTTAATTTTGGGCAGCACAATCACAGATACACTCAGTAAACCGGGAGAACGAGATGAGTATGCTTTCACTGGTAAGACTGGTCAACACTTGTTCTTAGATGCCTTGGTTGGTAGCAGTGGCATCCATGCTAAGTTAATTGCGCCTAACGGAGTTCAATTATTCGACAACATTCTCGATCGGGATGGGATACCAATCATACTTACTGATTCGGGGACTTATCGCTTGGCAATTGATGGCGATAGGGCAACCACAGGTAATTACAGTTTCCGTTTTTCTGACATGGCGGCAGCCACAGCTTTAAGTGTGGGCACAACTACCAATGGTAGCTTGATGGGAAATAGCGTTAACTTTTACTCTTACAGTGGCAAAGCCGGACAAACACTTAACTTTAATCTGGGTAGTACAACTTGGAATGGTGCTAACTGGGTACTTTACGATGCTAGTGGTGCAGTTTTGGCAGCCCCCAATGCTAGTAGTCCTAATTTCCAGGTGACTTTGGCTGCTAACAGTGTGTACACTTTGACGATTGTAGGTAGCAGTAGCAATCCTGTCAATTACAGCTTCACCGTGACAGATAATTCTGCTGCTGCAACAACCAATTCTGGTTTTGGTACATTGCAGACTCTGTCTGTTAATGCTAATCAAGATTATAACTTCACTGCCTCTGCGGGCACGATTTTGCTGTACAATGGCACAGATGAGCAAAATCGAAATAGTGGTAATTACTATCTCGGGGTGCGGTTGCTGAATCCAGATGGTACTTATGTTTTCAATGGACAAGATCCAAGGTATGGTACTGCACCAATAGTATTGACTCAAAGTGGTGATTACAAACTGCAAGTGTACGGTGGCTTTAGTGGTAGCACTATAGCCACCTTCCAGTTGTTGCAACTGCCGAAGACTTTGGGACCTGGAACCAACTACCTACAAATGGATAGCCCCGTTACTGGTATCCTTAATCATGCTGAATCTAAAGTTTACACCTTCCAAGGGGTCAACGGATTAAAGATTCTCCTCAACGGCATGGCTGGAGCTACTAATTATACTTTGTATGATTCCAGTGGTAGGCAAGTCTTTACGCAATATAATCCAGGAAGTTACTATTGGCTGCCACCTGTTTGGGCTGATACTAGTCTTTACACCTTGACGCAAAATGACTTGTATCATTTAGTTGTTAGCAATATATCAGGCGCTGATAATAATCCTTACAGTTTTGAGGTATTAGAAACTGCTAACGTTCAATCTGTTAACTATGGCATACCGATCGCCGATTCACTCACAGATGGACGTTTAGACTCAATCTATAAAATCAAAGCGAATCTTGGGGACAACCTCTTCTTTGACAGCATTGCCACCAACGCCCCGAATGGTAACTACCGTTGGAAACTTTACGATCCAGGTAATCAATTACTTTTTAACAACGACATTCGCACTGATGCTTCGGTGACGATCGCTCAAACTGGAGATTACTATCTAGAAATGGAAGGTGGCCCCGATACCAATCAGATTAATTACCAGTTCCGTGTCTTCTCTTATACTCCCACCGCTAATACGATCATTACTCCAGGTACAGGGGGTACAAGCAGCAGTGACCCCGATGCTTTGGGTGTATTCTCAGTCCAGCTTGGTGTTAAAGACGGCAATGGTGGCACTGATGTCCAAAATTACAAGATTCGTGTTGGTGCAGACCCAGAAGATCATAACCCAGTTATCAGTAGTAACCCTGAAACCCGCTTTGCTTTAGTTGACGATGCATACCGTTATTCAGTCAAAGCAATTGATGCTGATGGTGACAAGCTATCTTATCGTTTAGTCAACTCTCCTATAGGTGCGTTAATTAACAAAGATACAGGCGAGTTACTTTGGTTCCCTGACAGTAATGTGGCTGTAGGTAGCAAAGCCAATTTTACAGTGGAAGTATCAGACGAACGGGGTGGAAAAGACTCTCAATCCTTCAGCGTTGATATTTATCAAAGCTTAGGCACTATCCAAGGCGCAGTCTTCAACGACCTCAACGCCAATGGACTTCTTGACTCCAAACTAATTACTGGTGATAATCCTTCAATTGTATTTGCCATTGACGTTTCCGGTAGTACCATCGCCCCATTCCACGGGAATGGCAAATACAAAGATGTCAAAACCGTTTTAGATGCTGAAAAAGCAGCAATTCAAGCCACAATTGATGCCATCATTGCAATGGGTGGCGGCGACAAGGTAAAAATTAGCTTCATCCCCTTCACCAATGATGGTACTATTCAAGACATGAATCCGGCTGCTCATACCGGACTAGTTACCTACACTACTGCTTTTGCTGACCTCGATAACAACTCCATCCCCGACTATTTACAAATACTCAACAGTTACACATCAGGTGGTAGCAGCAAATTTACTCAAGTCGCCCAAAAAATTGACACCTTAATCAACGTACTACCAGGAACGCCAAATGTTATATATATGTCGGATGGCTACGGCTATCTAGACCCAACAGTGGCAAAAACCTTAGCCAATGACGTTAAGAGCAAAGGCGGAAATCTGAATGCTTTTGCCATTGGTTCTGCATCTACCTATTCAACTTTACAAGAACTTGACCCCAATGCTATTCAAGTTGTCGATATCAACGAATTGACAGACATTTTCTCTGGTTTTGATGACCGCTACGCCAAAGAACCATTCTTGAATGGTGTTACTGTCTACCTCGACCAAAATAATAACGGTCAGCTAGACCCAGGAGAATCTTATCAAATTACTCAACAGGATAAGATCCCCAATAGCTTAGACATCAACAGCAAATACTACTTTAGCTTCAAGAATCTGCTACCGGGTACGTATACAGTCCGCACACTGCTACCTAGCGGCTACACTATGACCTCACCCACAACCAATGTGTGGACTGATACAATTACAGCCGGAGGAGAAACGAATAACAACTTATTTGGCATTACCCAAGCCACCATTGTTCCTCCCAATCAAGATCCTGTTTTCGTCACTACGCCACCTGCTATTACTCTACTAAAAGCCGATCAACAATTGCGTTACAATGCCTTCGCTCGTGACCCAGATGCAAATATTGTTACCTACGATTTAATAACTGCTCCCGAAGGTATGGCTGTAGATGCTCATGATGGCATGGTCGTTTGGTCTCCCACTTCTACCCAAGTTGAAAAATACTACCAAGATTTATACGCTGAACAAGCTCGTCTCACAGCTATTGGTAGAGGTGCTTATGCTCCTACTCACGTAGAATTCAACGTCCTGCTACGTGCAACAGATGGTCAAGGAGGACAAGCACTTCAGTATCTTAAAGTCCAATTAGTACCAAATAATCATCCCCCTGTCTTCACTTCGACATCTCCAAATAATCTCCAGCCGCAAGTAGGTAAACCATTCCAATATCAAACTACTGCCACCGACCCCGACAATGACTCCGTAACCTTTTCCTTGGTAAATCCACCAAGCGGGGCAGTAATTAATGCCAGTACTGGACTGTTGACTTGGACACCCACTGCTAACCAATTGGGCAATCAACAATTCTCGATTCAAGTTCAAGACAGTTTTGGCAATTCTAATTTGCAATCAGTCAACTTGACTGTTGTGAATGCTCATGTTAATCATTCACCAGTATTTACCTCTACACCTCGCACAAGTACAAGAACCCAAAATCCCTATATCTACAATTTACAAGCAACTGACCCAGATAACGACCCGCTTACCTTCAGCTTAGTAAATGCACCTGCGGGTATGACCTTAAATCAAGGAGTTCTTGTTTGGCAGCCAACTGCTAGTCAATTCGGTAACAATTCAGTTAGCGTACAAGTCAGTGATGGACAAGGTGGTACTACTACCCAAAACTGGACAATTCAAGTCAGCAATCAACTCTCAAACTTACCTCCCACAATTACTTCTACACCAAGTACCGTTACCTCACTTGGTCGAACCTACATTTACAAGCCTACAGCAATTGACTCAGATGGCGATCGCTTGACATGGAGTCTCATTTCTGACACTGTGCAAGGTATGGTGATTGATGAACAAACTGGGACAATTGTTTGGCAACCAACGGCTAATCAAATTGGCGATACCACAGTTAGTGTTCAAGCAACAGATATCTACGGTGCTTACAACGTCCAAGAATTTACAATCCATGTTAACGGCATTAATAGCCCGCCGAAATTCGTCTCTACACCGATTACCATTGCTGGGGTTGGACAAGGTTACAGTTATCAAGCTTTGGCAACTGACCCAGAAAATGATGCCCTAATATTCACTTTGGCTAGTAAACCATCAGGGATGACTATTACCAAAGATGGTTTAATTCAATGGACACCCACGGCAGACCAAGTTGGAAAATACGATATCCAAGTTATTGCCACTGATGATCAAGGTGCTAGCACTAACCAAACCTATACTTTAATTGCTGGTACTACTCCTATTAATCATCCTCCGGTTATCAATTCAACTCCAGTATTTATCGCTGCTATTGGTCATACGTATAATTATCAGGTTAGTGCCACTGACGCTGACAATAATCCAATTACGTACAAGCTGCTTTCTGCTCCAGATGGCATGACCATTGATAGAAGTACTGGTTTATTAACTTGGACAACTCCGGTGGTTGGCAGTTATCAAGTGGTTGTTGGTGCTGAGGATGGTAATTCTGGTGCTGCTCAAGGCTTTACCCTCCAAGCTAAGACGATTACTCCACCTATAATTCAATCTACCACTCCCCCAACTACTGCAATTCCTAATACTTTATATCGCTACGATATTATTGCATTTGACCCCCAGGGCGATCGCCTGACTTACTCAATAGATGCCGCTTCTCAAAATTTAGGGATGATTCTTGATAGTCAGGGACGTTTAAGTTGGACACCAAATAATGCCCAAGTTGGCTCCCATCCTATCACTCTCACTGTTTCTGACTCGGCTGGTTTTAATACTCAACAAACTTTTAACTTAAATGTCACTCCTGATACTGTTGCTCCCAAGGTGAAACTGATTGCTAGTTATGACCAGATTAACCTCGGAGAGTCAATAACGTTCCAAGCACGAGCTACAGATAATATCAAGGTGGCTGGGCTGCAATTGCTGATTGATGGAACTGCGGTAGTGCTGGATAGCAATGGTATGGCGACATTTAAGCCCACCACAGCCGGGACGATTATTGCTTCTGCTTACGCCACAGATACGGCTGGTAATCCCGCAACCGCTACATTCAGTGTGTTGGTAATTGATAGCAGTGACGTTAGTGCGCCTGATGTCAGCCTGAATTTGGGTGCGATCGCGCAAGGTACAGTTACAGGGGCAGTTGATATTAAAGGCACTGTCAGTGATGATAACCTGGACTACTACACGTTGCTGGTTGCACCCATTGGCAGTAGCGATTTCAAAGAAATCTTTCGAGGCACAAGCACTGTTAATGATGGTGTGCTGGGTAAATTCGACCCGTCTTTACTGGAAAATGATTCGTACACTTTGCGCCTGGAAGCTCATGATAAGGGCGGTAACGTCAGCTTTGTAGAAGACACGGTTAATGTGTCTGGGGAACTGAAGCTCGGTAACTTTAGACTGTCGTTTACGGATTTATCTATCCCTGTTACTGGTATCCCAATTACCCTAACTCGCACGTATGATTCTTTGACATCGGGTAGCACAGATGACTTCGGCTATGGGTGGCGGATGGAATTCCGAGACACAGATTTGCGGACTTCTGTTGGCAAACCCACTGGAGAAGTTGCAGAACTGGGGGGACAAAACCCGTTCAAGGATGGTACGAAAGTATACGTTACGCTTCCTGGCGGGAAGCGGGAAGGGTTTACTTTTAGACCCACGATTGACCCGCTATCTCAGTATTTAAGGGGCGCTGGTAGTGTCGATTCTGACCCCAATATATATCACCCCTCGTTTGTCGCTGATGCTGGCGTAACTGATACCCTCACTGTGCAAGATACTCGTATCATTCATGGGGCTGGCACTAATCAGTACTACGGACTAGCTGGCAGTGCTTATAACCCTGCCGATACTTATTATGGTGGTGTTTATACGCTGACCACGAAAGAGGGCATTGTCTATCAAATTGATGCTGCTACCGGCGATTTGTTGGCAGTTACGGATACGAACGGGAACACGTTAACATATACAGACGCGGATATCACTAGTTCTACGGGGCAGAAGATTACCTTTGGGCGGGACGCACAGGGCAGAATTGCGACGGTGACTGACCCGGCTGGTAAGCAAATTCATTATGGGTATAATGCTCAGGGTGATTTGGTTAGTGTAACCGACCGAGAAGGTAATACTACGCGGATGGAGTATGACCAAGAGCGATCACACTACTTGGACAAAATCATTGACCCCTTAGGCAGGACTGGTGTCAAGAACGAGTACGGTGATGACGGGCGGTTGAAGTATCTGGAAGATGTTAACGGTCAGAAGGTGGAAATGTCCTATGACCCCAACAACTCCAGACAGGTAGTTAAAGATACACGCGGTTACTCTACAACTTACATCTACGACGAACGCGGTAATGTCCTGCAAGAAATTGATGCTAAGGGAGGTATTACCACACGTACTTATGACAATGACAATAATCTGCTAAGTGAAACTGATGCAGATGGTATCACAACTGAATATACCTATGATAATCGCAGAAATCTGCTGACGATTAAAGACGAAGATGGCAACATTACTCGCATGACCTATAACCAACGAGGTCAGGCAAATAATATTGTTTCGCCAACAGGTTTAACAACTAGTGCCAAGTACGATCTCCGTGGCAATTTAATCGAAAGCATTGATACAGATGGTCTAAAGACAACTTACGCCTATAACGCACAAGGTCAACTGCGCTTTCAAACTGCACCAGATGGTCAAGTCACAGAGTTTGACTATGACAGTTCAGGACATATTAACCGCATGGTTGATAGCCGAGGAAATGAAGTAAAAGCTGACTATGACACCAATGGCAGAATTAAGAAAGCAACAACCACATTCATCCTGAACGGCCAAACATACAGTCAATGGATGGATTACGACTACGACGATAACGGTAGAACTATTGCCAGCAGAACTTCTCAAGGCAACAGCCAATCGATGAGCTATGACGCACTTGGGCGTGTTTCGTCGATGACAGATGTATTTGGGAATGTCACCTTGTACCGCTACGATTTGCAGGGGATATCTGGGCAAAACATCACTTCAAGCACACCTGGGTCAGTCGTCGCTCGAATAGATGAAATGACGCTGCCAGACAATACACCTTTGGACAGCAGCGACAATCCGAAAGTTATCAAGAAGTATGACCAAGCCAACAATCTAATCGCAGAAATTTCACCAACTGGGTTAGAAACACGTTATATCTACGATGAGTTGGGTCGTTTAATTGAAACAATAATACCTGATTTAACACCTGATAATTGGGACGACAACCCAACAGTTAAAACCGAATATTCAGCAGCGAGTCGCGTCAAAGCCCAAACTGATGTTTACGGCAATCGGGAAGAATATTTCTACAACGACCTGGGTCAGCTAATTCGCTTAAAGGATATTCTCACCAATGACATCACCTATACCTACAATAAAGGTGGGCAAATTGAGACGGTGACTGATCCCCGCCTTCGCACAACCCGCTATGTTTATGATGACAAAGCGCGACTTAAAGAAACAGTTTTCTTCGATAACTCTCACTATCAAGTAAGTTATGACGAACTGGGACGGGTCAAGACCGAAACAAATGAACTCAACCAAACAACTACTTATTAATACGATGCTTTCAGTCAAGTAAGCGCAGTCATTAATGCTCTAAATCAGCGAACAGAGTTTGAATACGATCAACGCAAGAATCTAGTAAAAGTCACTGATGCCCTTGGTCACTCTACCCGTTACAAGTATGACCAATATGCCCAGCAGGTAGAAACTCTCTTTGATAACGGCGATAAAGTTTCAATGGGTTATGACCAATTTAGTCGAGTCACTAGTGTAACAGATGAGAATCTGAATACCACTAAATACACTTACGACAATCTCAGTCAGCTAACTCAAGTTGAACAAGCTAATCAAGCTAAAACAAAATATACCTACAATAATCTCGGTCTTTTAACTCAAACTCAAGATGCAAATCAAAATGTTACGCAGTATAAATACGATGATTTTTATCGCTTAACGGCAACAATTCTGCCGATAGGTCAGCGTAATCAAACTGTTTACGATAAATTTGGACAAGTCAGTAGTCAAAAAGATTTCAATGGCGACACCATTAACTATAGCTACGATTCTATAGGTCGCCTTAAGCAAAAGACCTTCACAGACCCCAGAGTTGCAACAGTATCTTACACTTACGATTCAATTACATCCCAGTTGAAGACTGTGACGGATGGACGTGGGGTAACACAGTACAACTATGACCAGCGCGATCGCTTATCCAAAATTATTCAACCCGATCAACAATTTGTCAGCTACGGCTATGACCTGTTAAGTAATGTTACATCCTTGACAACACAAGCAGGAACCACTACCTACGGCTATGACTCACTAAATCGCTTGGATACTGTTAAAGATGGCAATCGCACCTTAGCAGATTACGATTATGATGCTGTTGGCAACTTAATTCAAACAAAGTTGGCTAATGGTTCTGTTGAATCACGCCAGTACGATACACGCGATCGCTTAACCCAAGTGACAACAAAAAACGTCACTGGTACAATATTCTCTGACTTTAAATATACACTTGATGCAGTCGGCAACCGTAAGAAAGTAGAAGAATATTCTGGTCGCAGTGTTGATTATACTTACGATTCGCTCTATCGCCTGACTGAAGAAAAAATCACTGATGCCACAGCAGGGAACCGCACTTTTGGCTACTCTTATGACTTAGCAGGTAATCGTTTAAGCAAAACTGATTCCACAGAAGGTTTAACTACTTACACGTATGATGCCAATAATCGACTCAAGGATACAACCCAAGGTAGCGTAGTCACAAACTTTACCTACGATAATAACGGTTCACTCAAGCAACGTGCCAATGGTAGCCAGACAATTAACTATGATTGGATTAATGATGGGGAAAATCGCCTGATTGGGGTGACTAGTTCTTCTACAACTGGTACTTCCCAACAGCAGTATATCTACGATGCCTTTGGTGGATTGTTAGACCAGACAGGTACTTTTGGTAATTCCTTCGGGTTTGCCGGTGAACAACGGGATGCTGCAACTGGGTTGGATTATCTACGGGCAAGATATTATGACTCCAATTTGGGACGGTTTATTTCCAAAGATGAGTTTCCTGGATACTTAAACGACCCCTACAGTCAGCATGATTACCAGTATGCTCACGCGAATCCGGTCAGATATACCGACCCCAGTGGGTATTTCACTTTAGGGGATGCAATGGCTGCTGTTACCCTTGCGGGGCAACTAGCTACATTTAGCGGCATTGGTTTTGGAGTTGGCTACATTGCTGGTGCTGCCGCTAATGGTGCAAGTGGTGAGGAAATTTTGGGTATGTTTGGCGAATGGGGGGCAGGTTTTGCCAGTGGTGTATCTGGTGGGTTCTTAACTGATGTTTATGAATATACCACTGGTAAGAAGATTGAACCAAAACACGCTATGCTCTACAACGCTGGAAATGTTACGGGCATTGGCGTATCATTTCTCACGGGTATGAAAGCTGCTACCTGGGCGAAAACTGCAATTGGGCCTCTAAAGTGGGTATCTACTGTACAGACTGGATTAGATGTTTATGATGCGGCTAAAGCTACCAATAACCTTTACCAAAGTTACCAAGATAACGGGAAGTTTGAACGAGAAGATGTTTGGAATCTCCTGGCTTATGTACCTTTTGCTGGGGCAATATTAGGTACTAAGAAGTTTTTTGCTGCTAATAAGGCGATTAATGCTGGTGCTGATGATGTCATTGGCGATATTACTAAAGGCCCTGATAATGTCCTGCGAATGACTCAAGATACAGGAACTAAAATCAGGAATTGCTTTGTTGCAGGTACAGAAATTCTTACCACTGAGGGTATTAAGAACATTGAGGATATTAAGGTTGGCGATTGGGTGATTGCTGATGATCCTACTACTCCAGGAGAGATTGAAGCACGGCAGGTTACAGATACGTTTATACGTCAAACTTCAGCACTGGTTGACTTGTATGTTGATGGAGAGGTTATTTCTACCACTGGGGAACATCCTTTCTGGACTCCTGATAAAGGTTGGGTGGAAGCCAAAGACTTACAAGTAGGATCGCTGTTGCAAACTGAAGATGGCCGGGTTATTGATGTTGATAAAGTTGAGAAACGTGAAGGGCAGTTTGAAGTTTACAACTTTAATGTTGAAGGGTTTCATACTTACTATGCTTCAAGTTTAGGTATTTTAGTTCATAATGCAAATTATGGTAAGCTGTTGTGCTTTTAATTTGCACAAACAGCATTTCCCTTATTTTTTATTTTTCTTCCCCATTTAATAATAAGCTCTCCATCATTTAAGA
>NZ_JBALDJ010000013.1:0-11474 GCF_036917415.1 Nostoc sp. | reverse complement strand
CATCTGCAAAAGCTATTCCACCTTGAACATTCTCATTTTCAAGAACGGTTTCTACATGAGAGAGATCGTTGATAATCATGATTTTACTTTCCTAAAAATTAGTAAGGTCAACTTGTTTGTTGTCGTGCCACTACAACTTGTTTTTTAGTGACATACAAACAATAGCACTATTAGAATTAGATGAATAGTAGTTTTACGTAAATTTTCTTTTAAAAAATAAAAAACATTATACTATCAAGTTATTTACAGTATTTAGCATTTATAAATTGTTTAAAAAAGTACTTTGCTATGTATTATCAAGTTACTTACAACATTTAGTATTTAAACATCGTTTGAAAAGTGTTTCGATATGAGTTTAGGCACTTTTAATCTCCCTAACCCCCAAGGCTGTTTTACTCAATCTATTAAGGATATTGTCAACAACATAGGCAATAAATTTGGGGAAGTTAGTAATTGGAAAATTACTATCTCAAAGAGTCAATTTCAGTGCGTTGGCGAAACCTTCCTGGAGGCATCACCATCTTCTTGTGCAATCAGATTTTTTATTTACCTGATTTTTTTGCTTGAAACGCCTGTAAATCAGCACCTTTTAGGCAATGAAACAGCCTTGTCCTAACCCGTCAGGGGTGTTTCATGGACTTCATTGATATCAGTCAACTTAAGCTAAAACTCGTTTAAAATCTCGTGCCTCCCATTAGGCATTCCTAGTCTCCGACAGGGAGCGAGATAATCTGCTAAAAGCTTTAACCTTAAGTTGACGCCAATGCAATGCCTTGCGCCCCTACAAATCTAGAAATAATTTGGGATAATTTATTTTTTGCAAGTCCCTAAAAAAGAAAGATAGTAAGATTCAAAGCCTCTTTTCTTTTAAGAGAGATGTTGTAAATAGGTCTAAAGATAGATTGACAATATATTTGTTCGTTGAATGTATCCTGTCTTCATAGCAAACTGGTTATAATTATTTTCCATCTCCTTCGGAAATGAAATTCTCATTTACACAGTATTTATATGGGACGTGTTCGTTCTAAATCTGACCTACCTACAAAAATCTGTCCGGTATGTCAACGTCCTTTCACATGGCGTAAAAAGTGGCAAGATTGCTGGGACGATGTGAAATATTGCTCAGAACGTTGTCGTCGTCGCCGTTCTGAAGCTCAAAATGAAACCAACCGCAATACAGACGCAAATAGCGCAAGAGATTAATGGAGTTACAGGTGCAACCTAAATTAATTATTCATGGAGGGGCTGGTAGTTCTCTCCACGGTAAAGGCGGATTAGAGGCGGTGCGCCGATCGCTGCATACAGTAATAGAAGAAGTTTATTCTCTGCTATTGTCAGGAGCAACTGCCTCAGAGGCGGTGGTGCAGGGTTGCCAAATGCTCGAAGACAACCCCCGCTTTAATGCTGGTACTGGTTCAGTATTGCAATCTGATGGACAAATTCGTATGAGTGCTTCCCTGATGGATGGTGCATCAGGGCGGTTTAGTGGTGTGATTAATATCTCGCGGGTGAAAAATCCGATTGATTTAGCGCAATTTTTACAAAGCTCGCCAGACCGAGTGCTATCAGATTTCGGATCGGCTGAGTTGGCGCGGGAAATGCAAATTCCCAGCTATAACGCTTTAACTGATTTGCGGTTACAAGAGTGGATACAAGAGCGCCAGGATAATTTTAAAAGCACAATGGCTGGCGTGGTAGCAGAACCCGAACTGCTAGAAACTAGCAATGCCGGACGCGGTACTATCGGTGTAGTAGCTTTAGATGCATCTGGTAAGCTAGCTGCTGGCACTTCTACTGGTGGTAAAGGATTTGAGCGGATTGGCAGGGTAAGTGATTCGGCGATGCCAGCAGGTAATTATGCTACTAGTAATGCTGGTGTTAGCTGTACTGGCATTGGCGAAGATATCATCGATGAGTGTTTAGCTGCACGGATTGTAGTGCGTGTCACTGATGGGATGTCACTGAAGGAGGCCATGCAGCGATCCTTTGCGGAAGCCCATGAGAACAAACGCGATTTGGGAGCGATCGCCTTAGATGCTAGTGGAGCGATCGCTTGGGGAAAAACTAGCGAAATCTTACTCGCTGCCTACCACAATGGCGAAAAAATTGGCGACACCTTGGAATGGACTGGCAACGAACTGATCGGCTATTGTTGAATCAGTTTCAGCGCTTCGGCTAAAGTTTCTTGCTGGTCAACCATTGCGGCTAATTCTTGGGCTTCATAACGCCCCTCAAAAGCTTCTAGCGCCGCTCGTTTCAGTGCCACTTGATATCCTTGTTCCAGAATATCCATTAATTCTGCCTGATTCAAGTAAAAACCACCGGATTTGCGGCGCTTATTTATTTTGTTGATTTCACGTACTGTATTTTCTATCGAAACATCCCAAGAGCGAGTAGAACGTTTTTCGGCTTTTTGTTTAATTAAATGGATGAGCAGAATTACACTATAACTATCAATTTTATTGATTTTGTCACCGAGGCTCATTTCTTCTAACTCATCCACCAACAGCAGCGCCTCATGAATTTTGCCTTGTTTTAGAAGTTGCCTAAGTTCTAGCAGTTCTTCCATCTTCTGTAATTAGTCGATCTTGGACTTCAGAGGAGTCAGCTGTCTCAAAAAATAATTCCAATGCCTCAAGCAACTTATTGCCTGCTTCTTCAATAGTGTCACCTTGGCTAGCAATATCTAATTCTGCACAAAGTGATACATAGCTCTTTTCCTGATGCTCAATAATCGCGGTAAGTTGTTTTGTTTTCCTCATCTTTTACCTTTAGTTTAATCAGCTAATCTGATGATTTAATTATCGCTTTATTGGCTCTTCTTGCGCCAAGTAGGTTTCACCACCTGACGACTACGGGCAATTACCAGAGAATCATCAGGTACATCTTCTGTCACAGTAGAACCAGCTGCGATATAGACATCATCTCCCAAAGTGAGTGGAGCCACTAAAACGCTATTGGCCCCAGTTTTTGTCCGATCGCCTATTTTTGTGCGATGTTTCTTCACGCCGTCATAGTTGGCAGTAATTGTACCAGCACCAATATTCACCTGATTGCCGACAACAGTATCGCCTATATATGACAAATGTGCTGCATTGGTGCGATCGCCTAATTGCGTATTTTTCAATTCCACAAAATTCCCCACACGGCAACCAGCACCCACCTGTACCTGACCGCGCAAATGAGTATAAGGGCCAATTCGGCTTCCGGCCTCCACGGTGCTATTTATGACTACTGAATATTGCACTGTGACATTTTCACTTAACTGACTATTTTCAATTAAACTCCCAGGCCCGATGTGACTTCCGGTTTGAATTACCGTATTTCCCCGCAGATGAGTTTGCGGTTCAATAATTACATCCGGCTGTAATTCCACTGTTTCATCAATGGTGATGCTTGTGGGGTCGATGAGGGTGACACCCGCCAGCATCCATTTTTCCTTGACTCGTTTTTGCAAAATTTCGGATGCTGTTGCTAGTTGCAAGCGATCGTTGATGCCAAGAATTTCTTGGTAATCTTCCACATCCACTGCCATTACTTGGCCCACCTGAGTCACGGCATCGGTAAGATAGTATTCTTTTTGGGCATTATTTGCCTGGAGGTGGGGAAGCACCTTTGCCAAATCTGGCCAGCGAAAGCAATAAACTCCAGCGTTAATCCGCTGATTTTGTCTTTGAGCAGCCGTACAATCCTTGTGTTCGACCATTTGCTGCACAATATTTTCATCGTTACAAAAAACCCGCCCGTAGCCTGTGGGGTCAGGTAGGTGCGAGGTGAGAATAGTGGCAGAGTTTTGATTTCGGGTGTGAGTTTGTAACATCTGCTTAAGAGTTTCGCTGCGTATTAACGGTAAATCGCCGTTAAGTACCAGTAAATCTCCAGTGTAATTTTCCAAGTGAGGAAGTAATTGCTGGATAGCATGACCCGTCCCCAATTGCACAGTCTGTTCGACAAACTCCAAACTGGGAATTGAATGCATGGCGGCTTGCACTTCCTCAAATTGATATCCCACAATTACGATTCGCCGTGAGGGCGAAAGTGGTTCTACACTTTCGAGAACTCTCTCTACTAGCGATCGCCCACCCAAAGAATGTAAAACCTTGGGTAAGCGTGATTTCATCCGTGTGCCGCGGCCTGCCGCTAGAATTGCTACAACTACCATAATTAGCTATCAGCTATCAGTGAAATTGTGATTAATGCTGTTGGTACTTTAAAATCTCGGCTCAAATCATACCAGCTAATTATAGAAGACTGAAAATATCAAAGGAGTCACGTCGCTTCGCTCCGAATTCAAAATTCAAAATTCAAAATTCAAAATTAATGATCCCCATAAATAAATTTAGGGGCTTGTAATAAGGACTTGGTATTTCTCGCGCTTTGCGTCTCGAAATACATTTTTTTGCTTCTCCATAAATAAATTCAGGGGCTTGTATCCTCTGCGTTTTCGGTCAGAATTTAGGAGTTGGTATAATTTCACTCCTCAAAACCAGAGATTCTCATAATACCAATTAGCGTTCATTACAGCAGCTACAAATCATTACTCCCTACTGCCCACTCTTCCCTTTTTGCTGACAAGAGCAAATAAACTCTGTAAACTGCTGCATTAGTTTGGGATTACGCCAACCGGAATCAGCTTCTTCTTGCATCACTAAAAGGGCTTCTGCTGAGGTAAAAGCTCTTTTGTAAGGTCGTTCGCTGGTTAGGGCATCGTAAATATCAATTAACTGAAATACTTGCGCTAGGTAAGGAATATCATCCCCCTTGAGTCGATCGGGGTAGCCTGAGCCATCCCAACGTTCGTGGTGATGACGAATAATCGGAATTACACCGCGCATACTCCGTAGTGGTTGGCAGATTTTTTCTCCAATCAAAACGTGCTGCTGCATAATTTGCCAATCTTCGGGGGTGAGTTTGCCTTTTTTTAGCAGCACAGCATCGGGAATACCCACCTTACCGATATCGTGGAGATAACCACCCCACATCAAATCTCGAATTTGATAGCGTGAGAGGTTGAGGTATTCACCAAAAACTTGTCCCAGTTTTACTAGACGTTCGCAATGGTTGCCTGTATTGGGATCGCGGCTTTCAATGGACATGGCAATAGAAAACAGTACTTGTTCGGCATGGTCTAAATCTTCGTTCAGACGCTTCTGCCGCACCAAGGACTTTACACGCGCCGCTAGTTCCACCCGATCGAAGGGTTTGGTGAGAAAATCATCTGCCCCAACTTCAATTCCCCGAATGCGCGATCGCCTATCATTTAACGCTGTAATAAAAATTACTGGGATTAACCTAGTCTGCTCATCCTGTTTAAGCAATTGGCACACTTCAAATCCATCCATTCCTGGCATCATTACATCCAGCAAAATCAAATCTGGTTGTTTTTGAGTTACCAATCCAACAACAATAGAACCACTGTCCGCCTCAATTACTTCGTATCCTTCCATCCCCAAGAGGGCAACAGCAGTCATCCGACTGGCGGCATGATCGTCAACTACTAAAACCTTCGGCGGATCTAAATCAAACCCATTCACTTTAGAACCTTTGGCTTGTAGTGTTTTAGAGACCAATGAATCATCACCACAATTAACATCAGATTTTATCCAAGAAGACATTGCTTGCCTATCTTCAAGCATAAGGTCTTCTTGAGATAAGCCTAAAGAATAACCCTCCACATTTTGCAATTCCACGGCATGATTTGAACCGATACTCTTCACTGTGCTAATGGGGTTTGACCCATTAACAATTTTTTCTGTAAAGCCTGTATGGTTGGATTTCCATTGAATCACAAAGGCACTCCAAGTTTTTGCACAAGTTAGTTAACAGTGTCAGATTTTAAAAACAAATTTAAGATTCGACTGTATCTGAGTCAGAGTTTCGATATGGATTATGCATGATGCCAAGCTGCCGCTCGGAATTTTTCGCAGCATATATTTTTTATGTTACGAACAAGGTGGATCTTGTTGTCAAATTTTTTGCTTCTAATTCCAGTATGATAAATTCTCACAAATGTTAAATCAGGTTTTTTACGGAGATTTTTTCGGCTTGTGGCGTCAGAAAGCGTTATAATTGACTCCTTTATATCGAGATATCGGATTTTGAGTTTCAAGTCTTTATTTATAGTAATCATTAGATATAAATGTTTTTACTCAGTTATAGCAATACTACAGTACTGTTAAATAGTATGTAATATTGAATACTAACATATAGATAAGCTATTTGGCTTGTAAAAACTCGTTGAATTAGGCTTGCAGTCCATAGGTGTAGCATATTGTATGATTTTGCAATCAAACTACAAACTAGTTTCCATAAGATCCCTACCTTGTGTTCCCAATAGCCACCTTTTTCGCCAATGGGAGGCAGGTTCCAGGCAAGAGGTTTGTTGCTCTTGTTGTCGCCGCCTGACTATGACTTCGGTTGAATCGCTCAATTGAGGATCGCGATAGGGAATAGCAGCACGAGTTAGCAAGTGTTCTTTTTCAACTTCTGAGAGGGTAGTGAGTGGGGAGTGGTGTTTAGACTCAGCATTTTTAGAATGTGTTGCCACGGTACCAGGCGATTGCCTTCCTACGGGTGGGGTAGAAGATATCACCAAGCCAGCAGACAAAAGTGCTGTGCGTACAGCAGCAGCACAAGAATAGGTGGTTAATAAACCATCTGGATGTAAGCACAATGACAGCTGTTTAATAAATTCAACAGTCCATAATTGAGGACACTGTGGTGGTGAAAAGGGATCGAGGAAAATTGCATCTGCCCAGAAACCCAACTGACGTACTAGCGTTATCGTAGTTCTAGCATCGCCAATTAATAGCTTCGCTTTCAGGCAAGGTGTTTGTACTTGATGCTCAAAAGCTAGCTTTTTTAAAATTTCAATATAGTTACAGTTCCAATTGTCGAACAAATGATGAGCGATCGCCGCTTGTGGCACTGCTGGATTTAGTTCTAAACCGATTACTTCAACACAACAACTAGGATTCACTGTCCAAATTGTTTGCAAAGCAGCAGCCGTGTTATATCCTAGACCATAACAAATATCTAATAGTCGCAAGATCGGTTTTTGCCCTGCTGTAGCCAGTTGAGTAGGTTCCACAAACTTGCAAAAACTCTCCTGCTGCGCTCCATAATGGCTGTGAAACGATTCACCAAACTCTTGAGAGACAAAGGTGAAAGAACCATCTGCTGTTAACTTAGGTGTAAAATTTTCTAAGTTTGACATCTTAACAAAAAAACTAAATAATGACCGATACCTTTTATTAATACTGAGTAACAAATACAACTTATTTATTTAGTATTAGGCAAAGAGGAACTGTTTTACCCAATGCCCCATGCCCTATGCCCAATCCTCAATTTATTGTTTCGCCAGCTTGGCTGTTTGAACATCTAGAAGATCCGCAAGTCGTTATTGTGGATTGTCGCTTTTCTTTAGCCGATCCACAATTAGGACAAGAACAGTATCAAAAAAGTCATATACAGGGGTCATATTACTTAGATTTAAATCAGGATCTTTCCAGTCCAGTGGGTAAGCATGGCGGGAGACATCCTTTACCTAACCCTAATGATATAGCTAACAAATTGGCGATGATTGGGGTAAATTACCAAAAAAGTTTAGTTGTCGCTTATGATGATTCGCGTTTTGCCTTTGCAGCTCGTCTATGGTGGCTGTTGCGCTATCTAGGACATGAGCAAGTAGCAGTACTGGATGGCGGGTTTGCTGGATGGCAAAAAGCTGGGTATTCTGTTACAGATGTTATTCCTCCTCCCCGAATGGGTACGTTTGTCGCTCAAGTACAAACAGAAAAGGTAGTAGATATTACAGCGGTAAAAAGCCGGAAAGATAACTACGAGGTAGCATTAGTAGATTCAAGAGAGAGCGATCGCTACCGAGGCGAACGAGAGCCAATCGATCGAATTGCCGGACACATTCCCGGTGCAGTCAACTATCCCTGGCAAGAAGTTACAGACTCTTCCGGCTACCTACTTCCTCAAGAAGAACAACGCCGTCGGTGGGAAAAGCTAGAAACAGCCGAAGAAATATTGGTATATTGCGGTTCTGGCGTTACTGCTTGTGTGAATTTACTTTCCTTAGAATTAGCTAGTATTAGCAAGGGTAAACTTTATGCTGGTAGCTGGAGTGATTGGATTTCTTATTTATAGTCATTGGTCATTGGTCATTAGTCATTAGTGATTAGATATCTGTAGAAATTAGGTTCTAACCTAGACAGGATAAGGATTTGACATTATTTTTTGAAAATGACAAATGACAAATGACAAATAACAAATGACAAATGACAAATGACAAATGACAAATGACAAATGACAAATGACAAATGACAAATGACAAATGACAAATGACAAATTTCAAAACCTACCTAATTGCAAACTGTAATTAATACTGAAAAACCAGCCATCAAAATCAATGTTTTCGGCGGTTGAACTACCTAAACTTACTCCACCCTGCACATTCATATTAATGGTGTCGGATATTTGGTAATTTAAGTGTCCGAATAGCCGATAAAATTCGTCTTCTCGATCGCGCTGTGTAAAGTCTGATAAACTCATTTGGTAGTCAATACCAACCTGGAGAGGCTTTTGCAAGTAGTAGTTCAGAGACACCCAAAAGGAATTGATTATCCGATTACGACTTTGGGGGTCGGCAAAATTTACACTCAATTCGTAGAAGCTATCTAGGGTTAATCTTGAAGTTAAGGGATCTCGGCGTCCCAAAGACAGTTGTAGGGAATTTTCATTTAAAAAGCGATCGCCTGCTTTGAAGCTATCGAAGCGATCGCTGCTGTTGGCATAAAATAACTGTTGATTGCTCCAACTGATTTCTCCAAACATTCGTTGGGATAGCTGGTGGTAAATACTGAGATTGAGTCTCACCTGGTTGTAATGATATTCTGACTGATTTATATAACGAATCAGATTGCCATCAATTGAGCCATTTACAAAAGTCTTAGATCCCAAAGGAAAATATGTAGAGGCTAGTGTCAGTCCAGAAATAATTAAACCATCTTCTATGGGACTATAATTTGAGGAAAAAATGTTACTCGTTTGGAAATAACCGACACGTCCTTGTAGATAGCCGATAGGTTTAAATTTAGGTACGGGTTGTTCTGTCGGTGGTGGTAGCTGTTGTTCTAGAGGTCGTAACCGCACCCGTAACCCCAATTCGCGATCGCTATTAGATTCAAGCGGTTGTTTTGGCGATCGTAGCAGTTCTATCAACCTCTCTCGCCTTTGGGAATACTCTATCTCAGGTAAATTTAATAGTTGCTCTTTTGAGTCTGAAGGAGATATGGGCAAATTACTTGGCTGCGATTCTAGCTGTGGCGGGTCATTTTGCTTTTGAGTATCTATAGGTTCTTCGGTTTGATCTGGGGTTTGAGTCGTTTCTGGTGTTTGCTGTGCCAGATTTAACGGCATTGGAGAATCTAAAGTATGTGACTCACTTGACAGCTTGCACAAAGAGTTAATTGCCTTTTGCTCCAACTTATGACATAACTGCTCATGAGTTAGCTGTATAGTTGCTAAATGATTAGGATGCCAAACATCTGTAATTGCAGATTCTGCCGCATCTACTCTAATGCAACACCAACCTCCACCACTGGACGTTAACAAAATACAAAAAAACAAATTTTTCCAGTTCTTGAGTCGCATCTGGTTAGATCGCATTGATTGCGTTTGGCAAATGTAGACCCACAAGCTGTATCGGAAGTTCCGACTACAAAGATACAGTTGATTGCATCTATTTTAGCTTTGTAGGTATATACTGAAACTACAAACTAAAATTGCTGCTTTTCGGATTTTTCCCAGATTTTTTTGTCAAACTGAGATGCTCCGATAACAATTGCTGCTTAAATTTAGTGAAATACAGCCAGTGGGTAATTTCACAACAAATTCTTAGCAAGTTATTGTCCCCTATAATTAATGACCCTCTGGCTGAACTGATTATAAAGGATTATATGTAATGTATTTATCATTTAATTATTTATATCAAATACTAACTTTTAAATCTGCTACAAACTTTATTGCATACAATTTCAGTTTCGGAAGGAAAACTTAAATCAACTAAAATACATATAGTAATCCAATTTGATTCATGAACTTGCTTGCATAGATAAGGAACAGGTGGATACGAAAAAAGATAATAGATGTGTACTGAGTTTTTTCAAAAATAAAATATGAGACATTTATTTTACTTATTATCTCTTTTATGCATTAAATCTAAATTAAAATTCAAACTAATTTACTTAAAAAAACTCTTACAACAATTAGCATTAGCTTAAACTTTAATTTTTATGATACTAGTTGAAAGTCAAAATTTATCAAACCATGTTTTATAAATCATTTCCATTATTGGTGATTGGTTTATGGGGAGTTATAGTACTGCCTCTGCCAAATCGGGTAAGCGCTACAACTCCTCTAACGCGAGCAGAGATTCAGAACCTCCGCAACATTGTACAACTGATACCCAAAGATAAATTGAAGAAACGTCCTGCACGCAAATTAGATGCAATGACCCCTGGGGACGGGTTGTCAACTGGTCGAGCTTCCCTAGCAGATTTGCGTTTTAATGATGGCTCTTTGGCACGAGTTGGAGAACAGGCATTATTTCAATTTTTGCCGAAGACTCGTGATTTTAAACTGACAAACGGGACTGTGTTGTTGCTCATCCCACCAGGAAAGGGGCAAACACGTATACAAACACCAAATGCAGCAGCAGCAATTCGTGGTTCAGCATTATTTGTACGCTACGACCAACAAACAGACACCACGATTGTGGGTGCGCTGACAAATAGCGGCATTTCAGTTTCTAACAAGAAAGCTTCTGAAACTCAGGTGTTGAAAGCAGGGCAAATGGTGATTATAGTTAAAGGCGAATTTCAGAGGTTATATGATTTTGATCTAAGAAATTTTTATGAAACGAGCCAGATGGTTCGGGAACTTGATTTGAACAGGCAGAGTCCTGTGCCTACAGCCGATCCTGCAATCACCAGTGTTCAAGCCGAAACTGCTGCGGCTTTGGAAGCACAGCCACCAATAAAAGGCGAGGAAATGCAGCTAACTCGTCCTAATAGCCCAACAGAACCAACACCTGTAACCCCAACAGAACCAACACCTGTAACCCCAACAGAACCAACACCTGTAACCTCAACAGAACTAACACCTGTAACCTCAACAGAACCAACACCCATAACGCCAACAGATCCAACGCCCGTAACACCTGTAACACCAACACCTGTAACCTCAACAGAACCAACACCCATAACGCCAACAGATCCAACGCCCGTAACACCCGTAACACCCGTAACACCCGTAACTCCAACACCTGTAACCTCAACAGAACCAACACCCATAACGCCAACAGATCCAACGCCCGTAACACCCGTAACACCCGTAACTCCAACACCTGTAACCTCAACAGAACCAACACCCATAACGCCAACAGATCCAACGCCCGTAACACCCGT
>NZ_JBALDJ010000012.1:0-17694 GCF_036917415.1 Nostoc sp. | reverse complement strand
CATTGGTCATTGGTCATTGGTCATTGGTCATTGGTCATTGGTCATTGGTCATTGGTCATTGGTCATTGGTCATTGGTCATTGGTCATTGGTCATTATTCTGTGCGTCTCTCTATTTACCTGACCATAGTTTGTTTACTAAAACATTGATTCTGTTAGTTGAGGACCTCCAGCTTTTTTCCCTAATTGATAGTGAATTAATACAAATAAGATAACTATCGGCACTGAGGCAAAGTGAACAATTCGCAATGCTTGCCAATCGCCAAAGAAATCCACAATCCAGGGAAATTGAGCAGGTTTATACATTCCTACTCCTGTAAATAATGCCAGCAGCAAAATAGGAATAATTGCTGTATAAGCAATCCGATGCCAAGCATAAATTAGGCGTTGGGAATTTTGAGTTTTTTGTAATGCTTTGAAGTCATTAGCACCTACAAAGCGATGTCGCCAGCGTCGGGTAATTAAAATGTAAATTCCATACCACAACAGATTCAGCGAAAATAGCCACATTGCTGCAAAATGCCAGTGTCTACCTCCTGCCAACCAACCTCCTAAAGTAAATATCGGAGGAATGTGCAGACCTGCGCGTCCACCAAAAACAGGGTTAGCGTTGTAAATTTGTAGTCCACTGGTGAGCATGATAAATAGACTAATGATGTTACAAGAGTGGAAAATTTTGGCTCCTATTGCTTGAGTGGGTCGCTTTCGAGTTGGAGAGGGAACGTTGGAAGTCATAAATTTTGACTGATAAAGTTTGCTGTTTATCTGTCTTGGGTAAATAGCCCAGCAAGTTTGGAGGTGGGCATTGCTTATCTTTATTTTCTCATCATTAGATTCAGTATTCTGACATTGATGGTCTTCATCTGCTGTTTTAATTGTCAGTTTAGGTATGGCTAGGGTTGTTCTAACTGAAGTTGTTTATTGCCTAGTAGATTTTGAGTATCTTGTAACCGTTGTTTTAAACTTGTGCTTTCAGCTATTACCGCATCTGTTTATATAGGACTCATATTTGATTTTTGAAATATACGTAGGGTGCGTTAGCCAGAGGCATAACGCACCATGCGAAGGCTTTGGTGCCGTACTCTCGGCGATAACACAACGCCAGTCCGCTCAAGTCGGGAAACCCGCCCACACGGCTGGCTCCCCTACACATACTTAGATTTTTTCATAAATCAAATCGGATTCCTATAGCTGGGTTCGTTGTTGTCGTAGTAAAGTATTTTTCTATACTTGTTGTTTAATAGAGCTAGTTTATCCCGTTGTTGTTGCAATTGCTGTTTTTTATCCGAGGGGTATATCGCTTTGTAACCCACGGCAAACAGTACGGGATTGCTCTTTCTTGGTGGAATGGGGTTTTCTGACAACCCTAGAGTTGTCAAATTATCAGATTTTGGCTGGCGAATGTGAGAGCGTTTTTTATCCTGTATGTATTGGCGATCGCTCGTTTGTTTCAAGCAGAATTTGACACGGGTGGAATCGGTGGCCATCTTTATGCTGAATCGCTAATCCAGGTGTTGCTCATTCACTTGCTGCTATTGGGATGAAGATATGGGTAGCAAAGCCAGCTGCTCTATCTATTTCCAAAAATATTTACTGTCTGCGCTCTCAAGTCCCTGGTTTTAGTATTAAATGAGGTGGATTAAGAAGCACTCTATCAAGCCAAAATCAAAGGATGCGATCGCGTTGTAGTTTAATATAAAACTTATAATCAAATCACGAAGTTGAAATTGATTAATAAGGCGATTGTCTCTAACATACTCCGCAAGCGCAAGAATAAAAATAGCAATTGACAAGACTTTTTGTTGCCGATGAAACTTCCATCACCCGCTTGGGAATAATAAATCATGCTTGAGAAATATTTGTAATAAATCTCAGCAGATTAGGTGTGTTTACCATCGACAATTAAAGGAACAATTTGTTAATGAAAGTGAGTTCATCAGGAATTAAGCTAGGTTTTGCAGTTGTTAGCAGCAGTTGTCTCGCAGCAGTAGCGATCGCTATTAGTGCAACAAGTGCTTTCGCTGCTCAATTCATCACAATTGAAAGCACTGGCACATTATCAGGAACTATCGAACTTCCCAGAAATAATCCTAATTTCAATAACAGTATTACTCGTATTGATACGGATCACACTGGAACTTATTACCGAAACTTAGGTACTAATAATAATTCTAATTATGTTCCTGTATACCAGTCAGACTATTTAAAGGTAGAAACACGCTCTGATGGAAGTCTGCATTACTTTGTTGACTTTAAAGGTATTCCGATTGTCTCCTTTGATGGTGTTCTTACATCGCCGGTTCTTTCTGGTGGTCAGCTGACTCCCTTTCTTTACCAGGGACAATTGGCAGGAACCACATTTCAAGGAGTAGTTCAAGATGAATTTAATCTCACAAAAGCTTTCTACACTGGTACTGTCATCGACCCAGACACCGGAAAGAAGTATCAGGGTACTTTTGAAGTGAGTGGATATGGAGAGCGATATAGTAATCCCAATGGAAATTTAACTCCCACGGTCTTTGATTTTCAGTCCGATATCCCAGGTTTGCCAGGTGTAACATCCTTGACTATGACTAACGCTAGCTTGGCAAATTTAAGAATCAAAGTACCTATAAATGAAACTTCTATTCCAGAACCCACTAGCCTTCTTGGAACTTTGATAGTAGCTAGTTTTGGTATGGTTCTGAAAAGAAGAAAAGATATCGGACTTAGGAAGACGTTTTAAAACTGAAAGGCTGTTGTAAGAAAGCTCACAAGGCTTATAGCGGTTCCCTTCAGATGATGCGGTACAACATTGTGTAGGGGCACGGCATGCCGTGCCCCTACGCGTGTACTTACCCATGAATTTAAAATTGACAAACTATTAGTGTAATTTTAAATATAAGCCGGACTTTTGCAAATCCGGCTGAGTTTAATCAATCATCTATACGCAGTAGCTTGCGGTAAAACGGTTGTGAAAAATCGGTCACGCGATAACGTTTATAGTTGTCCATAAGTTCAATTAAAAAATTAATGAACTCGAAACTAGCCATCATCAGTTCATAACTCAGGTCAGCATTGCCATCAAACTGAATTCGGCAACGGGTTAAGTCTGAGGGTAAAGTAGCAACATTCCAGGAGGCGACAAAGGGGACATGTTCGCTGGCTTCGATCTTCCGATGTCCTTCCAAGACCCCTTTTTGATAAAGACTGATGGCATAGGGTAAGAAATTGCGCCTAGCACCCTGAACATAAGGTAAGTAAACACTGGCTTGTTGTTGAGTTGCAGGCTGGAGTTGCTCAATAGACATAGTTAAATATTCCTCAAGTTAGTTAGCAACTGGGGATATTAGTGGATATTAGTAGTATTCCCCAAAGATGTGTCTAAAGCACACAGTAGGGAGTGGGCAGTGGAGGGACGCAGGGACGCGGGGACACGGGCATGGGGAGAGGCAGAGAATAACCAATGACAAATGCCCAATAAATGAAGTTACTACTAAGAAATATTAAAATTTCGGTTACAATAATGCTGCATTAACTGTTATCGAATCTGGGAACGATAACACTAAAAATGTCTACTGTAAAGTGGTGGATGCCGTTATTGCAGTTTTTCCCAACAAAAAGCTGCTGCTAC
Source organism: Nostoc sp. (assembly GCF_036917415.1). GTDB lineage: Bacteria > Cyanobacteriota > Cyanobacteriia > Cyanobacteriales > Nostocaceae > Nostoc. Next base: position 14,083 of record NZ_JBALDJ010000012.1, on the reverse strand, counting down.
CTTGCTATTACTTTACCCAAACCGCAGTTCTCATTGGAGAAAGTCCGACTCTACAAGCTTCCTGCCCAAGTGGCTATCAAAGGAATCAAGCTTCTGTCTAAGAGTAGCAAACGTGGTTAATGCGAGGTAATTACGCAGATGGCGGTGACAACAAAGGTAGTCCCAGCGGCTTTTGGCTTAGGGATAGCGGGTATTGCAGTTTGCCCATTCCGATTAATATCGGGAAAAGTAGCTTAGGGATATTTGTCCGTAAAATTACTAACTGTAGACAAATAGTGGTTTTTGAATCAAGCAACCTAACCTATGCCAGCGAATTCCTGGCCCGAAGAAGATTCTTATCAAGAGCTCGATCCGCTCAACTCCTTGTTGTCTGACCTATCAGTAGATGAGGAGTCAGTGTTAGAGACAGATTCTATGTCTTTACCATCCCGGTTTCAAGGTCGTAGAGGCAAAGCAGCTCTAGTCTTGACTATCGTCTGGAGTGGCACGATCGCTCTACATTTAGTTTCTTGGGCTTCCATTTTTATTCTAGGACTGACCACCATTCTAGGATTTCATGCTTTGGTGGTAGTGTTTACTAAATCCCGTCGCTATCCAAAAGAAATACAAGGAGATTTACCTTCTGTTTCTGTGCTGGTGGCTGCGAAAAATGAGGAAGCGGTAATTACTAAATTAGTCAAAAATCTTTGTAATCTGGAATATCCAGGTGGGCAGTACGAAATTTGGATAATTGACGATCGCAGCAGCGATCGCACGCCACATTTATTAGCAGAACTCCAACAGAAACACGACCAGCTGAAAGTACTAAGGCGTTCAGCAGAAGCTACTGGTGGCAAATCGGGGGCGTTGAATCAGGTATTGCCGCTGACAAAGGGCGACATTATAGCAGTATTTGATGCTGATGCCCAAGTAACACCAGACTTGCTGCAACAGGTAATACCTTTATTTCAAAGAGAAAACGTGGGGGCGGTGCAGGTGCGAAAAGCGATCGCCAACGCTAAAGAAAACTTTTGGACTAAGGGTCAAATGGCCGAAATGGCACTTGATACCTGGTTTCAGCAACAGCGGACTGCCCTTGGTGGCATTGGCGAACTGCGGGGCAATGGTCAATTTGTCCGGCGTTCAGCCTTGGAAAGCTGCGGTGGCTGGAATGAAGAAACCATTACCGATGATTTGGATTTGACAATCCGTTTACATTTGGACAAATGGGATATTGAGTGTGTTTTTCATCCAGCAGTGCAAGAAGAAGGAGTGACAAGTGCAGTTTCACTCTGGCATCAGCGCAACCGTTGGGCAGAAGGTGGATATCAACGGTATCTGGATTATTGGGATTTAATTCTCAAAAACCGCATGGGAACACGCAAAAGCTGGGATTTGCTGATTTTCCTGCTGATTATGTATATCTTGCCGACAGCAACAGTACCAGATTTATTAATGGCGATCGCTCGTCATCGTCCACCAATGTTAAGTCCGATCACAGGTTTATCCGTTACTATGTCGATGGTAGGGATGTTTACAGGTCTGAAGCGGGTACGTCAAGATCAAAAATTCCCACTTTCTACATATTTGATGATGCTGGTGCAAACCCTGCGTGGCAGTTTATATATGTTGCACTGGTTAGTCGTCATGAGCAGTACTACTGCCCGGATGTCGGTAAGACCAAAGCGCCTGAAATGGGTGAAAACCTTGCATACTGGGAATGGGGAATAGCCCCTTTGGGGAATTCAAAATTCAAAATTCAAAATTCAAAATTTAAAATGCAAAATTATTTTTGGTAATTTTGCATTTTTTTATTCATCATCTACTTCTGATTCTTCTGCCCATTCTGGTGTAGTTATGGAATCGGAGAATTCTGGGAAATCATCTGCAAAGCGGATAATTTGCCCGTTGAAAAATTCTGCTAGACGTTGAGCTGCGATCGCTACTTCGTCAGGTTCCCAATCAGGTGCGGGTGTTGGTTTTGGAGTTGGAGGCAAAGTTTGCATCCCGTTTCCATTTACCCCATTTGCATTTACACCATTTCCATTTGCCCTATTTCCATTTACACTATTGCCATTCTTTGCTGCCAACTCGGTTTTTTGTGGTGCTGGTGGTGGATTAGTTAATTGCGGTACTGGCGCTGGAGGCGAAATTTGCTGGTTGTAACTGGGAGTTGGTGGTTGCTGAACGCGAGTAGAGTCTTTTGGGGGAGGATTTTTTTTGGCTGAGGTAGGAGTTGCAGAACTGACTTGTTCTAGATTTACCTGAACTTCGCGTTGAAAAGTCTGCTGGAAAGCTACTTTCATCATCGGGAGATCAGATTTAAGTGTTTCATACCATTTAGACCCTTTGACAGCAATACGCGCTACAGTACCGTTAAACTCTATTAGCTGGCACATTTGCCCCAGTAAAGCTTGCCTGGAAGGCATCGGAAAATTAGCACGCACTTGTTGCCAAATCTGAGTTAAGTCATATTCTGCTTCCTCAACAACTTCTTCCTCAACAACTTCTGAAGTTACTGGTTCAATTTTCGCAGGTGACGCGGGCACAAATACAGGTTCTGGGGTTGGTCGTGAAACTGAGTTAGCAGCAGAATTGTGATTTGTTTGCTGTTCAATTGGAGGAGATGAAGTGACGGGCTGATTTTGGGCAGTCGCTTGACGATCGGCAGATGCAGAATTATGATTTGTTTTCGGTTCAGCTAAAGGTACAGAAGAGACTGGGTGATTTTGGGCAACTGCTGGAGGATAGCTTGGAGATATAGTAGCTGGGTTAACTCGCAGCGCGACACTTGGGGCTTGTGGCTGAATATTCGTCGCACTCGGTAACAGTCCTAGTAATGTTACCTCCAACCACAAACGCGGCTGGGTGGTATTTTTAATTTGTACTTCAGCTTCTCGCAAGTGTTTTTGTCCTGCCAAAATCACGCTCATATCGAAGTATTGAGCAAATTCAATCAGCGCTGTCCAGGTTTGCTGAGTACAAGCAACCAAATCGTGGCGGTTGGGTGCGGTTTTAGCAATCAGTAAATCGCGGTAAAAAGCGGCGAGATTTTGTAGGAGAGTTAGGGGTTCTCGACCACGATCGAGAATGTGGTGAGTACAGTCTAAAACTGCTTCCGGTTTATCTTGAGCGATCGCATTTAAAAGCCCTAGCAAGTCCTGTTCGCTTACCGTCCCCACCAAATCCCAAACTCGCTCTGGTGTGACTTCACCCGCTAATAAACCCAATTGATCGAGTAGACTTTCGGCATCTCGCAAGCCTCCCTGAGAAAGTTGGGCTACCAGAGTGACAGCATCAAGTGAAATATGAATGTTTTCATAAGATGCGATCGCACTTAAATGCTTCACCATCGCTTTTAACTGAATGCGTCTAAAATCAAACCTTTGACAGCGCGAAATAATCGTTGGTAACACCCGTTGCGGGTCTGTTGTCGCCAACACAAAAACTACATATCTCGGTGGTTCTTCTAGTGTCTTAAGTAGCGCATTGAATGCCTGAGTACTGAGCATATGGCATTCATCGATTACATAAACCTTGTAGCGACACTGCACAGGAGCAAACTGGGCTTTTTCAATTAACTCACGGATATTATCGACACCAGTGTTGCTAGCAGCGTCGATTTCAATTACGTCTAAGGCGTACCCCTTAGCGATTCCCTGACAAACTTCACACACACCACAAGGTTCAGCCGTGGGCTTATCACTTTTGAGACAATTGAGAGATTTAGCCAGAATTCGGGCGCTAGAAGTTTTCCCCGTACCTCTGGGCCCAGTGAATAAATAGGCGGGGGCGATTTTGGATGTGCCGATCGCGTTCGTGAGGGTGGTAGCGATCGCCTCTTGGCCCACCAGTTCAGCAAAACTTTTGGGGCGATATTTGTGGTGCAGGGGTTCGTAAGACATGGAAATATAGACTTCAATGCCTTTCAAAGTTAATTACTAGCACCGAGTCGAGTTTGGGATTCAACTATTTTAAACTCTCATACCTGCTTTGTTTGTTGATATTGCCATAGCGCCAGACTCAACTAATGCCGTAAATTTCGGCACTCAGCAAAGCAAGCAAGCAGATATGATTTCAACATCAATGTATGGGAATTATAGCATATCATTTAGTACATTTGTTCTGATTAAGAAGTGGAGAGCAAGAAAAAACTCTTGACAAATGACAAATGACAAATGACAAATGACTATACGTTTTATTGACTGAACTAACGCCATAGTCCAGTGCGATCGCTACAATTTTATAGATAAGCAATACTCGATGGTGCAGCAGATGCTCAAGCGGCTATTTCAATGGCTCAAAAAGCTTTTTCAGAGCTTGTTTGGTGGAAAACAGACTACCTCAAAATCTAGGGGAAATGTAGAAAAAGAACCAGCACCACCCTTAAGCGATACGGATCTGGAATTTCTCTTCAACGAACTGTTGCAGGGAGTACATCAAGCAAGAGGGGAAGCATGGGCACAGAAGTGGCTGCATAATATCGAACATCGCATTACAACTGAAGACTGGGTTGAGTGGTTAGGGCGCTTTGGCGACAGATTGCTAGCATCTCCTACACCCAATAATGAAATGGCTGCGCGATTAGTGCAACTGGGTGAATTGGGCGTCGGAGAAATTGGAGATGTTGCTTATAATATCGGGATGCAGTTGTTGTCACGCAATCAAGGCGAACCAATTTGGGAATATGAAGGGCCAGATGCTTTTAGCCCTCCTTTGACTTCTGAGGTAGCTGCCCCAGTATCAGAGTCAGCAGATGCACCAGAGAACCCCCCAGAGGGAGAATACCAAACTGTCACCCTAGAAGAGTTGTTTGTGATGTTGCAGGAGGATGAAAATTTACGTCAGCAGATTGCTCAACAGCTTGCCGTTGAAACAGACGATCCACAAGTGCTTGTCCAGGCATTAATTAGTCAGTTATATCCTGCTGGTCAACCGACTACAGAGCAAACTGAAAATTAACTGCTTGCCAAAGTCAAATTCAAGAGTTAAATCTGGGAATTGTTACGTTGTAATGCTATGCTCTTGAAGATTTGTATATGTTTTGCTAACCTGCTACGGAAGCGCTGTCCGAATCTAATGGATTTTTACGTAATTGATGATTTTTTTAACACAACGATGGCTACAATCTAGAAAAACAAAATCCAAGAGTGTGGCAGATGCTCAGGCGGATATCGCAGTCGCTTAAAAGGTTTTTAAAGCGCCTCATTGCAAGTAAACAGAATAGTTCTCTCAAGGGTTCGAGAGGACGCAATCTGGTGGGGGTACTACCAGAACTAACCAATGCGGATCTGGAACAATTGTTTATCCAATTGTTAGAAGGCGTGCATCAAGCACGAGGACGACAGTGGGCATTGAGGTATCTGCAACGGATCGAAAATCGCATTCCGGCTGAACGTTGGATAGACTGGTTGGTGATGTTTGGTGAAAGCTTGCTAGCTTCACCTACACCAAATCCTCTTTTAGCAACACAGATGGTGCAATTGGGGGAACTTGGTGTTGGCAGAATTGGAGAAGTTGCTTATGACATTGGCATTCGGCTAATGCAAAACTTACCTACAGAGATAGAATATCAGGACAATCAGGCACAAGATGACGGAGAAAGTACTCTTGGGCAAGAACTGATCCGCGATTTGGGCGAGCAGTTATGGGACTACGACGAGCCAGATGTAATAGAAAGTACTCCTGGGCAAGAACTGATCCGCGATTTAGGCGAGCAGTTATGGGAGTACGATCAGCCAGATGTAATAGAAACTACAACCGATGAAGAAATTCTCCCAACTTCCCCCGGACAAGAGCTAATTCGTAGCTTAGGCGAACAATTATGGGAGTATGATGAGCCAGATGTTGAACCAATCACATCAGCCCCCCAAAATGCCTCTTTTGAGGAAAGATTGCCCGAAAACTTCGAGGAACTGGTATGGGAGTATGAAAGGGAAGACGCCCAAACCACAATACCAGAAAATATTCCTCTGCCCGCACCGGAAGATTCAATTACCTCGTTAGCCCAATTGAGGTTTGACGAAGAAGAAGTTGTTCAAATTACAACACCAGCAAATCTCCTTTCCACTAGACAAAAAACTGAATTAGCAACGTCTGACTCGGTGGAAACCTGGGATAACACTTTGACGAATTTAGAGCCGAATGTGGCTAATACCTTAGATGAGTTGTGGGTGAGGTTGGATCAAAGTACCAATTTAGTCCAGCAACTTGCTTCGGATTTGGCAGTTCAAAGTAGTAATTCCCCTGGTATTATTGAGCGAAATAGCGATAATCCGATTACCCACGCTCAAGGGTGGTTTTACCAAGGTCTAAGCCAAGCGAAAACAGGTGATTTGTTAGGCGCGATCGCATCTTATGACCAAGCCATCGAACTGCAACCCGAATTGTCAGAATATTGGTTTAATAGAGGTTTGACGCTGTTCCATTTAGAACGTTTTGAAGAAGCGATCGCCTCTTACCAAACCGCCACACAACTGAAACCCGACTACTACAAAGCTTGGTACAACCGAGGTGGAACTCTCGGAGAATTAGGATACTTTGAAGAAGCGATCGCTTCTTTTGACAAAGCTATAGAAATCAAGCCAGACTATCAAGAAGCGTGGTCTAGCAAGGGTTTGGCACTGCTGAAATTAGGTTGGCTACCAGAAGCTATTGCTAGTTATGACCAAGCCCTGCAACTCGAACCAGAAGACCAGGAAAACTGGTATCACCGAGGCATAGCCCTAGCTGTCAGCGAACAATTTGCCGAGGCGATTATATCTTATGACAGAGCTATAGAAATTGACCCAGAGTACCACGAAGTTTGGATAGATCGGGGTGTAGTGCTGTTTAATTTAGGCAGGTGGTCAGAAGCGATCGCCTCTTGGGATAAAGCCCTGTCAGTTCAAGCCGACTTCTACTTAGCTTGGTACAACCGGGGTATAGCGTTAGACAACTTAGGACGTAGACAAGAAGCGATCGCCTCTTATCGCCAAGCGATCGCCATTAAACCCGACTTCCACTTAGCTTGGTATAATCAGGCAGTAGCACTGTTTTATTTAGAACAATTTACCGAAGCGATCGCCTGTTATGACAACGCTTTGCAAATTAAACAAGATTATTGGGAAGCTTGGATTGGTCGGGGAACTGCGATCGGTAATTTAGTAGATTCTGACGTATTGCTGAATTTGTCGAGTGGTCTCATAGCGACAAATCCCACTTTACAACAGGGTGGCTACGAAGGAAAATTAGCCAGCTACGAAGAAGGGTTAAAGCATCTGCGGACAGATACCCATCCAGAAGGTTGGGGTAGATTGCATTTTGCGATCGCTAATACTTACTATGAGCAAGGCAAAAAACATACCAATCCCCGCGATTATTGGCGCAAAGCTGCATCTGAGTACCATCAAGCGCTGTTAACCTTGACACTAGAATATTTTCCCCAGTTGCACCTAGAGGTTTTACAATCTCTAAGCAAAGTGTTGATGGGTTTGGGACAAACAACACAAGTTCAAGAATTGCTGCAACGTGGGACAGATTTATTGCAACAATTACTGAGTGAAGAAACTCGCTCAGACGAAAGTAAAAAACAGCTAGCTTTAAAATTTACAGGCTTCAATCAATTGGCAGTTGATTTAGCTGTGGAGTCCGGCGATTTAGTAGAAGCTTGGGAAATTGCCGAACAAGGTAAAAATGCTTGTTTAAACTGGCTGCTTTCTGGCTGGAATGATAATATATACTCGCCTTATTATGGCGCAATTCAACAACTATTCAATCCCACAACAGCAATTATTTACTGGCATATTAGTCCAGTTGCCCTACATACTTTCATTCTCAAAGACCAAGCACCATCACCAATTCTCCTATTTACACCCATGCAAGATGCTGGAGTAATACCTTTAGGAGAAGACGTTATCCGTCTAAATGAATTGCCTCTACCCGAAGCAGTGCAACGTCTAATTGAATTTGAAGCTTGGCTAGAAGATTGGCATCAACAATACCAAGAATATCGCAGCACAGCCCACGACAAAGAAAGTAAAAGTCAGCATTCTTGGCGAGTTGATATGGAAGAGAAACTGTTGGAATTGTATGAAATCCTGAATATTTCCACAATTGCCCAGGAACTCGAAGGCATCACTCAGCTGGTCTTAATTCCTCACCGTGACTTGTACAGATTGCCCATTCATACACTTTTCCATCTTTCTTCGCCATCACCAGAAGAGTTACCGAATGTGGAATCAAATTTCAGCTTTACCTATCTACCTAGTGCCAAAATAGGTTTATCAATCAGAACTGAGGATATTTGGCAGTGGCAAAATAAGTTATTGCTCAGTGTAGAACATCCTGAAAGTACAGGTTATCCCACCCTGAAATTTGCCAAACTGGAGTCTGAAATTGTTAGCCAGATGTTCAATAATATCCAACGAATTCAGGGGGCAGAAGCTACAAAAAGTATTGTTGAAAATGCCTTATCTGATAATTATAATATCTTGCATTTTACGGGTAATGTCACTAATAATATAGCTGAACCTAAAAAATCAGAATTAGCATTAGCGGGTGAAGACAGACTTACTCTAGATGAAATCTGCCAACAAAATCTCGATAGTTACAACCTTATTACCCTCTCTGCTTGTGAAAATTTAAGTGCTAACAACTACACTATCAGCAGCGAATATGTGAGTTTAGTCAGTGGTTTTGTGAGTCAGGGCGTACCTCATGTAGTGAGTACTCTCTGGAGTGTAGAATCTTCGGCTAGTGCCTTGGTGACGATCGAGTTTTACCGACGATTACAGCCTAATAAATCAGCAGTTACTGCCTTAGCTGAAGCAACACGATGGCTGAAAGAACTAACTGCTGGAGAACTAACAAAATGGTATGAAGATATCTTGAATAATCTGCATCCAGAGGAAGTAAGAATTCAAACTTATTTAGCAACACAACTATATAGAAATAGTAAAATGGCATCAGATAAAAATCTTTATAATCATCCTTATTACTGGGCAGCATTCACGATTACGGGTAAGCCGAATTAAAATAATTCGTAATTCGTAATTCATAATGGGGAGGTTTGTGATGCCAGACGTTCGGTTTGATAAATACTATCGTTATGAAGACCTAACACGCATTCTGCACAGTTATGCAAAGGAATTTCCCCAACGTAGTACGCATAGAAAGCATTGGTAAGAGTTACGAAGGACGTGACATCTGGCTATTGACAGTTACCAACTTTGCCACTGGCGCACATCAAGAAAAACCTGCCCTCTGGGTTGATGGCAACATCCACGCCACTGAACTAGCACCGTCAAGTGTTTGTCTATATCTCTTGCAAACATTAGTTACAGCTTACGGTACTCACCCAGAAATTACCCGTTGTTTGGATACCCGCACCTTCTACATTTGCCCTCGTGTTAATCCTGATGGTGCTGAGTTGGCATTGGCTGATAAACCAAAATTTATTCGCTCCGGTACTCGTCATTATCCCCATGATGACGAAGGCAACGATGGGTTAGTGATGGAAGATGTCGATGGCGATGGTCGGATTTTACTGATGCGAATCCCCGATGCTAATGGGGCTTGGAAAGTCTGTCCTACCGAACCTCGCCTGCTGGTGCGACGCGAACCAACAGAAATAGGTGGTCAGTATTATCGCGTACTACCAGAAGGAAATATCGAAAATTATGACGGAGTTGAGATTAAAATTCAGCGTTCTAAAGAAAGGCTAGATTTAAACCGAAATTTTCCATTTTTGTGGCGGCAAGAATCTGAGCAATCGGGGGCTGGCCCCTATCCTACATCTGAAACAGAAGTGCGTAGGCGTAGCCCGTCGTAGACATCGCTTGTTCAGTTTATCACTACACATCCTAATATTACAGGAGCGATCGCCTTTCATACCTTTAGCGGTGTTCTCATCCGTCCCTACACCCACCTCAGCGATGATGAATTCCTGGTCAATGACCTCCGCACCTATCAACGCATTGGTGCAAAAGGTACTGAAATTACTCAGTATCCAGCCATATCTGCCTTTCATGATTTCCGCTATGACCCCAAAGACGTAATTACAGGTACATTTCATGACTGGGCTTATGAATATCAGGGTTTATTTGCCTGGACAGTAGAAGTCTGGAGTCCACAGCGCCAAGCTGGAATTACTGATTATAAATACACCGATTGGCAGCGAGAACACCCTGTAGAAGATGACCTGAAGTTGCTGCGCTGGAACGATGAAAAATTGGCTTTTAAGGGTTAGGTAGATTGGTATCCCTTCGAGCATCCCCAACTCGGTCAGATTGAACTAGGCGGCTGGGATACCATGTATGCTTGGACAAATCCCCCCCCTGAGTTTCTGGAGAAAGAAATAGCCCTTTTCCCAGAATGGCTAGTTTGGCATCTGTTAATATCTCCTCGTTTAGAGATTTACGAAGCCACTATCCACAATTTGGGTGATGATACTTATCGAGTGCAATTGGTTGTACATAATACAGGCTGGTTGCCCACCAATGTCACCCAAAAAGCTTTAGAAAAAAAGCTGGTGCGGGGCTGTATCTGTGAAATTGAACTGCCTCCCGGAGGAACTTTAGTAACGGGTAAGCCCCGTGAAGAATTAGGTCAATTAGAGGGACGAGCCTATAAGCCTTCAACTCCCATTAGACGGCATAGCGATCCTACCAAGGATCGGGCAAAGGTGGAATGGGTGGTGCGTGTGCCTCAAGGTAGTACAGTTAAACTGCTAGCCCGTCATGAACGTGCTGGAGTTGTTCGCACTGAATTGACATTTCTATAAAATTATCTTCTCTAATAAAATAATTCTTAGCCGAAAATCTTGGTGCAATCAAGCTCAAAATTTTTGATTGCGATCGCTATTTTCCAGTCTAGTATTTGAAAATTTACCATCAAGGACAACTATCTAAAGAGTGAAAGTTTTTCTTCAAAATCCAGCCCTGAGTTAGTTGTATAATTTCGATAAAAGATTAACAATACACCATATCGCTAAGATTGATTTTATTTCTTAAATATTGCTAAAGATCATGATACATTGAGTTTGACGGCATTAACCCTCCTCGGCAATTATAAAGAGACGGCTATTAAAGGCCAATTATTTTACTGCTTGACTGCAATTTTAGAACTGAATAAAATCGCCTACTTGCATTAATTGTCTTTATTGTTGCAACATATTATATGACCACAGGAGCCATGCTTATTTTTAGTGTGTTCTGCGGTTCTTAAAAAAAAATAGGAATTCGATACTATGTGTGGTGCACATGAGGATAAACGTTATGAGATATCAGAGCAGCTACTCATAATGTCCAGCGTTTTAATTTTCCAGAGCTAACAGGTTTCATTTCTGGTTTTCATGTCGAGGCGAACCAAATAATCATCTAGATATTTGTATTCACTTAACCTTGCATCCAGTATTTTCCAATAGTCAACCCAAGAAATTGAAAAGAGGATATTTCCATGTCTAGTTTGTCTCGTTGGTCATCAACAAAGGTTGCTTTGCTAGTTCTGGGAATGACAGCTGCTACAATAACTCCGATCGTAATTTCTACCCCAGCTTCATCTCAAACTCCTGTTCCATCTGCGACACCATCACCTGCGACACCATCACCTACTTCAACAGTTAACCTGTCTGATGTTTCCTCAGATTATTGGGCGCGTCCCTTCATTCAAGCCCTAGCTGACAATAACGTGATTAGTGGCTTTCCTGATGGCACTTATAGACCAAATCAGCCTGTGACTCGTGCTGAATTTGCTGCCTTGATTCAAAAAGCCTTCAGTAACCAAAACCGAGTTCGGCAATTAAGTGCAGGTGGATTCAGTGATGTTCCTGCTAATTACTGGGCAGCTGCTGCAATTCAAAACGCCTACGAAACTGGATTTTTGGCAGGCTATCCGGGGAATGTGTTTAGACCAAATCAAGAAATTCCCAGAGTGCAGGGAATTGTGGCTTTAAGTAATGGCTTAGGTTTAACTGGTGGCGATACAAGTACTCTCACTAATTTCTATAACGATGCCTCAGCTATCCCGGAATATGCTATTGGTAGTGTGGCAGCAGCGACAGTAGGTAATCTTGTTGTCAACTACCCGGATGTAAAACAACTCAATCCGCAACAATCTTTGACTCGTGCTGAAGCAGCAGCAATATTATATCAAGCTTTAGTTAAACAGGGACGGGCACAACCCATTGCTAGCAATCTTCCAGCTAGTCAGTACGTTGTAGCTGGAACTCCTGTCAGTACTGATATTGTTTCTCTGGCTGCATCCAGTAGTTCTTTTACAACTCTGACTTCTTTATTAAAGACAGCCGGTCTAGCAGATATTCTTCAACAGCCAGGTCCTTATACAGTCTTCGCTCCCACCAATGACGCATTTGCGGCTTTGCCTCCTGCTACCTTACAACAGTTAGAGCAACCAGAAAACAGAGAAGCATTAGTTAAGATTTTGAGATATCATGTGCTTCCGGGTGCGGTAACTGCTAGTCAATTCTCGGCAGGGGAATTGACAACCGATGAAGGAAAACCTGTAAATATTAAAATCGATTCTGCCAGTAGTCAAGTTTCGGTAAATAATGCCAGAGTTCTCCAGGCGGACGTGAAAGCTAGCAATGGTATTATCCATGCAATTAACCAAGTCCTAATTCCACCTGATGTTAATATCAGTAAGTTAAATCAGCCACCAACAGGAAGTACAACACCTGATGTTAACGTAGGTAGAAGTACTCGTGGTGGCAGAAGCTATATCGGAGTTGGTGGTAACATTGGTTTGAGCGGCGATGATACAGCTCTGAGCGACACTAACTTTACAGTGATCAGCAAACTTGGTCTGACAAACAATCTATCAGTGCGACCATCGGTGATCTTCGGGGACGATACAGTATTTCTAGTTCCCCTGACTTTAGATTTTTCTCCCCGCAGAGCAGGTTCAGTGGGTGAAAGAAGCTTTGCTATATCTCCTTATATCGGTGCTGGTGTAGCAATTGAAGCTAATGCTGATACTGATATTGGATTACTGTTAACAGGTGGTGTAGACCTTCCTCTCGGTTCTAAACTTACGCTAACAGGTGGTGTAAATGCTGCTTTTGTGGATGATACTGATGTAGGACTACAGTTAGGAATTGGCTATAACTTCTAAGTAAATAGAAGTAGAATATGTAATAAGGGCGCACAGCTAGTTGTGCGCTCTTGCTGTATTAAGGTCGCTTGATTGCTAAAGTAAGTCCATCGCCGATGGGGACAAGGGAGAGGCTAATGCGTTCGTCATGATGTAACTTCTCGTTGAGCGCCCGGATTGCTTGGGTGCCTTCATCTTGATTTTGCTCGTCAGCTACTTGTCCAGACCATAAAACATTATCAATCGCAATCAATCCACCTGGACGCACTAATTGCAGCGATCGCTCATAATATGCATCATAATTTTCTTTATCAGCATCAATAAAGGCAAAATCAAAAGTCTCGGCTTGCCCAGTTGCCAATAACCCATCTAAAGTTTCCAAAGCTGGTGCCAATCGGAGATCGATTTTATCAGCAACTCCAGCTTCTTGCCAATAACGCCGAGCGATCGCAGTAAATTCTTCACTCACATCACAAGCGATAATCTTGCCATCAGGCGGTAGTGCCAAAGCTACAGAAAGTGAGCTATAACCCGTAAATACTCCAACTTCTAGGGTTTTCTTCGCTCCAATCAACTGCACCAGAAGGCTCATAAATTGCCCTTGTTCTGGTGAAATCTGCATTACACTCCGGGGATGGTTGGCAGTTTCTTGGCGCAACCTCCCAAGAATCTCTGGTTCCCGTAGCGAAACGGATAAAAGATAATTGTAGAGTTGGTTATCAAGACCTATAGACTGTTTTGGCATGGTAGATCAGAGAATTGAGAGAATCTACAGTTATACTATCGCTGATAAGTGGAATTTCAGGAAAAACATGGTGCGGTTAGTTTTAACAGTAATATTGCTGGTACTAGTAACAGCTTGTGGCAGTATTGGACTGCTACCAACTAGCGATTTAGTGCAAAAAGCGATCGCACTTGGGCTAGAAGTGCGGTTCGTTGCTTAGTGAATCACGGTAAACAGTCCGTACATAACTAAGCCAGCCCGACAGCAGATTACTGTCATTAAAGGCTGAAC
>NZ_JBALDJ010000011.1:0-55271 GCF_036917415.1 Nostoc sp. | reverse complement strand
CCCACACGCACGCCAGATGCTCTCTACGAGAAGCTGCGCGTAGATTGCTTCTTTGCGGAGTACGCAGACTCGTTAACGATGCAGTGGAGGGTACAGAGCAAGCACTGATTGCAACTACGAATTACTTTGACAGACTACTAAAATAGATATATTGCTTCCACCCAAACTGATAACATGAATACTACCACCGTCAGTTTACCTCCTACCCTCGAATTAAATATCGACTTGACTGACGAGCAATTTTTTCAACTTTGTCAAAATAATCGAGACTTAAAGTTTGAGCGGACAGCTTCAGGGGAATTAATTATTATGCCACCTACAGGGAGTAGTACTAGTGACCGTAATGCCGATTTAACTTATCAATTAAGAGCTTGGAGTCGTCAAAATAAGCTAGGTAAATCCTTTGACTCTTCTGGTGGTTTCAAACTTCCTAACGGTGCAGAGCGTTCTCCAGATACTTGCTGGGTGAAAATGGAACGGTGGAATGCTTTAAGTGAAGCAGAAAAAGAAAGATTTGCTCCTTTGTGTCCCGATTTTGTGGTTGAGTTAATGTCTCCAAGTGATTCCTTAGAAAAAACGCGATCCAAAATGAGGGAATACATGGAAAATGTCGCCAGATTAGGCTGGTTAATTAATAGAGGAGAGCAACAGGTAGAAATTTATCGTTTTAATCGGGAAGTTGAGATTTTACAAAGTCCTAAAACTCTATTGGGAGAAGATGTTTTGCCAGGATTTGTTTTAGATTTGGCGGAAATTTAGTAAGTAATTCCCTACCCTGAATCATTCGTAATAAACAAGAAACCCGACAAATTTTACAAAGCCGAGAATCTGCTGGTTACAATTATTACAAATCAGATAGGATTGCGAGTACCCAGTACGCCTTGCGGCGTTCCTCCCCCACCAACTTTTATGTATGGTGGGGAAGAAACGCTGCGACCAGTTGAGATAATCAACTTCGATCGCAACAATCAGATAGAAAATAGTTTATCGATACATCTAATCTAGTTTTACCTAAAGGCAAAAACTAATAATGGGCACTCGAAAGTGGGATGCTTTGCAATAAATTATAGGAGACATGAATGCAATTACAACAGACACAACTTTTAGAAGAAACACTCTGGGAAGCAGTTTTCAATCGAGATTACACTTTTGAAGGCAAGTTTTTCTATGGTGTTCGCTCTACAGGCATTTATTGCCGACCTATTTGCCCAAGTCGCAGACCGAATCGGAATCAAGTTTGTTTCTTTGAATCGGCACAAGAGGCTGAAATTGCAAGTTTTCGACCTTGTAAGCGTTGTCAGCCACAATCTGAAATAGTTCCAAATACAGCCAAAATATTAGCAGTATGTCGATATATTGAAGCACAAGTTGACCGCATCCCAACCCTCTCGGAATTATGCTCTCAGGTTGAAATGAGTCCCAGTTATCTACAAAGAATATTCAAGCAAATAATTGGTGTATCGCCTTATCAATATGCAGATGCGCTGCGTAGCCAGCGATTGAAACAGCGTCTTCAATCGGGGGAAGAAATTGCTGATGCAGTTTACGATACGGGGTATGGTTCAAGTAGTCAACTCTATGAGAAAGCACCTAAACAACTGGGAATGACACCAAAGACTTACCAACAAGCTGGAAAGACAATCAGCATTGTCTATGCGATCGCTCCATGTTCATTAGGATATTTACTTGTGGCAACAACAGAGAAGGGTATCTGCGCCGTAAAATTAGGTGATGAAGCAGACAAGCTTGAACACATTTTGAAGCAGGAATTTCACCAAGCGCAGATCGTGCGTGACGATCGCACACACAAAGACTGGATACAAGCAATCCTCGACTTGATTGCAGGAGGCGAGACACATCTTGATTTACCACTTGATATCCGTGGTACAGCATTTCAGAAACAGGTTTGGCAAGCATTACAAAAAATTCCTTATGGCGAAACCTGCACTTACACTGATATTGCCCGTAATATTGCCAAACCCCAGGCAGCCCGAGCTGTAGGTAATGCTTGTGGAGCTAATCCGATCGCGTTGATTGTACCATGTCACCGGGTGCTCCACAGTGATGGCAGTCTTGGTGGTTATCACTGGGGAATTGAGCGTAAACAAAAACTGCTTACACAAGAATCAGAACGCACCGCGCGGGATTAGAATTCTTCCTTACTCCCCACTCCTCCAAAGATGACTCAAACACCTGAACTAGAATCGTTGACTGAAGAAAGTTTGACCCGTGGTTTAATGGTGCTTGCCAACCTCGATCGCGATTTAGCTCGGATTTTAGAAACATTGGGTTCTCCACCGATGTGGCAAAGAGAACCGGGTTTTGCAACACTATTGTGCATAATTCTCGAACAGCAAGTTTCCGTAGCGGCTGCAAGGGCTGTATTTACACGACTCTGTGGAGTTGTAACTCTGACACCAGAAAATTTTCTGATATTGGATGATGTTCAATTAAGAGCGATTGGATTCAGTCGGCAAAAGATTCTATACTGTCGTGGATTGGCTCAGGCGATCGCAACCGATCAGCTTGACCTGAGCAAACTCCAAACAATGGACGAAACTACTATCAGAACTGAGTTAAAGCGTCTCAAAGGAATCGGAGACTGGACAGTTGATATTTATTTGCTAATGGCGCTGCAACGTCCTGATGTCTTTCCTAAAGGCGATTTAGCGATCGCGATCGCTTTACAAAAACTCAAAAACTTGGCAACGCGTCCAACACCAGTGCAACTAGAAGAAATGACACAGCACTGGCGACCGTGGCGAGCAGTTGCGGCAAGACTTTTATGGCACTATTACCTAAGTAATCCCAAATAATTAAGTAAGTGGGCAGAATAAAACCGAACTGTGTGAAGAAAAGTAAATAAGGCTCAAACCCTTTTTCCCCCTGCTCCCTGCTCCCTGCCCCCTGCCCCCTGCCTTATCCTAACGATAATTATTTACGCCCACCTACTTACTCTTTCTTCTCTTCCTTTGCGTTCTTTGCGCCTTTGCGGTTCGTTAAAAAAATTACTTTGATAAAGAATTAAGCCTTAACTGAACCGTATTGGGTTACAGTTTACCAGCGAATACCTTTTCAGCCGGGCCTGTCATGTAAACTCGTTGGTCGATTTCTGACCATTCAATTTGCAAGGGGCCACCAGGTAATTCTACAGTGGCAGTGCGATCGCATTTCCCAGTTAATACACCAGCTACTAAAGAAGCACAAGCACCAGTACCACAAGCTAATGTAATCCCAGCACCCCGTTCCCATACCCGCATTTTCAAATAGTCACGACGTACCACTTGAATAAATTCGGTATTTATGCGTTGGGGAAAAACTGGGTGATGCTCAAATTTCGGGCCGATGGTTTCTAGCTCAATTGCTGCGACATCTTCCACAAAAGTAATGCAGTGAGGATTTCCCATATTTACACAGGTGACATCCCAAGTTTTCCCCGCCACCTCTAATGGCTGAGAAATTACTTTTTCTTGAGTGGGTACAAGATTAGTAGGAATTTCGCCAGCGAGTAACCTGGGTAAACCCATGTCTACTTTAACTTGACCATCAGATAAGAGTTGGGGAGTCATTACACCACCCAAAGTATGAATGCGATATGAGTCTTGATTGCGGGATTCCCCTTCTAAATCTGCTAAAAAGCCAGCTAAACAGCGAATGCCATTCCCACACATTTCTGGTTCTGAACCATCGGAATTAAAAATCCGCATAGTATAGTCAGTGCCGTTTTCTCCAGGTAGGGCAAAAATGACACCATCAGCACCGATACCAAAATGGCGATCGCACAACTTGATGGCTTGCTCTGGAGTCACTACAGGCTCAGATGACAAGCGATTGTCAATCAGAATAAAGTCGTTGCCTAGACCATGATACTTAGTAAATTCGATTGCCATTTCTTCAAGGATGAATTATCAAGGATTAGTTACTCTTTATTTTGCCTTGTAGGTTCATCTTACTAAAAATGCTTACCGAATTTGACACCACTTTACCCAGTATTAGACAAGTCCAAAACCTAATTAAACAAACAACACCAGTAGAGTTAAAGCTGCTGACTGGCGATGTACTCACAGGAAGGGTTTTATGGCAAGACCCACAGTGTATCTGTATTGCTGATGAAAACAGTCAGCAAACTACTATTTGGAAACAAGCGATCGCTTATATTAAACCCAAGAGTTAGTCAAAAATCGGTATTTGGAACGCCCCTTGCCACGGTGCTGGCTAAAATTTACCAGATTGGGAAAACCTTGTAGTGGTAAAAATTCTTTTTATTACCACTACAAAAAATCCTGTCATGGTCGCCTTGCATACCAAGCATGAATAAAAAGAGTTTGCAAGAAGAGTACAGGAGTATCAAAGCCGCTTGATGCGATGATTGATGCGACTTCATTTGGTGGTAACACCGCAGCATCCCGACCATGAGAAGCAAGAAAGTTTTCGATGTCCTGATCCGGATATTCGGCGTACTTCAACATCCGAGTCCAAACCTCACGAAGGCTTTGATAGGATGAACTGGACATATCAGAAGCCAAATCCGCACTAACCAAATATCCCTGAGGGCGAAGGCGTGAAGCGATTTGACTGAAAAATTTACGCCTCTTTGCTTGCTGCATAAAGAAGTGAGAAACCAGTAGGCAAGTCGCCGCATGGAACGGCTCCGAGACGGGCAACGAATCGAGATAACCTTCGTGCCATGTGCAACGCGACGCAACTCCACACGCTTCGGCTTTATGACGACAAGTGTCAAGCATCGCAGGCGCAGGCTCAACCGCCGTGAATTGCCACTGCGGAAATTCACGAGCGAGATAAATCAGTTCCAAGCCAGTTCCGACACCGACACAAAGAATCCGCGCATCTGCAGGAAGCTCAGAAAGTATCAAGCGGGTCAGTAAATGAAGTGCGTCGCGCAATGGAGCGAGTTTAGCCGCTCGTTCGTCGTAGGTAGAGGCGCGTTCTTCGTCGAAGACGACAGCTTGTTCTTGATTTTGCATGAGAGAGCAAGTAATTACACTATCTTTATTTTGCACGATTGAATTCTGTGCAGACAGCAACGTCGCGCAAGAAAAGGCAAAGCCCTTGACCCTGTTAAGTATTTTGCTGCTCAGGAAAATCAAGATTTAGGAGTGTTCAAATCCCTGCGAAAGCCAGTCTCCAAGCTGGAGAGAGTCTCCTTTTCCTGCACCCTCGCAGACAAATGTGCAATTCAATACTTCTCGGTTAAGGCAATTAGTCGTTGCAGATCCCCCCAACCCCCCTTAAAAAGGGGGGCTTCTAACCCTCTTTTACCCCCTTTTTAAGGGGGTCGCCGTAGGCGGGGGGATCTGAATTTAGGACGACTCAACCCTTATCCGAGAAGTATTGATGTGCAATTACCTTAACCTCTCACGGATGGAGGGGGAGTGAATAGTTACATAGAAAGGGGTGCTGAACTTGCGATCGCAAATAACTGTTCTAGTTGACTCAAACCTGTCAAGCCACCACATAATAATACTTGGTCGCCGATTCGCAAGTCCATGCCACCATCAGGATAGCGAATAAATTTACCATCGCGCCGGATCGCCTGTACCTGTACTCCATACTGCTTACCGATCTCTAAATCTTTAAGGGTTTTACCTAGTGTTGGCGCATCTGCGTTAACTGTAACCCACTGGCAAGCACTATTTTCTCCAGGAACAACAGCTTGTCCTTTAGCTAATTCTGCTAAAGCCGCCAGTTCTTCATTTGCTCCCACCACCAGCAAGCGATCGCCTTCTGCCAATTTGGTTTGATTATTGGGATAATCGATTTCATCTCCGTCAGCGCGGCGAATTGCCATCAAACTCACTCCTGTTAAATAGCGCATATCCGCCTCTTCTATAGTCATGCCAATTAAGGGCGAATTAGATGGTAAAGGATACCAGCGCTGATTTAAATCGCGGGTGGCTTGGCGCAAATCACGAGCCACTTCAGTTGCAGAACGCTCTGGCCGCAAATCTAAATAATGATCGTTGCGGATTTGCTGCATTTCTCGTTGTACCACAGCTGACGATAACAAGCCTAAGCCAGTTAATAAATAGGTTGCCATTTCTAAGCTGGCTTCAAACTCTGGTTGCACAACTTCCCTAGCTCCCAATTGATACAGCACCTCAATATTTTTATCCTGGGTAGCACGGACAACCAAATCTAACTCTGGGCGCAATTCCAAAGCGCGTTTCAAGGAAAGACGAGTACTTATAGGATCGTGGAGTGCGATCGCCATTCCTTTAGCGTAATTCACCCCAGCAGTTTCCAAAACGTGTAAACTCACGCAATTACCATAAACATAAGACACCCCAGCCTCGCGCAACTGCTGAATTCTACTCTCCGATTGGTCGATTACCACCACAGGTAGGTCGTGTTGCAGCAACAACTTCACCAAATTCTTGCCCACTCGCCCATAGCCACAAACTACTACATGGTCTTTGAAGGGCAAATCTTCCGACACATCCCGCGCCTCATCTTCTTCTAAGTATGGTTTCAACCAAGGCATTGATTCGGCAAAGTTAAATAAAAATGGCACTAACCGCAGTACAAAGGGAGTAAGCATGAGAGTGACTGCGGTGGTTCCCAAAATTAACAAGTATATTTGTCGAGACACCAGCCCCAAAGATTGTCCTTCACTAGCGAGAACAAAGGAAAATTCCCCAATTTGCGCCAGTCCCAAACCGGCAATTATAGCTGTTTTCAAAGGATAACGGAATAGTTTTACTAAGGGCGTGATAATCAAAAATTTACCGACAAAAACTATTGCCACCAACCCCAAAATTAATTCCAGGTTGTTCCACAAAAACACTGGGTCAATTAACATCCCAATAGCGGCAAAAAACAAACTGGCAAAGATATCTCGCAGTGGTTCGACATAAGTCAGGGTTTGGTCGGCGTACTCCACCTCAGAAATCATCAAACCCGCGACAAATGCCCCCATCTCAATAGACAGTCCCAAATGCTCTGTCAATAGGGCAATGCCTAAACACAGCGCTACAACCCCTAATAAAAATAGTTCTTTACTTTCAGTACGGGCTAGCAGTTGCAACAAAGGCGGTATCAACCAAATCCCCGCAGCTACCGCCCCTGCGGCAAATAAACCAATCGAAGCTAGCGCTGTTAAAACGGCGATGCCAATAGTTTCTGCTGGTTGGTTGAGGGCTGGTAAGACTGCTAACATCAGTCCCAGTGCCAAGTCCTGAACTACCAAAATCCCTAGCATCACCTGCCCGTGGGGCGTTTCTGTTTCGTTGCGCTCCATCAAGCACTTAAGGACAACCGCTGTGGAAGACAGGGACAGAATACACCCCAAAAACATCCCCTTCGCAGGTAAGGCTCCCCAGGCTCCGCTTAACCCGCATACTAAAACTGTCACCAAAATCGTCAAAGCAATCTGGAGTCCACCTCCACCAAGAGCGATCGCTTTTACCTTCTTGAGTTCCGCAAAGGAAAATTCCACACCCAAGGCGAATAACAAAAAGGCGACCCCGAACTGTGCCAGAGTCTCTACTTGAATAAGTTCTTTAATCAATCCCAGTCCCGTTGGCCCAATGACTATCCCGCCAATGAGATACCCCAGCAGCACGGGTTGTTGCAAAAGTGCCGCGAATAGTCCGCCACAGGCTGCAACGCCTAAAACTAAAACTAAATCAATAATTAACCGAAAATCTTCTTCCACCAGTTTTAAAAGAACTATTAAGACCTATTAATTCAGGATACAAAGTTTTATATATCCCAGGATAGTTTGTTTAGATATTGGGCATGGGGCATTGGGCACTTGTACTGAGCGTAGCCGTAAAGCCTGCGGCATAGCTACGCTTAGGGCGCAGCCTCTCGTAGAGAAGTATTGGGCATGGGGCATTGCGGATGAGTCTTTGATATTCGCGGGAGAGTCTTTGATATTCGCGGGAGAGTCTTTGATATTCGCGGGAGAGTCTTTGATATTCGCGGGAGAGTCTTTGATATTCGCAGGAGAGTCTTTGATATTCGCGGACGAGTCTTTAATACTCGTTAATGAGTCTTTGATATTCGCGAACAACTATAAAAACTCTACTTGCTCCAATGCGCCATGCCCAATGCCCAATGCCCATTAAATTTTAGGCGAACCGAGGGCATTCAATAATAGTAGCGACCACGGCACTTTAATATCGGGTATGAGCCATGAGTACTTTCTCAGTACAGGCAATGCAGCAGGCAATACAAAACGCAGAGAGCGTAACGATGCAGGCCGATCGCCATTTTCATCTACAAGATTATATTTCTTAGCCAGTTCGGCAACAATCTGCACACGTCCTGTACAATGCATAAGATTTGGCTCACTAGCAAGTGCAGCGATCGCCCGTCCAGTAAATAAGGGAGTTTCCCAGTTGTAGCGATCGCTCAAGAATGAGTTTTTCGGGTCAGTAGCATTGGTTTGATTCATTTCAGAAGCAAAACGAGAAAAAAGCTCAGTACCAACAATACCCGGCCAAATTGAAACAGAAGCAACGTTATGGGGTTTTAACTCAACAGCCATATTAGCAGCTAGGCGATCGCAAGCTGCTTTACCAACACCATAAGCTGTATCAAAGATATAAGACATTCCACCCCACGAGGAAATGGTGCAAATTAGTCCAGAGTTACGCTTAGTCATCATCCGAGCAGCAAAAACACTCGCAACATAGTGGCTGCGAAGACCAACGTTGTTACTAGCATCCCAAAGACTTGGTTCAGAATCCCAAAAGGGCTGTCCATGAGCGTCTTTTAATGCCTGAACTCCTGAGTAAGCATTATTTACCAGTAAATCGAGTTGTCCATTCTGCTCATCTTGAATGCGATCGAAAAGCAAACGCACCTGCTTATCGTCGCTGTGGTCTACTTGGACGGGAATGCATACACCACCGACTTCCTCAATGGCTGATTTCGTTTCACTAAGACTTCCTGAAACCCCATCACTGGAAGAGTTGTTGAGGCTGCGACCCGTGATGTATACAGTTGCACCTGCCTCACCAAGGCCAATGGCAATTCCCCTACCAATTCCCCGCGTAGCACCTGTTACTAAAGCCACTTTACCTTCAAGGTGTTTCATGAGCGCTCATTTCTAATCTTTTACCGTTAAATATTGATTATTACAATATTCTTTCGTCGCTGTGACAGAAACAACTTCTACTTCGATCGGTTTTTCTTTAGTTCCGTCGATCAGAAACTCACTAGCTCCTTCACGAGGTTTTTTCGGATTTCCCCAATCATAGGTGTAACCTAAACCTGTCCAAGGATAATGTTCTTGACTACCAACTGCATAAGAAATTGTGTATATCTCTTGCAAAATCGGATAACTAGCAGAAATCGGTATATCTAAAACATTACAACTAGAATCATTAATTTCTGGATCGACACATGGTCTACTTAAATCTTCAGCTTTCACCCACATTTCTACAAAATGTGTCTTATTTGAATTTTTATTTAAAATTAAGCCTAAATACTGCTGTAACCTTAGAGAAAGCATGATATTACCGGGAATATTTATGCCGATACCCTTACAATTTTTACAAAATTCTTTAACTTGAGGAACGGCTGTTAACCAAGTGCGTGCTTCTATAGTTTTTTTTGTACCTATTTTCCAATCTTCATTTGGGTTTTTAACATATTTCCAACTTGCCATCAAATATTCAATTTTGCCGTTATTTTCTCTCCACTTTACTTGAGGATTAGTTTTTGACAATGACCAAAGATTTTTTACTACTTTATCTTCACTCGGTCTTTTTGCATCCTCAATCGCTGTATCTAACTGCCTTTTCAGAGCTTTATAACTTTCGGGTTTATTTTTATCCAGATACTCATTGACATTTGCGTTGTTTTCTGATTGCGCTAATAAATATTTTCTGAGGTTTGATGTACTCTGTATGGGAATTTCTGTAGGTAGCAAACTGGAATATCCAACTGCCAAAAATGCACCTGTCAAGCCTAAAAATACTTGAGTCTTTAATTTTTTCATTAAAATAATCTTGTGGATTTCCAACAATAGGGTGAATGTTCCATCCCATATAAATATGGGTTCAACTCAAAGATTGAATATAATTTTATATTTATGTTTGGCCGAGATAATATTGTGCTTAATATTTTTAATTAACTCTATCTGTATAAAAATGAATATCTATGAGGTAGTAGTACTCTCTCAAGAGTAAATTGATGGATAAGCAAGTTCCTAGTCAGGACTTTAGTCCTTATTTTTTCAGCACTAAAGTCCTGACTACAAACCCTCAAAACTAACTTAGCAAAGTAGTAGTCTGCCACAGGCATCACAACAGATTAATAAAGCTAGTAGTCAGTAGGGGCTATTAGTTTTTACTCAGCACTTTCTTTTTCAGGCTGACATATCTGCGACAAGAAGCGATCGCAGTCGATCTCAAGTTATTTACGTATAATTACTTATTTTTACCGCTACTGTCAGATAAATCGACTATACTCTACGGATACAACAATGCTCATTAGTCTGTCTCTGGAAAATCTTATGAGGCAACCTAACAATCAATCGCCTGCGAAAAACATTGTTTTCTCGTTTCTATGAGGGGTCTGACCCTCTATTTATCATCTCTATGCACCACTGGGAAGGGGTTTTGGTCAAGCCATGCTTGTTGGTAATCAGCTTGAGCGTTTATTGACAGGATGACGCTGGCTAAACAAGCGATTAAACTATGGATAATGTCAAGCAATTGTTGCTTTTAACACCACTTACATAAATTTAATCTCATTGTCAAATCTAAAACCTCATCCTGTTATATAAAATACCAGTTATGTCAGCGTATCAAGGAAGTTGTGGGGAGACCACCGATTTGATTATTGGTGTTCACAACCAAGAAAACCTCGAATTAACAGCAAATTCTGCTCCTGTGGGTGCTCTTGCCACAAGACAAGGAACTTTTTCTACGTTTCTTGCTCCCCTGACTCAGGATACTTTTAAACAGGTCGTTCAGGATGTCGAGCAAAAATTACAGATTGTTCATCAAACCCTATCAATGCTTGATTCTCATGGGTTTGAAACCATTCTGCAAGAAATGTTGCATTCGATTACCTTGAAAACCGGGGAATTGCTGGGAGCAGACAGAACGACGATATTTTTATTGGATGAAGAAAAACAAGAACTTTGGTCAATTTTAGCTGAGGGGGAGGGCGGTCGTTCTTTAGAAATTCGCATTCCTGCAAATAAAGGCATTGCTGGTGAAGTCGCCACTTTTAAAGAAGTTATTAATATTCCCTTTGATTTTTATAACGATCCGCGAT
The DNA here is from genome assembly GCF_036917415.1 of Nostoc sp. GTDB lineage: Bacteria > Cyanobacteriota > Cyanobacteriia > Cyanobacteriales > Nostocaceae > Nostoc. Next base: position 44,015 of record NZ_JBALDJ010000011.1, on the reverse strand, counting down.
CGCATTTTGCCCAAGAACAAGAAAAGAGAACTGGCTATCGCACCTACACGATGTTAGCTTTGCCACTCTTAAATGAACATGGGCAATTAGTTGCAGTAGTACAATTACTGAATAAATTAAAATCTAATAATAATCACGATGCTTCACTTGCAGAGCGTATTGATACCAAAGGTTTTACTTGTGCTGACGAACAATTATTTCAAGAATTTGCCCCTTCGATTCGCTTGATTTTAGAGTCCTCGCGCTCTTTTTATGTAGCCACCCAAAAACAAAGAGCAGTGGCGGCGCTGATGAAGGCGATTAAGTCTCTCTCTCAAAGCAGTCTCGACTTAGAAGACACCCTCAAACGGGTGATGGATGAAGCTAAAGAACTGATGAATGCCGATCGCAGTACACTATGGTTAATAGACCGCGATCGCCATGAATTATGGACGAAAATCACTCAGGATGATGGTTCGACCAAAGAGTTGCGAGTCCCCGTAGGTAAAGGCTTTGCTGGCATAGTAGCGGCTTCTGGCAAGAAACTGAATATTGGCTTTGATTTGTACTACGATCCTGACTCAGAGACAGCCCAAAAACTAGACCAGCAAAATGGCTATCGCACCTGTAGCTTGCTTTGTATGCCAGTATTTAATGCCGATCAACAACTGATTGGCGTTACCCAACTCGTAAATAAAAAGAAATCGGGGGATTTTCTCCCTTATAATCCAGCTGATTGGCCCAAAGCTCCCGACTGCTTCCAAGCTAGCTTTGACCGCAACGATGAAGAGTTCATGGAAGCTTTTAATATTCAAGCGGGAGTAGCGCTGCAAAATGCCCAGTTGTTTGCCACAGTCAAGCAACAAGAACAAATGCAACGGGATATTCTGCGTAGTCTTTCCAATGGAGTGGTTTCCACTGATAAAACTGGGTTAATTATCGCCGCCAATGAAAGTGCCAAGCGTTTGCTAGGACTGGAGCCAGAAGACCGTTTAGAAGGTAAATTAGTTACTGATGCGATCGGCATTAAAGAAGGAGACTTTAGTAAGTGGTATCAGGATGCTTTACATGCAGTTGACTTAAAAGGCCGCCAGCAATATTACCCCGATCGCACACTTCTTAGCACTGGTACAGAACAGCATAGTATTAATTTATCGATTAACACAATTGCCGATGCTAGCGACCAAGAGCAAGTCCGTGGGGCGCTGGTGGTGATGGAAGATATTAGTGATGAAAAGCGGCTCAAAAGTACGATGTACCGCTACATGACCCAGGAATTAGCCGAAGAATTGTTGAAATTAGATGACGCTAAACTCGGAGGCGATCGCAAAGAAGTTTCGATATTATTTTCCGATATTCGCGGCTACACCACTTTGACGGAAAACTTAGAAGCAGAAGAAGTGGTGAGTATGCTCAATGAATATTTTGAATCAATGGTGGAGGCAGTCTTTAAACATAAAGGCACCCTTGACAAATATATCGGCGATGCCATCATGGCTGTATTTGGTTCTCCTCTACCATTAGAAGAACACGCTTGGATGGCAGTGCAAACATCTTTAGAAATGCGCCAACGTCTGCACGAATTTAATCAACGTCGCTATGTAGATGATAAGCCCAGAATTAAAATCGGCATTGGCATCAACTCAGATACCGTGATTAGTGGGAATATTGGCTCTAGTAAGCGAATGGAATTTACGGCTATTGGCGATGGCGTTAATCTTGGCTCTCGATTAGAAAGTGTCAGTAAACAATATGGTTGCGACATTATTATTAGCGATAACACTTTTAAGCCATGCCAAGATCAGATTTGGGCTAGAGAACTAGATTACATTCGTGTCAAGGGTAGAAACGAACCAGTAGCCATATATGAATTACTGGGTTTACGTTCCAATCCAATTGAAAGCGAAAAATTGCAAGTGATTGAGCATTATCACAAAGGACGCGAATATTACCTCAAACGCGATTTTAACCGTGCTAGAGCTGAATTTGCCCTAGTTTTAGCAGCTGACAACCAGGATAAAGCTGCTATGTTGCATCTTTTACGTTGTCAGCATTGGTTACAATCACCCCCAACAGAATCGGATTGGGATGAAGGAGTCTGGACATTTCAGGAAAAATAAACTAGTCAAAATTTTTATTTTCTTTTTAAGGCATTAGATTCTTGTGATTACTTGTGTCAATTTTGATTTAGAATATGACTAATTAATTTTAACTCAATCAAACAATATTTTATAACTACAATGATAGTGAACTTGATAATATTCAATCTTAAATATTTAAAATAATAGGCTGTTTAAATAAACTGACTTTATATATTAGAAAATTAAACAATATGTTGAAAAATAACTTTTAGTAAATCTCCTTGTTTAAAAGGCTTAGTTAAATAGCCTGATGCTCTGACCATCTTTGCTTTAGCTCTATCTAGAAATCCTACTTTTTCTGACACCATAATCACAGGTGTATTTTTAAAATATGAGTGTTTACGCAGCAAAGAGCAGAGTTCATATCCATCTAGATTAGGCATTAATATATCCAACAAAATTATGTCAGGTTTTATACGGATAATCTGCATTAAAGCTTTTAAAGAATCAGTGACTCCGATAACAGAAAAGGTTTGCTCATCTAAATAACTTTTAATAGCATTCAATACTGTAGGACTTTCATCAATACACAAGATTGTGTATATTTTTCTGTCAACAGACGGTTGGATGATTTGCTGATCCCTGTTTTCATTAGTATTAATAGAGTAGGCTGCTGCTTTATAGCCGTTTATTTTAGGCAACTTTGGCGTAGTTTTGACTTTAGGTTGTAGCTCATTTATTTGGAAAAATTGTGAGGTATGCGATTGATAAATTGGCAATGTTTGACGATAAACCCCTTCTCTATGAGAGGCTTCTCTTTCAAAAACGCTAACGCGAACGCCAACATTTTGGGGCGTTAAACATTGTTCAACTAATAAACGGAGATTTAGATGACAAAACTTTGGCATATCATCCAAAAAGCTCTCAGGAATAAATTCATAACTCCCCTCTTCTAAGTTCAGAAATGACTCTAGAACTTCTAGCGCCAATTGCTCTATTAGCATTGCAGCTTGAGAGGAACTGATATATTTCTGATTGACTAACCAACAAATAGCCAGATAATCTGGGTTCGGTATTGCCTGATTTTCAATACCAGTTTCAAATATCGCCCGCAACTGGTCTTTGATTCCGTCAGGGAGAGTAGAAATTTGCTGACTCAAGCGTTGCAAATTTCTGTAAAGCGGCTCAAACATTTTCTCTGAGTAACAGGCATAAATTAGTTTCCCCTCATCTACATATATTGACCAAGAACCTGATGTACTAAACACCTGTAAACAACCAGTAACCGACTTACCAGTGATTTTTTTCAACAAAGTTAGGGGCTGGAGCTTTTGGAAAAATCTGTATCTACTAATCGGAAGTGTCTTCATTGGGATAGCTCTGGAATAAAATTAACATTTGCAGGTAAAATTAGTGAATTACCTTTTCGGAATTCACCCTGACTTTGTTGGAAGCACTGTCAGATAAATATAACGGTCATATTTGAGTTGGTACAGAGATTCCACACCCCCCAACTCTTAATTCACCAATCTCTGTTAAGCTATAATCCACGAGTTACAACTAAACCAATTCATGCTACTGACCAATAGCAAAATTGCCTGACTAGTTGCCAGGATATAGTATTTCAAAAATTAGATTGGTTTTCTGTATCTTTAGCTAATCTAGCCAATCTAACAGTAACTCAAGTGGCACACAAAGACCATTGGCTCTCGCCCATCAGTCACAAAAGTATCATTGTTATCCGTATTTTGCAGCTTAAAATTATAGATACTTTAGTTCTCTTGCAAAAGTTTTTTGTCCTTAATCCTAAAGTCTGGAGCGGACAAAATCTACTGTAATGTAAACGTAAATGTTTCTCCATCAAAGCTTATAGGCATTAAGTCCGTGCTGACAAAGTATGTTTTTATAGCCCTGACGAAAGTCGTTGGCTACTTTTTCAAGAAGTTTATTCTTGAGTATAACTTCACAAGAGAAAAAGTATTATTAAAAACTAAGCATTCCCAAAGTTCAATATCTTACTTAAGTTTGTGATTGTAGAGCAACTCTTAATCTTGGGATTTGGCAAAATTATCACTTGCACAACAATAATGGAAAACCTCCGGACAAGAATGAGTTTGCTGATAATTGCCGCCATGATGGTGTGTGGTGAGATGCACAGGCGACCAAATCAGCAGAAGGGAATCTCTTCATAAGTACTGGAAACGGGTTCTAATGTTGTGTGGGGCTAAATAGTCATCCTGCACAAATTGGAGGGACAAATTCAAGAACTTACAGGAAAATCCTTGATTAGTAGTATATACCTGCAAAATAGCTGTTTTCAGCTAGATGGTAGATAACAAGTAACATACTCACTAAAACTTAGATTACTATAATTTTCAAAAAAAGTTACCAGAAATATATAAACTTCATGATAAATCAGTAAAGTAAACATGAAAACTAATTAATATCATCTTCCAGAAAATTGTTATAAATATTTATTTGTTTAGATATCCGGGAAAGCTGAAAATGCATAGTAAAAGATAATTATGTCTGCTTCTTGAATTACACTTGTAAAAAACTGAATCATTTTATGCTAGCAATTTACCTGAAAAATCCCAAGTTTGAAAAATCACAAATATAAATACAAAATTGTACGCATAGGCGTAGCCTGTCGCAAACATCACATTCATTAACCCATAAGATATATATAGCGAAAAGACGCAAAGAATTTCTTTGCGTCTTTGGGGTGAGATTTATAAATGGACATTCTCACCGTTATACTTCTCCATCTACTTAAAATTGCTCCCGCCAGCACCAGCTTAAAAGTGTACCACCAGCTACCAGCTTCACTACTTCCAGTAGCCAATAACTACCGTGTAGTAAATTCATTGTCGATGGAATAGCAGCAGCAGCTTCAAATAGGTTGAGTTGAACTCCTATAGCGCACATCTGCGGAGTTAAGAAATAGGTATCAAGCACAGCGATAGTTAGCAGCAGCACAGATAAAACAATACTGCCAATACTCCAGTGATATCGAGTTTTGCTCAAAGCTAGTGCCCCAGTCAGGACTACAGCAGCTGATAATAATTCCATCCGATTGAAGTTCCAAAAAATCGTATAGCCTGCTGTCGTAAAACCAGCTTGGCTCATCATCCCCGAAAGATAAAGGCTAGGCATAATTACCCAGTCTAAAACTAGACTAGCACTGAGCCAAAAGCCCAAGGTCAATACGATCGCAGTTTGCCAAATTGGTCGTTTGAATTCAAGGTTAGAAATAGCAGTCATAAAATAATTGCGTGTGTTGTATTTCTTTAGTTTCTAACTTCACCAGCAATTTGACAACTAATATCAACTAACCTTTACAAAGCGATCGCTCTTATATTCTGAAGTCAATACCAAGATTTTTTAAACTAAGTTAAGAAATTTTAAGATTTTATAAAAAGTAATTGAAATAGATTTTCTCTGCTTAGAAATACTCAATTTTTTCTATCGAAATTAACTTGTTAAGCAATATCGGATGTTAAAGCAGACACTTCAGTTATTTTGTACCTCATCTACTTGAAAACTGCTATATGAAAATCCTTATTTGATTAGCTTCATATTGGCTGATAGACTAACCCAGAATATTCATCAATGAATTATCTCTGATCCGACGATAATCCTACCATCACCAAACTTTTTATATTGTAAAGTAACTAAGCGATCGCACTCACAGATTCCTCCCTGTGGCAGCTATCAGCTATCTAGCACAACAGTAATATTGTCAGTTGTCAACGCAGATATGATCTAAAAACAGCCTGTGTTCCATGATGTCTTAAACTACGCCATTTGCGATCGCATATCGTGGCAATATTTTGCTATCTATGTGAATTAGTGTACTGTTGAGTTCATCCGGTAAATCGCGATCTTTTACCCGCGAATCTGCCTGCAAAAGTGAAACATTGTATGTAAATGCATCTAGAACCAACAAAAGCGACGGTTTTCGGGTAACGTAACGCATAATTACAGCTATTTTCAGGTAAATAGCTCTAAATTCACCAGATGTCTGTTATATCAAGTCGGGTTAATTACTTATGATTACCGCATCTGTGCAAAAATCCCAAAAGCCTCTTTCCCCTTACTCCCTGCGATCTAAATGATAAGTCTTTAGTCAGACACGATATTAGATATAGTTTCCGTACAATATATTTTTGTATAAAACATCTATATTAAGACATATTCTTTTTTAGATATTTTGTTATCCAGTACACTTCGCATGGTGGATTGACTTAAATATATTTACAGATGTTATGATTTGTATTAATCTAATGTTATGATTTGTGTTGTACTTTTCAGTTACCAACTAGTAAATTATTTGTTGATTTAAGCTGAAAAGGTTTAATTTAGGGCTAAGAAGGCAATTAAAGCAAACTTAGAAACCTTTAATACACACAAGCATTCCTTAAAAAAGTTAAATTTTTGTTACAAAAAACTCAGATACATTTAAATTCTGAATTTTCAGGAGTTGCTGAGGTAAGTATGTTGATTACTGAGCAGTAAATTAACTTAGTAAAAGAGGTATTTTACTGATATTTTGAATAGGATGCAGTGAGTCATCTTTGTTTTTAGCCATTTTATGGTTTGAGACTAATGCAAAAAAAACAGCGAGATGAGGATTAATCATTTCTGTAATATCAAATGTCAGCCTAAAGATAGACAATGATAAACAATATGAGTAGTTTACTAAGATATGAGTTTTGCAAAGTCTAACGATCGGCAAGTTGCTAGAGACAAATATAGTGGAGTTAATAAAAATTCAGGTAAACTTCCTAAAAGTCCACTGTTATTCTGAAACAAATCTAATGTAGCGAGTTTAGTAATATAAGGTTTGAGACTAATGGTAAGAAACAGCGAACTAACAATTAATCAGGGTTCCAATCTCAAATTGAAGCTTGGAGTTCAACGATACAATCAGTTGTCTCGGCTAGAATTTTTGCGGAATCGTACAGTTGGAAAGCCACTATATTTAAATATAGTGGAGTAAATCTGAATTCAGATGAATTTTCCAAATTTAAAGTCAACAATCCACAGAAAAAGCAGGCAAGTATTATACCAATATATTGCTAGTGGGGCTAGTTGACTTGTTTGAGGTTATGCCGAATTAAAGGTTAACCCATCTACAGAATTTACTCAAATGAATGGTGTTGTTTAAAAACATTGCCAGTCAGTAATAAACGTTAGCTTTTTATTGAAAGCTAATTTTGTCCTGTCTTTTATCTGAAAGGGTAAAAAACATAGTTGCTTGCTGGCATTCATTAGGGTAAATCGCAATTATTACCGAAATCTCACAATTTTGTAATTGGAATCAGGTCAATACACATGAATAAAGTTCAAGCATCATTTGAAGCTACAGAAGCTGCGTTTCACGTGCAAGGTTACGAAAAAATCGATTTTAGTCTTGTCTATGTGAACGGTGCATTTGATATTCAAAACAGAGAAATCGCAGATAGCTATGCAAAATTTGGTCGCTGTCTGACTGTAATTGATGCCAATGTCCATGAACTTTATGGCGATCAGATCAAGTCATATTTTAGACACTATGACATTGAACTGACGGTATTTCCAATCATTATTACAGAGCCAGCTAAAACCCTGGCAACTTTTGAAAAAATCATTGACGCTTTTTCGGATTTTGGCTTAGTTCGTAAGGAACCAGTCTTAGTCGTCGGCGGTGGTCTAATTACTGATGTGGCTGGGTTTGCTTGCGCTTCTTACCGTCGCAAGAGTAATTACATTCGCATTCCTACCACGTTGATTGGTTTAATTGATGCAGGTGTAGCAATTAAGGTTGCAGTTAATCATCGTAAGGAAAAAAATCGCTTGGGAGCATATCATGCACCTTTGAAAGTAATCTTAGATTTCTCATTCTTGAAAACCTTGCCAACCGCTCAAGTTCGTAATGGGATGGCAGAGTTGGTGAAAATTGCTGTAGTGTCTAACTCTGAAGTCTTTGAGCTGCTATATGAATATGGCGAAGAACTGCTTTCCACTCACTTTGGATATGTGAATGCAACACCAGAAATTAAAGAGATTGCCCATAAAGTCAACTACGAGGCAATCAAAACCATGTTGGAGTTAGAAACTCCTAACTTGCATGAAATAGACCTCGATCGCGTCATTGCCTACGGTCATACTTGGAGTCCTACCCTAGAATTAGCACCTCAGATACCTCTATATCACGGTCATGCGGTCAATATAGATATGGCTTTGTCTGCAACCATTGCAGCACAACGGGGTTATATTTCCACAGGGGAGCGCGATCGCATTTTAGACTTGATGAGTCGTATCGGTTTATCACTCGATCATCCTCTATTGGATGGGGATTTGCTCTGGTATGCTACTCAGTCTATAAGCTTGACACGAGATGGTAAACAACGTGCAGCCATGCCTCGTCCTATTGGTGAGTGCTTCTTTGTCAACGATCTGACTCGTGAAGAACTTGATGCAGCCCTAGCTGAACACAAACGTCTTTGTGCTAAATACCCTCGTGGTGGAGAAGGGGTTGACGCATACATTGAAAGTCAACAAGCCAAGCTAGTAGGGGTCTGAAAATATGACCAGTGTTGTAGGACGAGAAACAGCTAGACCAATAACGCCACATAGCATCTTAGTAGCCCAGCTACAGCAAACCCTCAAATTGGCACAAGAGAAGAATATTCCCGTAGAGATATTAGATTCTTTACGGCAGGGTGTTCAATTAGCGGCGGGTTTAGATCCCTACTTAGATGATTACACCACCCCCGAATCGAGCGCATTGACAGCATTAGCGCAAAAAACTAGCAAAGAAGACTGGAGCAAACGCTTTAGCGATGGTGAAACAGTGCGTCAACTAGAGCAGGAGATGCTCTCAGGACATCTGGAAGGACAGACATTGAAAATGTTTGTTCATATCACCAAAGCAAAGCGCATTCTAGAAGTAGGAATGTTCACAGGGTATTCAGCCTTAGCAATGGCAGAAGCATTACCAAGTGATGGGCAACTTATCGGTTGCGAAGTAGATCCTTATGTTGCTGAATTTGCTCAAGCTTGCTTTAATGAGTCTCCCCACGGCGACAAAATCGTTGTAGAAGTAGCACCTGCCTTAGAGACACTCCACAAGCTGGCTGCCAGAAAAGAAGTATTCGATCTGATCTTCATTGATGCGGATAAAAAAGAATATGTAGAGTACTTCCAAACAATTTTGGATAGTAACTTACTGACTGCCGACGGTTTAATCTGTGTGGATAACACTTTGTTACAGGGACAAGTTTACCTACCACCTGAACAACGCACCGCCAACGGTGAAGCGATCGCTCAGTTCAACCGCGTTGTTGCCGCCGATCCTCGTGTCGAGCAAGTTCTGTTACCCATCCGAGATGGTATAACCTTAATTAGACGCGTAGTGTAATGAAGTTTGTAGAGACGTTGGCATTGCAACGTCTCTACAATAAACACAAAGGAAAGACTTATGGCACAATCTATTTCTTTATCTCCGCTTCAATCCCCAACGTCATCAACGGGTGTTAGGGTAAAGGTAATAGCTCTATTCAAGACTCTCGGTACTCTGACATTATTACTAATAGCCTTGCCGTTCAATGCTTTGATAGTATTGATATCTTTGTTGTGGGGCATTGTGCGTTCGCCGTTTACGAAAAAAGCTGTCGTAGCTGCTCATCCTCAGACGATCTTGGTGAGTGGAGCCAAGATGACTAAAGCATTGCAACTTGCCCGCTCCTTCCATGCCGGAGGACACAGAGTTATTTTGATTGAAGGTCACAAATACTGGTTGTCTGGGCATAAATTCTCAAAGGCTGTAAGTCGTTTTTATACAGTCTCGGCTCCGCAATCAGACCTAGAAGGTTATATCCAGGCGCTAGTAGAAATCGTTAAAAAGGAAAAGGTTGACGTTTTTGTACCTGTATCCAGTCCTGTATCTAGCTACTATGAATCTTTAGCAAAGGCTGCATTATCAGAATACTGCGAAGTTTTCCACTTCGATCCAGATATAACCAAGATGTTGGATGATAAATTTGCCCTTACCGATCGGGCGCGATCGCTTGGTTTATCTGTCCCCAAATCTTTTAAAATTACAGATCCTCAACAAGTTATCAATTTCGATTTTAGTCAAGAAACCCGCAAATATATTCTTAAAAGTATTGATTACGACTCGGTTCGCCGCTTAAATTTAACCAAACTTCCCTGCGACACCCCAGAAGAGACAGCAGCCTTTGTCAATAGTTTACCCATCAGTCCAGAAAGACCTTGGATTATGCAAGAGTTTATTCCTGGTAAGGAATTATGCACACATAGTACAGTGAGGGATGGGGAATTAAGATTGCATTGCTGTTCAAACTCTTCTGCATTTCAAATCAACTATGAAAACGTCGAAAATCCCCAAATTCGTGAATGGGTGCAACACTTCGTCAAGAGTTTGGCACTAACTGGGCAAGTTTCTTTCGACTTTATCCAAGCTGAGGACGGTACAGTTTACGCCATTGAATGCAATCCCCGTACCCATTCGGCAATCACAATGTTCTACAATCATCCTGGTGTTGCAGACGCCTATCTTGGTAAAACTCCCCTACCTGCACCTCTGGAACCCCTAGCAAGTAGCAAGCCCACTTACTTCATATATCACGAAATCTGGCGACTAACTGGTATCCGTTCCTGGAAACAATTGCAAACATCAGTTAATACTCTAATGCGGGGAACTGATGCCATTTATAGTCTTGATGACCCCATACCATTTTTGACTTTGCATCATTGGCAGATTCCCTTACTTTTGCTGAAAAATTTCCAACAACTTAAAGGATGGGTAAAAATAGACTTCAACATTGGCAAACTAGTGGAATTAGATGGTGATTAAAATAATTCGTAATTAACCACTTTTAGATACAGAACCGCTATATGTAGCCTTTACTAATCACAGAGGTAGATCATAGTTCTTTTCTCGCTTGCTCTTAGAGAGGGAGGGTTGGGGTTCTTCTACCTCACAAAGGCCGAGAACCGCTATAGAAATTATAACAATATATAAGGAAGATGAATCATGCCAGTACTTCGTATCCTTCATTTAGTTGGGTCTGCACACAATGATTTTTACTGTGATTTGTCACGCCTTTACGCCCAAGACTGTTTGGCAGCAACAGCAGATCGATCGCACTATGACTTTCAGATTGCATACATCACACCCGATCGCCACTGGCGATTTCCTCACTCCCTCAGCTCTGAAGATATTGCTGACACCAAACCGATGACTCTATCTGATGCCATACAGTTTCTAACAGCACAAAACATTGACATCATGTTACCACAAATGTTTTGTATCCCTGGAATGACTGAATACCGCGCTTTATTCGACCTGCTTGAGATCCCTTACATAGGCAATACTCCAGACCTCATGGCAATAACGGCCCATAAAGCCAGAACCAAAGCAATTGTTGAAGCAGCAGGGGTAAAAGTGCCTCGTGGAGAACTGCTCCGTAAAGGATACATTCCGACAATTACACCTCCAGCAATCGTCAAACCTGTAAGTTCCGACAACTCTTTAGGGATGTCCTTAGTTAAAGATGCTACTGACTATGACGCTGCTCTGAAGAAAGCATTTGAATATTCAGATGAGGTCATTGTAGAAGAATTCATTGAACTCGGTCGAGAAGTCAGATGCGGCATCATTGTCAAAGACGGTGAGCTAGTGGGTTTACCCCTTGAAGAGTATCTGTTAGACCCCCACTCCAAACCGATCCGCAACCATGCTGATAAACTCCAACAAACGGACGATGGCAACTTGGGTTTTGCTGCTAAAGATAATAAGAAGTCTTGGATTGTAGACCTTAACGACCCAATCACCCAGAAAGTTCAGCAAGTGGCTAAGAAGTGTCATCAGGCTTTGGGTTGTCGTCACTACAGTTTATTTGACTTCCGCATCGACCCAGAGGGAGAACCTTGGTTCTTAGAAGCCGGCTTATATTGTTCTTTTGCCCCTAAAAGTGTGATTTCTTCTATGGCCAAAGCAGTGGGAATCCCTCTAAATGAGTTGTTAATCATGGCTATTAATGAAACGTTAGGCAGTAATAAAAAAGCGTTGCAAAATTGATAGTGAATTTCTTGGTATAGGTTTTTCTGCTTGTAGTGGGTAGGTGAGCGATCGCTTGTTTACGAGGGCTTACTCATTTCCTCAAAGAGGGATAAGTAACGATGTGCTTGTAGCTCGATCGCAAATTCTTGTTCGGCTTTCTCACGAGCGCGATCGCAAAGTTTTTGATGCCGCTCTTTATTCTCTATTACCCAGATAATCCCATTTGCTAAGTCATCACAACTAAAACATTGCGCCCGATATCCATTTTTTTGATGTTCAACTAAATCTTTGAGTCCCGTTGAATCAAAAGAAACCACAGGTGTTCCGCACGACAGAGATTCACAAGCAGTCAATCCATAAACTTCTTCAATTGATGGCACAATCATCACATCCGCAGATGAGTAAAGAAGCGCTAGTTTATTCTCATCATCAATTTTGCCTAAGTAGTGTACCTTAAAACCTAAATCAACTGAATCTTCAGGTTGAGATGAACCAAAAACAATCAGTTCAATTTTATCTTTCCACTCAGACTGGCTCAATTTTTGCAACGCTGATTGCAATAGATGAAATCCTTTTCTGGGATTGCTAGTTGCGTTGATTGCTCCGAATAAAATTAGTTGCTTATTTTGTGGGAGACTTAGTAAGTTTCTAGCTATTTGACGCTCAGTTGGTTTATAGATGCTGAGATTTAACCCGTGAGGAATAACTCTGATGTCACTATTTGAAAATAGGGAACTGGATTTAGCACATTCAGCAAGCCAATTACTAGGACTGACAACAGTAAGCTTAAGATTTTGCCATGCTTTAGTTTTACGATGCCAAACCCAGCGAGAGAAATCCCAGCTATGCTTGCTACCCAGTTGAGGGCAATTTCCACAAGATTTTGTATAGCGATCGCACCCTAGAGAATAGCAGCATCCACCTGTGAATGCCCACGTATCATGAAATGTCCAAACAATAGGCTTATTGAATTTTGCCAGTGCTTCAATTGGTATAAATCCGTCACAAATCCAATGCAGGTTAATGATGTCTGGGTCAAGTTTAGCAATTTGCGACGTAACTGTATTAGGGAGCCATTGGAGCCGGAAAAATACAGGATTACGTGGCATATTTCTATAAAGTTCTAATGGTAAAGCATCCAACATTGGACGAACTTTCCACATTGCTTTGGCTACCTTATTAGGATAACTGACCACAGTAGAGTCAGCTATTCTTTTATCTTGAATTAGCATCTGAGAATCAATTTCTAATCTCAGTAGTTCTTGATGTAGCCGATAAGCTGCACGAGCAGCTCCTGCTCCTCCCTTGGGATCATAAGTGTTAACCAATAGAGGCTTAATCATTGTTAGTTTAACTGTTTATTCATTAACAGAAAGTTTGCTATTGCCAGATTGTAGCGTCATAGTGTAGTGTATTAAAGTAATTTTATCACCACATTCCATAGTTATCTCAAAAGTAATCTCGTGGAATGCAACTTAATATCAATACCTCTACAACTTGAACAAATGCACGAGAACACCAGCCCAACAATAGGCTTTGTTTTATTAACACACGCAAAACCTCTACAAATTTACAGGTTAATCAATCAATTAAATAAGATGTTCAATCATCCTGTAATTGTGTGTCATCATGATTTTTCAAAAAGTGATTTATCTATAGATACTCTCTCAAAAAATGTTTTACTAGTACGCCCCTACATACAGACAAAGTGGGCAGATTTTTCTGTTGAAGAGGCTACAATACAGGCAATTAAACTAATGTACGAGATACCAAATGCACCGGATTGGTTTGTATACCTTAGTGCAGCAGACTATCCTATTAAAACCGCAAAGCAAATATTGGATGAGCTAGCCTCAAGTCCATACGATGCTTATGTTGAGCATGAGGAGATCACATATGAGATTTATAAGCATAGTATAATACAAAATATGTTGTGGCTAAAAAATTCTTATGAACGATACTGTACGAAGTCATTTTCTTTTAATTACTTAAAAAAATACTTTGGTCAACTGAATATAGAAATACGCTTAGAACATCCTTTATTAACGAAAGCTTTTCTTCCTTTTTCAAAAGAACTTGCTTGTTTCAGTGGAAGTCAATGGTTTTGTGCCAATCGCAAAGCTGCTGAGTACATTATCGATTTCCACGGACAGAAAAATGCCGTAAGCTTACATTACAGTAAGCTCAAGTATCCAGAGGAGGCGTATATTCAAACTATACTTGGTAATGCACCTCACCTGAAACTAAAAAATGACTGTCGGCGATATGTTGATTGGTCAACTGGAGGCCCTCATCCAAAAATATTGCTAATGGAAGATTTGCCTAATTTGGTTGCATCATCTGCTCATTTTGCTCGGAAATTTGACATCGATATAGATAGCAATATTCTTGATGAACTTGACAAGATTACATCCTAGTAGTCACCTAACATTTTGATAAACTCAGCTAAATAAATCCCAGCTATGGTTGCTACATAGTTGAGGACAATCACTATAAGATTTTGTATAGCGATCGCATCCTTAACAATAGCAGCAACCATCTTTAAATTACGGACTAACGATGCAGTTCAACTCTCGGAAAAATATCGCAGTCTAATGGCTCCCCAGATTTTTTGACTTTGAGAGACTCAAATTCTGGGATATCAATTTCTTCAAAAGGTCTGAAAGGCCAAGCATTGGGGCGGCGATCGTAAGTAACATCATCGCCAGTCCAATTAATCACCACTGCGCGTCGTCGTGTAGAAGATGTGTTTCTTACTGAATGATGAATTGTCAAAAAATGATGAACCAAGCAATCTCCAGGCTCCATATCCCAAGATAGAATTTCGTGAGGCTCTGGCTCTACAAACCACGAGGGGTCAGATCCTTCACGTAACTCCTTGCCCCATAGATGAGAGGCTCTGATGTACTCTAATCTACCATTTTCTTGGTTAACACTATCTAAAGCCAGCCAAATTTTACAACACTGCTCGCCTTGTATAGGCCAGTAAGATTTGTCGTTATGCCAGCCTACACGGCTGTCTGCTTTCGGCTTTTTAACAAAGAAACCGTCACCCAAAAAGTTAAGTTTTTTCGATTTCAAGACTTGAGCCGCAAGCGTCGCTAGGGGAGATTCAAAAGCCAAAGCACGGAAATCAGCATCAGTGAGCCATAAGTTACTGGTATGTTCCACATGACCTTCTGATTTGGGGACGCCCTTAACTTCTAAAGGGCCAGGGATTAATACATTCTTTTCAACGGCTGTTCGCATCCGTTCTACCCAGATGTCATCCAAAACATTTTTGACGCAGATAACACCGTCTCGCTCGAAAGCTTCAACTTCTTGGGTGGTGATTTTTGATGTGTCTATCTTGAGCATCGTAACTTTTTCAAATTTTGAAATTCAAATAGTTTGGATTGTATGAGCTAATTCGCATTCAAATTGCATATTCAAACAGAAATTACTACCAGACTGCAAACTAAATGTATATCAGCTTTTCTCGACTTTATCCAAAATTAATAACTTGGTTCTCTTGATAGGGCAAAAAACCTATATTTTTGGCAAAAACTTTTTTGCGTCACTTATTAATGGTGAAATTGAAAAAGTAAAACTACCGTTTTATAAAGATTTTAGCGCTAGCTTGAGCGTTACTAAAAAATGAATAAAGTCGAATTTATGTAACAACAGATTTCTAGAATCTGCTTTGTTGACATTAACTTTGTCACTATGTTACAAATATTTTTTACTATAGAGTAAAAATGTAACTTAGCAGTTCTTCCTGTAGGTGGATAAATCTCTAGTTTGAGTACAACATTCTTTGTTCACATCCGTAACAGAGAAATTTTATCCTAACTACCCAAATCTTTTTTAACAATGAGTGGCACAAGCGATGCTAATCGTAATACACCAGATACAATGAATACTTCTGCTATGCCAAAAGACCCAGCAAATTGAGCAATGAAGCCACCGATAGTTGCTCCTAAAGCACCACTTGCTCCAGCAACAGCTGCTGCTGTTGCAAAATAGATAGACTGATTTTTTACTGGTGCAATCTCTATCTGGAGATTGTTGTTACACAAGTCAACTCCTCCCCAATTAGCCCCAATGAAAATGTGTAACAGCGGCAACCACAGCCAGAGATCGAGAGGACTAGAACCAATCGTCAGCCATAGCCAGGGTATGACTGCAATTAGAATTCCAGTAGAAATTAGAATCGGACGATTGCCTATTTTATCTGTTAATCTACCCCACACGATGAGCATTAGCATGTGTGCCCCTGCTCGCAGGCTGTTGTAAAAAGTTACCCAACTCACATCCAGGTTTAGCGTATCTAGCAAGTAGAGGTTAAAAAACGGCGCACTCAAGCTAACAGCAAATGCCCATGAGCCGAAATAAAGCAGAAACACCAAAAAATTAGAGTTTTTCCAAATGCTGCTATCTATCTGGTTTTGGGGAGTTGGTATTTGCGGCAGAGAGATTGCTTCAGATATCTCACCAGGTTCATTTGGTACCGAGTCTGACTGAATTTCACTTGTTTGAGATGAGTTAGCATAATAAGTATTTTGTAATTGGGGATTTATATCTACCTGTAAATATTGACACCCCAAACTCACAATTCCAAAGATAATGCCTAAGAGCAAAATCACCCCATAACCTTGGATAGACCCCCCGGACCAATGTGATATAGCTAGACCGGCTATTGGCAAGCTGATTAACTCGGTTAAGTTGGCAATACTATTGCGTAGCCCGAAATATCTACCTCGCAATCGCCGTGGGACTAACATTGCTATCCAACTGAACCACGATGCAGTTCCTAGTCCTCCCAAAAGATGGCTGCATACGAGAATCAGGAGGGACAATACCACTAATTGGTTGGAATTAAGCCCTCCCCAACTAAAACTAACAATGCCAATTACTAAAATCAGCCACAGTAGCCGAGCAATCCCATAAATGCCAAGGGAATACTGAAAGCGGCTAGTGCTGCGTTCAGACAAGTAAGCACCTATTGGCTGAAAAAGATTCGCCAACATCGGGATAGAAGCCAGCATCCCAAACACTATCGGGCTGGCACCCAACTCCACCAAGAAATTACCTAGCAAAACTCCGCCAGTGCCAATAGAGAAAATTGCCGCGAAAACACCATCAACAGTGGAAGCCCTCAAACTGGTGCGAATAGCATCTTTAGAAATGCGATCGCTAGGTGTTGAGGTAGGAGAAAGTGTTGTTGATGGTGAGGCAATCTGAGCAATTTCTATAGAAAGAGGCGCACCTGTTTCAATTTGAGAAGAATCCATAAATCTAGTATTTAAAAAAATAATTAGGATTTACGCATCATACATATGTACTATACTAACTTTGGGCTTTTAACTGTGTCTAACACCCAAAAGAGTAAATATACGACTAAATAAGAGTTGCAGTCAGCACCTGAAATGTATATATTGATTAATAATGCATATTATGGGAGCTTTGTAAAGCTCGTAAGTCTTAATATTAGCCCTTTCAAGGTGGTGAAATTCGGAACAAAAATTGGTTATTTCAACCTTCAAAAATCCCAAAATCTGAGCGGATGATTCCAGATGGTAGCACGGAAACAACGTATCTTCATTAGTCACCTTGAAAGGGCTAGGTTTCTTGGGTGGTCTTAGCTTTGGTCATTGTTTTAGATACCAGTGATATCTATAATATAGTCAAGTTGGGTAGTGCAATCTAAGACATCTTACAGGTTAGAAGGCAGTAGGCTTGGACTTTGAATATCAGTTTGGCTATCAAAAAAGCCTTTTATGTGATTTTTGATTATCCTAAAAGGCTGAAAGCCTTAAAGGCGGCACCCGGATTTGAACCGGGGGTGGAGGTTTTGCAGACCTCTGCCTTACCACTTGGCTATGCCGCCACAGCAAAATTCCCTGAACTACTTTAATGTTGCTAAGGTATTTTAGTAGCCATTCAGTAGCCATAGGGCGCTAGTTAAATCATGATAGCATAGGATTCTGAGGTAGAGATAGTAGGTTAACTGGATGTTTTTGGTAGTTTTTAGGCGATCGCTAAAAGGTGGCGATTACAAGTTGACCAAAGCACAAACTACTCTTAGCAGATTAAAGAGAGTTTTGAGTTGTAACTCCTCACTCCTCACTTGTTACACCTTTACTTCATCGGCAAAACTACCCCAACGGAGAAAGTGAAATGGGCCGGCGATAGAACCCCACAGACGTTCATCGGTGTCTAAATCCCTTCCCCGGTCGAGGCTGAAAAATTCTTTAGCGTCAATCTCAAATTCGTTATCCAGATAAGTATTTTTGCCGTCACGAACCACTATGCAGCCTTTACCAGGTTCAACTCTGCCTTTGAAGCTTTTTCCTGTCCACTCTACAATCATGTTGCAACCTGGCATTTTTTCCAATTGGTCAAAAGACAACTCTTTGAGGCGTTCGGGTTCACGAGATGCACCGTAAAATTTTTGTTCTTCTTTAACGGTGTAGTGTTCAATAGCAATGTGGTTTTCTGCCGGAATCAACTTCATTACCCGCATTCGGTAGGGTTGATTGAGCATAAAATCATAAGCTTGTTCGAGAAACAAACTTACCCCTGAGAACAACTCTAAGGGAAGGGGACGGATACAGACGCGGATATGAGCATAAAAAGGCGGATTTTCAAAAGCTTGTTCTTGATTGCTAAAGTCAGCTGCCATCCAGCGGGCTAAAGTGGCGATATCAGTAGAATGAGTCATTACAAAACGATCGACTAGTTACTTAAATATTATCTAGGATTATTTTGACACTCCCCTGACTCAAAAATCCTGGCTGCGATCGCAATTTTTAAATTATATCTACGATAAATCCTCTAACTGGAGAAAATTAGTCTGCTTCAGTACAAGTTAAACTGCTTATATTTTGCGCCTAACAACTAGAACTCGTTAAGCATTTATTTTGGCAAAATTCGCACACTGCCTTTTATCTGTGTGCTGAAGCCACATAGCTCTCAGGTAGGCTTTTCTTGTAAAGCTGGAGAATAGTTAGTCAATAATAGGGGATGGGGATAATCGCTAATTATCTCATGCAAATTACTCAAGGTAAAGTAAAGTACCCATGCTCAGGCACTTAATTGCGATCGCTACTGCCACTATACTCTTTAGCAATTCCTTCGCACTGGCAGAGAGTAAACCGCCGAAACCACCTGATAAATTTCCTCCCAGCCCTCTAGAGATTACCACACCCGATCCACTGTCACCACGATCGCCCAAAGATAAACAGCCGTTAACTCTCCAAGAACGGCAAAAGTTAGAACCAGCATTAGATGCGTTAAATCAAGAAGCGGCGGCGAAACTGCAAGCAGGTGAACCGATTGCGGCGTTTGAAATTTGGAACCGAGAACTGCGTTTGCGGCGCTTTTTAGGTTCATTAGCAGAGGTGCAAGCATTATCACGAGTTGGGGCGATCGCTTGGAAGCAAAACGACGCACAAGAAGTACAATACATTACACAACGATTGCAAGAAATTCAAAAACAAGCCCAATCTCAAAAAAAAGCTACCCCAATCGATCTAGAATTGTGGCGATCGCTAGGTGAAGCTTACAAAAATGTGCGATCGTCTAAACTGGCTATAGAAGCTTATAACCAAGTTTTGCTAGTAGTACGACAACAAAAAGATCAAATAGCGGTATTAGAAACCCTCAAGACGATTGGAGAACTGCATTTGAGTTGGTTTGATTATCGCAAAGCTGCGCCAATCTATGAGGAATTGTTGAGTTTAGCGACTTCCCTTGGCGATCGCGTAAACGAGGTAACATATCTGCAACAGCTGGCTTATATTTACGAGCAGACAAACCAACCGCAGCAGTCATTGAATGTACTTAACAAACTAGCAGAAATTTATGGCAATGAAAATAAGCTTACAGAAATACTAGAATTAAAGCTAGCGATCGCTTCAGATTACGAATCTCTAGCCAAGAAAGATCCTAATTTACTGCTAGAAGCTTTTAACAATTATCAAGAGGCTTATACCACTGCTTGGCAATTAAAGGAGTACGTTCGTGCTGGTGATGCTTTGCAGAAGTTAATTGCGTTGTATCGTTCGCAAGGACAAATACAGGAGGCTTTGCAGGCTAGCGAAATTTTGGTGCAGATACAGGCGCAAGCTGCCAACTTTTACGGCATGATGCAAGCTTATGACCAAATTGGGCAATTGTATCTAGAACGCAAAGAATTTCCTCAAGCATTAACAGCTTTTCAACAAGGGTTAAAACTGGCGCAACAACTCAAACATGAAGAAGCATACTTTACTGGGCAAATTGAAAAACTGTCGAAAGCAAATTAACTGAAGTTTCTGCGATCGCTTAACATAAAAATATCCGCCACGCTTACCCAAAAGGTGAAAAGCTATGTCAGAAACTAACCTAGCTGCACCAGATATTCAACTTCCACCCACCCAAGCAGAATTACCAGATGATGACGGTATTCCGATGGAAAGTCCACGACACAAAGCCCAGATGGATTTGCTGATCGATGCTCTGATACCTTGGTTGGAAGAACGAGAGGATGGATTTATCGGCGGTAATATGTTTGTTTACTACAGTCTGGCCCAGGTGCGAAACAAAGACTTTAAAGGGCCAGACTTTTTTGCTGTGTTGGGAGTCCCCAAAGGAGAACGTCGCAGTTGGGTGGTTTGGGAAGAGGGGAAAACACCAGATGTAGTTATTGAGTTGCTTTCTGACAGCACAGCCCAAGCAGACAAAAATGAGAAAAAGCTGATTTATCAAAATCAAATGCGTGTGCCAGAATATTTCTGGTATGACCCTTTTAACCCTAATGATTTGGCTGGTTTCTGTATTGAAAAAGGAGCTTATCAACCGATTGCAGTAAACCCTCAAAATCAGTTGGTGAGTCAATCTTTAGGGTTAGCATTGCAGTTATGGCAGGAAAATTATAAAGGTATTGATGCTACTTGGTTACGCTGGGCAAATTTGGCAGGAGAATTACTGCTAACTCCTGAAGAAAAGGAACGTCAAAGGGCAGAACATGAAAGCCAAAGGACAGAACAAGAACGCCAAAGGACAGAACAAGAACGCCAAAGGGCAGACAAGGCAGAATTACAGTTATTGCAAACTGCACGCAACTTACTTGAATCTGGGATGACAGTAGAACAGGTAGCGAGGTTAACAGGTTTGAATGTATCTGAGATAGACACTCAAAAAGATGTATGATTTGTGGAATTTGTTTAAGCGATCGCTCCACCAACGCAATCATACAAGCGATCGCTAATCAATATCAATCCTGTTCTAAAATCCTGATATTAGTTCTTAGTGAGGGCTTCAGCCCTCATTTGAGGACTAAAGTCCTCATTTGAGGACTTTAGTCCTCACTACATATTGATAAAAGAAAAGCGATCGCAAACAAACACCTAATTTTGGCTATTTTTTGCTCATTAGTCTATTAATTCTCCTGCTTGTCGTAAGACTTGTTCATAAAGACTGCGGCTCACCCAATATTGAGCAGTATTAATCATGGCATCTAGTAGGGGTTGTACTTGTGTAATTATCTTTCTATTTTTTGCTAATAAGAGAATACCTAAAGTACCAATTGCTTGTAATCCCAAATTTTGAGCTACTTGGCGTGCTTCACGTTCATCTAGCAAAATTTATCGTTCTCCAGTTTCTAGTGCTAAAGCAATTGCTTCGCGTTCACCTTTATCTAATTCTGACGGTATATTGAGTGTTATTGTTGAAACTGAGACAACTTGCAGCCATCTGTCAGCGATCGCTTGTAATACAAATTCCGATGCTGGAAAACCTGCAACAGTCGTTTCATTATAGACAGCTTGGGGAATAACAATTTGCCTAAATGCAGCCTGCAAGATATCAAGGCGATTAATAGCTGCAAAATTTATCAAAGGCGTAGCGTTACAAACAACGGTCACAATCTCTAAAAACCTGCTTCAATTATCTCAATATCTTGAGCTAGCACAGTATTGATTGAGCAGCGATCGCCGCAGTTTCAAGTATCATAATCCTGCCTTGACTATGTGTATTTTATTTACTTATTAACACATCACTTTTGTTCTAAATTCCGCAGCTAAGTTAAAAAAACCTAGATTTAACCCAGTGTTACAGATTTTGCACAATTCAGCATTACTTGCTCAATTCATTGCTTGTGATATCTAGGTGTTTGGAATTGAAACCATTTGCCGTTACTAACATTGCCACTAACATCGCGCTTTAAATTACTAAAATAACTAGTTTAGTTACCACCACGACAATTTTTGTTACAAACATGATTAATTTTGTTACAATGTTACAAATTTAGTTACTAAAATAACCAGTTTAGTTACCACCACGACGATTTTTGTTACAAACATGATTAATTTCATTACAATGTTACAAATTTAGTTACTACCACGACGATTTTCATTACAAACATCATATTTTTCGTTGATATTGCGGAGTCTATCGTTACACTCGATACCAATATATGTGGATTTTACCCAACCAAAATTAGGCTTTAGTAGGGCAAGCTAGCTCTAGAACACAATAAAAAGAACATAATTATGTCTCGGCAAAAGCGTACATATCGCGTTCTAGAAAAAGCTGAATTGAGAATCTCTGGACTTAAAGCAATTGATCCGAGCATGGATTTTGGCGATGCTCGCAATGTGCAAAATCTCACACAAATAATTCAGCAGTACCGTAGCAAAATAGATGCTTATAATACCACTTTGGCTGTAATTGACTCTTACAAAAGTGAGATGGAAGAGTTGGAAAAAACTTTGAGCGACTTGACTGAAAAAATGCTCCTGGGAGTTGCTTTTAAGTACGGCAAAGACAGCTATGAATATGAGATGGCGGGTGGTGTTCGCAAAAGCGATCGCGTCCGCAGAAGCTTAGTCAATCGCTTAAAAGCTAGTACAGATGAAGTCTCTAATAATAATACCCAAACTGCATAAGCTCATCAATAGACTCCTAACAAAAGTCTTGATTTGACAGCGCTTTTCAAATAATTGAACTGCACCATTCCCATATCAGTCGTGGTCAAAACACCTGTTTGCGATGATTCATATTCTAATTCAGCGACCTTGAATCACTTAGTTTGAAAGATATTTTGTACCATTTTTTTGTCTGTATTCGCCGCCGCCTGATCTAACTCTGCAATCTCACCAGCGTCTAATTGCCAACCCAAGGCCCCAAGATTCTCCTTTGCTTGTTCCACGCTCTTTGCTCCAGGGATGGGAATAGTTCCTTTACAGATGCACCAATTAATTGCTACCTGTGACATAGTTTTGTTTCTGAACTGTGCCACCTCTCGCAAACATTCTAAAAGCGATTTGCTAGCAGAAGCCGCTTCTCTAGGAGACGCTGCGCGAACGCCTCTACGCATTCCTGATAACATTTGCTTAAATAACAGACCTCGAATGCCTTTAGGCAAAGGGCCTTGCTCAGAGTACTTTCCTGTCAGTAGTCCCAAAGCTAGAGGGCTGTAGGCAATCAATTTAATGTCCAACTGGTCGCAAAGGTCTTTGAGCTTGAGTTGAGTGACAGGATATGTAGACAATAGAGAATATTGAACTTGCAGAGTTGTAATCGGAACACCTCGTTGAGCGAATTTTTTCTGCACTCGCTGAAGCCGTTTCGGCCCATAATTAGATAATCCCACTCCCTTGACCAGCCTTTGCTCATACAAATCGGCAAGACCATCTAAAAGTCCTTCCTCTTGCCAAGGAGCATAGTTTGCTGTTGACCAGTGCATCTGTACCAAATCGACATTTTTTCCTAGACGTTGGGCAGATGACTGGTAAGCCTTTACCATTGATTGACGTGTCCATCTCCACGGGTAAGCAGCAAGCTTAGTCGCAATACAAATATTTTCTTTGCCTGAACCTAGATATTCTCGGTTGAATTGTCCCAGAAGTGACTCACTGCGACCATTCAATCTTCCAGTTCCGTAAGAATCACCTGTATCAAATAAAGTTACACCGTTGCTTACACAAAGGTTAAAGACCGCTTGCAACTGCTCATCCATACTTTCGTCATATCCCCAAAGCAGTTGGTTGCCCCAGGCCCAAGTGCCGCAGCCCATGCTTGGGAGTGAGAGTTTTTGGAGAGTCTGCATCTTTGCTATTTGTAGATTGCCTTATTAATTATCAGGCATATATAGCAGTCCGAAATCATTCGTGAAAATTTCAGATAGTTATAACCACCCTGTAGTCTTGATTCATTAATTTCAACTTGACAGACTACTATTAGGGAATATGGTCGGATTTGCCAAGAGCCAAGCTTTTTCAGTCCAAGCGTTATTAAATAACCCGACCTCTGGCACTTTTAATTCAAATGAATGGGGTGGTGATTCTAGCAACAAGGGCGAACCTTTATCATGGGCCTCAACTAAGTTAACTATCCAGGGAAGAAAGTCTAAAATTTCTTTTGGTAGTACAGTTAACTCGAAATCCCACAACAAATTCAGACCTCGGCAGACTTGTCCTTTTCTGGTCACTGTCACTCTACCAGCACTTTTGTTAATAGCCACTCGCAGAATGAATGGGCGGAATGGGACAAATTCATCGGGTGCTGTATAAGCGTATACATTTATATAGTTTAGTCTCTGCCTACGATCCATCCAAGATGCGATCGGTGAATTACTACTATAAGATGTACCAGTTACGATCACCGGCATATTCATAGCAGTAGCAAAGTTAGAGTAGAACTTATGCCTTAGTTCGTTAACAATATGTTTAGCTTCTGGGTTCATGGTTGCTACACCTATTACATAAAACGATACCTGCGGTAAGCTACCCTAACGCATGGCTTCATAAGAATTATTTCCTAAAACCTCCTGCATCCTGCCCTCTGACTTGAAAGTGCTGAGTGCTGTTAGCGGAAGCGGGGCGTTTAGCCCGTACTGAGTGCTGAGTCAAAATACCAGTCCCCAGTCATTCTTTCATCCAAGGCTTTTGAAACTTGTTTCATCGGGACTGCCTTTCTTCGTTTAACCGAAGCACAAAAAAGGCAGACCCTTTGTCTGCCCTCAAGACCTTAGAGTTAAATTTTTGGTTTTAGACCTTAATAACGGCCACCACCACCACCGCCATAGTTTCCTCGTCTACCACCAGAGGAACCGCCGTCTGTCTTGGGCTTGGCTTTATTAACTTTTAAGCTTCGACCCATCCATTCAGCATTATCAAGGGCATCAATTGCCGCTTGTTCTTGGGCGTCTGATTCCAATTCCACAAAGCCGAAACCTCTCATCCGACCTGTTTCTCGGTCGATAGGCAATTGAACATTTTTTACAGTTCCATATTCTGCAAAGACTTGCCGGAGGTCATCTTCTTTAACCTCATAAGATAGATTACCGACGTAAATTGACATAGAATGTCTCCAGAATCAGAGGATGTAGAGATTTAGATCCGGAGAGGTCTGTAATACAAGTATATATAAAAACAAACTGTACAGCCGAATTTCATCTTCCACGTATACTTTAACATAAATGGAGAAGTTATGTTCTTAAATAAGACTATACTTAATCTGTCGATCTAAGTACTCAGATAGTTGGCAAAACTAGTTTCAAATCAACCTACCAGCGATCGCATGAAATTTGCAGTTATCAAAAAATTTCCATAACTGAACTTATTTCTCTTCAAAAAGTATTAATTAGTAATTTTTAAATTTTGTTCAATCAAAATTTTCACAGAGAGCAATTCAATAAAAGCAGTGCGATCGCTTGTAACGTAAAATTAATTTCCATCCAGCATTTGCTAACAGCTTGACGCCCATGTTTTGCGACTACCTCATCCAAATCCTGACTGCCCGTGTATATGATGTTGCCCAGGAAACACCACTGGAGTCTGCTCCAAATCTGTCTGCGCGGCTGAATAATCAACTCCTGTTGAAACGTGAGGATATGCAGTCAGTATTTTCCTTTAAACTGCGGGGTGCTTATAACAAAATGGTGCAACTACCGCCAGATATATTGGTACAAGGTGTAATTGCCGCGTCTGCGGGGAACCATGCTCAAGGAGTCGCCCTTGCAGCCAATCGTTTGGGAACCAAAGCGATTATCGTCATGCCAATAACCACACCCCAAGTGAAGGTAGATGCGGTGAGAATGAGGGGCGGAGCAGTGGTGTTACATGGAAACACTTATGATGATGCTTATAGCTATGCGCGTGAATTAGAAGTAGAAAAAGGATTGACTTTTATTCATCCCTTTGACGATCCCCATGTAATTGCTGGACAGGGAACAATCGGGATGGAAATTTTACGGCAATATCAACAACCCATCCATGCAATTTTTGTGGCAATTGGAGGAGGCGGATTAATTTCTGGGATTGGGGCTTATGTAAAACGGTTGCGTCCCGAAATCAAGATTATTGGTGTTGAACCAGTAGATGCTGATGCAATGTCTCAATCACTCAAAGCCGGACATCGGGTACGCTTGTCCCAAGTGGGGTTATTTGCTGATGGCGTGGCGGTGCGGGAAGTAGGTGAAGAAACCTTCCGTTTATGTCAGCAGTATGTAGATGAAATTATTTTGGTGGGTACAGACGATACTTGTGCTGCGATTAAAGACGTGTTTGAGGATACACGATCGATTTTAGAACCAGCTGGTGCATTAGCGATCGCAGCTGCCAAAGCCTACGCCGAAAGAGAACAAATCGAGGGACAAACCTTAATTGCTGTCGCCTGTGGTGCAAACATGAATTTCGATCGCCTCCGCTTTGTAGCAGAACGCGCAGAGTTGGGCGAACGTCGCGAAGCAATCTTTGCAGTCACAATTCCAGAGCAACGGGGAAGTATTCGCCAGTTTTGTGAATGTATTGGCAACCGTAATCTTACAGAGTTTAATTATCGCATTGCCGACGAAAAAACAGCCCATATTTTTGTCGGTGTGCAAATTCAAAACCGTGCTGATGCTGTCAAGATGGTAGAAACCTTTGAAGCTCATGGATTTGAAACCCTTGATTTAACGGATGACGAGCTAACTAAACTACATCTGCGGCACATGGTGGGTGGACACTCTCCCCTAGCTAACAATGAATTGCTCTACCGTTTTGAGTTTCCCGAACGTCCCGGCGCATTGATGAAGTTTGTTACTTCCATGAGTCCCGACTGGAATATTAGTCTTTTTCACTACCGCAATAACGGTGCAGACTACGGACGAATCGTTGTCGGTATCCAGGTTCCCCCCCACGAGATGGAAGAGTGGCAAGCTTTTCTCGATCGCTTGGGCTATCGCTATTGGGATGAGAATAAGAATCCGGCATACAAGCTGTTTTTGGGATAGGTGGGGAAGAGGCAGGGGGCAGGGGAGCAGGGAGCAGAGGCGAAAGAGGTAATGTAATTTTAATTCTCCCCCTGCCCGTCTGCTCCCTGCCCCTCTGCCTCTTCCAATGCCCTATGCCCAATTTAACGAGAACTCCCCTTCAATATCAGATTTGAGTCCCAAGTATAGAAGCCGATTTGATTAGGAACCCTAGCGAATCTACCTGTCCGATAGCCTCTAGATAGTTCATTTAATACCTTATTTTTGATCTCTCTAATTTGCTGAGAATCTAGTTCTCCATAAATTCCGGCGATGACTTCAGCAACACTGAAAACTTTACCTGGATTTTGTTTTAACAGAGAGGTGAGGGCATCAATTAAGAATTGGCCCTCAAAAGCTTTGAGCATCGGTACTGTTTTTGTCGGGGGAACGAAAGGCTTCTTATTTTTGTTCTTGATACTCCTAGAAGCACCATTGCGATTACTTGGAGCTACTAAACTTAAATCCAGAGTATAACAACCTGGCTCATCGGGAATAGTTACCCAGTAATTCCTTTCTCTGCCTTGGGTGAGGGAAGATTGCACCCTACCTTTAACTACTTTGAATAGATGGGAATCTAACTCTCCATAAAGCGATCGCACGATAAAATCGATATGACAAACAGTACCTATCTGTTCTTGCAATAGCTGTTTTATGGCTTCCATTCGCGAGATAGCGTGCTGATACTGAGGTAGCATCGGGATTTCCACTACCTTCGTTAAACTATCGTTGTTCTCTGGGACGGTCTTTGGATCTGTTGATGTCGTTAGAGATTGACTCTCTGTTGTATCAACAGCAGAAAAGGAATTATTTATCTCAACTCGATCTGAGTCTTTTTGTACTGACTCTAAAGACTCCACCAAGTTGATTTCCTCGATGTCATCAAGGGGTGATAAAAACCGCAAAGAACCTTCTGGAGAAAGATTTGAGGTTTCATCAGTCGTCGTTAATCTTGATATCTGCTTGTTGGCATCAGAAAAAGACCAGTTAGACAGCAACGCTTCTACATGATCGAGCTGCGATCGCGCCTGCACAAAGAGGCGTTCATACTCTTCTGTGAGGCGAGCATAATAGTCTCGTAATTCCAACAATGGTGAGAAAAAGGTTTCTGGAGGCGGTTCTAATTGTCCATTTTGAGTCATAGGGCTTTAATCAATTTAAATCGATGTCACTTTTATAAGACATAGCTCTGGGTTTTGCTTTGTGAGATCCTGGCTGGGATTTCTTAGGCGGTTGGGGAGGGCGACATCTCTCACAATATAAAGGTCGAGGGCCGAAAGTCTCACGTTTTGTCAGATCGTTACACTCTTTACAGACAAACTGGAAAACACGAGTATGAATCTGTCTTTTGTGCGCCCTGACAGTATATTCCCTAACATCAATGAATTTACTTGCCATAATCAGGAATTGTGAATTGCCGTCGGATCAATGTCTTATCAATATAGCTATTCAAGCAAATCAAACCGCATCAGTGTGTGTTTATGTAGAAGTTTTATTGAAATCAGTGAATCTGACGCCTAGCGTAAAGTGCAGATGAGCAAATTGAAAGTTAGCCATTGACTATATCTTTCAGCATATAATTGGCGATCCGCAAACACTACTATCATTCTTTAGACGCAGCGATTTACATGGCCCTCATCAGAAAAGTTGGTAGGGGATAAGTGCAGGATTATTCACTTCCACTACTATTGACTGGCAAATCAAGCGATCGCCAGCCGATCTAATCGCCCATCATAAAATTACCGCACTCCTAACCCCTCTTCTTCATGCTAGATGGGTAATGGTTAACCAAGCCATTTCTACCTAAAAAACAACCGCCTCCTAAAAACAGGAGGCGGCGATCGTTGTTAATCAAAGTATGATTTTAATAAGTTTTATCCCTCTACTAGTAGTATGTCAAGTCAACTTCACTGGGTCAATAAGTTCGTAATTAGGACTTGAATCCTTTGTTAAGCGCTCAAGCGCTGATTACTAACCCATCAATTTCAACTTGACAGACTACTGCTGACTGGGAGCAGCAGGTTGTGATTGAGGTTGTTGGCGTAAACGGCGTAAAGAGTCCCGCAATTTATTCTGGCTAGTGTTATCTCTTCGCCGCCGATTTGTAGTTGCTTGTGGCTTTTGTGATGAATCGGTAGCCGCTCGCTCACGTCGGATGCGGCGTAAGGACTCTGTTGCAGTTCCTTGAGTGCGAGTTGTCCTAGCTCCAGATGATGAGCTAGCAGGACTTTCCGTTCTTTGAGGTTCCAGTCGCCGACTAAATCCAGATATTGCTGGTCTTGTGGCTCTAGCTTCATTAGATGAGGGTGGTGTCAACTCTCGTCGTCTACGTCTTGGATTTTCCTGTGTGGAGTTAGCAGCTGCTGTCTGCTGGGTTCTCTCTTCTGCTTGTCTTTGTGCTTGCCGTTCTTGAACTTGGCGCGATCGCCGTGAACCTTTTATGGCAAAATCAGTGGCGATAGTTACTCCTTGTCTACCACCTTCTGAGGGTTTTAATTTCCAACTACGTGCTTGTCTGGCGTAATCTTCATCTAATTCGCGGTTTCCACTGGAGCTAGTCAGCCGCACGTTGGTAACATTACCTTCTTTATCAGTATCAACTTTTACTTCTGGTCTGCCTTCGATGCCTCGCCGTCTTGCTCCCTCTGGATACTTGACGTTGCATTCGTGGCAGGCTGCACGACCATTAGCATTACCTGAGCTGTTAATTTTTGGAGGTGTTGGTGCTATTGGTGCTGTTGCTACTGTCGGACGGTTTCCTACTCCATTGCCTATACCACTGCCAGAGCCAGAGCCAATTCCTGAACCTATACCACTGCCGGAGCCAGACCCAATTCCTGAGCCTATACCACTGCCAGAGCCAGAACCAATACCAGAACCTGTACCACTGCCGGAGCCAGAGCCAATTCCTGAACCTGAACCTGTACCTGAACCTGTACTTAAAGCAACGCCAGAGCCAGAACTACCATTACCTGTAAGGACTGGACTACCACCGCCGCCACCGCCGCCACCGCCGCCACCACTTTGAGGAGCAACAGTTGTCACTGGGACTTGTGGCTTGGGAGCAATTTCCCTATTTGCTGGTTGTGGGTTTTGAGTAGTTTGTTTTGGTTGTTGTTGAACTGGCTGAATTTTTGGTCTTTCAATCAATTCTGGTACTGGTTTTTGTACTGGTGGAGTTTCTCTAGACTGTTTTTGAACAACTTCTGGTTCTTTTTTGGGTTCTTCTGGAATTTTTTCAAGTGGTTTTTCTGGTTCCGCAGTCGGAGCATCAACGATCGCCACCTCTATTGGTTCTTCTTCTCCCGTGGGCACTCTCGCCAAATAATTACCTATGCCTGAAGACAGTACGCCGATATGCAGCGCCAGTGAACCTATTAGACTGTAAGTCAGAAAAGACTTGAGAGCCTCAACTTCTTTGGAACGTTGCTCGACAGTAGTGCCGGAAAAGCTCATAGCTATTGCTACCTATTCTCACTAACTTAGTTATCTTAGAATGCATGGTTGCAAATATCAAGTAAAAAATTAAAATTATTTTGGGCAGTGTTATAAACAGCATACTTAATAAAAAAAACATCTTTGTTTGAAATATACTGTTGATTATGACGATTTCTAGATAAAATTAATTTTTATGTGATGCGTAAATTAAATTAATTTATGTAAAACAAAAAAAGATTAAATAAAAATAATCAGAATTAGGTTTGAAAAAATTACCATTATATTTTAAACTTTCTTGAGAAAAAGTTTCATTTTTACGCTTGATTCTGGTAGTCTGATTTTGTATTGTTGATGACGTTTAGAGGCACTACATGGGAATTCAGAATTTGTTTGAAGCAGGCGGTGTGGTCATGTTGCCCCTGCTGGCGTTTTCGGTGTTGGCAGGAGCACTAATGATTGAGCGGGCGAAGTTTTGGATACAGATTGGTAAGCGTCAAAACCGGGTGGTGCGAGAGGTTTTAAATCTTTATCGACTTGATAATGTCGTTAGTGCTGTGGATAAGCTGCAAAAAAACGTAGATTTACCTATAGCACGCATTTTTCTGGCTGGACTACAGCTAGAAAGACCGACTCCAGAAAAATTTCGTTTGGCTTTGAAAAGCGAGGCGCAAGCAGAAATCCCTATGCTCAAGCGATTTCAACCTGTATTTGACACGATTATCGGTTTAGCGCCTCTGTTGGGACTTCTCGGCACAATTTTAGGATTAATTCGCTCATTTGCTGGACTGAATGTTGGTGATGTCGGAGCTACTAAAACTGGTGCAGTCACTGCTGGTATTAGTGAAGCTTTAGTTGCTACTGCTTCAGGATTGATTGTGGCTATCTTCGTGCTTTTAGGAGCCAGCATCTTCCGGGGACTGTACCAGCGACAGATAACAATGATTCAAGAGTACGGCGGACAGCTAGAAATACTGTTCCTCGATCGCTATGAACAACTCGATCGCTACGAACAACAGGAGAAGTCTTATGGATCTAGATGAGAATGAACCAGATTTACAACCATTTATAAATGTAGTACCTCTGATTGATGTAATGTTTGCCCTTTTGACATTTTTTATTATGTCAACGCTGTTTTTAACACGATCGGAAGGGTTGCCAGTAAATCTACCGAAGGCAGCCACGGCGAAGGAACAGCAAATTCCCACTAAAGTTACCATCACAGTAGATGAAAAAGGTCAGGTAAGCCTAAATCGCGATCCAATAGCAGTTAATGATTTAGCAGCGCGAGTGCGGACTTTAGTTGGTTCTAACCCAGATACATTGGTGATTATTAATGCCGATCAAAAAGTTTTGCACGGTGAGATAGTGGGGATAATGGATCAAGTACGTCAGGTGAAGGGTGCAAGGCTAGCGATCGCTACCCAAAGATAAGTCGCTACCCAAAGAGAATAAAAAGATATATTGGGCGTCAAAAGTTCAAAGAGTCAGGAAAATTCTATATTCTGACTCCTATCTCCTTCTTGTCTAATAGACATCTCCAGAAATTCATTATGCGTTGCCCAAAATTCTTGTTATACACAATTAATTAATTTTGCCTACCTGATTTTCACCAGATGTTTAATTCTAACGGGAGTAACTTTTATTAGTGTAGGTTTTGCCAAGGTTAAGTTTCAGCCGAATGCTTCCATTCTAGTATCTACAATCACGACATAATCCAAACTGACTTGATAAATTGCTAATTACACGAACAAAATAAGGCATAGCAAATTTATACAAGCAGGTAGATTATCTGATGACTATTCCAGAGTCAATTAAAAAATTCATTACATGGATACAAGGTTTTGACCATCATGTTTTACGAAATGAAGATGATGTAAAAGAAAAGTTGATTTTGCCAATGTTTCACTATCTCTGCTATCCAGAGATATGTCATCGTGAATACTCTTTGAAAACATATCAATCAGAAACCTACGCCAAGAATCCAAAAATTGCTCAGATTTATTTTGCAACAGATGATGTTAAGAAACAGAATACAAATACATCACTGATTTTTGTGGAAGCGATAGAACCGCAAAAAACTAAGTTAAATGAGGCTATTGAACAAGCTAAATTTTATAGTAATCATTTTAAAACACTATTTTTTATTGTCACTAATGGATATGAAATCAAGGTTTTTCAGTGTCTGCATTACAATCAAGAAGAATTAGTATTTGATCTAAATATAGATACCTTAAAAAATAACGATGTCGCCTCAAAATTTTATAATAAACTCAATTTTGATTTAGTTAAAAATCTCGATAAAAATACAGCCAGTATTTTGAAATATACTAAATGTAACTTAATAGAAAACTTAATCGTACGCAATCCAGATTTACAGCAATGTGATTTTGAGCCTTCTATAACGCGAGAAGACTGCCACTTAGTTGTTGTGAAACCAAAAGTAGCGATCGCCTGTAATTTACCCAAACTTTTTGGAGAAGGTAATTGTCAAATAGAGTTTAGTAGTATTCTTCTTAGAGGACTAAAAATTAACTTAAATCATCAAGATATTTTAGGTCAATTAATGACAGGATTGCACACCCAGCCGGATTGGGGTTGTCGCCGTTTTTTAAAACAGATAAATAAAGATAACTTTACAGTAAATTTTGGTCAAACAACAGTCATTTTATCAAAACTAGAAGCAACAGACTTGTGTTTATGTATTGATGAAATTTGTCAAGAATATCAAAACTTAATAATTGAATTTGAGAATACTCTAGAAACATGGGATTTTGAATTTGTAAAGTTCTCAGAAGTTCGCGGTTTTATCCTTTTATCTGTAAGACAAGAATTATGGAAGTCAATGCAGCAGTTTGCTAATGAATTTGATTATACGAAAGGCAAGTCAGAATGGCATCTATTTCATAGAGAAAATATATCAATCCGAATAAGTCGAGGAATTCGCGATCATACATTTATCTTCCCCAAATTCGACAGTAATTTCTCTTTATTACCTAGCAATAAAGTTAACATAATCTACAAAATAAATAATATTAATTTACAATCTATTAAAACAGCTAAATTTAGCTTATGGCAGCAAGATATTGGAGTACGAGGAACTTGGACAGCTAGATATACCAAACAGTGGTTATTAGATAAATATATTCCCAAAGTTATTAATTACTACTCAAAAAACTCTCAACTATCTGAAGCTGAATTGTTAGCAAAAATAACAAGTTGCAGAAGCGAACGTGCGCTGATTAAAGAAATTGATAATGTCACAGATTTAGTTCCTTATCTTCACGACATACAATCTTGGTTACATATATATGTGGAAAATATTGTTGCTTCGTTATTGAAACCATATTACCAAGCCTATACAAATTTAGTGCGTAATACAGATTCTTCCATAACAGGCATAGACTATATTTTCGGAAATTTACGGAAAGTAGAGTGGAAAAATACGCAAGAAGAAAATTATAACAATTCCACAGACTGGAAAAACTTGACTTTTAAATATGCTATAGATTTATTAGATCGACAGATAGTAAGGATAAATAATAGTGAATACGAAAATAGTTTCAAGGCAGATTTAATCACTCGGATATTTATTTGGATTATAGAAAATGGGAAAATCTCTTTTTCACAAGCTCAGTTAAATGCTGCTAAACAGGCTTTACTACCACTTTGGGAACAGAGTCGCTTTGAAATGCGCTATATTTATCCTAATCAATAAAACTACATAATCTGCTGTAAATCCAATACAAACCCAGGTAGTACACTTTCTCCTGGTAAACTAGCAGGATTGTCTAATACCTCTACATCTTTACCTGGACGATAAATTTCCATTCGTTTGTTTTTGCGGTCAATTAACCAGCCTAATTGAGTACCATTTTCGATATACTCCTGCATTTTCTCTTGCAATTCTTTCAAGGAATCAGTACGAGAACGCAACTCAACTACAAAATCAGGACAAATCGGGGCAAATTTTTCTTGTTGTTCTGGGGTTAAAGCATTCCACCGCTCAATTTTTACCCAAGAAGCATCAGGAGAACGTTCTGCACCATTAGGTAGGGTGAAGCCAGTTGAAGAGTCAAAAACTTCGCCTAAACTATTCTTAGAGTTCCAAATATCTAATTGAGTGGTAATTTTAACATTACGTCTGCCAGTGTCACTACCTGTAGGTGGCATAATTAATATTTCCCCTGATGCTGTGCGCTCAAATCTATAATTAC
This sequence comes from Nostoc sp., assembly GCF_036917415.1. GTDB lineage: Bacteria > Cyanobacteriota > Cyanobacteriia > Cyanobacteriales > Nostocaceae > Nostoc. The sequence continues at coordinate 8,972 of NZ_JBALDJ010000011.1, read as the reverse complement.
TATTTTTCTGACACATTTGGAAAAATTGCTCATCGCTCAAGTCAATTTTCAATTTGAGTGTAGAAGGGAAAGTGGTTGTAGTGGCGTTCATAGGCTATTCTGAGCATCTTACTTTCTAGTGTAGTGCTGTGCGAAGTGCGATCGCATGATGAGAGGATGGCGATCGCACTTTACCTATTAAATAAATTTGTCTGCCTATTCGGTGCAGCTTTACCAGGATAGATTTGCTTAGAACCCTTGGGAATGTAAATCCAGCCAAGGCTTTGTAAGCGGTTAGTTAAATTAGATATTGTGACACCAAGGTGTTCTCTCATTGCATAAAGGTGATTCCAATTAGTTAAATCACGTCCTCTTTGCACTTCTTCTAATTTAAAGAGTGGCATGAGAAAGCAACTTGCAAAATACTGGGCTTGCCATTCAATTCCTTGCTGAGTATTAACACTACGGCATAAAAATGGTTCTACAGTTTTTTCAATACCCATTTCTTGGAGTTCTAAAAACCTTGAAACCTTATTTTGATCAACATGAAGTATCCAGTGTCCAATCTCGTGAGCTATTGATGACTCTTCAAATCCTTGAGGTAGGTCACGATGATTTTCATTCATTATAATCTTACGTTCGGTGGGTAAAATCATAGCTGCAATCGCTCCTTGCTCATCAGCAGGTATTTCCCCACAATCCATATCCAATCCTAGAGCTTCCGCCATATAACCAGCATCAATTGGCCATTTGAGAGGACGCTGACGCTTTGCTTGCACAGACATGAGAACGTCTGTTGCTCGACGCTCAATGTCATCTTTGGGAATGAAGCGATACGGCTTAATAACTTTTAACTCTGATTCATCTTTGGAAATGAAAGAATACTGTTTGTTCACCGTTAACTCTACTTCTCCTCATCTTCTGATTTTGTTGTTTCCCTCAGTAATTTGTGAGCGAAGTCAGGCTCATCTCTCATTCGGCGTAATAAAGCAGGCATTTGCTTATACTTCTTGACCAAATCCTCAAAAACTTTTGTGTCATCAGGTGTAATTCGACCAGCAAGATGCCTTAGCTCTTCTTCATTCAAATTTAGGTGAAGGGCTAATTTATGAATTACATCCTCACTAGGAGGATACCCAGCATGATCGTTCTCTAGTTTCGATAGGTAGGTGTAATCCACACCTATCAATTTAGCCATTTCACGCTGACTGAGTTCCTTTTCTTTGCGTGCTGTACGAATAATATGGCCAAAAGTTCTACTCACTTCAGTGTTCCCAAAATTTCCTGAGCTATCTTGACAAACTTGATTAAATTGGTCAACATGGTCATTGTGTGCAACAATCTCAGTATAACTCATCGCATGGGTTATGCGATCGCAAATTCTCAGTTTTTTTGAGCTTTAAATTATACCTACCTAAAATAGGAGTACTCAATTTTATGAAACAACAAGTTGCAACTTCTGAACAATTGTCCTTTTCTGTTGGTAGACCTCTACCAGTTCTGCTTGAAGAAATTCAAAAATCAAGCCACAATCCACAACTCAGAAAGGCTGCGGAACAGATGCTAGAAGGCTTGCGTACCTTGGAAATGGCAACCGAGATTGGTGTATATACAGCAATCTACGAAATCCTGACCAAGTAAAACTTTTTTCTCTGCTAAATTCTGGGACTTGACATCAATGAGCCAAAATTGGCTACCATTTGCCAGCTACAACCTATGGTTGCAGTATTCTCCACCCATAGGGAAAGAACACTTACACTGTGACATGAAACGAGGTTTTACAAAAGCGCGATCGCAAGAACCTGCGGTTGCAGCAATTTTGGCAAGTGATAGCACTCCTGTGCGAATTGGACTATTAGCACAAAGGGGGGTTTATGAATTTCATCAAAACTCCCCGATGTTACATCAAGAAGACGCTGTAGAACAAATGATAGAGATTCTGGAATTGCGGAAAGAGTCAGATTTAGTTCAGCAGCGAGTACTACAAATACTGACAAACTACCAGCAAAATCCAATTCTTGCTGAGAAGAAAATTATTCAACTTAGCCGAGGTGATGAAGGTTTTCCAAAACCAATTCTGATTAAGCAGGGTAATCAGTCTTTTAACTTCTATGCTGCGATTGACTGCATTTTTGCCGAAGAAGATGATACTTTGCACATTTTAGATTTCAAAACTGGGCACTCTGATTTTGATCGGCGACAAGGATATGTTTACTTACTAGCAGCTAGTTATTTGTATCCCCACCAAAAAGCAGTAGCATCTTTTTATAACTTAGAAAATGGTAAGGGGTCGGAACCTATCAGCGCAACATCTAATACTCTTAAGGCTTTTCAAATAGAACTTGCTCTAATAGCTCAACGACATCAAGAAGATTTGAGACGCTACCGTAAAAATTTTGCTGATTTCAGTCAAATATTTCCCCCAAATCCGGGTGTAAGTTGTCGCTATTGTTCGTTTAACTCAATTTGTGAATTTACTATATCAGAGGTTTCTACATGACTGCTGGTGTACTTCAATCCCCCTCAAAAACTAATATATCCCCAATATTTTTGGCAGAAATATTTTTACTAAATATTCCTCAACCTAACTTAATCTGCTTTCGACTGACTCCCAGAGTCGATACTGAAATAGGAAATCGCTTAAGTTGGCGGTTTAGTCAGAAATTTCCTGATATTATAGTCATTTTTGCAGATAGCAATTTCTGGGTTTTAGGTAAACCCGATCAACCAATACCAAGTTTAGATGAATGGCGAAAAGGTTTAACAGAAATTCAAGAGGACTTGAAAAAAGATATTGGCGATCGTTATTATTCAATCCAATGGGTAAGCCAAGCACAGATATCTGCTAATATCCTTTCTGAACTAGCTATAAGAATATTAAAAATTAGACGACCATTTTCATATTTTCCTATTCTATTTAACAATGTTGAAGTCAGGCGAGAAGCAAAAGTTTGGGAAGAAACAATTGAAATTAACAATATTTCACACCCAGCTATTGCTATAACCGTTCGTAGTTCTTTTGTTTTTAAAGGAAAATTGTCTGAATTCTACGAAAATCATCCTTATAGACAAAATTCAAAAGATTTATTAATTGGTTTAAATGTTCGAGATATTGAAAAGAATAGTTCAGCTACTATTGTAGATATTGAAGGAACAGTTGGTGAGCGTGAAGAAGAATTACTCAACTATAAGCCCGCATCAACCAGTGAAATCGCTATTCGTGAAGCACCTAGAGATCAACCTGTTGTAGTTGTGCAGTTTGGTAAGAATAAAATACGGTATCCTTATGCAATGGCTGCTCTTGCTCCCTGTATTACAGAAGATACTGCCAAACGATTTGATGTAAACTATGGGGATTTACTCAAAGAAGCTAAGATTCCTTATCAAGAGCGGCAAAATAGTTTGGCTTCATATAAAAAAGAAGCTGCACTAGCTCTAAGTATTTATGGATTTGTGTTATCAGAAACCTGTATTAATAGTGGAAAAAGCGGAAATTGCTCTGAATTATTTTTACCACTAAAATTTAAGCTTGAAGATACTCAACTTCTATTTGGAAAGCAGAAGTCCGATCAAAACTTTATAAGTAGGAGAGGAGATGTCCTTAAAGGACTATCACAAGGAGGCGTTTATCGTCGTCAATCTCAATATGAAGATAAAGCAACACCAATTCGCATTACAGCTTTGAAGCTTTGTGATTTTAAGGTAGATCCTTTTATTAGGGAAGTTCAGCAACGTCTAAAACGCTATGGGTTTGAAAGCCTAATTGTTCATCGAGTTGGTGTATCAGTAAGTAGTTCAAGTGTCTCTGATGATAGAGAAAAAGTTGAACACGCTATTAATGAATTAATGGCAATTCCTACTGATATTGTTTTGACATTTCTACCTCAGAGCGATCGCCATGCTGATAATAGTGATGATGGTAGCTTTTATTCTTTTATTTCTTCACGTTTACTTCGGCGAGAAATGGCTAGTCAAGTAATTTATGAAGAGACATTAAAAAACACCAGTAATTATGGGAATATCCTTCATCAGGTAATTCCAGGAATTCTTGCAAAGTTAGGAAATTTACCCTTTATTTTAGCTGATCCTTTAGAAATTGCTGATTATTTTATTGGCTTTGATGTTTCCCGGATTTCTAAAAAGAAAGGATTTGGAAGTAGAAATGTTTGTGCGAGTGTACGTCTCTATGACAAGCGAGGGGAGTTTATTCGTTACCGACAAGAAGATGCTTTAACCGAGGGTGAAACAATTGATAAACGAACATTAGAGAGGTTTCTACCATCTGCTGAATTAAGACAAAAAATTGTACTAATTTATCGTGATGGACGTTTTTGTGGTGATGAAATAAAGAATTTAAGAGAAAGAGCAAAAGTTATTGGTTCAAAGTTTATTTTGGTGGAGTGTGTAAAATCTCAGATTCCACGACTATATAAATTTCAGCAATCTGTAGTGACAGCACCAACTAAAGGGTTAGCTCTTCGCTTATCACCGTATGAAGTACTTTTAGTCACTACTGAAGTTAAGTCTGAGAAAATGGGTTTACCTTATCCTCTGCGTTTAAAGGTTATTCCCGATCCTGAACACGAACAGCAAGTATCAATTGAAAGTTTAATAGAAGCTACACTTAAACTGACATTACTACATCACGGGGCGTTGAAAGAACCTCGCTTGCCCGTCCCATTATACGGTTCTGACAAAATAGCTTATCGGCGGTTACAAGGAATTGCTCCAGGGACAGTGGAAGGCGATCGCCAGTTTTGGCTGTAGAATTAACATCAACGCTACAGACATTCTACATCCAATAAAAACCTGACTTTTTGCAGGAGCGATCGCAATGCAAACAACTTCTGGTTAAATGTTACTAATCCTCTATAGCTTGATACTTTAGAAGGTAGAAAAATCTAGATGCTTTGGTTATATCAATGGCTAGTGTTAGGAACTATATTTGTTAGCTTAACTTTTAGCACACCTTTATTTGCCAGTCAGTCTATGAACCAACAAGATATCCAGATATTAATAGAAAAAGCTAAAGATGCATGGGTTGCTCAAGATGTCGATGCTCTTGCACAATTGTTTACGGTTGATGGAGAACTAATCGTGCCTGGTCAGCACTGGCGGGGGCAAGAAAGAATTCGACAAGAAGTTACCCATTTTAAACAACAGTATTCAGATGTCAAAATAGACATCCAACGGATTATCGTTGGAGCAAATCAGGCAGCAGTAGAGTGGCACTACGAAGATACAGAAAATGCGACAGGTCGTCGTAATAAAGCTGATGACGTAATTGTCGTAGATTTCAGTCATGGTCAAATTAGTCGTTGGCGTGAATATTTTGACACACAAACGCCAGCTAACAGATAGTTGCACTAGTATGGATATTCCAATATCCTTAGTTCATTTTGTACTAAGGATGTTGGAGTGTCATGATTTTGTAATGTAAAAAGCACAAGACGTTTACCACCTCAGACCGCTCTGATGAAGAGTTTAATCTTCCCTTGGTGATAATGAAGTGGAGGAAGCGACAAAAACTCCACACCGTCAACGCATTTAATTTACACTGTTCAAACATCTGCGGTCGCTCTCCTTCGATGTTCAATACTGGGTCACAGCGGTATAACACCCATACAGTGCTCTTTGTTTTCATAAACTAGAATAGCTAACAGTTGGGTGAAAAACTCTCTCTCCAAAGTATAAACACTAGCTAGCCAAGAGATATAGTTATATTGTTTATACAAACTTGTCTAAAGTAAGATTTTAATTCTTTATAACTTTAGCTACTCATTTTACGTCGTTGGGACTGTATTTGGTTAAACTGCTTTTGTTGTGGTGTTAATTGGTTGTAATCACTTGAAGATTGCATATCCCATTGTAATTCTGCTAGTAACAGTAAACTAACGGTCATAATTAGCCCCGTTGAGAGAAACTGCATGACACCGCAGTACGGCAAAACTAAAATTCCCAGCAAATGAATAAACCCGATCAGAATAAATGTGCGTGAACGCATTCCTACCCCAGTGCAAAAGTAGCCGATGGCACTTAATCCTAACCACAGTGGACACAGATGCATCAAGACCTCTCCCCATCCCAAAAAAATACTCAGATCGGTCAAGATTAAACCCGTTATGATTAAAATCGCCCAGCTATAAACAACCCAGCATAGCTGTTCTACACTTGCCCAAAACCAAGTTAAACTTACCATACCGACTGCACCAAATAAGGTAAGCACTGACCACAAAATCGCTTGGCTACTCCAGCTAATGGGTAGAAACTGGGCGGTTACGAAAATCCCAGATGAAATTAGTCCCCAGAGAATAAATGCTTGATCGACGCGAGTATAAAACTTTGAAAAGAGGATGAAATTTCCAATTTGGTAGTTTAGACAGACTAGACCTTGAATATCTTGAAAATCTAGCTCTTGCTGTTTTTCACGCAGGAGCGGCTCTGAGGAATTGAAAAAAGTCATTGATAATCTATTACCCTTGGTAGATGAATAAATTATTACTCTATCCAAAGATATATTGTTATTTAAATATAAACAAGTAAAGAATAGTTGAGATGCTTTTGAGCGAGAAAGGTTCTAGAAGTCAATCCTACTTGTTGCAATTTCGTATATTCCAAGACTTTTAAAAACTCAGCACCCACCTTAGAACTATTTAATAATCTTTTACAAGCTCGCCGATGAAATCGGTTGCTTTCGACAGCGATCGCAGGATAAAGATACCAAAGAAGCCGTTATCAGTTTCTTTTGCTTAAGCATGGCGAGGTAGTGATGTCTACAACGGGCTACGCCTACAGACATCACTCATCCACGCTTAAGCAGGGACTAACCTAGTACTCTATTTACGTACTAAATTGAGCAGTTCTTTAGGAGAAGCAAGCAAGTCAATCGCTACAAAGAAAATTTTGCCTTGAGGATCTATTAAAAACCGCCATGCAATATTCATCCCCAGGCTGGCACCGAACCAAGGGGTTTGGACTTTGCCTGTAACTTTAACTTGTGTATAGCCATCTTCTACTGGCTCAGATATACCGCGCTCTGGTATCATCTTCAATCCCTGGCATTCTTCACGCATATAAGCGCGGATTGCATCTTGACCAACAATTGGTCTTTCAAAGGGAGGTTGCAATGCACCTTCGGAGGTAAACAGAGAAACCGCAGCTTCAAAGTCATTGGCATTCATGTTGTTGATATAGCCCAGCACTGTAGGATTGTTGATGCCTTCAATGGTGACTTTAGTCCGAAACGCCAGTGCAGTGGGAGGAGACACCGGCTCTGAGACTTTTTTGTAACTACCGGGAGCGTTCGGGTCAAATCCCATGTTGAGTACGGTATTGCGTAGGATGGTGATTTGTTGACCTGAATCAGCATTGCGGATGGCTTGCAACACGTCGGCAGCTTTAGGAGAAAGCTTGTAGCCTTCTGGGATCGGAGCAACGATTCCCTGGGCCATCCATTCTCCTAACTGATACCAGAAGCCCAACTTGATGTTCACAGTGAAGGATGCATAGGAACGGCAGAGGGGAGTATCAGCACGGTTAGCTAAATCGTACATGACTTGCGTTTGAGCCTCAAAAGGCATCTGCTTAATTTGTTCCATTAAACCTTGTGCGAGGATCATGTTGGCTGCCCCAGGAGCAGCAACCGTAATACTTCTACCCATTTCGGTATAGGCAAACCAGAGTAATGCTAGTTGATCTTCAGCATTGAGCTGAGAGAATGATTCGACAACGGTTGGAACAACATCAGCAATTAGGGTGCCGGGAAAAATACTTTGAGCCGACTGGATGGTAAAAGACATAGCAAAAATTCCAAAAAGAAAATTACAGTTCTATCGAATGTGAAAAATCAAATGTGCAAAGACGCAAGAGAAATGCGTTTAGCTGTTAATAAAGGCACTCAGCAGTTTTTGCATCACTGAACAGCCCATCGTAGACATAGCTCTACTAAAGGCATAGCGATGCTATTGCCGTTGAGTTTGGATACTTGGCAAAGCACATTGCAGGCTCAACTGCATAGTTATTTAGAAAGCCTTAATCAACAGTGGTTTAACGCATTTACGTTAATTTGTATCTTTATGTAAAGAAACATAACAAGTTAGTTACAAATAAGCAATACTTTCTCAGTTATATATAGATAAGTTCTATTTATAATCACAATAAGTTTTTCTGAAGTCAAATTAAATGCAATTGGTGCTTTTGTGTGTATTCACTTCCAAGAGCGTAGGCGTAGCCCGTCGTAGACATCGCCTAGTTCTCGCACAAATCCGAAATACCCTACTTACCTAGTACGGTTCTTACTACTTATATTTCTAAGTCAAGTAGTTGCAAAAAATATTTACAATAATTAATATTTTTTTGCAGACAGCAAAAATAGGGAGTAAAAAATGACAAATAAAGGCTTTACCATTAACGAACGCGGTCAACTTAACAGATTTGCGATTGAACCCAAAGTTTATATTGATGAAACCCCACGGATAGGATTTACCAAATATGCCAAAAAACTCAATGGTCGTTTGGCAATGATTGGTTTTGTTTCACTCATAGCTTTAGAATTTATCACCGGACACGGTTTGATTGGATGGCTAACCAGCCTTTAGAGAAGACACTTTGAGATTTATGAATTTTCTTCACTTGACGAATAAAACAATTTAGAGGCAAACTTATTTATGAAAACTGATTTTGATTATCCCCAAAAGGATTTAATTGGGTCCGTTGTTTTTAGACCTAATTTCAACAACTTTGAGACTATCAATGCAAATCAAGCCTGGTCATTGTTTTTTACTGCCGGTCAAGATGATAAAGGATTAGGACAAGAAATTGAGTTTGGTAGATTTTTCACTAATCTTTTAATTGCCATTGGAGTAACTGGAATTATTTGGGTGATTTACTTCAGCCAATTAGCAGGGTTAGCGCGTCTCAAACCCTATTGACAAAAGGACTTGCCTGATAGGCAATCAAGTTGGAAACAAAGTGGGACTATCCGGGCTAGGGTA
>NZ_JBALDJ010000010.1:0-7678 GCF_036917415.1 Nostoc sp. | reverse complement strand
GCACGCCCAGATTTAACTGAGAGGTGCGGGAGATAATACTCCCCATCGACTCAAACACCTTGAGCGTCTTATATTTAATTGCGCCTAGCTACTTATTGCGAGGTGTTTCCGAAATGGAAGCGATTCAAGTGTGGATGGAAGGAGCGCTTGCACAATTGCCTGAACTGAATTGAGAAGAGAAATCATACTTCAAGAAGAATACATTCGGCAGCAATCTTAACGTTCTCTTAGAAACGCTGGTTCTGCATAAAGAGCAATTATGCTCATCAAACAAAGAGGCATTCTTGTCAACAAGTGACCATCGCCACTGAGTATCGGAGAAAATCGGGGCTTGAAACACAGCCCTCGTTGAGCCGATTCAGTACAGGGACAGTAGCAAAATTACTCTTGCTTCTCGGATTATTCCTGCTGTAATTGTTGCACTACTTCTACTGATAAACCAGTAACCCGAGCGATCGCATCAACAGTCATCCCTTCTGCCAGCATATTGACAGCAATTTGACGAGCTTTTTTATCACTCCCTTCTTCTTCACCTTCGGTTTTAATTTGTTGGTAAATGACAGATTCGCGCATTATGTCCTTCCTAAATAAACGTCCAATTACTTCTTGTTCTAATACTAACCCAGCCAGAATTGCAGAGGCGGCAGCAATATTACTTTGTTTCCGCCTGTCAGCAATTTTGTCAACAGCCGCAGCCTCAAGTTGTAATGTCGCAACTTTGTTCTCAGTAGCACTCAAAACCGCAAACGGCAGTAATCCTGGTGCCGCCAGAAATATATCTGGAGGCTGCTCCCACAAACGAATCACTGAAAATTCATGTCGTAAACTTTCAGTAGTAAAAGTAGTTTGATACACCTTCTCTGATTCAGTTTTGGCTAAGTAAATTACTACTTGATGCATTCGTTTATTGGGAAAACGGCGATACACTCTCAAACGGTAATCAGCCATCCGAAACGGCATATCGTCATCGGGTTTGGTCTGAAATTCAATGTGGAGAACAACTTCATCTGATTGCAGCAAGATTAAAGCATCAGCACGAATAGGTTCTAAAGACAATTCTGTAGGACTTAATTTGGTTAAAGTAATCGGTTCTCCTAATAGCCAAGTGGCGAAATCGGGAGAATACATTTCAGCGATAAATTTGCAAGTGCTATCAAACATAAACCAAGTTTATCAAACGATAAACCACTTTCAGCATTAAAGTCACAACTCACCAGATGTACTTCCATATCAGGCTGTTCAACCAAGGATTAAAAATGGCTAATCTTCCACCAATTAATTCAATTGTTAAAGTCATTAAAACAGTTGCAGAAAAAGACCCTAGATTAGGGCAAACAGGTACAGTAATTCAGTATTCAGCACACGGTATGGTTTGCGTTCATTTCCCAGATATACCCCTTGGTCAAGGAATTTTTTTCAATTCGCATCATTTACAAATCATAGAGTCATAGTCAAGATTATGCCGAGAAAATCCACTCATTCCACTCCTGCCGACCATTCCTCATTGTGCATACAATACCTTCGTCGTTATGGTGGTAGCGCACGATTATGCACCATCAACTTTAGTCTTAGTGTGATTCAAACCTTGGTCAATCAAAGAAAGGTAAAGATTACGAATACAGGTGCAGGTTTCTATGTTCAATTGGAGGATTCCAAATGACTAATCACAAACAAGTTGTTTATCAATCTCAATTAGACCACAAGAGTAAAATGGTTCCTCGCCGCCGTACTAGGAGAAGATTCAACCCCAGGATTTTTATTGACCGCACTATAGAAACAACTGCAATTATCTCTCTGCTCTTGACTGGATTTTCGGGAGTTGGAGCAATGGGATGCTGGGGGCTGGAGATTATCGAGACTAATAACCCTAACATAATCATCTCTGGGTGGGAGCAGCAAAAAAATATCTGCTTGGGTGCAATGTTGGTTAGTTTTTCCGTCTTCTTAGGCAGTTCTTTGGTCGGAGCAAGCCTCAGTATTCAACGAGATAAATTTTAGGGGATAGATAACGATGGAAATCAAGTTAACTACATCAGAGATTCGGGCTATATTGCAAGGATGTCAATATACATTGCGGCTTGTGGGGAGTAGTAAGGATTATCGCAGGCTTCAATCGTCCGAGTATTTTTCTACATCAAACGATGTAGTCCTAAATGATGCGTTCAATGTTTGGGAAGAAATAGTGGATGCAATTGATTGTGTACAGCAGGCAACTCAACAGTAAACAGGAAAAGTCTTTTGAGAAGCAACAGGCTGCTGGCTAATAGAGATTGCCAAGATTAGTAAAATTTGTCCCAACAAAAAAGAACTAATAGGAGAAACTTTTCATGTTTACCAAGTTAAAACCAGAACCAGTAATAGAACAATACGAACTTTTGCCATTACTCGGAAAACTTCAAGGTTTGGGTATTGAATGGGACAGAGATATGCAAACTGGACGAGTCTATCTGGAATTTCCAGACGGACGGATCGAGTTTAACAATCTACTCCTACTGAAAGCTTTTGTCACTGGTTGCATCCAGATGATGGAATACCCGCAGCATCTCAACTCCAAGATTGAACTGCTAGAACAACATCATCAAGATTATGTGCGATCGCAACAGGAATTGATACCGGAAATCGCCCAAAACTGTAACTCCTTCATCCAAGAGATCCATGCGTTGCGCTTGCTGATTTATCGGGGAGCGGAGGAATGTCGAAAGTATTTGCTTACCCTGCAAGTAAACCAAAGGAAGCCTCTATGAAACGCAATCAGATTGTCAAAGGAATCAGTGGGATAGTGGCAGCTACTGCCATTGGGTACATTAAAGTGCAAATTTTTGGCAGAAATACAATGTACACGATTACTACAGCCATGTTAGGGCTGGGTACTGGAGGAACCATCGGTCAGATTTTGGTAGATAAAAGGCAGCAGCGAGTAGTACAAACACAATCAAAACAAAGATAGGAGCAATAGCATGGAAGCTTCAAAAGTTGTCACCATCCCGAATCACTGGACATCACCAAAATACTCGTTAGGACAAAGAACCAAGCAGGGGATGATTGTAGGGGTTCAGTATTATCCACCCAATAATCTACTAACTGGTTTATGTACCGAATCTTGGCGTTATGCTGTGCTGGATAAAAACGATTTCTCAGAAGTGGCACATCTTGAAGAGGAGAAAATTCATCCGCTTACACTAATTGAATTGCGTGCTGAACTTGAAGCAGAGATTGAAGCGTATCAGTGTAAAATACTAATTCTCAAGCACCAGTTGGGGGCAATATCCAATGCTTAAGTCAGTATCCACTTACTAAGAAGCACCTCTAATAATAGATGGCTTGACCAGAGTTAGAGCCGATTTTCTACAAAAGACGGCGATTGATCTCATATTAAATGAATGAGATAAATCGCCGTTCACCGTCTTGGTCAATAGTATCGAGTGTACAAAAATCGTGAGAAATTCGCGTAATGACTAATAACTTATGCTACGACTTCAAGTGGTGGCATAAGTTACCAAGCTACTGGTTCCCCAAGATGGAAAAAACCACCACTGGGGACATCATTCGGCAATATCGCTAATTTAACACCAGTTTTCGCACCTGATGCGATGTCCATCATCGCACCTTCACCACCTAATTCCGTTTTTACCCAACCCGGATGAGCGCTATTAATCTTCACTGGAGTATTGCGTAACTCATGAGCTAAATGAATCGTAAATGAGTTCACTGCTGCCTTAGAAGCATTGTAAGCAAATGGTTTGGAATCATAGATGAATGAATTGGGGTCAGCATGAAGTGTTAACGAGGCTTCAATACTCGACATATTTACAATTCGACCGCTAGGGCTATTCAATATTAACGGCAATACTCGTTGAGTTAATTCCACTAAGCCAAAAAAGTTGGTGTTAAATGTCTGTCGAATAATGTCTACAGAAATAGAACTAGCATTACTGGTTAACCAGTCACCATCTAAAAACACGCCTGCGTTATTGATCAAGACATCAAGTTTACCAAAAGAGTTACTAATTTGTTGAATAGCAGATTCAATTTGAGTACTATCAGTGACATCCAGGGAAATTGGGTGAGCTATTATTCCTTCGTTCTCCAAATTACTCGCTGCGGTTTTAGCCGCATCTAAACTACGAGCTGCTATCAAAATTGTCAATCCATATTGTCCGAGTTGACGGCTCATTTCCAGCCCAAGACCTTTATTTGCACCAGTAATCAAAGCTACTTTGTTCTTTAGTTCGTCCTGCACCATGATTAAGCACTCCTGTGTGTAGTGATGAATTTAGATCACATTTCAAAACAAAATGTTTAAGCTGAGTTTAAATACCGACTTAATCGTCCCACAAAGTCTAAATATTGGAAACCTAGAAGAAAGGCTAGGTTAAACAGCACACACTTGTTGACAAAACAAAAAAGTAATTCAAATAGGATTATTGCGATGAGCTTGACTATGCTGAAATCTTCTCACCAACAGCTTTATGTATAATTTCTTTCTTTAACGAATCTGCTGCAACTGCTCCAATGATCTCCCAATCTTCTTGTTTTAATAACAACCCAAGCAGTTCGTGCAGTATCTCTTGATCAGAAATAAATTCTTCGTCATAAAGCTGATCATTTTCCAGAGTAGCAAGTATGTATTCTCTTACTTCTGGTGTCGGCAATCTAAATTTTTCAAGTATTCTTTCTCTTGCAGCAATGACTGCAATTTTCGTAGCTGTGCCTAAATTCCAATTATTCAGTAGTAACCGCACTTCTCTATTTAGAGAAATACGCAACGTTGTGAAACGTCCCAAAAGTTCTAGATTGCCTATTAAGGAGCCAAATGCTGAACCCCAATCTAATCCAGCCCCAATGTTGCCACCAACTTTATCCTCAGCTTCAACACCTTTTCGCAACCATTCTTCATCAAATAATAAACCCATTGGATTTACTGCATTTTCTTGGTTAAAGGTGCTTTGATTTTCACTGTGTTCCTGCTGGCTCATCTACTTACCTTTGCTATCTTACTCAGGAGAACGAAAAACTCCATACTCAAAATAAACTAGTTCATCGTAATCTTCATCCTCTCCTACATCAATCATGCCTTGGCTATCATAAAATTCTTCTACTCCAGGTAGTGAATGCAATCCTACTCTCCCCTCATAACCTAGCTCTAAACTACAAGTTCTAGCAAACGCCAAAAATGCAGTTCCAACACCTTTCAATTTGGGGGGACGCTGGACGTATGCCCGATTCCAAGGTGCGGTAGCTATGCCATCAATGTATACCAAACGTTTCCCCTCTACCAAGCGAGAACCGTGCATTTGGGTTTCAATCAGCATTAACCCTTGAGTTTCATTTTCATATTCAATAGCATAGCCTTCACGGTTTGCTTGTCTATTAATGACAAACTCCAGTTTAAACTCCCAGTCCCAAAATTTGTCTGATTGCTCGTGCAGTTTTAATTGTTCTTTCCACTTGTTAGCATAATCATCGACGTGCTTTTGCGCTAGCTCCACTAAATCTGCTTCCACAATCCTGTTATCTTGACCGCGAATTAGTTCTACTTTTGTTCGCATAGCACTAAAATTGCCCATGAACCATATTTTATCAGGACGAGCAATCAACAGCATAACCGTCTATCTAGCCTAAAAAGAACAATGGCTCTTGATCCCACTTTATAAAAAAGCTCTGTTTTTGGGGCTTTTTTTCATCCCTATTTTTTTTCGTCAACCCTGCCACTTCCTTTGTGACACCCATCCTGTATGGCTTTGAGTGCTTTCAAGTGACACCGAGTTCATAATTTTACCATGCCGCTTTTTGTGACATTCCTTTAATAGCAAGGGTTCTAGAGTTTTACCCAATCTTGCTGCTTTCTGTGACATCTATACACAGTAAGGCTTTTAGATGTCACGGCAGACCTTGCTGCTTTTTCATGCCACTTTGTGACCCGATGCGGCTGTAAAATATAGATGATGTTTTAACCAAAATTTAGGCGGATCAACCAAAAAAACCTCATTTACGCTCGCTAAACTCTTAGTAATTCCCCGTTATTTCTATATTTAAATATGGTATTAATTAATGCTCATCTGTGCTGATACCAAAATTGCTTTTCCACGCTCCCTGGTTTATGCTACCTATCGTGACCAACTAGTTGAACTAGTTCCCTATATGCCAAACGTGCGTCAGATCACACTTTTATCACGTAGGGAAGCAGGCAGTAATATTTATACTGTCAATGAATGGCACGGTGGTAGTGAAATTCCAGCAGCAGCAAGAGTTCTGCTCAGTGAAGATATGCTTTCTTGGACAGAATATAATACCTGGAATCAGGCAGATTTGACAGTTGAATGGCGTATTGAAACTCACGCTTTTACAGAAGCAGTTAAGTGTTCTGGCAAAAATCGCTTTTTGCAAGATGGTAATAGTACAGTAATTGAAAGCCGTGGTGAACTAGTGATTGACGCGAAACAAATCAAGGGAGTACCATTCTTTCTCACAAGTACAATTGCTCATGTAGTCGAAGATTTTTTAGGGAAAAGTATACAACCAAACCTTGTAGCTATGAGCGCGGGAGTACGCCAGTATCTAGAGCAAAATCCATTAGATTGACATAGATTGACATGCAGCAAGTCAATCTAATGGCACACTAGTTCATTAAAAAGTCTAATGATGGTCGAAGAGTGAATGTATTAAAAAAGCTAAGTCGTTACTACGCGTTCGCTATACTTGCTTGCTAATTCTAGCCATCGACTCAATTCTTTTTGGTTAATGATGCGTAACTTAGAGAAAGGAATACGGCGTTTAGATGCCCAACGGTAGAGGGTTCGCAAACTAACTTTGTAGCCTATTTGCTCATAGATATAGTCCGGTAATTCTCGCCCTAAAAGTGGAAATTCCAGATTTTCTAAATCAATGCCAAAATTGGTAAATCGTGCTTTATCCTTCATCAGTAATAATGAAACGTCAGATAAAGAATACTTTTTGAAAGGGTTTTGACGTTTCAGATATATCAGTCCTAATAAATAGCAGCACTCTTTGAGCTTGACTTCTCTCTTGTAAGGCTGAACGCCACATATTCTTAGGCAGTTACGCCAAGTTCTTTGACAAATATTCTTACCTAAAATATGTTCACAAGCTGTTTTCACCCAAGCAAGACTGTATGCTTCTTCAATATTTTGCATATTTTGTTGCTCCCTTTACTTCAATAATGCCCAGGTTTAACCTGGGCGCGAAAATTACTCTTCTTCTCCTTGATTGGCAACGTCAGGGGAAATTTTGTCTCTCAAGCGTTTGTTAATCATTCTCTTGTTACTGCGTTCAACATAAACGCCAAAACCGTTTTCCCAAAATACACGGTGTAATTCTGATAATTTCCAACCCTCAAACTCGGCCAGTTCCTCCGCTTCTTCAAATAGTGCTGTCGGCACGTAAAGTTCAATCCTGGTCATTCCCTGTGCTTTTGTTCTAGGCATTGTTGCATCCATATTTAATCACCCAGATTATCAAATGAGATTGGTTATGGGACAAGAACCCTACAAATAAATATTTTTAGGTTCTTATGTGATATGAAGCTAATATAGACTATATTAGTGGTGTAGTACCATATAAGAAACAAGCAATGGAAAA
Source organism: Nostoc sp. (assembly GCF_036917415.1). Lineage (GTDB taxonomy): Bacteria > Cyanobacteriota > Cyanobacteriia > Cyanobacteriales > Nostocaceae > Nostoc. Next base: position 79 of record NZ_JBALDJ010000010.1, on the reverse strand, counting down.
AATCAAACAAATACTTACTTTGCAAGGGATTGAGTTCGATGAGGGCGATATTTTGTCCGCCGCATCAGCTATTGGCATG
>NZ_JBALDJ010000009.1:0-22234 GCF_036917415.1 Nostoc sp. | reverse complement strand
ATTCGTAAACAGTTAATTCAATTTGACTGTCTTCGCAGTGCTATGGAAGATGTTCTTGGTACAGCGTCCTAACCAGCCTGGCGGCTGCTATACTTCACAATGTAAATTTTACTTACGAAAGTAAAGAATATTGGCATACAGATTGGTAGGAAAGTGGAATGATCGATTATTGGGGTGTGTGTAATGGGTGTTTGCTAAGTTTGCTAGCAAGTGTTTGCGTCGGTTTTGGTAGTAACTTAGTCAAGCAAGAGCCAACTCTTGCACAGTCCCCAGTCAATAAAGAGGCGATGCCTGCGGCGGGCTACGCCTACGCATCGGTAGTTACAAAAACCTCTATTCAATCTGCTTTAGTCACCAAGTTAAAAGCGAAGCAGGAGCAAACACCCATATCAGAAGTTCGCCAACTCAATTCTATAAAACGTTCCCTCAGCAGCACATCATATTTATTGAGCATCAACAGAGTAAAGAACTTGATCGCTCAACTAAGTCAAGCCACAACAAATGTAGTGTCAATTACAGATGTAAAGGTGAATACCACTAATAAGGGTATAGAGTTAATTTTAGTTACGGCTAACTCCGACAAATTGCAGGTTTCACCGAAGACAGAGGGTAATTCTTACATTGTAGATATTCCCAATGCCAAGTTACAGCTTACCAGTGGGGAGAGTTTCCGACAATCAAAGCCAGTAGCAGGGATTACTGAGGTAACAGTTGTAAATATCGGTAATAACACCCTGCAATTGACGATTGTAGGGGATCAGGGTGCGCCACAGGTGGAGTTGTTTGATAGTGTTACTGAGGGTTTGGTGTTTGGGGTGAATGCGACGGCTTCTCTACGAGAGGCTACACCAAGAACAGCACAACAACCAACAACTACGCCTGAGCAAAACCAAGAGCCAATAGAACTAGTAGTAACAGGTACGCCAGACACAGGGTCTAGGTATCAGGTTCCCAATGCGACTGTGGGGACTCGGACTAATAGGCGGATACAGGACATTCCTCAGTCGATTCAGGTAGTTCCCCGGCAGAGTTGGCAGGACCAAGGAGCCGTTAACACCATCGATGCCTTAAGAAGCGTTGGTGTTATCCAAGGTTTTAATTCGCCGACCAATGGTGATGTCTTTACAATTAGAGGTTTTCAGACGAGCAACCTCCTTCGCAACGGTCTTAAGGATAGCCCTTTCAAGGTGAGGAATGAAGATACGTTGTTTCAGTACTACCATTTTGAATCATCTGCTCAGATTTTGGGCTTTTTGAAAGTTGAAACCACCAATTTTCGCTCCTAATTTCACCACCTTGAAAGGGCTACGGTCTTAAGGATTATACATCAGGAGCTATATCAGGACAAACTCAACTCGCCAACATTGAAAGATTAGAGGTTCTGAGAGGGCCTGCCTCCGTCCTTTACGGTCAAGGTAATCCAGGTGGCACGATTAACTTTGTCACAAAGCAGCCGCTGAGTGAGCCTTACTTCGCCACCAGTATGACTTTTGGCAGTTATAGTTTCTATCAACCAACTTTAGATATCTCTGGTCCTCTCAATTCTGACAAGACGCTCCTTTATCGTTTAAATGCTTCCTACATCAGCACAGAAAGTTTTATTGACTTTTTTCACAATCAGCGTTATATAATTGCACCCGTTCTGACTTGGCAAATAAGTAAAAATACGAAGCTGACTTTTGAAAGCGAGTTCCGAGATCAGCAGCAATACCCCAGAACGGGGCTACCTGCTGTAGGAACTGTCTTGCCTAACCCAAACGGAGAGATTCCGCTCAGTCTGAACACATTAGATGAAGATGCCAGAAACAACCGTCGTTCGATTTTATTGAGCTATAACTTTGAACATCGCTTTAGTGACAATTGGTCATTGGTGAATGCTTTTCTTGTTAGGTCTATAAGATATAGAACAGATAGTGCCAATTCTGGCTCTCTACGAGCTGATGGTCGGACTCTAAACCGCACACAGCAAAACTATATAGGAGCGCCTGGTGCCGATGAAGAGTATGCTCTAGACAACTATGTGGTAGGCAAATTTAAAACTGGTAGCCTTCAGCATGAATTAGTTGCTGGCTTTGACTTGTACAGAGACATTAGTCAGTTCGATCAGACGATGCGGGCTATTGGTACTATAGATGTATTCAACCCGATCTACGGTCAGCCTGTCGGTGGTATTACTTCTAGAATTAATCAAAAAACTAAAAACGATCAGATCGGCTTTTATGTTCAAGATATAGTCTCACTTACCAATAACCTTAACTTGGTTCTGGGCGGACGCGGAGATTTTGTTGATAATAAAGTTACCAACTTTTTAAATACAAGTGCCAATCAAACTCAATCTGACTTTGCATTTAGTCCTCGTGTAGGTCTTGTCTATCAACCTATCCCACCCGTTTCACTCTATGCCAGCTACAGTCAATCCTTCTCCCAAAATGTTGGAACTACGTTTGGGGGTAGTTTATTTAAACCCAGTACTGGCACTCAATACGAAGTGGGAGTCAAAGCTGATTTCCTTAACGGCAAACTATGTTCAATCCTTGCTTTGTATCAATTGACTTTATCCAATGTTTTGACACCTGATCCTAATCGTCCCACCACATTTAATATTCAAACGGGGGAGCAACGCAGCCGAGGCATTGAACTCAATGTTACAGGGGAGATATTGCCAGGCTGGAATGTGATTGCCTCCTATGCTTACACGGATGGACAGGTGACGAAGGACGAGCGATACATTGGCAATCAACTAGTGAATGTCCCTGAGAATAGCGCGAGTTTGTGGACGACTTATACCTTTTCCAAGGGGAATTTGCAAGGGTTAGGATTTGGACTGGGTTTATTCTATGTCGGCGAACGGCAGGGGGATCTTACAAACTCCTTCAGTGTACCCAGTTATTTACGCCTTGATGCTGCTGTCTACTATCGAATAAATCGCCTTCGCTTCGCGCTTAACCTCAAAAATCTGTCCGATGTTCGGTACTTCACTCCCCGAACTTTTAACCTTGTTTATCCTGAAGATCCATTTATTGTGGAGGGAACAGTAAGTTGGGAGTTATGACAGGGCAATAGTGGAATGACACGCTTGAAAAATTGATTATTCCCCAATTTTGATGTTTTAGAGTGTTTATGTCTAATGATATCGATGTTGTTTGGAATTGCGCCCACTATTCTACTCAAGATAGAAAACAGTGGAGACTGGAAACAGCCATTTATGCCAGGAGCAAAAGCTTTGAGGAAAACCGAGACAGCAAAACGAGGTACGAAGTTAACTCTTGTCACGAATCCATGAACACAAATATTTCTCGCCCGCAAAAATACTACATTCGCATTTTGAGCTTAGGCATAGGTATCTTAGTAGTATTGTTGGGTATTTTCGCCAGCATTTCTTATGGTGCTGCTGACATTCCCATTGCCAAAATACTCACTGCATTCACTAACTATGATGACTCCACTGAACATATAATTATCCGCTCGATGCGCCTACCACGTACACTGATTGCAAGTATGGTTGGTGCTAGTTTGGCTATAGCCGGAGCATTAATGCAAGGACTCACCCAAAATCCCCTAGCCGCACCAGGAATCTTGGGGATCAATGCAGGTGCAGCCTTAGCAGTGGTGACAGTGGTTTTTGGTTTGGGTACATCTTCAGCACCTCTAATTACCCTTGTAGCATTTATCGGAGCCTTAATAGCAGCCTTAACAGTTTATTCCCTCGGTTCACTTGGACATGGAGGCTCAACACCATTGAATCTGACTATTGCTGGTGCAGTTATAACTGCCTTGCTATCTTCAATTACCACAGGTGTACTAATTTTAAGCGATCGCACTTTAGAAGAAGTCCGCTTCTGGTTAGCAGGTTCTCTAGCAGGACGAGACTTCAGTCTATTCCTGACTGTGCTGCCCTGGATGGTAGTAGGGCTGTTAACAGCTTTTGCCTTGAGTAGACAAATCAACGTCCTCAGTTTAGGAGAATCGGTGGCTACAGGCTTAGGTCAACAAACAGGTTGGATCAAGTTGGCAACAGCATCGAGCGTTGTCATCTTAGCAGGAAGTGCAGTAGCACTAGCAGGGCCTATCGGCTTTGTCGGTCTGGTAGTTCCCCATCTGGCGCGGGGAGTAATGGGTGTTGATTATCGTTGGGTATTGCCTTGTACAGCCGTGTTTGGTGCAGGTTTACTAATATGGGCAGACTTAGCAGCCCGTTGGTTAATTAGACCCCAAGAATTGCCTGTTGGCGTAATGACAGCACTGTTAGGAGCGCCCTTTTTGTTGTATTTAGTGCGTTGGCGGGTGAAGAGAGGATGATAACAATTCAAAATTCAAAATTCAAAATTCAAAATTTAATACTCAGCAAGGAGCCTGTAACTAGAGTATTGTTACTACTGCTATTACTCACCCTCGCAGTCTTGGGGATGAGCCTTAGTTTGGGAGATTATCCTGTCCCACCAGCAGATATAGTGAAAGCTGTTGTTGGTTTACCAACTCAAGATCCAGAATCTCCCTTTGTTGTTGTTACCTTACGTTTACCTAGAGTGTTAATCTCTTGGTTAGTAGGAGTGGGCTTGGGAGTTGCTGGTACTATTTTACAAGGATTGACACGTAATCCTTTAGCTGACCCTGGCATCGTTGGGGTAAATGCAGGTGCAGCCTTAGCAGCGGTGACTTTGATTGTATTATTCCCAACTGTACCCACTATGTATTTGCCCCTAGCTGCTTTTGGTGGTGCTTTTGTTGTCGCCTGTCTGATCTACTTGCTAGCTGGCACGGGAGAAAAATCACCTCTGCGCTTAGTGTTGGTGGGAGTATCACTCGCAGCAATTATGGGAGCTTTCACTACTTTGATGTTGACTTTCGGTCAAATCAACAACGTCAGTAGAGCGCTGGTATGGCTGGCGGGTAGTGTTGCTGGTAAAAGTTGGGAGCAAGTCTGGCAACTGCTACCTTGGCTAGTTGTCTTCGTTCCCTTAGCTTTACTGCTGGCGCGGGAACTTGATACTCTGCAACTGGGTGATACAGTAGCTAAAGGACTCGGTAGCCGAGTCACATGGCAAAGAAGCAAATTATTGCTAGTGAGTGTAGCGCTGGCTGGGTCAAGTGTGGCGATCGCTGGTACAATTGGTTTCGTGGGATTAATGGCTCCCCATTTAGCACGTAAACTTGTGGGGTCAATACATAAAAATTTACTGCCAGTCGCCGCCTTGATAGGAGGATTATTGGTAGCAGCAGCAGATTTTTTGGGTAGGACTTTATTTTCTCCAACACAATTACCTTGTGGTTTGCTAACTGCTGCTTTAGGAGCGCCTTATTTTATTTATTTACTCTATCAAAGACGGCAAAGATGAACATATATTGATCTAGAAGCCGTTTTTAATTAAAATCATCATCTGGGAAAATACTGTTATGCTGCTCCAAGTCTAATGTCAGAGTATTTTTACCAAACGCAGCACTAAGTACCCAATATTATTGGTAATATGATCTAAATATCTATCCTCAAAGGCGATCGCTAACTTTAGGGGAATATTTGGTTTGTGATAACCAGATTTTCACAAGATGCTCTGCTTTAGCATTTTGACTAGCTCGATCAATTGAATTTTAGTCATTCCCCTGCCAGGAATCATTAGTTGGATTCAAAAGCGATCGCAAGCAACATGGCACTATGCGGCAATGCGATCTGCCAGCAAAAACCGCTTTGCAGCTACGCACTTTCAAACCAATTATCCTTGCAATCAGAAAGTCTTATGGAGAACACAGTCCTTGAAACCCAACATCTGGGTCTGGCTTACGATGGCAAACCCATCATATCCGGTCTTAACCTGTTAATTCCCACAGGACAAATTACTACTCTAGTTGGCCCCAATGGTTGTGGGAAATCTACTCTATTGCAAGGTTTAGCCAGATTACTCAAACCCCATATTGGTACTGTATATCTCAATGGTGCTGATATTTTTCGACAGTCAACGACCAAAGTTGCACAACAACTCGGTATTCTTCCTCAAGGGCCAGTTGCACCAGAAGGATTGACTGTGCGAGATTTGGTAGCCCAAGGTCGTTATCCATATCAAAAAAGTTGGCTGCAATCTTGGACAACTGAAGATGAACGTCAAGTCCGCAAAGCACTAACAACTACAGACCTCAACGAATTAGCCGATAGAGCCGTAGATACCCTTTCTGGTGGACAGAAGCAACGTGCTTGGATAGCCATGACTTTAGCGCAAGATACGCAGATTCTCCTATTGGATGAGCCGACAACTTTCTTAGATTTAGCTCATCAAGTGGAGGTGCTAGAGTTGCTGTGGGATTTGAATCAACTTGAGGGGCGGACAATTGTCATGGTGTTGCATGACCTGAATCAGGCGTGTCGTTATGCCCATCAGCTAGTAGCTTTACGTGATGGCGCTGTTATGGCTTATGGAACTCCAGCAGATGTCATGACAGAAGAAATGGTGCAGGAGGTGTTTGGATTAGCTTGTCGAATTGTACCAAACCCAGTAACAGGGACACCTTTGTGTTTACCTCTAAAAAAGAAATGATGGCACGGGGTCTTGAGGTAGAGCATACACAATATATCGATGAATGCAGGAGTTGAAAAAACAGACATTTTTCTACAGACCTTTTGTCCTTTGCAAGTTTTTGCAACAAAACCTCTTGCACAGCCAATACGCGATCGCTCTAACATCACCTGTATCTTTTTGACTGTATATGCCTAAGTTCTGCTTTGTTGTGCTGCTCACGCTGTTGGTGATTTCTGCTTGCAGTTCCTTTGGTCGTCAATTACCAACCCGCGATATAGCTGTTGTTCCCTCAAATCAAACATCACCTGTGCCCGTCCACGTAGTCCAACACGCAATGGGTCAGACTCTAGTTCCCGTCCATCCTCAACGAGTCGTCGTCATAGACCCGTGGCTAGTGGAAATACCTCTAGCTTTGGGAGCCAATCTGGTAGGTGCTCCAGATCCAACTAAAACTCTCCAAGGGCTACGGTTAGAGGATAAGCACCCAGGCATTGAAGACATTGGTGCGCTTCTGACGCCGCCGAACATGGAGAAGGTTATGACTCTCAAGCCGGACTTGATCTTGGGCACGATGCGAAATCAGGATAGTTACAGTTTATGGTCTCACATTGCACCCACTGTTTTGCTTAAAGTGCAAAGCAATGGAGACTGGAAACAACCGTTTATGCCAGCAGCAAAAGCTCTGGGTCAAACCGAGACAGCAAAACGTTTAATACACAATTATAACGTACGTTTAGCCAAGTTTAAACAAAAGATGGGTTCCCGACTCAAAAAAACTTTAGTTTCCGTCGTGCGCCTCATCCCACAGACGATTAACCCATTAACCAAGGGTGCATTCTCTGGAGTGATCGTAGAGGATGCCGGTCTAATCCGTCCTCCTTCGCAAAATCTGGATGCTAAAGCAACTCAAAAGAAAGCAGGCAACCCCGTTGGCTACAATATATCTCCAGAAGTCCTCACCCAGATAGATGGGGATATCCTATTTACAGTGCGCTACGGCTTCAAAGACCCTACACAGTCAAAGATAGCTGTCCATCAACTCATGGCAGAACCTCTGTGGTCAAAGCTTAATGTTGTCAGGCAGGATAAAGTCTATGTAGTTGATGATTTTTATTGGCTTACTGGTAGCTATCTATCAGCTAATCGAATTATTGATGATTTATTTACTTCTATCTTGCACCCACTGAAAGAAACTAACAGTAAATGAATAAAGCGTGCAAAAGTGTAACATCATTTTTATTGGTGGTTAATTTTCGACTTATCAGTCTCAAGCCTACATAAAAAAAGGCTAACAGTATGTAATATGTTCTTATTTATGCTTATTACCATACTGATTTTATTTGTCAACATAATGATTATTCATACTGCATTAAAATAACCTACTGACACAAATTGCCATAAACCAACTGGTGCAAAATGTAAGATTAGCAACTAAAAACAAGTCTATGAAACTCTATTAAATGATATTCAATCTAACTCTCAACAAGCAAACTCTGATTGAGCGCATTAGCCAACTTGCACGCGATAAGTTCGCCTCTCGCGCCGCAGGTTATGACCAGAATGCTAGCTTCCCAAGAGAAGATTTTGAAGACCTTTTTCAAGCAGGTCTGAATGCGCCTGTTGTGCCAACTGAATACGGTGGTCTAGGGTTAGGACATGATAGCGATATCTTTACCCTATGGATGATGACTAAGGAACTGGCAAAAGTGGATTTATCCCTAGCCCGTTGCTGGGAAGGACACGCAAATGCCCAAGTTTTACTAGCAGCTATGGCTAATGAGTCTCAGAAAAAGCGCTGGTTTGAGGGTATTGTCCAGCGTGGAGAAAAATGGGCGGCTTGGAGTGGAGAACCCCAGTCTCAGATTCCAGGTCAAGAAGCCAGCCTTGGCACGAGTGTGCAAGTGGTAGATGAGGGATACATCATTGATGGCACAAAGGTATTCGCCACCAGTGCCCCAGAAGCAGAGTGGGCAATTCTCTTGGTCAACACAGCAGGGCCTGGGGGAGCGCGTCATAGCAATGGCTCACCCACATCAGTGTTGTTACTAGCCTGCAACTTATCCGATTCCAGTATTAGCTTTGATGATAGTTGGTGGCAGCCAATTGGGATGAGAGGTACAGTGAGTTACTTAGTTCGCTTTGAACGTACTTTTATCCCTAAAGAAAACTTGATTGGCTATCCAGGACAGTACATCCAACAGGAGTGGCAGACGCGGTTTACGCCTCTGTATGGCGCTGCTTTTCTAGGAGCTGCTGAAGGAGCCTATGATTATGCTTTAGCATACATCAACAAACAGGAAAAAGGACACGACCCCTACGTACAACACCGAATTGCTAAGGCAGCAATTAATATAGATACTATGCATTTCTGGCTGCGGCAGGTAGCCACTCTTTGGGAAACAGGCCAGGTATTAGGGGCAAAACAAGCAGGCAATCGCGCCCGTTACATAACTGAACAACTGGCTTTAGAAACAGTGAACGACTGCATACACGCTTGTGGATCTCGCTCCTTGATTAAACCGAGTCCTGTGGAGCGAATATTGCGAGATTTATCCTTTTACGTATTACATGATAATTGCGATCGCGTTTTGTCTTCAATAGGTCAGGAGATTCTAGGGCAATCATGCGATCGTGCCTATTTCAACACCCACCCAACTCCCCAAGAAAACCTTACGGAGTAAGAATTTGCAATACAAATTATATTCAATAGATTGAGGCAACTTGTGGTAAAAAAGATCGGTCGTGCAATCCTGTCGCTTCACAAATTATTTGTCAAGCGACATCATGGTTGATTTTTTCATCCCAAGGAGCAGGTTTCCTGACTTGCTCCCATACAGGACTATACAAGGCTTTATACAATTCTCGTGCCAGTTCCACCAGCCCTATATAACCAGCGTAGGCATGATGGCGTTCATGGTTAACATCCAAAAAAGGAATTTGTGCTTTGAGTGCTGTATATTTATTGCCAATCCCAGTAATCAGCACATCAGCTTTTGTATCCTTCAGTACCTGTAGTAAAACTTCCGGGGTTGCTTGGGGCAAAACAATGCCATCTTGACCAAGATATTGTTTAATTTTGGCTTTCTCCTCTTCTGTAGTCTTGGCATTAGTGGTAGCAATCACTTCCATTCCTAAATCTTTGGCAGCTAAAATAATCGACCAAATTTTTACACCACCAGTAGAAAGAATAATCCGCTTGCCTTTCAACTGGGCACGGTAGGGAGCTAGGGCAATATTTAGGGCTGCGTTTTCTTCTCTTATCAACCATTCTGTACGTTCTTGAAGATATTTATCCCCTAATGTTGCTGCAATATTTCGCAAGCAATGGTTTAAGTTTTTCACACCAAAGAAAGATTCTTCAACATAAGGAATTCCATAAAATTCTTTCATTGTTTGCGCCATTGGCAGCACTACATTTGAGCAAATGACTACATTCAACTTGGCACGATGAGCATAGCAAACTTCTTTATAGCGAGCATCACCCGTAATTTTGGAGAGAACGCGTATACCCAATTTATTGAACAGTGGTAAAACATTCCATAAATCACCAGCAACGTTGTAGTCACCAACAATATTGATATCAAAAAGGGTAGTAAATTCTGGTTCTGCTGTTCCGATTACATATTTCAATAAAGTCTCATTGCCAATACGATTACCCAAGTTTTTACTACCAAGAAATCCAGGCGAATTTACATATACAACCGGAATATCAATCTTCTGTGCAGCCAGTTTACAGACACTATCGATATCATCACCAATCAAAGCGGTAATACAAGTAGCGTAGACAAAAATAGCCGCAGGATTATAGCGTTGAGCAACATCAAGAATAGCTTTGTACAGTTTCTTTTCACCACCAAAAACGATATTATTCTCGCTAAAGTCAGTAGTAAAAGCAGTTTGGTATAATTGAGAGCCTGATGATAGGCTACCATGAGTCGCCCAAGGATTATGAGTACAACCAATAGCACCATGTACCAAATGAACAACATCAGTGATAGCTCCGACAGAAACCATTGCTCCATCTAAAGGACAATTTCCTTGGTTTGCACCTGGTTGTGGTGATTTTGTACAAGTTAGTTTGTTCTTGTCACCCAAATTTTTTTCGTTATGTTTACAAGCTGTTTCGTTAATTGTTACTTGAGTATTTTTCATACCTTTCCTCGTACTGAAGATTCATAAAAAAGAGTCAATATTTAGGAGTTAAAAGGTGGGGTGTCGGTTGCCAAATTATTTCTTAGCTCTATTTATTAGCTTAAAATATGCTCTAGGTAAGCAATAGCCGAAATCTTTAATCTGAGTAGCGCGTATCTTAAGAAGTACAGTTTTTGCTACTAACAGCAAAAACGCAAAGATGAATGAAAATCGTTATTTGACTCTATATTGATACTCATTTGGCAAATGCTCGTTTAATTGAATAACAATTCTTTGAGTTACTCGACTTTCAAATCCTAACAATAATTGTAACTAATAATAGTAAAAATAATGACATTATCATAAATTTGCGTTGATATTTGAGGGATAGAAACAGTTAGAAATAGACAGAACTGTTTATATATAAAATATGATTACTTTGAAGTAAACAAGATATTAATTCCTTAAAATAGGTAGACTATTCTAACTATATATAACAATCTTAAATCATTCGCGAAAAACAACATACCCGACTTATTAAATAAGTCGGGTATCTAAGACTGACGATTTTCATAAATAAAATAGAATTGCTATATGAGTTGAGTATGGATGTTTATTTTGGAGAATTAACTATTTCAATTTAACTACGTTTCATCCCCCATTTTTGCTTCAAGTCACAAATTTCATACTCGAAAAGCCTTACGGCAGGAATCATTGCCGAGTAAACTTTCCAATTTGCGACGAAAAGTTTGAAGCCTTGTCTAAAAACCTGGCGTGTTTTCTATAAGCAGTGTGATTGCCAGAATTATTCGAGAATATAAGTTGCCAAAGGAGTAACCCCAATGACTGAATACCAAGACTTTATCACTGGCGCTTCTAAATTGATTGAGCATGACCCTGACGCTAACTGGCTATTTCGCTACATGGTTGATGGACTCACTGAACACGGATTCAGCACTAAAATGTCTGAAACTTATGCCGCACTCGTCATCGGACAAGAGTTCTTGAATCCCAGTGAAAGCGATTTTACCTCTTATATCAGTAGCGCACTGTCAGCGTACGCACAGCTAAGTCCTCAAGGTCACGCCACACTGCTAGAAGTGACTAGTAAATACGTTCAAAACTACTATTATCCACAAGAAGTAGATACACAAGAACTATAGTCAGCAGAAACCCGCTGCATACAACAGCGGGTTTCACACGGTAATGATGCAAATAAGGTAATGCCCTACTAAATTTGGAAATCCCTTATCACCCAATACGGTTCGGTTAAGAAGAATAGTAGGTTGGGGAGGCACTGCGCCCTTGGTGGTTCCCCCCGTTGTTCGCGGTCTCCCAAAGGGAGAAGCAAGTGGCGTTTGAGCGTAAGCGAAACCCAACAAAACCAATGACAAGGCGTTTAGTTTCAGCGTTTAGGGACTTCCAAATAAAAAAATATCCAACTATTTATTGTGGGGTGGGCGTCTCGCCCGCCCGTAATCATAGGCGGGCAAGATGCCCACCCCACAAGATGGGATAATTTATTTCTTGGAAATCTCTTACATGGATACGGTGTTTTAAGTGTTAAACCCTAGACTTTTTGTACAGCAAAGCTTATGAGCTTTTTTAGTACAAATGCAAGGAGAAACTTTATCTTAGTCCGGCCGATAGTAAAACTCTCGACACAGAAAATTGGGTTGGCTACCATCCTTGAACTTGTGAAATGCAGCAATGACCCACAAATCTTTGTTCATATTCGCTGCCAACAAGGATTCCACTGAATCGCGATTGTATCTTGCACAGAAAGCTTTCTCATTGATATTATCTACAAACGGTGTCACCTCAGTCTCACCCCAATCTTTGAGGGACTGGGCACCATAAGCGTGCATAATAATTTGCTCATTATGCTTGGTTAAGGTAAATTTCTCGATCCATGTAGTCTTTGTGTTGGAGTTTATCCAGGTTCCTAAATAAGGCATGAAATCAATCACGGTGTCCTTGGGCTGGTTACCGTAAATTTCGTTTCGTTCCATCTTGAAATGTTCCTCTTCTTACTAGCGATGAAAAAACTCACGGGCAAAATGATCGGTTCGGCCACTACCATCTACGTAGCGGGTATAGGACTGAATGACCAAGATTCCTAATTTTTGGTTTGCCACCAGATGTGTCTCAATCCCGTCTAGCTTGTAAAAAGCGTGGAATCCTCCTGCTGTAAGTGAGTTTCCTACAGCGTAAGGCACTGCCTCAACCTCACCCCAGTCAATTGGTGAGGGTTCGTTGGCTCCATAACCCTGAAACACAAGACGACCATATTGTTCAGTCAGAACCACCCGCACTAAATAATTAGTATCCGATTTAGTATTGACCCAATTACCAACTAAAGGTGAGAGTTCTATTGGCTCCTTAATACTAGGGCGTTGGTCAGCCTGCATATAGTGTGCATATTGAGTTGTTTGTGTCATTAGCTAACTCTCTAATGAATAAATTTCAGCATTGTAATCATAAATATAAACTACTTATTAACGTCCATCTAACTAAGATAATATTTTATTAATAAATTAAGTTTATATGGGCTGAAAAAATAGCAACTTGCAGAGAAAAAAATTGTTTTATAAGTACAATATATTATAAGTTATTAGCTATATTTCCTCAATATTATCCCTGCCTTAATCATTGACTAAGAGCTATTTTATAATTCTTACAACTAAGATGATTTAAATAGTTAGATAAAATTAATTACATAATTTTTTCCAAATATGCGATACAAGTTTCCCAACTAGAGTAAGCATCTATATCAATCCATTCATATTTAATAAACTGCCACAAAATCTCAATCAAATTAAACTCCAGTGAATACAAGGGCAGTTCAAAGATGGTAATACTACTAAAGTTCTTGACTGAGCTGATGCCGATCCAATTCCAGAAACTCAGCGTTCCATTCCAGAGGTATGTCAAGGAACTTATTTCCTATTGTGATGCAACTATCCAGAAATGGTGTTTCTACTCCTGCTAGGCGAGCTAAAACTTGTAGGGGAAAACAGCCATAAGGCAGATCCTCAACCAAATAGCGGTGATGAGGGTTACACAGGGTCGTACTGGAGTAGGCTCCAACCTGCTGTATATGTTCATAAAGGGACGATCCGGTAGTTCCATATGCGATTTGATAGTGGCTTTTGATATCAATTAAGTTGAAGACTCCCAGTGCTTCACCCACTGCTATGCGATCGCGATCCAGGTGGTCAATGAGTCCAACAGTATGGGAACCAAGGTTATGATAGAGGTTGTAATCCTCACCAGATTCCCATCTAGCTAATGAAACCAGAAGCAGGGGAAGGTGGATAATGTCATTAACTTTATTAAGATTAATTTCTAAAACCGAGGCAGCAGCTGATAAATTACTAAACCCAGCTTGGTAAGCGCTCATAATCTGATTTGTCATAGTTCGGTTCTGAGCTGCCACAAAGAACTTGTTGGTAAATGTGCTAATCTTGACTCGATCCTCCGTATTACCGCGACTGACGAAAGGAGTGTTGTTGACATCAGCCACAGCAGGCAATTGTTCCTTAGCTATTCCTAGTCTCTGGAGTACCTTACAAAAAACCCGACCTGCAAAGCGACTAGCACAGAAAACCAGAACGTTCATTTGAGGATTGACATATTCAGCTAAAATCTTGGCGTATGCTTCGATGTCTTGACCGCGACAACAGATCAGTACGTTGAGTGGTAGTTTACCACCATTTAGTGCCGCCAACTCATAAATATTATTGGAACAAGCTGCAACTGGATAACTTCCGGGAGAAACTGATCCAATTGAGTAAATGGTTTTCGTCTCGGTAACAATGGAAGAACGGCGAGAGAAAAGGTAAACAGTATATCCTTGATTACTCAAATAGACAGCTGTCGCTAAGCCAATGTGTCCTTTACCTACAACCAAATAGCTAGTCTGTAGCATGTGCCAATTAGTTTATCCCAAAACCAGAACCAAGGATATCTTAAATTCACCATTCGCATAAGAATTTTGTCTGGGCATTACACCAATCCAAGTGTGAATTATGCGACGCCGATAGCGTTCGCGCAGCGTCTCGTAGAGAAGCGTCATAGCCTGTCGTAGACATCGCCTCAAAGTTGCAAGCATTGTGCCCCACCATCGGCACATAACCATATTTAAAATAATAACTACAAATTTTTATTCCGATGGAACACATCAGCAATCAATTTTTCAAATGCGATGCCTGCGGCGGGCGGAGCCATCGCTAATAAAAATCTGATGGTTAATATGTGGACACAGGTACGTTGCACGTAAATATTTAAGCTTAAAATCGTTCATCTACTCTACAAAATTAGGAAAAATTCTGTAGCTAAAAATACACTTTTCATCAGAAAGTACCAGGGAAAACTTTTTATTATTTTAGCAATTATTTTGGCAATGTGTATGATATGCTTGCTAAAAAGGAATAAAACACAGTAATAAACTAACAAATAGTATAGAAATTACTTGACTTTCCGCAAAAACAAAAATCTGGTAAGTATTTGGAAAATATGTATACAAAATTACAAAAGCATTAACAGAACTTCCAGCACAAAAGGCACACACTATAGCAATCCGATTTGATTCGGTGAATCACTCATATAGGGAATGGGGAAGAAAGAATAAAGGAAAGGTGTACTGAGTGAGTTTTTTCAAAAATCAAATAGGAGTCCTATAGAAGACCTTGCTATTACTTAGGCAGTTAATCATGAAAAATTTCACCGTCAGTCATGAAAATCGGCTTTCCCCTACACACGCCAGTTGCTACAAGTCTCTTAACCGCAAGGGCGCACTGGCTCCCCTACCCCTTTTTCAAGTCAGATTAAATGTGTCCGCTACGGCTTTTCGTAACAAAGAGATACAGCCTCATAAAGCAGGATATGAATATTTGCAATAACCTGAAGGCAATTAGGAATCGTCTGGGCATGAGTCAGCAAGAATTAGCTAATATAGCTGGCGTAACCCGTCAGACTATTGGTGCTGTGGAAACGGGACAATGTGCGCCTTCTGTTACTATTTCCTTGCGTTTGGCTAAGGCACTTGGTTGCCAAGTTGAAGACTTATTCTCGCTAGGAGAGGACGATTTACCCAAGATTGAGGCGGTTCTTGCCGATTCGACCTCTAACAACCAGCAATCACAAGTTATTCTAGCGCGGATTGGGGATCGATGGATAGCTTATCCCCTATTAGGCAAAGATGCTTTTCGCATCGAAATGATTCCATCTGATGGTGAGGTAGTTGCAGTGAGCCACCCCATTGTAGGGAGTGGCGTTAGCGCAAGCGGTAGCAACGTAGCAGAAAGTCTTAGCGGAGGCTTCCTCCGTTCAGAACTTTCCAACAGAGGAGCGTCACCTGTAGGGGTGGACGGGTTCCCCAGTATAAACAAACTGCCATTAGCGTTAGCGAGGAACGAGCTTCACCCTCCGAGTGAAGCACAGAGCCAGACAGGTACAAATAAAGTCCTGGTTCGGCTTCTGGATGATATAGACAAATTGCATAATACAGTTGTGATTGCTGGTTGTACACCTGTGCTTTCCCTCTTGGCTAGAGCAACTGAACGCTGGCATCCGCAACTGCGAGTTCATTATCGTTTCGCCCATAGCAAGGCTGCATTGCGTAGTTTAGACCGAGGTGAAGTTCACATTGCAGGGATGCACTTATATGACCCCCAAACTGGGGAATATAACATTCCCTTTGTGCGAGAAGTCTTAACAGATAAGAGTGCTGTCTTGATTACGCTTGGGGTTTGGCAAGAGGGATTGTTAGTTCCACCAGGAAACCCAATGGGAGTTAAAACAGTTTCTGACTTAGTAGAATTTGGAGCAACTGTTGTCACCCATGAAGTGGGTTCTGGCAATCGGATGCTTTTAGAACGGAAACTCCAAGAAGAACGAGTACCATTGGAGGCTGTGAAAAGATTTGACCATATCGTTCACAACCATCAAGATGTTGCTTTATCTATAGTCTCAGGAATCGCTGATGCAGGTATCAGTACGGCATCTATAGCTGCTACCTTTGGTTTGGGATTTATTCCCCTTCATAGTGCGCGATACGACTTGGTGATTCTTAAAGAATACTTGCAAGAATCACCAGTACAGCAGTTTATCAATATCTTGGGAAATCGGCTAGTGCGATCGCAATTAGAAATTCTCGGCGGTTATGACATCAGCAAGACTGGGGAAGTTGTAGCAAATATTTAGTGCTTTTGTGTAACAGCTTATTACTATGTCAATGCATAAATCATATATTTTTAGAGGTTCTATGATTCGGAGAATTTTTATTGCATTTTTGGCGTGTTGCTTGGCGATTCTGAGTGCTGAAGCTAGTGATATGCTAATCAAGCAAAAGCCATCTATTGCACAGTCCTCAACGACTAAAAATGTGATTGTAGCAATGACAACCAGCATTGAGGATAGCGGGCTGCTAGATGATTTAGTTCCGGCGATTGAAAAGAAAACAGGATATACGCTGAAAAAGGTTGCAGTCGGCACAGGACAGGCTTTGGCTCTGGCTGAAAAAGGTGAGGTTGACGCACTGTTTGTCAATTCACCTAAAGCCGAACGCAAAGTTTTGGCAGGTGGAGCAGTAATTAATCGTCACTTGGTAATGCACAATGACTTTGTTATTGTCGGGCCAGATGCTGACAAGGCAAAGATCCGAGGGAAAAAGAATGCTGTAGAAGCATTCTCTTTGATTGCCAAAAACCAAGGATTGTTTATATCGCGGGGTGATGACTCAGGTACTAATAAGCTAGAGAAAGATTTATGGAAACAGGCAAATGTCACACCCTCTGGCGCTTGGTATCAGCAAACAGGTTCGGGGATGGCGGAAACTTTGCAAGTTGCTAATCAAAAACTGGGATATACCTTAGTAGATCGAGCAACCTATATATTTCAAAAGAAAAATCTGTCTTTACCTGTACTGGTGCAAGGAGATAAGAAACTGTTAAATCTCTACCATGTTATGCAAGTAAATCCTCAGAAATTTCCCAGGGTGAATAGTACAGGAGCTAAAGCTTTTATTAATTATGTCTTATCTCCTGAAGGACAGACACTAATTGCAGCGCATGGTAAAAAAGAGTTCAAACAACCGCTATTTTATGTTGATGCGGGTAGAACGGAGAAAAATTACGGCTTTTAGAGAAATTTAAGCATCAGATCATCAAGGGTTGCTCTACTGCATATTTCAGTATTCTTTTCCAATTCTTTAAGAGATTTGTGAATACAATCATTGAGGGAGCTTTGAAAGCTCTTGAGCTATTAACCGATGGCGATAGTGACGTTTTCCAGGTGATGACAATGACATTGTTTGTATCTGGAACAGCTACAGCCATTAGCGTTTTACTGGGACTACCATTAGGACTGTGGCTAGCATTAGTGGATTTCGCCGGCAAGCAGACTCTGAATAGTTTGATTAACTTTGGGATGGGATTGCCACCGGTCGTCATCGGCTTAGTGGTCAGTGTATTTTTGTGGCGATCTGGCCCATTGGGAAACCTTAATTTGATTTATACACCCACAGCGATGATCGTAGCCCAAGCAATCATTGCTTTTCCAATTGTAGCTGGCTTCAGTTTTACAGCAATTATCAGTATTAATCCGAAACTACGCTGGCAACTGTTGTCAATGGGGGCGACACAGTGGCAAGCAAACTTTTTGCTGATCAAGGAAGCGCGTTTAGGGTTAATGGCTGCTGTCATTGCCGGTTTTGGTCGCGTCATCTCAGAAGTTGGCGCATCGATGATGGTGGGCGGCAATATCAAGGGGCAGACAAGAGTTCTGACAACAGCGATCGTTACAGAGGTAGGGAAAGGGAATTACGATGTGGCAATGGCGATCGCATACATTCTCCTGATCATCACATACACCGTTATCGTGTTGCTGACTATCCTACAGCATGACCGGAAAATTTTATGAGTACTAACAAGTATGTCCTAAATATGCAACAGGTGAGTGTCGATAGCAAAACACATAAAAATATCCTGTCAATTGAAAATTTTGCAGTCCGTCCTGGGGAACTTGTCGCTGTGCTTGGCCCCAATGGCGCTGGTAAAAGCACTTTGTTAAGAACAATCAATCTCTTGCAACCTTACCGTGGTGAGATGCAATTATTTGGACAGGATGTCCGCAATGCCAATAAAACATTGTTGCGTCGTCGTTCGGCTTTGGTATTTCAAGAAACATTACTACTGGATGACACTGTTTTTAATAATGTTGCCAAGGTATTAAAGTTTCGGGGAACACCAACGCACAAGATTCCGCAAAGGGTACATACTGCACTTGCAACTTTTGGCTGCGAACACTTGGCAAAACGTTCGGCTCGTTCACTGTCTGGTGGTGAAGCAAAGCGGGTTTGTATTGCCTGCGGTTTAGTTGCTGATTCCGAATTGCTGCTTTTGGATGAGCCTTCTGCTTCTTTAGATGTGGGCATACGTCCGCAAATGATCGAGAAAATTAGACAATGGGCCCAAGCTAGGGGATCGGCAGTCATATTAGTCAGTCATAATTTTACAGATATACTGCATTTTGCCGAGAGAGCGATCGCCTTATTTGACGGCTGTATCATCCAGGATGATAACTTGGAAACCATCATCCGCCGACCAGCTAACGAGCAGCTTGCCAGACTGGTAGGGATAGATAATATTACTCCGTGTCGGGTAGAACGGAGTAGCCGTGGAAGTTTTATCAAACTTGCAAACGGGATAGAGTTTTTATATCCTGGGGAAATCACAAAGCCAATTACTGCATGTTGTTTATCTGGCGATACTTTTAATGTTTACGATCCAAGTTTTTTAATGCAACACAAACCTGGGTCGGTAATTATTGAAGGGCTAGTAGAACGGGTTTTAAATGGTATTGGGATTTGTAGTATTTGGGTTAAGGTGGGAGAACAAACTTTAATCGCCAGAGTGCCTCGGAATCATATATTTGGCAATCTATATCCCCATGAAATAATTAAGCTGGCATTCAATGCAACAGATGCACATTTTGTTTAAAAAAAATGGCATTACTGACCCGCCGATAACCTCTCAATGGTAGGGTGTATGAGCGTTGTGAGACTGCATTTTTATTGCCCTCTTCCTGGTTTGCAATCCGCAAAACCCAATGCCTCTGTATCAAGGAAACTGGCGATCGCCATTTCAATTACCGCTTCGAGTGGATACTCAATTTCAGTAGCACGAGCAATCAAAGCCTCTCGAATTCGCTCAGGTAAAAGCCCTAAGATGACTTCAGCATCAGCAGCAGAAAGTTGCTCTTGAAGTTTAGCTTGCATAGGTTCACCTGTCGGGTGGAATTTGGACGTTGTAAGGAGGCTCGGTCGATCTTAGAATAATTGCTTCTAACTCCAATAGTAGCGCAGGGTTTTCCCAGTGATAAATTGGCTGCATGGCAATACGAACGTCTTCATCCCTATATTTGTCAAGCCACGCCCACAAAAAAGCCTTATGTCCACCACTGAAGCGACCTCGTAGACTCTTAGTTTTACCGATGTAAAGCAATCCATCAGTTTTGTGTCTGATTGCATAGATACCAGGACGAGCAGGAAGGTTGGCAAATTCGCGGCTCAAAGGCTGACATTGCTCAAAGGGTGTAAAGGCGATCGCATCCAGGATTCTCCGAGCTTGGATTTGCAATTCAGAGTCGTTTGTATAGACTTCATTTCAGGAATGCTGAATGCGATTATTGCTTTTTTTACTCAGCACTCGTTACTCAGCACTCAGCACTGTTTCGGTAACGCCGGATTTTGATGCAGTCTGAATTAGGATGGTCGCCACTTTTTTCGCTTGTGAAGCGGTTGACCAACTTCCTTCCATCATCGCAACCACGATCGCACCTTGCACCAATAGAAGCAGTTGCCTAGCTAACTGTTCTGGTGATAAAACTTCTGCGGCTTGAGCTAGGCTCTTGATGTAGTGGTAAATCGATTGTTGATGCTCCAATGCTACTCGATGTCCAGGATGGTCAGCATTGGCTAGTTCCACTGAAGCATTAATGAATGCACAACCTCGAAAATCTGGGCCCTCAAACCATTCCCGCAGGGCATCAAATATTGCCAATAGTTGTTGGGATGGGTTAGAAGCTCGTTGTTCAATCGCGGTTTTAAGCCATTCGCACCATTGTTCATCCTGTTGTCGCAGCCACGCTTCAATCAATGCATCTTTTGACTTGAAATGATTGTAGAGCGACATTTTCGCAACGCCAGATTCCGCAACGATTCTGTCAATGCCAACGTTGCGAATTCCTTCTCGATAAAACAAACCTGATGCTGTACTTAGGATGCGATCGTGAACAGATTTACGAATTGTTTTCGGTTTAGTCATTTAGATGGCATCCTTAAATAATATGTAATTATTAATTAATTCAAGACTGACAAAGATTTTCCCAATTTCAAGATTGTTTCAACTTCAACCTAAACTATCTTTTCAAACTAAATGCATAAATTTCAACCCATCTCAAATTGCTGTGAGGAGCTTACATTATAGCTATTGCATACAATGTAATCGACAGATATAAATATACCGTTATATTCTGGTTTAAAAATAGGTTTTAATTCTGTGTAAGAATATATATCAATACCAGAAAATAATAATATTTTAAAACAAAAACAGTCTTAATTATTATTTAACTCGTTTGAAATACCAGGTTATTTCATTCATCTGGATGTAGAATTAAGTTTATTTTACCCAATTGGTTAAATCACAAACAGTATTATTTATCGATTGCTTATTCTATTCTCTCATTCGCCAAAGCTTCGATGATTTATGAGAATTTAAGAAAACACTGTCTGTTAAGAATAAAGGGTTTGTACCAAAAGTGATTGATGAACTGTAAGCAGACCAAAGTCCCCCCGAACTTCAGAACTGCTACCGATCAAGTACTTCCACAATCCTCCAGAAACTTGTGGAGCAAGACCATCAGTTCATCAAACAATTGGTTAACTTATGGGATTTGGCTTCATCACTACAGCGCAAGTGCTTGGAGATCCTTTGTGCATGAAGTGGTTTAGATTCCCTATAAATAAAGAATATCATACATCTGGCCAATTTACTTGCGCTGACCAATTAATTTACAAACAGTATTCGTGGTTACAATTAGTTATCATCTAGAAAGCCTCAAAGCCGATAATTGCGTTATTCTGTTGTTTTAAGTTGAGCAAATCTCGTCTAGCTTTCTAAATAAAATATCCATAAACAAGATAGAAAATCAATCATTAATCTCTTGATTTATAGTTAGAATAGTCTGTCTATTTTCATTGCTAAACCAATACAGTTCGGATAAGCACTATGAACTTTCCTTGTGGTCTGGGAAATGGTTTTGGGGTAAGGGTGAAAGGATGTATTTAAAAGCAATACCTTTCCCCTTTCCCCTTTCCCCTTTAACCGAACTCTATTGATTGCTAAACCTTTTATATATATGAATCACCATGCTGTTAAATCTAGACAGAACTGTCTATTTGTTAATAAATTTATCTCAATTTATCCAACATCTATTTTTCCTATTGTTATTAGAGTTACTATTATTAATTAAACCGGGTGATAGGATTTTGAAATCAAGTCAGTCAAAGAATTTTTCTGATGATAAGAGAAATA
>NZ_JBALDJ010000008.1:0-28345 GCF_036917415.1 Nostoc sp. | reverse complement strand
TATTTCGGGGTACTCATTTGTTATTTCGGGGTACTCATTTGTTATTTCGGGGTACTCATTTGTTATTTCGGGGTACTCATTTGTTATTTCGGGGTACTCATTTGTTATTTCGGCGTGTCCATAACGCACCCTACGAAACTACTAGAATTAAAACCTATGACACCGTAGCTCCTAAAAAGAGAGAGGCTTTGAATCTTACTCCCCTTCCCTTGTAGGGAAGGGGCTGGGGGTTAGGTCTGTATTCGATGCAATTGAGAACTGCTATATAAATTACTTAGGCTATGATTACTGCTTATAAAGTTCTGAAACCTTTCAATCATGAAAGTAGCGTGTAGCTTATCTATAAGTACTGAAATTGCTGAAAAGGTATTAAGCCGCTTGTTGCCTTATCATATTTTACACAAAATCAATGGAGGATATGATTTTGAAATTCCTCTGTTAAAACAATGGGTGAGAGAGCGTGCAGTAAGAAGCTAATTATTTAAAGTAAGGAATTATATCATGTCCGCTTGATTACTTATTAAACCCGCAGAATCTCACCTCGCCTGCGGGGAGAGAATTAAGGAGCGAGGTGCAATAACTATGGAATCATAACTAATTACCCGGACATGATATTAGATAAAGCACACGACGCAACCTTTTTGTTGTGACTGTATTGATTTTATTATGATTAGGACTTACGCAAAAAACCTCTCTAACTCTTATTCCTCTGTGTTCTCTGCGTTCTCTGTGGTTTGATTTTCCGTGACCTGTGCGTAAGTCCTGATGATAAATAATTGTCAATTAGGTGGATAATTAATGCGATCGCACCTCAATTCAGATACAGACCCTAAAGTAAAAACTTAAGCAATTGCCAAATCATAATGTAAAACTAAGATTTCATCTGCTCTCAAAGTCGCCATTGCATATTCACAGCCTTGGGTATCAGCAAACTCGACTAAATAATGATATTCTTCTTCTTGCTCATACACTTCTACAATTGTTCCAACTTGCCCACTGGGTAAACTTTCGATAGAAGTATAATCTTCTTCTACTAGTTGTAATCTCTCAATGGAAATAGGCTTGAGTATAGCAACAGTATCCAAAAGTTTAATTTTTTTCATTTAACTTCAGAAATGCAGTAATCAAACATGGATAGGGATTATTAGCAGTAGTTTCCCAGATTGTCCGCAGCCTGATTTTGTCTGTATCAGGTACTATCCAATCTACCTTAAACTGTTGACCAAATTGTGTAGTACTTTGCTGAACAACTTCACCCGCAACTGCTGCTATTTGAATAAGTTCACGCAAAACATCGGGGTTTTCTAGCGTGATTCCTAGAATTGATGCGAAAACTCTGGCTTTATGTTTCCCACTCGGATGTTCTGGGTTTAGACAATAACCTATGAGCTTTTGCACAGAAATCTCTGCTTGCTCACCGTTGGGTAATTTCATGGTCTATGAATATGCCCTAACAGACTTAGGATTCTATCATTAACGGTTCGTTTTTTCAAAAATGCTCAATCAAAACCAAACGCCTCTATTAGATGCCTTAAAAGCCAATGCAGCAAGACCTCATGCGCCTTTTTACACCCCAGGACATAAACAAGGTGAGGGAATTTCTCAACCCTTGGCTGATTTACTTGGTAAAGCTGTTTTTCGCGCTGATTTAACCGAATTAGCAGATTTAGATAATCTCTTTGCACCCCAAGGCGTTATTCAAGAAGCACAAAAACTAGCAGCAGCAGCTTTTGGCGCTTCGCAAACATGGTTCCTTGTCAATGGTTCTACCTGTGGGATTGAAGCAGCTATTCTCGCTACCTGTGGTACAGGCGATAAAATTATTCTGCCTCGCAATGTACATTCTTCGGCGATCGCAGGTTTAATTCTCTCCGGTGCAATACCAATTTTTCTCAATCCTGAATACGATCCAGTTTTAGATATTGCCCATAGCATCACCCCCAATACTGTAAAATCTGCACTCCAACAGCATCCAGATGCCAAAGCAGTTTTGACAGTTTACCCAACATATTACGGCGTTTGTGGAGATTTGAGTGCGATCGCCAACATCACACATCAATATAATATCCCTCTACTTGTAGACGAGGCACACGGCGCACACTTTGCCTTTCATCCCGAATTACCCACTCCAGCTTTAGCCGCAGGTGCAGATTTAACTGTACAATCCATCCACAAGGTACTCAGTGCGATGACACAAGCATCGATGTTGCACGTTCAAGGTAACAGGATTGATTGCGATCGCATCAGTAAAGCTTTGCAACTCGTACAATCTACCAGTCCTAGTTATTTACTTTTAGCTTCTCTAGATGCAGCGCGTCAGCAAATGGCACTCCACGGAAAAATGCTAATGTCTCGCACTTTGCAACTTGCTGACGAAGCTAGAACAAAAATCAGTCAAATTCCTGGATTATCAGTTTTGGAAATGCCTCGGTTGGGGGAATCTCCCGGCTTTATGGCTTTAGACAAAACGCGACTAACTGTCACTGTTTCTGGTTTAGGCTTAACCGGCTTTGAAGCAGAGGAAATTCTTGATGAAAAATTAGGCGTTACTGCTGAATTCGCCTCACTACAACATCTCACCTTTATCATTAGTTTGGGCAACACCGCAGCCGATATTGAACAATTAGTGCAAGGTTTCACCACCCTCGCCAAAGAATATCGCCGAAGCAACTTGACTCTTAAAAACCAGGTTTGGACAAATATAGACAAAACACTAGATTATGCTTTACAACTTTCTCCCCGTGAGGCTTTTTTTGCTGTCAGTGAAATACTACCTTTGAGACAAACCAATAAACGCATCTGTGCTGAAATCGTCTGTCCTTATCCTCCAGGAATTCCTGTTTTAATGCCGGGGGAAGTCATCACCAAATCTGTCCTTAAATACCTACAACAAATCCAGGTGCTAGGGGGATTTATTAGCGGTTGCAATGATATTAGCCTCAAAACTTTGAAGGTTGTGAAATAACGTTATAACTACTAAATTCTTTTTCATAAAATTTTAATTGATGAAGTCAATGGTAAATGTGCGGTTTTTCGGATGATTTAGGGAAAAATATACAGTAGTTATACCAGTGTGAAACTTCAATAAAAATAGCTAGTAGACTAGTGCAATCTTTGATTTATACTCATAGGATCATCTTGATGATTCCTAAACTAGAAGATGAAATCAAAAACCTATTATATTTGGGGGTTAGTAGCAGCTCCAATGGTAGTCACTCTAGCGCTGGGTTTCTCAGCAAGAGCGAATGCAGTTGAGTTAGGTGCTGCCTCTGATTACAATGTATTTGTTCTGGGAGATATCTCTCAAAAATATACAGATATTGAAGGAAAAGTTGCTGCTGGCGGTAACATCAATTTCGTCGGCGGACTTGGAAGCAGACTTTCTGACAATAGCGGCAACGTAGTCGTCGCTGGACAGAATTTAACTCTGAGCAACGGTCAAGTCTACCACGGTAATGCTGTCTATGGAGGCAGCGCCAATGTATCCAGCGATGTGGGATTTCCTCAAGGAACTCTCAGCAAGGGTAATCCCATCGACTTCAATGAAGCAGGGAAAGAACTGCGAGGGCTATCTGAATATTTGGCAACCTTAACTCCTACTGGGAACACAACAGTTCAACCTTGGGGTGCTATTAACCTTAGTGGCAGTAGTACTGCTTTCAATGTTTTTAATCTTGCAGGCTCATCTGTCTCCAAGACAAACTATTTTGAAATTAAGGGAGACGCAAATTCAACTATCGTTGTCAATATCAGCGGTAAGGATGTCTCGCTGCAAAACTTTGGGTTTAATATCATTGGCGCAGATAAACAAAAGGTAATTTACAACTTTTATGAAGCAACAAACCTAACTGCTAGTGGAATTGGCATCCAAGGTAGTATTCTTGCGCCTTTGGCTAATTTCAATTTCAATAACGGTCAAGTTAACGGCAATGTAGTGGTAGCTTCTTTGACAGGAAATGGCGAATCTCATAACTATCTATTTAATGGCGATCTGCCAACTGTCCCAACAAAGTACTACACTCCGCCTAAGCCTCCCATTCGTAAGGTTCCAGAGCCTGCAAATCTTCCAGGTTTAGGATTAATTGCTGTAGTATTTGGTTTGTTTCGCTACAAACGCAATCAAGCAACTTGTTTAGAATAATTAAAAATTTTTGGCAGCATAGCGCATGAAGCGAATTTGTTTACAGATTTTCGCTCATGCGCTATTTCCTTGCTCTCTACCTTCTACAATAAGGATAGACTTTATTGAGATTTGTATAGTTGGGGATCGGCTGTCATGGCTCCCGCCGTTTTAATTCAAAATCTGCAAAAACGTTACGGTACAGTGGTTGCCGTCCAAGATGTTTCCTTTCAGGTAGAACCAGGAGAAATTTTTGGTTTACTAGGCCCCAACGGTGCTGGGAAAACTACTACCTTGCGTGCCTTGTGTACACTTACAACACCGGATGCTGGCAAAATCGAAGTATCTGGCATCTCTGTGTTAGATAATCCGAAAGTGGCAAGACAACGACTAGGCTACGTAGCTCAGGAAGTCGCTATAGATAAGGTGTTGACTGGAAAAGAACTGCTGCAATTGCAAGCAGCACTTTATCATCTTCCAGGCGCAGTAGCCAAACAGCGTATTGAAACAGTATTAGATTTACTCGGTTTGCAAGAATACGCCAACAAAAAGACAGGAACCTACTCAGGCGGTTTACGCAAGCGCCTAGACTTGGCTGCTGGATTGCTCCATGCACCGGATGTTTTGGTGTTAGACGAGCCAACTGTAGGACTTGACATAGAAACCCGTTTTGTGGTGTGGGATTTCTTGAGAAAATTACGCGCCTCTGGGACGACGGTAGTAATTACCAGCCATTACTTAGAAGAAATTGACGCTTTAGCCGATCGCGTGGCAATTATAGATCGCGGCGTTGTAATTGCAAGTGGTACACCTTCACAATTAAAAGATCAAGTAGGGGGCGATCGCATCACCTTGCGAATCCGCGAGTTTTGCCCGATTGAGGAAGCTGAAAAAGCCAAAAACCTCCTGAAACCTTTGCCCTTTGTCCAAGAAGTCATCATCAACAGCGCTCAAGGTAATTCGCTCAACTTGGTAGTGACACCTCAGAATGATGTTCTCATTAACATACAGCAAGCGCTGAATACCGCTGGCTTGCCCATATTTGGCATTGCCCAATCTCGCCCCAGCCTCGATGACGTTTATCTTGCTGCCACAGGACGCACCTTATTGGATGCAGAACTGGCAGCCGTCGCCACCCGCGATCCCAAGGCTGAGAAAAAGCAGAATATGAGATAGGGACTGGGGACTGGGTACTGGGTACTGGGGACTAGGAGCTAAAAACTGAATTCTTCCCCAATTCCCAATCCCCAATCCCTAATTCCCAATCCCCAATCCCTAATCCCCAATCCCCAATCCCTAAATATGAGCGTTACTCCTAAATCTGATATCAATTGGCAACCATTAGCATCGCCGCAAGCAGATGCTAATACTGCACCTAACTTTTTCGGCGAATTGGTACAAGAGACGTTGGCTTTAACTCGTCGCTTGTTTATTCAATTGCAACGCCGTCCCTCATCTTTAGTTGCTGGAATTATTCAGCCAGTAATGTGGTTAGTGCTATTTGGTGCTTTGTTCCAAAATGCTCCCAAGGGTATATTTGGCAATACAACAAATTACGGTCAATTTTTGGCGGCTGGCATCATTGTGTTTACAGCCTTTGCTGGGGCACTGAATGCTGGTTTACCTGTAATGTTTGACCGCGAGTTCGGCTTTTTGAATCGTTTGCTGGTAGCACCCTTAGCATCACGGTTTTCCATTGTCTTTGCCTCAGCCATCTTCATCATCAGCCAAAGTTTGTTGCAAGCAGCCGTAATCGTTGCAGCAGCAGCATTTTTGGGCGCTGGACTTCCAAATATAGCGGGTTTAAGTGCGATCGCTTTAATTGTCTTACTCTTAGCTTTGGGTGTAACAGCCATTTCTCTCGGTTTAGCTTTTGCTCTACCCGGACACATTGAATTGATTGCAGTGATTTTCGTTACTAACCTACCATTATTGTTTGCTAGTACTGCTTTGGCACCTCTATCCTTCATGCCCCAGTGGTTACAAGTTGTGGCTACCCTAAATCCTCTCAGCTATGCGATCGAACCAATCCGCTATCTCTATTTCCACAGTAGTTGGGGACTAGGTAGTGTAGTGATGCAGGCTCCTTGGGGCAATGTTACCTTTGGGGGAGCGTTGCTGGTGTTGTTTGGCTTTGCCCTAGTCGCCTTGCTGAGTATTCAACCCCAACTGCGGCGGACTCTTGCTTAAAAAGATAGAATAGATCAATTTTAGGGTCAAAACCCCATGAAAAAACCATTTTTACAAATTACTAGACTCTTTGTAGCTACAGCAGGAATTAGCTTTGCTTCCTTGCTCATGCCTCACCCCAGTTTGGCTCAAATCAGCAGCCCAACGGATGCTTTCCCCAGTAATAGTACAACAGACCAAAATACCGATCCTTTCTCCCGTTCCAACTCAGACAATTTCAATATGTTCGATCTGATTCATCGGGCAAATTTCGGGACTCTCAACTGGGATTCTAACCAACAGAACCAAGAACTAGACTCAGCAGCAGCAGCCTTTAAAGCAAGGCAACAAAGACTAATTCAAGGTCAACAACAGCAACCAACCCCCAATTTGCCAACGATTACACTACCATCAGTTACATCGCCATCGGTGACACCACCATCAGGTAACTGAATTCAAATAAACAACCCCAAGCCCTAAAGGCTTGGGGTTAAGACTATTTAAAAAATCCTGAATTATCAGGTAAAAAACTACAGTCCAACCGCAGCTAAAATATCGCTAGCATGATTGCTGGTATTTACATTAGCGTCAACATGGGTAATTTTACCGCTGGGGTCAATTACGTAGGTGACGCGCTTGGCATAACCGCCGCCATCCACATCAAAAGCTTTGATGAGGGATTTATCGCTGTCAGCCAGTAGGGGAAAATTCAAATTATATTTTTGGGTGAATGCTTGATGGGAAACTTCATCATCTGCACTGACTCCCAAGATTGCAATATCTTTACCTTGATATTGAGACTGGGCATCCCGGAAACTACAGGCTTGTTTGGTGCAGCCTGGCGTGTCATCTTTGGGGTAGAAATACAAAACAACCGTCTTTCCGGCAAAATCAGATAAGGAGACTGTGTTGCCGTTTGTATCTTTGGCGGTAAATGCAGGTGCATCCGTACCAACTGCTAGAGGCATAATAAACCTTTCCTGTTTCAGATTGTTGATGCACTTGAAATTTTACATTAATTTATAATGATTAAATAGAATTACTAAAAAATAGCATAAATATACTTTCGGTAACTAATTTTGGTTTAATGGAGTACTTGGTACAAGAAAAAATATATTCTTAAATTAATCTTTCTTAGAAGAAAAATTTCTACCAATACACAATGGCTGCTGTTGATTCCCAAAACCCAAATATTTTTGTCTATCCTCAAAGCACAGTAGAAAGAGCCGAGCGATCGCTAGTGTGTTCGCCCTTTAATGTATCTTTATTTGAAGTGATGGGCCACCAGAGTGTGTCATTAACTGCGATCGCCCTAGAAAATGGACTCAAGCAGGGCTATACTAAACGCCCTTTATCAGAATTAGCCTGTGATAACGCTTTAGGCTGGTTGATTGAAGTAGGTGTATTGCG
This sequence comes from Nostoc sp., assembly GCF_036917415.1. Lineage (GTDB taxonomy): Bacteria > Cyanobacteriota > Cyanobacteriia > Cyanobacteriales > Nostocaceae > Nostoc. The sequence goes on along the minus strand of NZ_JBALDJ010000008.1, from coordinate 20,646 downwards.
CCGAGAAGTCGATGGTCAGGGGATTACAGATAGTTTTCGCCTCACTCCCTTGGGACGCCAGTTAGTGGAACAGTACCAGGGAAAAAATTGGCGTACTCCTTCATGGCGCGATCGTTTCTCTGATGCTTTGATTCGTTGGTTACGGATACCTTTTTAGAATAAAAAATCCAAGAGTTAGGATTAGAGAATCAAAGGGAACAATATATACGGAAACATCACATCTATTCATGAAGTCTTTACCATAACATTCAATTGCAATTTGTGATGGTTATAGTGGGCATTGGGCATTGAGAAGAGACAAGGTAGACAAGGAAGAGGGGGGAGATAAAGGAGAGACTTAATAATTCATCCTTGTCCCCTTGTCCCCTTTGTCTCCCATGCCCCTCTGCCCCCCTGCTCCCCTATTGTTCGCTCTAAAAATTAACTCTGTATCTTGAAAAACTAAGTGATAGCAACTATGAAATCAATTATGGTAGTGGGAACAACATCCCATGCAGGGAAATCACTTTTAACTACAGCTATTTGTCGCATTTTATCGCGGCGTGGTTGGCGAGTGGCTCCGTTTAAAGGTCAAAATATGGCTTTAAATGCTTATGTCACCGCCAGTGGTGGAGAAATTGGCTATGCCCAAGCAGTGCAAGCTTGGGCGGCGGGAGTCGTGCCTTGGGTAGAAATGAACCCAATTTTACTCAAACCCCAAGGGGATATGACTTCCCAAGTAATTATCAAAGGTAGACCTGTAGGTAAAGTGAGTGCTTCAGATTACTACGAGCAATATTTTGAATTGGGGTGGCGGACAATTGAAGAATCGCTACAGCATTTAGGAACAGAATTTGACATGCTGGTTTGTGAAGGTGCCGGTAGTCCAGCAGAGATTAACCTCAAGCACCGCGACTTAACTAATATGCGAGTGGCAAAATATTTGAATGCACCAACCATATTAGTAGTTGACATTGACCGGGGTGGTGCTTTTGCTCATGTCGTTGGCACATTAGAGTTATTGGAACCAGATGAACGCGCCTTAATTAAGGGTGTAGTAATTAATAAGTTTCGAGGACAGCGATCGCTCTTAGATCCGGGGATAAAATGGTTAGAAGAACGCACAGGTATCCCCGTTATCGGTGTTATACCTTACTTACAAGAAATGTTTCCAGCAGAAGACTCCCTTGACCTGCTAGAACGTCAATCTTCGTCGAATAAAGCCCAAACTGACCTCAACATTGCCGTCATCCGCTTACCAAGAATTGCCAACTTTACCGACTTTGACCCACTGGAATCAGAAAGTACAGTTTCAGTTAAATACTTAAGTCCTAAGCAAGATTTGGGACATCCTGATGCCGTGATTATCCCAGGTACAAAGACCACAATTACTGACTTGCTACTGCTGCAAAAAAGTGGTATGGCAGAAGCTATCCAAAACTACGCTGCTTCTGGGGGAACGGTTTTAGGTATCTGCGGTGGCTATCAAATGCTCGGTCAAATCATTGCCGATCCAGAAGGAATAGAGGGACAAGCGGGCAGATTTCAAGGGTTAAATCTTTTACCAATCAGAACTGTAATTACAGGACAAAAAATCGCCCGCCAGCGCCAAGTTAGTTCAAATTATCCACAACAAGGCTTGCCAGTTAATGGCTTTGAAATCCACCAAGGGCGATCGCGCATCGAACAGCAAGGCATAGATCCCCAATCCTACCATGCCCTATTTGACGATATTAATTTAGGGTTAGTGGATAATTGTCAATCAGTGTGGGGCAGTTACCTCCACGGGCTTTTTGACAATGGGCCTTGGCGACGGGCTTGGTTAAATCGCCTCCGTCAACAGCGGGGTTTAAAATCTTTGCCCACAGGTGTTGCTAACTATCGGGAACAGCGAGAGCAGATTTTGGATTCTCTAGCCATTGAAGTTGAAAGCCATTTAGACTTAAGTCAGTTTTTGTCTTAAGTTAAAATGCGTTGAAATGTCATTAGTCATTGGTCATTGGTCATTTGCAAATGACAAAGGACAACACTAACTTAAATGCGTAATATTGATGATTGTTCGTGTCCGTTTTTTACCAGATGATGTCACAGTAGATGCCGAAGTGGGAGAAGCCCTCTTAGATGTAGCAGACCGGGCTGGGGTATTTATTCCCACCGGTTGTCTGATGGGGTCTTGTCACGCTTGCACCGTCGAATTAGAGGATGGAGAGATCATCCGCGCTTGTATCACGCCAGTACCGCCACGAGAGGAATTGACGATTAATTTGTTTAGCGATCCAACTTGGTAATGTCGCCCCTATTATTGATAAGGACTAGTATAGTAAAACAAGTCAATGCATAAACAAAAATCTAATTATTGATTAGATTTTTTGGATAAACAGCAAGGAAACTTTGAACCATTATTTCTTACTGTGGCGATCGCATTTTTTAAGAAAATTAATGCCAAAGAAAATCCGGGAACTGAAGCAAATGCTTTCCCAAGTAGGTTTTACAGAAGTCCCAGGAAAAGGAAGTCATACTAACTGGGTGCATCCCCTCTATAGTGGAAAAATCACAATTTCAGGCAAAGATGGAGCAGATGCTAAACGCTACCAAGAGAAGGAAGTGAAACAGGCAATTGAGGAAGTAGAAGGGAAAGAAAAAGATGAGTAAGCTTAAGTACCAAATGATTATTCAATGGTCTGATGAAGATGATTGTTTCTTGGTAGGATTCCCTGATTTTCTAGGACAACGCTGGCGGACTCATGGCAATACTTATGAGTTAGCTGTGGCAAATGGAATTGAAGCCTTAGAGTCTCTAATTATTGCTTATGAAGCTGTAGGTGATCCACTTCCAGAACCAACAGTAACTAGGATGCGTTAACGCACTTTACTAGGTGATGACTAATGCTTAATAATTTATTTGCGCGATCGCGGGTTATTTTGGTTAGTTTAAATAGTATTTTCACGTATTATTACTGATTTTTTACATTTAGAGAATTTTTATAGTTAAGGACTAGGAATCTTATTGTCACAACAGGCAATAGTTAATATGTCAAATCAAATAGTTGCAAGGATTATAGGTAGATTTTCCAAAATTATTTTATACATTATTACGGTTATTTTGTATTTAAAAAATTTGTCTAGTTTAGTGAATAAGAAGCTTGCTGTAAAAGAAGATTTTCGCTTAAGTCAGAAAGGAATAGATTGGCTGGAAGAATGGAATACTGAAGCAGAAATAGCTACCAGTATTTCTCAAACGGCTCAAAAAATTGTTGAAATATTAGTCAATGTCCCAGGTATGACTCAAGCCCACAGTAGAGATTTCAGAAGAGCAAGACCTATTTTTACTGTTAAAGATGGTACTGTAATTAAAATTTTTATTAATCCAGCTAACGTCAAGCATATCTTTTTAGCTGACAGCAATAACAAAATGCTTTTTGGTGGTTATGTAGGTTGGATTGACACAAAAGGATTGAATCAAGCTATAGAAAAGATAAAGCACTCTCTAACTTCTACTTCGTAATAAAGACACGCAATTAAAAAATCCATATTTTCCCTTCAGACAGCAAGAAACTTTTACACTTTATTTCCTACTGCCTGATTTTGCCATCTATATCAATTAGCTTTAACATTCAACGCGTATTCTTTAAACCTTTCCAAATCAGCTTGAATTGTTGATTCAACTATTCGCCCCAAAAATAAGTTATCCATAATTTTGCCAATAATGCCGGGGATAGCGTAGGAAATGGTCATTTTCACAATGCTGCTACTATTGTGGCGATCGTAAAAGCGAATCGCTCCCTGATTGGGCAAACCATCAACCGATTCCCATTGGATAATTTGGTTAGGAATAACTTTGAGAATTCGGGATTGCCAATTAAATTCTAGACTGCCAGTTTTTAATTTCCAAAGAGATATATCTGGATTATCTGGCGGAATTTTCACCGAATCAATCCACTTCATCCACCGAGGCATTTGCTCTAAATCAGACCAGAGGCTCCATACTAAATCTATGGGAGCCTCTACTTCTACCTGTACAGTATGCTCTAACCAGTCTGACATTTCTTTTGTTCCTTCTCTACGAGATGCTTTGCGATTGCGTTCTTTGCACTCTTTGGAGTTCTTTATTTCTTTAAACTCTCCAAAATCACTTTTGCCGCACGTCGTCCAGAAATAGTAGCACCTTCCATGCTGTCGATGTAGTCTTGCTGAGTATAACTCCCTGCAAGGAAGAAATTATCTATTGGTGTTTTTTGGTTGGGACGGTATGCATCCATCCCTGGCGCTTCTCGGTAAAGAGACTGAGCAAGTTTTACCACACTGTACCAAGTCATATTTAGCTCCCGCGACGAGGGAAACAGTTCATGAACTTGCTTGAGAACATGGTGGGCGATCGCTTCATTACTTTGGGCAATAAACGGATCTCCCGGTGTTAGCACTAGCTGTAACAAAGATCCCTGTCCTGGGCGATAATAATCAGCAGGGCTAGTCAACGCTAAATCGGCAAAACAAGAAAAGTCAGCATCGGCTGTGTAAAGTAAATTATCGATTCCAGCCGCATGATTTAGCTGTTTACGTTGTTCTCCATCGTTCAGTTCTGTTACCCAACCATCAAAGCGTAACTGCACTGTAGCCACTGGTACTGCATCCAGTTTGTAAATATTGTCAAATTCTGACCACTTACGCCACTCGTGGGGTAGGATGCGTTGAATTCCTGGAACATCACACGCAAAAACGTAAGCATCAGCAGCGATCGTTTCTACTGCATCACCTTGGGCAACTACTATACCAGTGACACGGGTTTGTTCAGCTGACTCAGTAAACTGAATTTCCCGAACTTGTCGGCGCGTATAAACTTTGGTGCCTCTAGCTTCTAGATATTCCAGAATCGGCTTGTGTAAATATTCAGATGGAGAACCTGCCAGCATTCGCAAAACTGAAGCTTCAGTTCTAACTGCAAATAGCTGAAATATGGTTAACATACAACGGGCAGACATATTTTCGCAATCAATAAATCCCAATGCGTAGGCGATGGGGTTCCACATACGCTTGATGCTGCCATTACTCCCACCATGACTGCGAAACCAATCGGCAAAGCTAACTTTATCTAAATTGCGGATAGTTTTCATCGCCCCCTTAAAGTCTACCAATCCGCGAACTATCGGACTAGTACCCAAAGCGATCGCATTTTGCAATTTATCCTGCAACGATAGTTGAGAAGTAGTGAAAAATGCCTTTAAGCCATTGAAAGGCGCACCTGTAAGAAAGCGAAAATCTAAAGCACCAGTGCGCCCTCCTTTATTAATAAAAGTGTGGGTATGTTCCTTGAGGCGTAAGTTTTCTAACACCCCCACTTTTTTCATTAAGTCAAATAGTTGGTAGTAGCACCCGAAAAATACATGCAACCCCATTTCTAGATGGTTGCCATCTCCATCAACCCAACTGCCAACTTTACCACCGACAAACGGACGAGATTCAAAAATCTCTACTTCACAACCAGCATCAGCTAGATCTACTGCGGTTGCTAGCCCAGCCAGTCCCGCACCTACGATTGCAACACGCATTCCGTCGTTCCTTTTCAGTTTCTTTACAGATTGTAACTGGGTTGGTGTCGGAATTTGCTACTTAATATCAACTCCAGCAGCATATTAAGGCTTGCCAATATCGATACTAAAACCTCTTTGATTACTTCTTTTAGTTCCGGTAAATGACCAGACGCGATAAAAACGCGTCTATATCATCTAGACAAACTTTTGTCCATAGCGGCAGACTCTCAAAAGTATCATAGATATTTTTTTGGTGGCAAAGCAGTTTTCTGGATAAGTTGTGAAAGTAACTTCTTAGTTGTTTGCATCTTTACTGTCGTCGGAGACAGGCAAACTTCTAATCAGTTCACGAATCACGTCAGTTGCAGGTCTACCTGTTTGTTGGCAATATTTTTCTAGTTTTTCCGCTTCCTGCGTTGCGAGATTAACTGTTATGCGTTTAACTGCCCATTTTTTGTTTGTCATTATCATGCTATCTGCTGTATATTTAGATGGTCGAAAGAGTCTAAATTAAAGAGGGAACCGATAAGATTATCAGAGTTTGTCTCAGGAAACAAGTAATACCATTAATATTAAAAATGTTTGTTTTGTCAAAGGATTGATCATTTTCTAAAAAAATCAAAATACTACACTTTATTTGTTACTATTGTGACAGCATAAATAACACATAGTTGCTTTTGAAGATAATAACCCTACTAACAGCATGAGTAAAGGCTGACAATGAAATTTTCTAAAGGAATTCGAGACATCTACTGTTGACTCAATGAAGATTTCCAAAGTTATTCTCCATTGAAACCATTTGACCTTCTCTCTTCTCTCAAGTTTGTCAAACCTACTTGGGGAGAACATCTGCTAGAACACCAAAAAATAAAGCTTCAGAATCATTATCATGCTGAAATACTGGCTTACAGGCGGGTGAGAGTGGTGTGTATAGAGCCTGAATAGTCACTTAGAAAGTAGGCAAATAAGCGATCGCTTTAAAACAAACACCCATCTCTAACCAAGAAGTTAAGAGCTACTTGAACTGTTATGAATTTTGGCTTCCCTCGATCAAGCTGATTGCTTTTCAGTGCCAATATAGTAGCCACAAAAAAAAGGACAAAACTCAGTCTACTGAGTGTAAATTGCCAAGCAATTTAGTAAATTTTGACAGCAACATCTGTAATTTTACACAGACAAATTAATCCATCATAAATATGATGTTACTTGACTGTTGCCGATACTAATATTTTAGTTTTCTTTCATGCTTTTATAATAACTTATCGTCACAATGCAATAAAGTTTTGCATATTTTATCTTCCTTCCAGTGATATAAGTTGTTTGAAAATCAGCATTTTTTTTGCGATTTTTCCTATTCATCTATCTGGAGGTTATGTGAATCATTTTTAGCCAAGTAGGGCACTATAATTTTGCCATAAAATATTTTCCTCATATCTAAGTCAAAATATAAAATACTGTCAATAAAATTGGAATTACAACTATTTTTATTTGGTAAGTATACCTATAAAAAGAATCGTATATTTTAATTTTTTCGGCAGTGTGTTTATTATAGCTATTATTTTCGCGCTTTAAATAATCTTCATTTAGACACTAACAAAGCTATTTTTTCTTCTTTATAAAAAAATTACAAAGAAAAAGATATATATCTGAACTTTTGCTTAATGATATTGATATATAACAAGATGCTAAACTCAAAAACTTGTTAAAAAAAAGATTTTAATATCTAAGTGCATCAGTTAAGTTTGATTCAAGTAATTTTTGTAGACAATATTTTAGAGCTTTGTAGTTATTTATACTGATGAGCGCTTGCCTAAAAAGACTAGAAAACTATAAAAATACAGGTACTTCATGAAATTTAGATAAAGTTAGCTTTCAAGATTGGTACGCCTATTAGTATTGACATATACATGAATATTCATTACAAAGTGCCACGCCCTGATAGGTACGCGGATGACGAAGACTGAGTGGAACCGGAAATGCTCTGCCTCCGGTTAATAGACTGCATAGGAGGTATGGGAGGGGTAAACGTTAACAGACAGACAAAGCCTTCCCCTTTTCCTCTCTTAAATGCAGTTTCAGTCAATATGCCAATCAAATACACATCAACTTAATTTCTCATTGCAGTAATTCATGCAATTAATCAAATTTAAGTTGGGGCATAAGTTGGAGAGTGCCAATACCTAAATTTTTTGTTGAAAGCGATCGCCCTTCAAACAAAGCCATCATATCTCGTAACTGAGGATTGCCACGGGAGGCTCCCGTTAGTCCTTTGGCAATGATTAAGCCACAGTAGCCCTTAGTATTTTTACACCGCTGATTCCATTTTTTTCGGGCTTCGACATGAATCGGATCTTCATCTAAAAATTCACCAAATAGGAACAATTCGCCATTTTGAGTTTGCAATAAACCCAAGTCGTAGCGATCGCCATCAAAGGGATCGGCACCTGGATTAAAGCAAATTGCTCTCAATCCGCCTGCTGCTTCAATTCTTTCAATTACAGTCTTCGCCTTGGGTCGGGAGGTTTGAATTAAAATCACCGGCAAACCATCACCCACTTGTTTGATTTCACTAGCCTGATGGTAGCTGACCCCCTTTCGTAGAGAATCCAACATTTCCCAGGACACTACACCTAAGCTGAGGAAAGAATCTTCTGGTATCAAGTCATCTCGCAATGATTGGAAATCAAGATTGTCAATCTCGCGATCGTCAATACCAAAGCCTGTCATTTCCTCTAATTCTGCTGCTAACTGCGGCATGGTAGAGACTGTCACAGCCACAGATTTAGTTGATTCTTCTGACTGCGGCAGAGAAATGCGATAGCGACGGCTGAGGGTAGGGAAGATGTCCTCATGAAGTTGGCGACGGCGATCGCGAATAAAGCGACTCAGGCTTTCGATCGCAACCAAGATTACCAGTGCTTCTTCGTCATACAAAACAGACCGTAGTCCTTCTAAGGGATGGATATTACCAAAAGTAGGATCAATTTCTGATAATGGCAGATCCGCCAAATCATCTTCTTGATCGTCATCTTCATCAGTTTCGTCAACGCTCTCAAAAGTGAGAAACAAGCAATCTTGCTTGAGGAACGCTTCTTCTAGATGCTCTGTTGATTCTTCATCTGTTAGAACTGCGGCACGAAACTGTTTTAAAGACTCTTCTGAGCGATAAAACAAAATCCCATACTCCATTCCCAGCATTCCCATGACTGAGGCGTAGAGTGTGCCAACATCCCACTTATTAATCTCAATTGACAAAATTTGCTGTTCTTCCAAAAATTCCCAAGGTGCTGCTTGCCAAATTGCAAATGCTTTCTCTCGCAAGATTTGTGCATACTGTGGGGGTAAGTCGGGGGTTTGACTATCGAGGAGATCGGCGAATCCGCGAAATAGTTCGTCAATTAAAGGCAGTTCTGGTGCGTAGTCAATGGCGATATCCAAATCTTGTAACACCCCCCGCAGGTAAAATTGAATCTCGCGGTCTTTGACTACAATTCTTTGGGGTCTGGCAGGTCTTGCCGGACTCTGAGGATGCTCCATTGCTTGCATTAAAGTGCGAACTATTGCTTCTGGGCCGATATCTGAAGCTACCACATCCATTCCACGAACAACACCTTGGGAGTAATCTACCCAAAGAATGCATTCTCCCTTTGCCTCTGAATCTGACTGCTGGTTTGGTGATGACAACGGACGGCGATCGCCCTCCCATACAGAAGGAATTTGAGTTAATTTCTTCAACCGACGACTGGTAGAGCGATTAAAACTTGTCATAGAGATCAAAAGAAGCAATTTGGAAGTAAACTTTGGGGCTAGCTAGCCTCGGATTAAATTTTTATGGCTGCACTTGAAGGATGGTTGCTTCTCAGGCTGCCGCAAGGCTTGAATTTTAAGAATACCGAATGTATTAACACATTGAGTCTCTCAATTCTAGAATAAAAATCTTTGGCTACTTTTGACGGAGTGTTTACAATTTGGCATCTAGCAACATCTAAGCCGCTAGAATGAATACAAAAACACCAAGAGCAACCCAGAAGCATTAACAAGCCGATATAGGGTAACGCTTATACTAATTAAGGAGTTGAAAAGCAGATGACACAAGCAATTGAAGCTCAACAACGCGGAATTCTGTTGAGCGAAGCCGCATTGCACCAGGTAAAATCCCTCCGGGACAAGCAAGGCACAGACTTGTGCTTACGGGTAGGAGTGCGTCAGGGTGGGTGTTCTGGGATGTCTTACCTGATGGACTTTGAAGACACTAGCAAGATCGCCCCTCATGATGAAGTTTTTGACTACGATGGCTTCAAAATTGTCAGCGATCGCAAGAGTCTGTTATATCTCTACGGTTTGATGCTCGATTACAGCGATGCCATGATTGGCGGTGGTTTCCAATTCACTAATCCCAATGCTAATCAAACTTGTGGTTGCGGCAAGTCATTTGGGGTGTAATATTGTCAGTTGTCATTTGTCCCTTGTCATTTGCAGTTGCATAATGACCAATGACCAATGACCAATGACTAATGACCAATGACCAATGACCAATGACCAATGACTAATACAGTTGAATCCCTGTTTGATACAGGTTTAGAACGCTATAAAGCAGGAGAATCAGCAGAATCTTTAATCCCTGTATTTAAAGAAGTGTGCGATCGCGCTCCTAAAACTAGTGCAGCTTGGGTTTGTTTAGCGTGGTTGTATCTACTCGATAACAAACCCAATTTGGCTTACAAGGCTGGACAGAAGGCAGTCAAGTTAAATCCACAAGATCCCCAGGCTAGAGTCAATCTCGCCTTAGCAATGCTGGAAACAAAGCAAAAAGGTTTGCGGGAACACATTGATATAGCACAGCAGTTGATTTTTGTCAATGAAGAATGGAGTGATGAAATAAAAAATAGTATTGAGGACGGTTTAAATAGAAAACCAGATTGGCAGAGTTTAACAAAAGTCAAAAGTTGGCTGTTTGAAAAGTAAAAGATGGGGAGTGGGGACTGGGGGGAGGACAAGGGGGAATTTATTGAAGTAAGTCTCTAGGTTATCTCTTCCTAATACCAATCCCCAATCCCTATTCCCCAATCCCTATTCCCCAATCCCTATTCCCCACTCCAATCATGAAAGATAAATTGTTAAATTGGCTAAACATGGTTTTAGTCGCCGATGTTTTTTTGGTTTTGTTTGGCTTTGGCTGGTTAGCGATCGCAGCGATCGGTGATGCCGCAGGAGTAAACCTGGGTTTGGATTTGTGGCATAAACTGTGGCAACCCTTGTTCAACCCCGCAATTGGCATTCTCATGGGCGGTGCCATTCTCAGCGGTATTATCAGTTGGGTTTCCAAAAAATTTCTTTCTAGTCAATAGTCAAGGGACTGGGGACTGGGGACTGGGGACTGGGGACTGGAAAAAAAGCAGGGGAGTAGAGGAGAAGGAAGTTGCAGTAAGTCTTTCCCCTCCGCCCCTGGAGCCTCTTGTTCCCAATCCCCAGTACCCAGTACCCAGTCCCTTTGAATCTATTTAAGAATTTGTGTTAATGCCGATTGCAAATTAGGATATTTGTACTCAAAGCCTGTTTGCACGGCGCGTTTTGGGATAACTTGCTGACCTTCTAAAACTACTATAGCCCCGTCTCCTAAAAGGGCTTCGATCGCAAAAGCAGGAACAGGCAACCAAGAAGGGCGATTCATCACTTGTCCCAAAGTTTGGCTTAAATCTGCCATCCGAACTGGATTAGGAGCAGTGGCATTATATACACCTTCTATTTCCGGTTTAGTTAAAGCTTGCAAAATCAGGTTAACTAAATCGTCTACGTGAATCCATGAGAACCACTGCCGACCACTGCCAATAGGGCCGCCAGCAAAGAGTTTGAAAGGTGGAATCATTTTACCCAAAGCACCACCATTACCCAAGACAATCCCAAAACGCAGAATTACCAGTCGCACACCAGCATCTTTTACCTTTCTCGCCTCAGCTTCCCAAGCTTGGCAGACTTGGGCAAGAAAATCGTTACCAGATAGACTGGTTTCATCAAAGGTAGCAGTTTCACTGGTGCCGTAGTAGCCAATAGCCGAAGCATTAATTAACACAGATAGTTTAGGATTAGCGTTGGCTATTGCTTCAACTATTTTTTGTGTACCTAACTTTCGGCTATTGAGGATTTGTTGTTTCCGTTCTGGTGTCCAGCGTCCTTCACCAATAGGTTCTCCTGCCAAATTAACTACGCCATCACAACTAGCGATCGCACTTTGCCAAGAACCAGATGCATTTGGTGTATAGGCAACAATTTCTACATTAGGGAAAGCCTCAGATGGAAAAACTTTTTGAGCAAAAGTGGTATTCCGAGTTAATACTACTATTTTGTGACCTTCTCCGTGTAATCGTTGTACCAAACGACTACCAACAAATCCTGTTGCTCCAGTAATTGCGACTTTCATTTTCTACCTCAGCCAAAGCTTTATTGTAAAGTTTTTGATCAAACTTTCAGCTTATTAAAGAAGTCAGAGGGCAGGAGGGAGGAGGCAGGAGGAAGAAAATATATTTTGCCCTATGGGATCGGAATATTGAGTAAAAGGATTTTTTTCAAGACACAAAGCGCGAGACAAAAGGTTTCCTTGTTAGAAAAATACAAATTTATTTATGGGGTTTCCCTCCTGCCTTCTGCCTCCTGCCTCTTTGTTGACTGGATATCTGGTAGTACCTGCTCTCAAAAACTTTGATTTTTTAATGACTTTATATTTAGATACTTCGGTATTATAGGATGGACAGAGTGTTGCAAGGCTTGGGGCTATTATGGCTCGCTATACCTGTTCATTTATTGTTTCTGTTCCTAGTGACCATCTGTTACCGTTACTTGTAGAACTTCTACAGGACTGTCAGTTGGATATTCAATATCACACAGCCGAATATATTATCGGTCGTGAGGTTCCTGGAAATGTTCCTTTTCCTAAATTAATAACAGTAGAAGTACTGATTGATAAATCAAAATCTACTGAAACAGAAACCCGGATGAGTATTGTGATTAAAAATGAAGAACTACCAATTCACCTAGATAATTACTGCCGACAAATGTTTGAGTTAATCAAGCAAGCTATTGAAAGTAGCCGCCATTGGCATTTGATTGAAAGTATTGCAGGATAAGCTTTGGCGATTGAATTCATACTCCACGGCTTTAAGCCGTGGAAGTATCAGACTGTGATTGGTAGTTATAATTCACTCTCTTATTCCTCCAAATCCTCGGCCATACCGGGGTTTATTAGTGTAATGTCGTACTCACTCGAATCCGTTTGTCCTAAACGCTGAGTATTTCTTAAAAGGTAATAAATGGCACGTACTTGAGGCCCAAAAACGATCTCGTCCTCATTTCTGAGATCGTGGGCTGGTATCTTGCGTCCATTAATCATCAAACCGTTGGAACTAGGCTTACCTTTGGCATCGCCATCTACAATCCGGTAATAGTAGCTATGACTATTATGCTCTCGTGGCAATCTCACTAATGTGGCATGGCGGCGGGAGACAAACTGCGACATTAAACGGATATTACATTCGCGGTCTCTACCAATAGAGTAGACAGGGTGCTCTAGAGAAAATTCTTTGCGACCTTGATCGTCTTCAATAATCAGTAGATGGTTTTCATTGGTTTCTGCTGCCATTGACAAATCGGTGGAACTGTAATTGATTAAGATTTGTTTTGTATCGTATCTTGCCATTTTCGCGCACCATCAGTCTGTGGTGCTAATCTAAATAAGCTTTAAAATTGCATAATACCTTGAAAGAGTAGAACATGGCCGTTCTACTCCAGTAGCTATGATAGCTTTGGTAAGTGTCTCAAAAAGCTTTGTGAACTGATAAAACTTGAATACCGACTCAGTTTAACTTTATATGGGATTGAAGAAGAATTCAGAATTTTGAATGAATCAGTAGATATTTAGACTTGCCACTACGAAACTTAACCACCAAATTAAAAATTTGGTGGGGATATTAAAGCTGGTTATAGCGCAATACGCTTGGGTTAAGGCTTAAACTCTTTGTCAAAGTCAACTTTTTTAACGAACCACAGAGGCGCAGAGGAAACAGAGAGAAGAGAAAAAATGCTTAACCCAAGCGTATTGGGTTATAGCGTGTAAAGCAATATTCTACAGACGATAAGCAAATCGCCGTAATAATATTGAGTTGGTGACGACGCTAACAGAGCTAAAAGCCATTAATGCAGCAGCACCAGATGGGTTAAGCACAAAACCCAGACTAGGGAATAAAACACCTGCTGCTAAAGGAATGCCAAGTGTATTATATGCAAAAGCCCAGAATAAATTTTGGCGGATTTTGTTGAAGGTGGCGCGACTAAGCTGAATAGATTCGACGACATCGTTTAGGCGATCGCGCATTAAAATAATTTCAGCAGTTTCCATCGCCACATCTGTCCCGGAGTGTAAAGCAATTCCTACATCTGCTTGGGATAAAGCTGGAGCATCGTTGATTCCATCTCCTACCATTGCCACAACTGAGTGAGGAGTTTTCTTTGTCTCCTTGTCTCCTTGTCCCCTTGTCCCTTCTAACTGGAGAGACTGTATTGCCGCTGCTTTTTTAGCTGGGGGAACACCTGCGATTACATCAGCGCTATCTAATCCTAATTGTTTGGCTATGGCGCTAGCTGCTTCTTTGCGATCGCCACTGAGCAACATTACCCGTAAGCCCATCTGACGCAACTTGTCTATAGTGGATCGAGCATCCGATCTGAGGGTATCAGAAACACCAATTAGTCCGGCTAAAGTTCCCCCAATTGCTACACAAACGACTGTTTTACCATCTGTTGCCAAATCCTGTACTACCTGTTGTGCGGTTTCGTTAATGGCAATGCCGTGCCAACTCAACCATTCCCAGTTACCCAACAATACAACTGTGTCCTCTACCACAGCAGATACTCCTAGCCCTGGTTCCGTGTGAAAGTCTACAGCCTCTGGAATAGATAACTGTTGCTGCTGTGCTTCTTGCTGAATCGCTTTTGCTAGGGGATGATGAGTACCGCTTTCTACGGCTGCTGCTAGTTGTATTAGGGAGTAGCGAGTGGGGAGTAGCGAGTGGGGTTCACTACTCCCTACTCCCCACTCCTCATTCCTCATTTCCTCAATTAACAGACAATCTGTGACGATGGGATTACCTGTGGTGAGAGTGCCAGTTTTATCAAATACTACGGTGTTTAACTGGTGTATTCTTTCTAAAACGTCGCCACCTTTGATTAACAGCCCCCGTTCTGCGCCCATAGCAGTCCCAACAAGAATAGCTGTTGGTGTGGCAAGTCCCAAAGCACAGGGACAGGCGACTACCATAACTGCGATCGCTAGTTTTAAACTGACTAGGAGTGCTGAGTGGGGAGTTGGGAGTGAAGAGTGGTGAGCGTGGCTCATCATTTCCATGCCACCAGACATGGTAATATCAGTCCAGATGTGAGTACCGAAAAAGTACCAAAAGACAAATGTCAATAGAGATGCTGTTAGTACCCCGTAGGTAAAGTAACCTGCTACTGTATCTGCTAATTTCTGTACTGGGGCTTTCCGAGTTTGGGCGGCTTCTACTAGGGCAACAATTTGAGCTAGAGTTGTATCACTTCCAGTCCGGGTTGCTTGAATAGCGATCGCTCCTGACTGGTTTAAGGTCCCTCCTGTCACCATATCTCCTGGTTTCTTGATTACTGGCACTGCCTCCCCAGTTAGCATTGACTCATCGACCGTTGTTTGACCAACCACCACTTCACCATCAACGGGGATTTTATCACCTGGCAGCACTTGTAAGCATTCACCGACACGCACCTGTTCAGCGGGAATCTCAACACTAGAAGAACCCATTCCGGCTTTCTCTGGGTTGGCAATCAATCGCGCTAAGAGTGGCTGGAGTGCTAGCAATTTCCTAAATGCGGCAGCGGCGCGACCTCTAGCTTGTTGCTCTAATGTCCTTCCTAAGAGAATAAAGCCCAGCATCATTACTGGTTCGTCAAAGAAGCACTCCCAACCCAATTGGGGAAAAAGCAGCGCTACTAGACTAGCAATGTAGGCTGTCAGCGTTCCCAATCCCACCAGGGTATTCATGTTAGGCGCATTTCGCCGCCAGCCCAACCAGCCATCTACTAAAATCGGGCGACCGGGAATTAACAGCGCTATTGTCGCCAGTCCACAGTGAAACCAGATGTTATTTAGTACTGGCAGCACTGAGCTACCAAGATTACCAAAATGTCCACTTCCCGACAATATCAGCAACACCGCAGCGATCGCCAACTGCCATAGAGAAGAACGCATTTCTCGGCGTTGTCGTTCTGCTGGATTTGGTAAGGTCGATATTTCGCCTGCTATACCATTAGCTTTTCGGGGTTGAGTCGGGAATCCAACGGCTGTTAATCTCTGTGCTAGTGCATCTGCATCTATTGCACCAATTTCTGACTCTACAACTGCTACCTCTGTGGCCAGGTTCACACAGGCACTCTTGACTCCTGGATGTTGGGTCAGCTGTCGCTCTACTGCGTTTACACACCCAGCACACTTCATACCCCCAACATCTAGAATAATCTTCTCTAGGATTGGGTCAAGTTCTAGGACTGGCTTAGTTTTTGGGACAAGTTGCATGGCTTGTGTTTAGATTCGCTACAGAAATTCAACGCCTGACTAAAAGCGTCTCTAATTTGAGCGTAGGCGAAATATGGAACTACGACTGTATGTCAACCCTATTAAATTTCTTAATTTATCGTATCTTGCTGAGGGTCAATGACTATCGCTGCACTCTAATTCAACGTTCCTAGTTCCCAGATTTATCTGAACCTATCCCACTAATAAGATTTATTGAATCCAGATATGAATAGGAGCAAGTTCAATTAATGTATTAAAATATACTTTATTGTTCCTAACGAATGGCTAGACGACGATATTTACGTTGATACCAAGCAAAACAACGTTCCTATTGAAATTTTGGAACGGCGATTTTAATCAGCCTACCTCTATTTTTATTGATTTTCCATACCAGTTTTGGTATTTGGGGTCGAATACCCTGCTTACGTAGGGCAGCACGTTTTTATGAGTGAATCCTAACCTTTATCAGCAACCATTACCTTAAGTTTTTTACGTGGTCTGTCACATTTTAAAGTTTTAAGTTTTACTTTATCAAGCAGAGGTAATAGATTTATCAAACAGAATTCAGGAGTCAGGAGCCAGAATTCAGAATTGAATAAGGCAGTACTAACCTTGCTCTGGCATTCTTTGGATTTGGTGGCTTACTTATAAACAAGAAGCTAGCATCTTCTCGAAGAAGATAATTTAAACACCTTGTATGTAATGCTAACTCAAAAGGATTTTACATGAATTTTTAATTTTGAAGGAAGTCGGAGCGGCGGCTTCCCTTGACTCTGAGCGTCGGTTTGCGGCGCTTAGAAGTTTGGTGGCGGATCTGAACTTTGTTGATTTGGAATTTTGAATTTCCCCATAGGTGGTTGACGGCTCCAGCGTAGATAAGTCACATAGATAATAGCTACCACCTGCATTGGCGCGATCGCAATCAGGTTTTTTAAGAAATAGTTGATTTCTAAATGAGACATAACACTAAAATATCCTAAGCCTAACAAGAAGAACATTGCCCAGTTAAGCTGTTTAGGTTTGAGAATGAGCATATCAATAAAAATAAATATAGGAGGTAGAAGTGCTGTATAACTTCTGCTAAAGGTAAAGGGTGAAGCGGAAGGGAAAAAAGATGTTTCTTTTGTCGCTCGCTGCCCTTTATCCCCGCGCTTTTGCTGTAATCCTAAGCTTGGAAGCGTGTGTTATCCTCTGCTTCCAGTAAGAAGGCTATTCTTGCACTAGAACCAGCCCTGCTTGTTCACAAAATAGGTGTTTACAAATTCTTCAGGGGATTTATTTAAGTAGATCATGCCTTCAATTAAACCTACAAGTTGCATAATTAACAAGGCAACCCCGTAGGTGAAAGAACCCCCAACTACAGAAATCACTAACATAATAAAGCCTTCCGAGGCGTATCCTAAAATAAACTTATGAACCCCAAACGCTCCCAGGATAATGCCACAGTAACCAGCTAGAAGTTGTTTGGTAGGGTGACTGGGGTTAAGATTTGCCATATAAGTGCTGCTCCTTGATAAGTGAGTATAAAAATAAAGTCTTTATTGTAATGGAAGCAAATACATTTACTTGCTTAATAAATAGATTTTTAATTTTTTCAGTATAAGTAAGTCCCAAGATGAATAATTAAAATCAGCGTGCTTCTATTCCAGAGGAGACGCCAAGATGTTTTGCAGTATAAGCCGATCTGGCGCTCCTTGATGACTTTTGGTGGATTTGACGATCGCAAACCCTGATGCAGCAGTTTTGCAGATTTTTCGCTCAGGCGTTTATCTTGAGCAGAATCAATCTTAAATAATCAGCAAAAGCTGCTACATACACCACTTTTTACAAGTCCATCAGTATTATTTCCGGATTCTTTTGCGACGCCGAATAGCCCGTCGTAGAAATTGCTGACAGCAGAAGTGAAACGCCATTGCACCAATGACAAGATAACTGTGTGGCTAGTGGGAATTTAGAAGCGCAAAAGGCATCTTCCATATCTTTCTAACCGCTTTTTAGTTACCGATCCCACTTCCATGAGCGCAAACCAGAATTGCATTCCAATTTATGACGGCTAAAAATGGTTCAAGAAGACAATTAATATCTCGAAAATGGCTAAAATCTACCCGAATGAGAATAAATGCTTAACTAGATAGTTTGTTGTCTATGTTAATAGCATTCTTTAATTTGCTTTTGCCATTATCTTAATTGGGTTTTCAGCTAGTATTTATGCTTATAACCAATTATTACTAGTAAATTGTCTCTACCTATGCAGATAAAATCAGATATTTTTGTTTTTGGCAACAGTAACATACTTGTTTTAATTACTACCTAAAACAAACAAGCTTAATAGTGTACCACTATTCCAAAGACTGTGGAGGAGCATAGGAGCGAGGAGATTGCGCGATCGCGTGTAAACTACTCCCAACACAATGCCCAATGCGGTTAGGGGCAGAATTTCCGATAAGCTGAGGTGAGCGATCGCAAACAACAAACTACTGATCAGAATCGATCCCCAGACGGGTAAGTAACGAGTTAGAGAGGGTAACAAAAAACCGCGAAATAGGATTTCTTCAAAAAATGGAGCGGCGATCGCAGCTGTGGAGAAAAATATGCCAAGTGCTATACCATCTTGGCTTTCCAACGCTAGTTGCAACAGAGGATTACTCCCACCCTGTCCTTGCCATAGCTGCTGATTAATCAAAGATACCACCACAACTACAGGTAAAGCCGTGCAATAGCCTCCCAGTCCCCACAAAAACCAGTTATCTTGAAAACGGAAGCGAAACCAGAATTCTGGTAGTGGAAAAAAGCGCTTGAGAGAGAAATACAGCACTAACAGCGCACCTAATGCTACCAAGAAATAACTAACCAACACAGAAAACGCCTGAAGTCGCACATCTACAATGGGACGCGGGATGGGTAGCAGCGATATTACCAAGGGCACAAAAATTTGCCCCATAAAGAAAAAGCCGATAATAAAAACCTGCAAAACCGTTTCACCACCCCAAGGCGTTGACCAAGGGATATCAGCATTTTGAGCTAATAAAGAGGTTTTTCCTTTCAACAAGCGTTGAGCAAATAATAAAATCAGCAGTATGAGACCAATTAAAGCTGCCAAAGTGGGAATAGTGCCAATAACCGCCAATTTCACCACTGCTTGAGCAGAAGATTCTTGTTGTGCCGCTTTTACTGCTGATAACGCATCTTGTCGTTGCTGGAGTTGGTATAACTTAACCAAAGCAGTAGAGCGAAACCAACCTTCTAAATTCTTTTGAATTGGTTCTTGACCATTTGGGAGGATACGGGGAGGATTGCTCCACAGTCCAGTCAATACAGCGGCGGTTTCCCCAAACCCTGGATTAATATCTGAGCGTTGTTGTAATTCGCTCCAAGTCTTGAAGGCTGTATCCGTCTGTCCTTGCTGTGCTTGTAAAATTCCCAAACGCAGGTCTAATTCAGCCAGTAATTTTTGTAATTGCTTAAAAGACTGTTGTAACTGTTGCTCTCCCTGTTTAGACGTTTCAATAGTGGGAGGAGCATCCGGTAGAGGTTTCGGAGGCGTGGGAGTTATTTCAGCTTGAGAGCGTAATTGTGCAAGTTTGTTGTTAACTTTGTCTAAATTAGCTTGAACTGATTGACGCGCCTCCTGGTACTGCTTTGTAGCACTTTCTAGGGGTTGCTCACCAAGTATTGCTTCTTGAATCGCCTGGAGTTTGTCATCACCGCTATCTTCTGATTGCCAAGCTTGGGCTTGTAAAGCAATATTTGTTTGGTATAGTTCTAGGCGGCTTTGAAATTGAGGTTCTTGCCAACTACCGAATAAAGCCGAAACCGCCAATAGAACTGCTATCGGCGTCAGCACAAAAAATAAAACCAACCGCTTGAGTGTCATCTATCCCCCTTTGACTAACCAGTGGAGAGCGCGTCCCCCTTGGGAATTATCGCAATAAAAAGTCAGAGGTGGATAGATATCATCAATATTATTAAGTTTGCGATGAATGTGCGATGCCTGTGGTTTCAATACGGTTCGGTTAACGTGTTTATCTCTCGAAGATCCCCCCAACCCCCCTTAAAAAGCAGGGTGGTTTCATACAAGCAAAGAAAAATTAAAACTGGGTTTCAAAGCCTCTCCCCCCGTGGGGGAGAGGAATGGAAGTGAGGGAAAAAGCCATGCCACTTTCACGAGAAATCAAGACTTATGTATTTTTCTTTTTTCGTATGAAACCACCCTGCCCAACCCCCCTTAAAAAGGGGGGCTTTTTCTTCTAATTACCCCCTTTTTAAGGGGGTCGCCACAGGCGGGGGGATCTTATCCGAACCGTATTGCCTGTGGTTTTTGCTAGCCTATGCACCCACGATCTAAAATTACAGCAATGTTCTTCCACCTTGAGGAAGCTGATAATCTTTGTTTTGAGCGATGAATCACTTACTACGAACTAAAATTTTATTTTATTTTTAATTATGCCTACTTACTGAGTCTCAGCAGTCTAACTTAGAGGAATTCAGGATTAAGAACTTGTTCAATAGTGAAAGGACACTCAAGGGGAAAAGTTTCTATTGGCT
>NZ_JBALDJ010000007.1:0-84976 GCF_036917415.1 Nostoc sp. | reverse complement strand
ATTACTACGCCGAACCAACCGATGTAGATCCGGTTATTGGTGCTGGTGATCCATTCGCAGAATCGATCCCATACGTTGGCGCTTGAGCGCTGTTGTAAGGTTGTTGTCATGGTTTGATGATTGCGGTTGTTTATGAATCAGGCGGTTTTGTCTTTGCCTGTGAAACTACTTTACACTGCTTTACAATTTTTAATCAAGTTTTATTACTTCAGTAAACCTGATGCAAGTTATTAGTTTTGCTTATTTGAAAGCAAACAACGAGGTAAGAATACGCCAAAGTTATCTTTATGTATGACATCACATATCTGGTTATATGGCTCTTTAGAATCGGTGTCTGATTTATATCGATTGCTCAACGGGAGTAATCCTCTGTTCGCACAGTCTTTCGTAGAAAAGGAAACAATAAATTCTGATGGTCAGAAGCCACCTCGATTGTAAAGACTGACTCCTGTATTACACCAAATTAATTATTTGCTTATTTATCTGGGAATAATAGCTTTGTATATTACCGCTATTCTAAAAAAATTAACCCTCAGCTTACCACTGAGGGCTTTTTTTGTTTGGCAAAATGGCATATCTGTAAATTAGAGGGTTGCTATGGTATTGGAGTAGGATACATTCCATGCGAAAAGTACTGACTTGCATTACCCCTGGTAGTTAGCCAGGGGTTTTTATTTAAACTGAGAGCGATCGCTCTTAAATATTCTGCTGAGAGGTTTATTTGTAGCGATTTTAATACAAGTGATTTTAGAATTCCCTGCTTTTCGGAATTCATTAATTATGTATAGCGATTTTAATTCAACCAGGGAACTGACAATAAATATAAGCTTATATTAAGTGGAAAAATCAAGTACAACGAATTAACGATGACAGACGCTAAAAATGTAATCGATGGAAACCTAGAGGTTTGCTGTACTTCTCCCGTGACTGGGTTTTACCGCGACGGTTTTTGTCGTACAGGTGGTCAGGATTTCGGGTCGCATGTCGTATGTGCCCAAGTAACATCAGAATTCCTGGAGTTCACCAAATCGCAAGGCAATGACCTCAGCACAGCTGTTCCTGATTTTAATTTTCCTGGATTGAAACCTGGCGATCGCTGGTGTTTGTGTGCTTCTCGCTGGCAAGAAGCTCTAGAAGCTGGTCTTGCTCCACCTGTAATACTTTCAGCAACCCATGCTAGAGCTTTGGAAGTGGTTTCTCTAGACGAACTCAAAAAACATGCTCTAACTTCATCTTAATTGGGCATTGGGCATGGGGATAATGAGAATTGGGGACAAAGGGAAAGACTTGTTGCAAGTTCTCACTTAAGTCCCCTTGTCCCTGCTTCCTCTACTCCCTAATTCCAAATCAACTCACTGGAACTTCAATAGGCAGTTCTAATACATTGACAACCGCAGAAATCAACTTATTGGGGTCAATTGGCTTAGATAAATGCTGCTGAAACCCTGCTCTTAGCGCTTCCAAGCGGTCTTCTTCTCGCGTGTATGCTGTTAAAGCGATCGCGGGGATGCGTCCGCCTTTTTCTGGTTCTAAAGATCGCAGTTTCCTAATTAATGTATAACCATCTTGCTCTGACAAACCGATGTTGCTAATCAGGATATCTGGTTTTGCTTGTTCAAGTACTACTAGGGCTTCATCAACTGATCCTACCGCAGTGGCAAAAGCCCCATACTCCTCAAACATAAAATTGAGAAAGTTACGGGTATCTGTTTGATCATCTACAACTAAAACTCTTAATCCAGCAAGGGGCGTAGATGCTACAGAAGAGGAAATTTTTCCTGTTGCTTCTCGATTTCCTCTATTGTCTTGTAAGAGCGGTAGTCTTACAGTAAAGGTTGCTCCTTGCCCAGTGCCTAAACTTTGGGCAAAAATTGTCCCTTTGTGTAGTTCTACTAGATGACGGACGATCGCTAATCCTAGTCCTAATCCATTGTGCGATCGCGTTGTGGTGCTGTCTGCTTGCCGAAAACGCTCAAATACTTTGGGTAAAAACTCGGAACTGATACCAATGCCTGTATCGTTAACTTGAATTTGGGCATAGTGGGATTTTGAATTTTGAGATTTTGCAGAAAGTTTAAAACTCGGCTCCCGACCATCAGAATTTTCCAAAACGGATTTTGGATTATTGCTTTCTTCAGTGTTTGAAGAGTCTAAATTTTCACTATGAGATTCAAATCCAAAATCGTTCGACTGGGTTGTACTGAGGCTTGTGGAAGTAGCGCTCACACCGTTCGCGTAGCGTTCCGCAGGAAAGCCTGAAATCGGCAATCCAAAATGCTTTGACAGCCTGACTTCTACCCTACCGCCTTTAGGGGTAAACTTTATTGCATTAGTTAGTAGATTCCAGACAATTTGCTGTAAACGGGCTGGATCGCCATAGACTGACCCGATCGAAGTATCCAGCACAGTATTTAATTGAATATCTTTTGGCTCTGCTAGGGGACGCACTGCCTCTAAAGCTGCCTCCATCACCGAGATTAGATTCACTGCCGATACGTTTAAGCGCAACTGACCGCGGATAATCCGGGATACGTCCAAGATATCCTCAATTAGTTGCATCTGAGATATAGCGTTGCGTTCGATCGCCTCCAAGGCGCGGGAAGTGGCTTTTTCGTCAAGTTTCTTGGTGCGGAGGATTTTTGACCAGCCGAGCATCGAGGTTAGAGGTGTGCGGAGTTCGTGGGAGAGAACAGCTAGAAACTCATCTTTCATTCGATTCGCGGCTTCTGCTTCCTGTCTTGCCGTTTGTTCGCGAATCACTTGAGCGCGGACTTCTTCTGCTTGCTTGCGTTCGGTAATATCTTCAAGAGTGCCTACATAACCCAACAAGTCTCCTTGACTGGAAAGCATCGGTGATGAACGAACTTGAACCCAACGAATGTTACCGTGAGCAGCTTGAAAGCGAAATTCTTCTGAGTATTCCCGACCTTCACAAATGTAAGCAGACCAACTAGCGATCGCTCGTTCTTTGTCTTCTGGATGAACAGATTCCAGCCATCTCTTTTCTAAACTTTCTGCCGCTTTCAAGCCACAAATTGCCTGATAGCGGGGATTAGTATATTTACAGTCGCCTTCGGTATCAGTTTCAAAAATGCCAACGGGTGAGCAGGTACTTAGCGATCGGAATCGTTCTTCACTTTGCCTGAGTTCGGTATTCACAGCTACCAGCTGCGCTGTTTGTTGCTTGACGGCTTCTGTTTTCTTAAATAGTTCTACAAATACTGTGACTTTAGAAGTCAAGATATTGGGGTCTAGTGGTTTGAGCAAATAATCAACTGCACCCAAGGCATAACCTTTAAACAGCATTTGGTCGCTGGTGCTAAAGGCGGTGAGAAAGATAATTGGAGTGTGACGCGATCGCCCCCGATTGCGAATTAAGGTAGCAGTTTCAAAGCCATCCATCCCTGGCATTTGCACATCCAGCAAAATGACTGCAAAGTCTTGATGCAGCAGACACCTCAAAGCTTCTTCCCCAGAAGTAGCTCTCACGAGATTCTCCCCTAGTTTTTCTAGGATTGCCTCTAGTGCCAGCAAATTTTCTAGTTTATCATCTACTAGGAGGATGTTGACTTTGGATTCCATCTGCATCGGTTTCTTTCTGTGATAATTGACAAAGCTTGACCATCTGGGAAGCAATGTTTGAGAGCGTCAAAATCCAGTCTACTGTAATAGCAGAAATTGCTGCCTCTGGCATAATGTCGCTTTCAGCTGTGGCAGGTTCTTGTACAATGGTAATTCCTCCCCGCGCTTTTATTTTCTTAAGACCTTGCACACCATCTTGGTTTGCTCCTGTCAATATTACACCAATAACTTGCTCTGTGTAGACATCGGCTGCCGACTCAAACAGCACATCAATAGATGGTCTAGCATAAGAAACAGGCTCATCAGTCGAAAGGGCAAAGTGACCTGGTTCAACCAGTAAGTGATAATCTGCTGGGGCTATGTAGATATGTCCCGGTAGTATTTCGTCCTTGTCTTCCACTTCTTGAATTTTCAATAAAGTGGATTCTTGTAATAAATCCTGCAGTGTTTTGCTAGACTCTTTGTGACGGTGTTGCACGATCGCGATCGGCACATGGAAGTCTGATGGTAAATTCCCCAGGACGATTTTCAATGCTGATAATCCGCCTAAAGAAGTACCAATTACCACAATTTGAAATGACACTTGTTTCGCCCTCACACCTGCGGAATGGGGGTTACGTAAATAGCAAAGGCTATTTCATACTGAATCAGTCAGTGTTTTCTTGCTTCTTTGCTCTTACCAGTAACCCATGTTTAGGTGCAAAAATCATTGCTATGACAAACAACAAGGTTTGCAACACAACTATGCAACCCCCTGTTGCACCATCGATATGATAGCTGATGTAAGTCCCCATAACACTAGAAAATACGCCTGATGCCATTGCAATTAGTATCATGTGGTCGAAACGGTCTGTTAATAAATAAGCCGTTGCTCCCGGAGTAACTAACATCGCTACAACCAAAATAATTCCTACTGTCTGGAGTCCGGCGACAGCAGTTAGCGACAGTAATGATAGTAAAATATAGTGCAGCACTCCTGTGTTCAAGCCAATGGAACGTGCATGAGTGGGGTCAAAACAAAATAATAGGAGGTCTTTGCGTAAAATAGCTATTGTTACTAAAGTAATTACGCTAATAATCACCGTTTGGATAATGTCTTCATTAGAAATCCCCAAGACATTTCCAAACAAAATATGCGTCAAGTCTACGCTGCTTGGAGTTTTGGAAACTAGTACCAAACCAAGAGCGAAAAATCCTGTAAATACAAGTCCGATGACAGTATCTTCTTTAATTCTCGTCTTCGCTTTAATATAACCGATCGCAATAACTGAACCCACTCCAAAAACAAAAGCGCCCACAGCAAAAGGAATATTTAAAACATAAGCAATTACTACCCCAGGCATTACCGCATGGGAAACAGCATCTCCCATCAATGCCCAACCTTTGAGGGTCATAAAACAAGATAAAACAGAACAGACTACCCCAACTAAGGCACTTACACAAATTGCCTTCACCATGAATTCATGCTGTAGGGGTGTGGTTAACCAATCTAATAATGCGAGAGTATTCATATTTTTATAACTTTAATCCAAGCAATATCAATTGACATTTATCAATTCAATCAGATTCATTTTGATTTCCACGGATTATCTGACTTTTGCTGAGAGATAAATCTCCAAGAGAACCACCAAAAGTGCGTGACAGATTCTCTTCTGTGAAAACTTCAGATGTATTTCCATAAGCTAAAATAGTACGGTTAATGAGTACTACTTGGTCACAGAAAGTAGTGATAGAGGCTAAATCATGGGTAGAAATCAAAATTGTATGGCCTTCTTCTCGCAATTCCAGCAATAAGTCAATCATCGCTTTTTCTGTTTTGATATCTACCCCGGTGAAAGGTTCATCTAATAGCAAAACTGTTCCTTGTTGTGCTAAAGCACGGGCGAGAAAGGCACGTTTTTTCTGTCCACCAGAGAGTTCTCCTATTTGGCGATCGCGCATTGACCACATTTGCACTCTTTCCAAACTCTCCCTCACCACTCTTTGATCTTTCGCTGACGGAATTCGCAGTATATTCATGTACCCGTAGCGCCCCATCATCACCACATCATGGACACTGACTGGAAAATTCCAGTCCACCTCTTCTGACTGTGGTACATAAGCAACCAAGCTTTTTTTCTGTACAGTTTTTATCGGTAAGCCATTAATCAAAACCTGTCCTGTAACTGGCTTCAAAAAACCCATGATCGCCTTAAATAGGGTTGATTTACCACTACCATTCATCCCCACTAAACCACTAATTGAACCTGCTTGAATTTGCAAATAAGCACCATGTAAAGCAACTTTACCGTGGTAGGCAACTGTCAAATTTTCGACATCAATACTAATAGATTTCACTAAAAATTACCTCTAAGATTAATCATTAGTTTGTAGTAAGTGACTCCAGCATTTTTGCGAACACGTAATGTTTTACAGAGAACAAAATAGGACTAAAATCCTTACTACAGCCTAATTTTAAATAATTAAATTTATTCTTACATACTTGCTCACTTTTCCTCTAATCCCTGAGTTAGAGTATTAATATTAAGTTCTAGCAACTTGAGATAAGTTGGTGCTGGCCCGTTTGCCGGAGACAGGGAATCAACATAAAATACTCCACCAAACCTTGCTCCTGATTCTCTAGCTACCTGACGTTGCGCTCCATCGTTTACTGTACTTTCACAGAAAACTACAGGTATTTTATTTTTTTTAACTATATCAATGACTTTTTCTAGCTGTTTGGGAGTAGCTTGTTGTTCAGAGTTGACTGCCCAGAGATAAGCTTCTTTCAAGCTATAATCGCGGGTGACGTATGAGAACGCGCCTTCACAGCTTACCATGTAGCGCTTGTCTGCTGGAACTACCGACACGCTTTTTCGCAGTTTCTCATCAACTTCTTTAATTTTTTGGCTGTATGCTTTGGCATTGGTATTATAAGTCTCTGCATTCGCTGAGTCTAAATTAACTAATGCCTTGCGAATATTCTCTACGTAAATTAAGGCATTTTGTGGTGACATCCAAGCATGGGGATTAGGTTTCCCTTTATAAGCATCCTCCGTAATTTCTATAGGTTTAATTCCCTCACTTAGAGTAACGTGAGGTACATTAGGGACGCTGTTATACAATTTCTGTGCCCAACGCTCTAAATTTAGACCATTATTCAAAATTAGGTCTGCTTTTTGCGCCCTTACCAAATCGCTAGGAGTTGGTTCATAACCATGAATTTCTGCCCCTGGTTTGGTGAGAGATTCAACAATTGCCTTGTCTCCCGCCACGTTTTGCGCCATATCTGCAATAACTGTAAAGGTGGTAAGAACTACTTTTTTACCTTTTTTATCTAGGTTGGTGGTGGTACTTGTGGCTGGGTTTGGACTTAACTGTGGTTGAGAATTAGAGGTTGACGGGCTACACCCACTCAAACATAGCCCCAATAGCAGCCCAGACGCTACAGCCAATTTTTGTCCGTGTAGTTGCATCTGAAAGTTATTGATATTAAATCTCATAATAGCAATCTCATAATCTTCTCACTTTTGTCTCACTTTAGCAGAATTAAGATAAAAATGAAAGAATTATGAAAATAATATCAAAGTAAAAAAGCGAACCTGTTGCAATAAACTGTATTTATGAATTCTAACTTAACCTTGATTCCTTACTTTTCTCATTTTAAAGAGCTTTTTGAGTGGTTTAAATATTTTTGTTATTTACATCACAAACAAATGTTTGATTATTGTGAAATACCTTACAGGTAAATTTTGTATTAGGATTTTTTTATATTTAAAATAATGCAAGAAAAACTACATTTTGAAAAACGTTTTTTGTTAACTTACTAACTTTTAAAAAATTGCTCTTTATTGTTTTGACAATTCATAAAAATTTACTTAAGCTAAAAGATAGGTTAAGCAAATCAACAAATGACAGCAATTTGATTTAGCTACATCAAGAATTGCTGTTGCAGACTATTGGCATAAGGAAATGAATCAAAACCAAAATTATTTTATGTAGGCAATTTAACCAGATTTGGCGACAAAAAGCTAAGACATGATTAAGCGTGTTGCATCGCGCAGATATTGAACAGAATTGGGTCAATTATAGATGGATACTTGTAGTGATGTTAGTAAGTATCCATCAATTATTGAAGCTTGACTAGCGATTTTAGATTTTTGATTAGAGTCTTCTAGTTTATATCTCGTCTGGGACGGAATAAATCTAAAAGACGCTCGCTAAGACTGTGCGATCGCCAATCCAAAATCCAAAATTGATTGACCAAAGTGCAGTAGATATGTCCAGGAGAAGACGATGCTTGAGTATTTGACATCTTTGAACGACCACAATTTGCCCTATCCAGATACGGTTCATCCCATCGTTGTTCACTTCGTAATTGCGATGGTATTGTTTTCCTTCTTCTGCGATGTAATTGGCTATTTTACTGGTAAATCCGGTCTTTTTGAGGTGAGTTGGTGGAATATGTTAGTTGCCACGATCGCCATCTTCGTCGCGATTATTTTTGGTCAGTTTGAAGCGGGATTAGCACAGCCTTACAGCCTAGCGAAATCGGTGCTGAATTTACATACGCTAATTGGTTGGTCGCTTTCAGGAATTATCACAGCGATTACAGCTTGGCGCTATGTAATTCGTGCCCGTAATCCGCAAAAAGTATCGATTTATTATTTGGGAGCCGGACTAGTTTTAACCCTGATAGTTGGCTTGCAGGTATATCTCGGAGATGAGCTTGTTTGGGTATATGGATTGCATACCGTGCCAGTTGTGGAAGCAGTAAAGGATGGTTTGTTGCGATGAACTCAGAATTAATTGACCAATTGAGCGGCTCTTTAGGCGCAAACGGATTACCTTACACAATTCCCATTCATCCCAACTTAGTCCATCTGACAATAGGTTTGTTCATCATTGGCATGACCTTTGATATCGTTGGTGTTCTGTTCCCGTTTGAAAAATGGGTTTTCAAATTTTTGGCAATTACTGTGGAACGTAACAACTTATTTGATGTTGGTTGGTACAACATTTTAGCTTGCAGCATTATTACATTTTTCACTGTAGGGGCAGGCTTTTACGAAATGCTATTGGCAACACCACCAGCTGATATCAAGAGTGCCTGGGGATTGCAGGCAATGGAAACTATGCTCTGGCATAGTATGGGTGGTGTGTTCTTATTAGCGTTGATTGTTGGCATGACCATCTGGAGAGCATGGCAGCGCTTCGTTTGGGGCAAACAAGAATATAAACAGACAGATAGAGAAGTGCAATGGATCTATCTGTTCGCAGGCATAGCAATCATGTTCATTATGTACATCCACGGCACACTAGGAGCGCAACTAGCCACCGAATTTGGCGTACACAATACAGCAGATAATTTACTGCGATTAGGTCAAGACCTGAACACAACACTCAAGTAAGTCATTAGTCAATTGTCCTTTGTCATTTGTCATTTATTTAAAGTTACTAACCAATGACCAATGACTAATGACTAATGACTAATGACCAATGACCAATGACCAATGACCAATGACCAATGACCAATGACCAATGATGAAAATCCAGAAGATTTTAAATATTTTGACGCTGCTTACAGGCGCGATCGCAGTGACTGCTACTAGTCTCTGGATCGGCAAGCAGGCTTACTCCTGGCTTCCCCCCCAAGCAGCAGCCGAATCCCAACTAATTGATGATTTGATTAGCTTCTTAGTAACCCTCGGTGCCTTCATCTTCTTGGGAGTAACAAGTACTCTGATGTATTCTGTCATCTTCCATCGGGCAGTCAAAGATGACTTCACTGACGGTCCCCCGATTGAAGGTAATGTCACCTTAGAAGTTGTCTGGACAGCAATCCCAATTCTCTTGGTATTTTGGATTGCAGGCTACAGCTACCAAGTTTATGAACAAATGGGAATTCAAGGCCCATCAGAACTAGTTCATCTGCATAATCCGCTGGCAATGGAATCAGCTTATGCAGCACCAGCTAACGCCTTAGCAGAACCTGTTGAGAAAATTGACGTACTAGCTAAACAGTGGGCATGGGTTTTTCACTACCCAGAGAGAGATATTACCAGTACCGAATTGCATTTGCCAAGCGATCGCCGGGTACGTTTAGCACTGAAATCACAGGATGTTCTCCACGGCTTCTATATTCCTGCGTTCCGCCTCAAGCAGGATATTATTCCCAACCATGCGATCGACTTTGAATTTACTCCCATCCTTGCCGGACAATACCGATTGACCGATTCCCAATATAGCGGTACATACTTTGCGACCATGCAAGCGAATGTAATCGTTGAATCTCCTGAAGATTATCAGCAGTGGCTAGCGCAAGCTGCAACCCAAAAGCCATCTCCAGCAAAGAATCAAGCGGCTTCTGAGTATGCTCAAACATCCAATCAATCAGTCCAAACTGGTTGGGTTACAGTTCCACCTGCTGCACCTCCTCTAGTCAATTCTCCTGGTTGAAAGGAAAGTAACCGATGACTAATATTCCTATTGAAGGCATACTTCTCCCTAATGAGAAGCCCAAGCACGAATCTCCAAGTAACTGGAAAGAATACTTCAGCTTTAGTACCGACCATAAAGTTATTGGTATCCAGTATCTTGTTACCTCATTCTTCTTCTTTCTCGTCGGCGGTATCTTTGCGATGGTGATGCGGGGAGAACTGATGACACCCGAATCAGATTTAGTCGATCGCACCGTCTACAACGGGATGTTCACCATGCACGGCACTGTGATGCTGTTTTTGTGGACATTTCCCTCACTAGTTGGTTTTGCCAACTATCTAGTACCCCTGATGATTGGGGCGCGAGATATGGCATTTCCCCGCCTGAATGCCGTCGCCTTTTGGATGGTGCCAGTAGTTGGGATTTTGATGATGGGTAGCTTCTTTGTTCCTGGTGGCCCAGCCCAAGCCGGCTGGTGGTCTTACCCGCCAGTCAGTCTCCAGAATCCCACAGGTAACTTAATTAATGGTCAAGTTATCTGGCTCTTGGCGGTAGCAATATCTGGCGTATCCTCAATTATGGGGGCAGTGAACTTTGTCACCACAATCGTCAAGATGCGGGCCCCAGGAATGGGCTTCTTCCGAATGCCTCTGTTTGTCTGGGGAGTATTTAGCGCTCAGATTATCCAACTATTCGGACTACCTGCACTGACAGCAGGCGCGGTGATGCTGCTACTCGACCTCACAGTTGGCACGAGCTTTTTTGACCCCGCTAAGGGTGGGAATCCAGTTATGTTCCAACATTACTTCTGGTTCTACTCTCACCCCGCCGTTTACGTGATTATTTTGCCCGTCTTTGCGATTTTCTCAGAAATCTTCCCAGTTTATTCACGTAAACCCCTATTTGGTTACAAAGTAGTTGCCGTTTCATCGATCTTGATTGCCGTAGTCAGCGGTATCGTTTGGGTACACCACATGTATGTCAGCGGTACACCAGGTTGGATGCGGTTGATTTTCATGCTGACAACAATGTGCGTGTCTGTCCCCACAGGTATTAAAGTATTTGCTTGGGTGGCAACTATTTGGGGCGGTAAATTGCGACTACATACACCGATGCTGTTCGCCCTGGGTGCATTGATCATGTTTGTCTTCGCAGGTATCACAGGCATCATGCTTTCCTCTGTGCCTGTGGATGTCCACGTTAATAACACTTACTTTGTGGTGGGACACTTCCACTACGTTCTCTACGGCACTGTGACGATGGGCTTGTATGCTGCCATCTATCACTGGTTCCCCAAAATGACCGGGCGGATGTACTCGGAAAGCTGGGGTAAAATCCACTTCTGGCTAGCATTCATTGGCACAAATCTCAACTTTTTGCCCATGCACCCATTAGGATTGCAAGGAATGTTACGCCGAGTTGCTTCCTACGCCCCAGAGTATCAATTCTGGAATGTCATCGCTAGCCTCGGCGGATTCCTATTGGGAATGTCCACCTTGCCCTTCATTTTCAATATGGTGATTTCTTGGATGCAAGGCGAGAAAGCACCTGCTAATCCTTGGCGAGCAATTGGACTAGAGTGGTTAGTTTCTTCACCACCCCCAGTAGAAAACTTTGAAGAAACTCCCATCATCATCT
The DNA here is from genome assembly GCF_036917415.1 of Nostoc sp. Classification (GTDB taxonomy): domain Bacteria; phylum Cyanobacteriota; class Cyanobacteriia; order Cyanobacteriales; family Nostocaceae; genus Nostoc. Next base: position 73,336 of record NZ_JBALDJ010000007.1, on the reverse strand, counting down.
CCGAACCCTACGGCTATGGTAAATCAGAACCGTTGACAGCTAACCTACGCGAAAACAGCCAATCAATATTGACAAGCCCAGATTAACGCAGAAATACGCAAAAACTCTCTGCGTACCTCTGCGCTTCCCTTTGCGACGGCAGTCGCTCATGGGGGAAACCCCCAAGACTGCCTCTCCTTTGCGTTTCAAATTCCCCCTCAAGCTAAAAGCAAAATCCACCAATGGACAGTTATATCAATTCAAATGAATTGCACCAGACAAGCGCAGAACACAGCCACGACGAAGAAGGCAATAAAATGTTTGGCTTCATTGTCTTCCTGCTGTCAGAAAGCGTCATTTTCTTAAGTTTTTTCGCCGGATATGCCATCTACAAAACAACAACACCTAATTGGCTACCAGCAGGTGTTTCTGGACTAGAAGTAAAAGAACCGGCAATCAACACAGTAATTCTTGTTGCTAGTAGCTTTGTAATTTACTTAGCAGAACACGCCCTTCAACGCCATGACTTAGTGAAATTTCGCCTATTTCTCTTGGCAACAATGGCGATGGGAACTTACTTTTTAGTTGGACAGGCGATTGAATGGAACGGTCTCACCTTTGGTTTCACCTCCGGCGTATTTGGTAGTACATTCTATCTGCTTACAGGCTTCCACGGTTTGCACGTTTTCACAGGTATTTTGTTGCAGTTGATAATTTTGGTACGTTCTTTCCTACCTGGCAATTACGATACAGGTCACTACGGCGTAAATGCAACCTCATTGTTTTGGCACTTCGTCGATGTTATCTGGATTATTTTGTTTGTCCTTATCTATGTTTGGCAGTAAAAATTGATGGGAAGGAAAACCCAGAGAAATTATCTGGGTTGGTGTATGTGGCATTGTTAATTACTTTTATGCCCCATACACCATTCACTGTAATAACTATATTTGGGTCTTCGTTCAACCTTTCAAATTCAACCTTTCCTCAAACTTTGACCCATCTTGATGAGATAAAAATTTTTCACTACTGTGATAGCTTCTTCGCCATTGTTCGAGTTTATCTATAGATATTGATTTAGATGTGACATTCACACCATTTCCTCGCCAAGCAACTTCTGCATCTGTTGTGAAAACCCCGCACTCTAATTGATCTAGCCTCATATTCCAATATTCGCTAAATCGACCTTTTAAAGTGATAACTTGCTCAAATACCTTGTTTCTATGCTTATTTCTTCTTTTTCGTTCCGTTGCTCCAGTTGCTTCTGTGTCAATAAACTTAGTTTCAATTAAAAACAGACTACCTTTAAAAGTCAGGAAGACAAAATCACACTTCCCTAAATCTGTGTAATCTGAAATTGGAGACTTTTCAAATAACAGCAATTCAGCGCACGAGGGAAACAATTCTTTAATATTCAGAAATAAATAAGCTTGCAATAGAAGTTCCTTATCATAAGGAAATAATATCACTCCTTCAAAAAATTTTTGAATGTCCTCGTGAGTTTGGGGTTGAATTTTTTTACAGTATGAAACAAATCTATGTAGCTCGTTGACGATCATCAAGTTCTAACTCCTTCCCCCGGTCACAGCCTTAAGGGTGTTAGCATAAAAAGATACCACTACCTTAAGGAAATTCTCATCCGCGTAAGTAACTAAAAAAACGATTAAAATCCTAAACACTTAAGGCAATTTACTGTTGACAGTTCAATAAAACTAATTTTTAAGCTGCTTTTTAGTATTGGTGGATTTTTCCCTGCTGGCGTCAGCTACCAGTCAGGGATTTTATATGAGCATGAAAACTGGCATTTTGTAAAGCTTGAACAGTTATTCGAGAATCTTGTACACAAAATTGCCAACCCAAGCGAACAAGCTTACGAGAAGTTTCAGTTTGGATAATTCCAATCACTGGCATTTTTGCCTTTTCTTTGTCTACTGAGTGGTCTTGTAAAATTGTTTTTAAGTGATGTAGGTAATCGATATTACCTGCTTGCTGGGGATTTAACTCGACCATCACCATTTGTACTGTTTCCACTGGTTCTGCATCTTCAAGAATAAATTGAGTTTGCTCGTCACGTCGATCTACTTTTCCCCAAATAATCAATCTCGTATCAACTTGGAGTATGGAACTAATACGTTCATAAGTTTTCGGAAAAACTACAGCTTCTGATTGTGTAGTTAGGTCTTCTATTTGCAAGATTGCCATCTGATCGCCTTTTTTTGTCACCACTTTTTTGACGTTATTTAACATCACAACTGCACAAAGCCTTGTTTCTTCTCTTTGATCTGACAGTTGCGAAAGATTAATTGGAGTCAAAAGTGGTACTATTTGCCGTAAGGATTTCAGAGGATGATCTGATACATAAAAGCCTAGTAATTCTTTCTCCTTTTGCAACTTTTCCTGTGGGGTAAAATCCATTATAGGTTTAGATTTTGGAACATTTTCAAAGGCATTACTTGCTCTTTGATTCGGAGTCGAAGAAAAGCCGTCGCCCAATAAATCAAATAGATTCCCTTGACCACTAGCTCTATCTTTCGCACGAGATTGTGCCCAATCATACACTAATTCTGAGTCGTTAATTAACTGTTGGCGATTGGATTCAATTTTGTCAAAGGCTCCACAGTAAATTAGCGACTCTAGGGTTCGGCGGTTAACAGCACGCAAATCGACGCGATCGCAAAAATCAGCGAGTGATTTAAACTCTTTAAACTCTCCTGCTTCATTTCTCGCTTCCAAAATACAAGCGATCGCATTTTGTCCCACGTTACGCACCGCCGAAAATCCAAACAGAATCTTACCTGCCGTTGGTGTAAAATCAACACCAGAACGATTAATATCTGGCGGATCTATGGAAATCCCCATATTTGTACAGTTAGTAATGTATCTCTGTACCTTATCGGTATCACCACTATTAGCAGTTAACAGTGCCGCCATATATTCCAACGGGTAATTAGCTTTTAAATATGCTGTTTGATAAGTTACATAACCATAGGCTGTGGAATGGGATTTATTGAAACAATTAGCAGCTATTAAGCCATTTTTGATTGCAAAATTATGGTCACGCTCAACCCCAATGTCATAAACATTTTGTTTGCCTAAATATTTACGTGTGGCTATTTTTATCATCCTACCTTACCTCGAAAAATTTTGTGGAATTGATAAAATTATGAATTTTGTAGTATTAATAAGGTTGTAATACAAAATTATATCATTAGAAAACACTGCTATACTCTTACACAAAAGTAGCCAATATATATGAAAACTTTGGCAAACTATTCAATAGATGGTTGATAGCCATGTATTTGCTGTTTTTCAAAACGTATTAAACACATTTCAATACATATTAATCCGCTTAGTCAGATGAATGGGCAATGGAAAGCAGAGCAGAATAAGCAGTGCCCAATGCCCAATAACCAATACCCAATTTCGGCCAATATGTACTAGAATCAATGACTTGAGTCACAAAGAGAGCAATCATGGCATCCATCCGCGAGTTGCACCAACAGCTGGTTAAAAAAGAACGTTCTGCCGTTGAAATTACCCAAGAAGCTTTAGAGCGCATTCAAGCGTTAGAGCCGAAATTGCACAGCTTTTTATGTGTGACGGCAGATCGGGCATTAGAGCAGGCTGGTGCTGTGGATGCCAAAATTGCCGCAGGAGAAGAAATTGGGCTGCTAGCAGGCATTCCTGTGGGGATCAAGGACAATATGTGTACCAAGGGGATTCCTACCACCTGCGCCTCCCGGATTTTGGAAAATTTTGTGCCGCCTTATGAATCAACAGCGACGCAAAAACTGGCAGATACTGGGGCAGTAATGGTAGGCAAAACCAACTTGGATGAGTTTGCAATGGGCAGTTCAACAGAAAACTCTGCCTATCAAGTCACGGCTAATCCTTGGGATTTGTCACGAGTTCCAGGTGGTTCTTCGGGGGGTTCGGCGGCGGCGGTGGCGGCTCAAGAATGTGTAGTTGCTCTCGGTTCTGATACTGGCGGTTCGATTCGCCAACCTGCGTCTTTCTGCGGTGTGGTGGGAATGAAACCCACTTATGGTTTGGTTTCTCGTTATGGTTTGGTAGCTTACGCTTCATCTTTGGATCAAATTGGACCATTTGGAAACACAGTGGAAGATGCGGCAATATTATTAGGTGCGATCGCAGGTTACGATCCCAAAGACTCTACCAGCCTGAAAGTTGCCATTCCCAACTATGCTGCTAGCTTAAAACCAAACTTCAAACCCAGAGGTCAGCTAAGAATTGGTATCATTAAAGAAACTTTTGGTGAAGGTTTAGACTCTGTAGTAGAACAAGCTGTTACCAAAGCAGTAGATCAACTACAAAGTCTAGGAGCGGAAATTCATATAATTTCTTGTCCCCGCTTTCGCTATGGCTTACCCACCTACTACATCATCGCCCCATCAGAAGCATCAGCAAACCTAGCTCGTTACGATGGCGTTAAATATGGGTATCGCGCTCCTGATGCAGATAATCTGCTATCAATGTACACTCGTACCCGTGCTGCTGGTTTTGGTACAGAAGTCAAACGCCGGATTATGATTGGCACTTACGCCCTTTCGGCAGGCTATTATGACGCCTACTACCTGAAAGCGCAAAAAGTCCGTACTTTGATTAAGCAAGACTTTGAAAAGGCTTTTGGCGCAGTTGATGTGTTAGTTTGTCCCACATCTCCCACTACAGCATTCAAAGCAGGGGAAAAAACTACTGACCCTTTGAGTATGTATTTAAATGACTTGATGACTATTCCTGTGAATCTTGCTGGTTTACCCAGTTTAAGTTTGCCATGTGGTTTTGACGATCGAGGGCTACCGATAGGATTACAGCTAATTGGCAATGTGCTGCGAGAAGACCAACTGTTTCAGGTAGCTTATGCTTATGAACAATCTACTACTTGGCATCTGCGTAAACCGCAAATATCTTGAAAATTGTCATTTGTCATTGGTCATTTGTCATTGGTTATTAATTCTTTTCCTTTACTCGGTACAGACGCGATTAATCGCGTCTCTCCACTTCCTCTGACTTTTTGGTCATTTGTTAGTCTGATTACTGACTATTGACTGTTGATTATTATCTTCTGGAGTCAGGGATTCAGCTGTAAGCTGTGGATTAAGTATATGAAGAAGACCAGCAGATGCACCGACCAATAATAAAATATAGGTCAGAACAAGAGGTATGTATGTATTTTGTTTGTTGTCTGAATTGTGATGAGCATTTTTAGAATCTTGACAGACAACATTGGTTACAAGGCTGTACGATAAGGCATTTCCATCCAGCCCTAAAGCATCTCCATAACGACGGATGAATCCTTGAAGAAAAATTGGCTCAGGCAATTCTTCAAATCGATCTTCTTCTAAAGCTTGCAAAATACCTACTCGAAGCATCGTCTGAGAGGCTATTTCTTCTATGCGGATAGATTTTTCTTGTCTTACTTGTCGCAAGCGTGTGGTTATTTCCTTTAATTGCTCTACTTGAGCTTGATTTAAGAGCGTCACAGTCTTCTCCTGTATGGGCTAATTCTACTTTCATTGAGAAGACTTCAATCCGCATACGTAATTTTACTGAATATTTAATTTTAGGATAAATTTTTTCATAATGGCTTAATCCTGGATTTTAAAATGTTAGTCCAAATCTAGATAATATATTTTTTGTTATAATTGATACTTTTAATGTCAAAGACTGGGCGCAAAAATTAACAAGTTGCAACTTAATAATATAAGTATTTCACCAACGGCTATTCTGGGCTGGGATAATTGCAGCGATCGCTAATGTTCTATTCAATAACGATTAGTCATCATTCTTGATTGTGCCAACTCCTTGGTTATTATTAAATATGGCGTTTGCTGCACCATAAATATTGACAAAAAATGTTTCATTGGGTTCAACTTTATTATCACCTCTGACGCCAATACTAATAACTTTGCTGGTTTCGCCAGGGTTGAAAACAATTGTCCCCAACCCAAAATTGTAATCCGAGTCAGATTCTTTAGCAGTACCATCACTTGTACTGTAATTTACGACTATCGGTTGATAGAATTCATTAGAGAGGGTGACGACAAAATTAGCATTAGTTGTCATCCCTGTTGTGCCTTCTTTGACTAATACATCTGCAATGCTAATCCTTGGGGGTTGGTCATCATTTATGATAGTAGCCACTCCCAAACTATCACTAATCGTAGTGTTTGTAGCACCGAAGAGATTGACAGAAAATGTCTCGTTGGTTTCAGCTTTGTTATCACCTATGATACCAATACCAAGAGTTTTGGTGGTTTCGCCAGGATTGAAAACGATCGTCCCGGAAGCAGGGTTATAATCAGAGTCAGAAACTTTAGCAGTGCCATCACTCGTGTTGTAATTTACAGTAACCTGCTGTAAACTCGGTGCGGAGAGAGTGACGATAAAGTTAGCATTAGTTGTTGTGCCTGTGTTACCTTCAGCAATTGAGACATCCGAGATCCTGACAGTTGTTGGGTTGTCATCATCAATGATGGTAGCAACTCCTAAACTATCTGCGATCGTGCCATTTGTCGCGCCTAAAAGATTGACAGAAAATGTCTCGTTGGCTTCAGTTTGGTTATCGCCTATGACTCCAATACTAAGAGTTTTGCTAGTTTCACCAGGATTGAAAGTAATCGTCCCGGAGGCAGAGTTGTAATCAGAGTCAGCAACTTGAGCAGTACCATCACTCGTGTTGTAATTTATAGTAACCTGCTGATAACTAGGATTGGAGAGACTGATAATAAAGTTAGCATTATTTGTTGTGCCTGTATTGCCTTCAGCAACTGAGACATCCGAGATACTGATAGTTGGTTGGTTATCATCATTGATAATGGTAGCAACTCCTAAACTATCTGCGATCGCGGCATTTGTCGCACCCAAAAGATTGACGGAAAATGTCTCGTCGATTTCAAATTTGTTATCGCCTACAATACCAATGCTAAGAGTTTTACTGGTTTCACCAGGATTAAAAGTAATCGTCCCTAAAGCCAAATTGTAATCAGAGTCAGCAGCATCAGCAGTACCATCAATCGTGTTGAAATTTACAGTAACTTGCTGATAACTAGGATTAGAAAGACTGATAGTAAAGTTAGCATTAGTTGTTGTACCTATGTTGCCTTCAGTAACCGAAACATCCGAGATAGTGATAGTTGGTTGGTTGTCATCGTTGATGATGGTAGCAACTCCTAAACTATCTGCGATCGCCGCATTTGTCGCACCCAAAAGATTGACAGCAAATGTCTCGTCGGTTTCAGTTTGATTATCACCAATGACACCAATACTAAGAGTTTTGGTAGTTTCACCAGGAGCGAAAATAATTGTTCCTGAAGAAGAATTGTAATCAGAGTCAGCAACTTGAGCAGTGCCATCACTTGTGTTGTAATTTACAGTAATCTGCTGAGAACTAGGATTAGAAAGACTGATAGTAAAGTTAGCATTAGTTGTTGTGCCTGTATTGCCTTCAGTAACTGAGACATCCGATATAGTGATAGTTGGTTGGCTGTCATCGTTGATGATGGTAGCAACTGCTAAATTATCTGCGATCGCAGCATTAGTCGCACCCAAAAGATTCACAGTAAATGTCTCATTGCTTTCAACTTTGTTATCACCAATAACGCCAATACTAAGAGTTTTGCTAGTTTCGCCAGGATTGAAAGTAATCGTCCCGGAAGCAGAGTTGTAATCAGAGTCAGCAACTTGAGCAGTACCATCACTCGTGTTGTAATTTACAGTAACTTGCTGATAACTGGCATTGGAGAGAGTGATAGTAAAGTTAGCATTATTTGTTGTACCTGTGTTCCCTTCAGCAACTGAAACATCCGAGATACTGATAGTTGGTTGATTATCATCGTTGATGATGCTAGCAACTCCTAAACTATCTGCGATCGCGGCATTTGTCGCACCCAAAAGATTAACGGAAAATGTCTCGTCGATTTCAAATTTATTATCGCCTACAACACCAATGCTAAGGGTTTTACTGGTTTCGCCAGGATTGAAAGTAATCGTCCCAAAAGCAGAGTTGTAATCAGAGTCAGCAACTTGAGCAGTGCCATTACTCGTGTTGTAATTTACAGTAACTTGCTGATAACTGGGATTAGAAAGACTGATAGTAAAGTTAGCATTAGTTGTTGTACCTGTGTTGCCTTCAGTCACAGAGACATCCGAAATGCTAATAGTTGGTTGGCTATCATCGTTGATGATGTTTACTGTAGCCGAACTGTTAGTAATTGTGGAATTTGCTGGCGCAGTTGTGAGGTTGGGATTGCTCAGAATAACAGTAATGTCTTCATTGAGTTCAAATGTGTTGTCACCCAACACATCAGCTGTAATTGTCTTTGTGGTTTCCCCAACAGCGAAGCTTAAAGTCCCAGATGCAGCAGTTCCTCCACCTGTCACTTGAATATTGTTATAGTCACTGCCAAAAATTGCCGCACCGTTAAAAGCATAATTTACGGTACTAGCTACGCCAATACCACCACTGCGAGTAACCGTAAAGCTAACAGCTTGAGTACCGCTATTACCTTCAATTAAAGTTGAAGTGGGAGTGGAAATTGCATATTGAATCGAATCATTAGCAGCAATATTTAGAGTAGTTTCAGTTATTGTCCCCAAATCAGCCCCTGTTAGCGTGCCGAAGTTGAGTACAACTGTTTCTGCATTCTCAGGTAAATCGTCTGGGTTAATAGTAAAAGTAATTAGCTTTGTTAAATTTGAGCCTGTCGCCCCAGCAGTAAAGGAGATGGTAGTGGGGGAAAAAGTGTAATCGTTGCCATTAGTAGCCGTGCTACTGCTTTTGACAACAATAGGAATTGTGACAGCAGTTTCTGGAGAGGCATCTAAGGTAACAGAAATAGTTACTGTAGTGGCGGTACTATCTTCTGTTGTATTGTACGTAGCAGCACCAAAGTTGACTTTTGGAAGCACATATTCAAATGCTCCAATGTCAAGTCTGCCGCTTTCAATACGGTTAAAATCTGTGCCGCGTTGATCGGTAGTTAAGCCACCGCTGTAAGCCGGATCGCCAGCATTCCTGGCAGGACTATTAAAGTATAGAGCATGAGTTTGTGTAGAACCACCGTAATCTCCTAGCGGTTTGAGTCCGGGGTTGGGGTTAATAATATCTGTACCCATGCCCAAAGTCCCCGATGATTTACCAGCAATTTTGCCAATCAGGTTGTAAGCATTACCATTGAAGTTGTTACCAAAGACATCGGCTCCTTGATTACCTGGATCGATATTGCCAGCAATGATACTATTGCTGATGCTCGCCGTGCCGCCAGATTTATAAATGCCGCCACCATCACCTTGGGTATTGTTATCACTATCAGCGGTATTGCCAAAAATAGTGCTATTGCTGACTGTGGTATTGCTGGTGCTGTAGATGCCGCCACCATTAGTTTTTGCCGTATTGCTAGAAATAGTGCTATTACTGATGGTGAAACTACCGTTACTACCGTTAATGAATATGCCGCCGCCATTGCTGTTGGCAGTGTTGCCAAAAAGAGTACTATTGCTAACTGTGGCATTGGTGCTGTAAATGCCTCCCCCAAGGTTCGCTATGTTGCCAAAAATACTGCTATCGGTGACTGTGGCACTACTGCTGTAAATGCCGCCGCCATTAGTGTTCGCAGTGTTGCCAGAAAGAGTACTATCGGTGACTGTGACACTACTACTGCTGTAAATGCCACCGCCGCTAGTGCTGGCAGTATTGCCAGAAAAAGTACTATTACTGACTGTGACACTACTGGTGCTGTAGATCCCGCCACCATTTGCTGCATTTCCCCCAGTTATCTTCAACCCATCAATTGAGAGGGAGGCAGTGGCATTAAAAACACGGGAAGTATTGTTACCACTGATGGTAAGTTTATTAGCCCCAGTTCCTTGAATTATCACTCCTTCAGTAACTTTCAATTCCCCAGAAGTCAGGGTAATAGTGTCGGGGGTGGCATCACCGAATATTCCAGTCGTATCAAAGACAATTGTCTCAATCCCTGGATCGTTATTGGCATTGATAATAGCTTGCCTTAAGGAGCCAGCACCGCTGTCATTGGTGTTAGTTACTATATAGGTAGTGCCATCCACTTTGACAGATACATCGTCAATGGCTAAACCATGATCGTTGCCGCCATCATCTATGTCTTCCCAACGCAATATAATCTCTTCACCGTTAGCGATTGGGGTAGCTAGGGTAATTGTTACAGGTGTGATGGTAACTCGATTGGCAGCTTGATTGCCAATTAAGAAACTTGCGGTTTCATTTGCAATTGGCCCGGTGAAATCTAGTGATGTGACAGGGGTCCATGTTCCTGTTGTTAAACTTGTGATAGTTGACCCAGTTTGATAACTGAATTTCAGCTGTTGCTGCGATGTATTACCACCATTACGCCATTGCTCACCTGTGTAACTTACTTGCAACTTGGTAATTGGTGAACCTGTGTTGTTTTGGAGGCGCAAACCATAATAAATAGTGCCTGTAGTACCAGAAGCTACGGAACCAAGTGCCCGTTCTGTAGTTGTACCAAAACTGTACATTGCACCTGTATTATCAGTGCCAGAGCCAGCGTTATAATTTGTTCTTGTGGAATACCACCCTGAAATAGTTGAATCATTAGCCCAAGCAATAGATGTTCCGAAAGCAGCTAATGTGTTGAAGTTTTGAGAGTATGTACCAGTAAAACTAGCTGGCAAAATCGATTGGTAAGCCTGTATTACTTCCGGTTGAAATGCTAGGGAAGCCTCAATTTTCCCCGTCTTCACTTCTAAATCCCAGTCGCCACCTAAAGCTGCACTTCCGGTTTTGTCATTGGAAGCGGCAACATCTGCTCCAGTAATTCGGCTAATCTGCTGCACAAATTTTGTGCCTTCACCACTGGCTACATCACAGCCATAAAGTAGGATGTCAGCTTTATCAGTTAAAGCACTTGTCCACTTTTGTAACTGATTTTTGTAACTATCCAAGTTGCTAAGGTTGAAGTTGATTGACCCTAGTTGCAAACTTCCCACACTTCCGTGGGAAACAATGTGAATTGATTGAACTGAATTGGATTCACGTTTTGCTAGAAACTCGGTGATTTGTGCTAAACCATCTCTATTGGCATCAAGAATAACAACTTCACTGCCGAGTGTGATACCAGCCACCAAACTTTGGTAATCTATAACTTTTGGATCTATAAAAACAATATTTGTGCTTGCTTCTAGTAATTTTATAGTAGACTTATTTCTGGCTTTATGGTGATGATCTTCTGGCAGGTTTATCATAATTATTGCCCTTAAATATAATTGTTTAGCTTTAGTTAGCTTGGTAATATTGAGCGTGCATAACAAAATAGAAAGTGAATGACTATGCATTCGCTTTCATTCCCAAATTAAATCGGTAATTAAACCTTTTATCTAATGAGAAAAAACCGCAATATTTTTAGTTGTTATATAAGCAAGCACGCCTTGAATAAAGTTAGCTGTTTTTTAGTCGCAGCTTTGGTTTATAGCAATTTATACTAAGTCTAGTAACAAGACAACTGCATTTCCACTTAAAATAGCAATATATTGACTGAAATTTGAGTAAATCTGGTTTATTAACAGTTCTGGTGCTACTAATCCTTTTTGAATAGCTAAAACTGTGGCTTGGGTGCGATCGCGTACTTCTAATTTGTACAAGATAGTATGGGCAGGAACCTTGATGAAAAACTATATTTGGCAAGTAGACCGATAAATTTTGCTTGATTACCTTCATCAACCGGGGTAACTTAGATACTCATCTAACACAAAATTTCGTCTATGCGCTTGACTTCACTGGATGTTTTTCGTGGCATTACCATCGCTGGAATGATTCTCGTCAATATGGCGGGTGTCGCAGATGATGTATATCCTCCCTTAGCCCACGCCGATTGGCACGGCTGCACACCAACAGACTTGGTATTTCCTTTCTTTCTCTTCATTATCGGTGTAGCAATGACTTTCTCACTGTCAAAATACACCGAAGGCAATAAACCAACCTCAGTTATTTACTGGCGGATATTGCGCCGCGCCGCTATTCTCTTTGCCTTGGGATTGCTACTAAATGGCTTTTGGAATCAAGGTATTTGGACTTTTGATTTGAATAGTATCCGCATTATGGGAGTGTTGCAGCGTATCAGCCTTACTTATCTGCTGGCTTCCCTAGCTGTTCTCAACCTTCCGCGCAAATATCAATGGATGCTAGCAGCAGTGCTACTCATTGTCTACTGGCTAACGATGATGTATGTAGCAGTGCCAGAATATGGTGCGGGCGTTTTGACGCGAGAAGGTAATTTCGGTGCTTATGTTGACCGCCTGATTATTCCCAATGCACATTTATATAAGGGTGATGGTTTCAACTTTATGGGAGATCCAGAAGGACTTTTCAGTACTATTCCCGCGATAGTAAGCGTCCTCGCTGGCTACTTTACTGGTCAATGGATACGCAGTCAATCTGTACAGTCACGTACAAGTATAGGTTTAGGATTATTTGGAGTCGGTTGCTTAATTATCGGTTGGGCATGGGGGTGGACATTCCCTATTAACAAAAAGTTGTGGACAAGTTCTTATGTAGTATTTACAACAGGTTGGGCGTTACTATTGCTAGCAGCTTGTTATGAACTCATCGAAGTACGGCTGATGCGTCGCTGGAGTAAACCTTTTGAAATTATGGGCTTAAATGCGATCGCTCTTTTCGTTGCATCAGTTTTGTTAATTAAAATTTTAGTCAAAACTACTATTGGCACTGGCAAAGACGCTCCCAGTGCCTACAATTGGATTTACCAGAATTTTTTCGCATCTTGGGCGGGAGCGCTGAATGGTTCCCTGTTATTTGCCTTAGTCACCGTGTTGTTGTGGTGGGCTGTTGGTTTTCTGATGTATCGGCAACGCTGGTTTCTGAAAGTATAAAAAAGATTTTTATTGTCATTTACGTTTTTGTTTTTTCAATGTTACAACAGGTGTTAAGTGATAGATTTGTAACATTTTAGGAACAAAGGCAATTGCAACTTTATCAATATTATTGGCGCGTTAATCTGCGCTTTCTTTAGCAAACTCACGTAAAGTCCTGATATCGTTTCTAACGGCAGAAGCGTCTACAGACTTATCTGTGCGTTGAAAATTCTTATTTCTTCTAATTCACTAAATTAATCCATAGAAAAATTGTGAGGTAATCGATGCATCGCATGAAATTTTGGGTATTTTTGCCAATTACCTTGATATTGGGCTGCTCAAATCAACTGCTTGAATCTAACCCGTCTGTAGTCAAGCCTAACCCAGCAGTACAAACTAGTCCAACTTTATTAGCAAAGGCGAGTTACCTTTCACCGTTGGAACAACAGGTAATTGTTGAAACAAATAAGGTAAGAACAAATCCTAAAGCATACCTTCCAATTGTGGAAAACTATAGAAAGCGCTTTGAGGGGAACCGAGTCAAAATTTCTAATAATACTTATCTACGAACTCAAGAAGGAGTTAAGGCAATTGATGAAGCGATCGCATTTCTCAAATCAGCACGTCCTATAGGAGCCTTGAGTGCATCTAAAGGTATGTCTTTAGGAGCAAAAGACCACGTAAAAGACCAAGGACCAAAAGGTGTTACAGGTCATGATGGTAGCGATGGTAGCAACCCTTTTACTCGCATCAACCGCTATGGTAAATGGCAAACAACCGCAGGTGAAAATATCAGTTATGGGCCAAACAGCGCTCAAGATATTGTCATGCAGTTAATTATTGATGATGGTGTGCGCGATCGCGGCCATCAAAAAAACATTTTTAACGGTGCTTTTAAAGTCTCTGGTGTTGCTTATGGAACTCACAAATCATATAGAACAATCTGCGTGATTGACTACGCTGGGGGGTATAGCGAAAAATAATTTGCGATCGGCAATAAGGAGGAGAATATAATCGGCGATTAGAAATCGCGTCTACACAAACCAAGTCCACCTGCCAAAGAATTTAAAACCCGCTTAGGCGGGTTTTGTCTGTGTAGACGCAGTTTCTAACTACCCATTGAGCTATTCCCCGGCAAACCAAGCACCATGAAACCCATAAGGCACTCGTTGCGGAATTATCACCCGCGCTACAGGTTTAGCCGCCACATCTTGGGCATTCACTACTACTAATTCTGAAGTGTTTGAATTCTCATCGTGGACGAAAGTCATCAGCCAACCATCATCCTCAGCCGTTGCACCAGGACGCGGCGCAAATACAGTTTCACCGCTATAGCGCCCCTGTCCAAATTCATGTATTTGAGATTTTCCATTGCTGAAGTCGTATTTGATGATACCGTCAAATAAAGGTACGGGACTGTTTGCCGCTTTGTTACTGTAGCCATATCGGTTTTGTCGCCCCAATCGGTTTTCGTTGACGCGGGGAAATTCCGAAGCTACATCATCCAACATCTCTTCACGCACTGTCCCCGTGCTGAGGTTAAATCGCCAGCGATGCAAACGGGGAATATTTGCGTCCGGATCGGGTTGCGAATCATCAGAACTCAAAACACTTGTAGAACTCATACGACAGGCAATCAGCACTACTTCGTCTCCCTCTTCGTAAGCGTTGAGGGTATGGAAGACGTAGCAAGCAGGACTTTCAAACCAGCGGATATTACTGTTATCACCGTGACGTGGTACAATGCCAAAGCGACTGGGGCGATCGCGCTCAAACATCATTACAGGTTCTCCCCGTTGCGATCGCTCTAGGTTAAAAGTCAGCGGCAAATCCATGAAAATCGTGTAGTTTTCAGTGATGGCGAAATCGTGCATCATCACTCCTATAGGCAGGTCAATTGGCACTGTCCGCAACAGTTCGCCTTGTGCTGAGACCACACTATATTGCAGATACGGTGGCGCAAACAGAGAATAGCCAAAAAAGATCATTTCCCCTGTAACCGGGTCTACCTTGGGATGGGCTGTGAAGGCAGAAACCAGCTTGCCATTGTAGCTATACTCGCCAATGGTTTCTAATTCAGGCAGTTTAATGGCGTGAGGTTTACCCCCCTCGTTCAGCGCTAACATCTGACCAGCGTGCCACACTAAGGCAGTATTGGCAGTATTTTTGTAAGCACCGTAAGGATTATCCATCTGTGGTGGTTCTAACAATCCACTCCAAATAGCTTTACCTGCTTCTCGTTCCTTTTTCCATCCGACTGTCTGGACGTAGCGGTTACGATAAGTGGCTATGCCGTTGCTAATTTGCACACCATGCAACATCCCATCCCCATCAAACCAATGATATTGACCAATAGGCGTCCATTGAGGGTTAGGGCCATTCCGCACAAACATCCCTGATAAGTCAAGGGGTAATTCACCGATGACTGGCAATTTGTCGGTGGTGATTTCTTCATGGACTGGAGCAAAATTCCCATCGAGATAGGGATTGACTGCTATTGTTACCATAGTCTTGATTTCAACGTACAATTGTACTATACTTCGGGTTTGTCTTCATGCCCACATGGGAATTTTGAGGGCGTTGTGGAATTTTTGCAATCGGTCTACAAATTCAATTTTTTCCTAGCTGTTTAATTCGTTTGATTTGTAGGAGGTTCGTTCATCTTCATAAATAGAGTGTGCTAAAGGAGATATCTAATATTTATTTAGATATCTGCTGTAGTTGCACCTAAACTTACAGCAGTTTTCATCTATTTGAACCACATCTGTCGTAAGGGCACAGCATTGCTCATTGGTGTCAACTTCAGCCGAAAACTATATTAGACAGGCGTTTTGTAAATCCCTCACGCCCTCATCCCCTAACCCCTTCTCCCTTGGGAGAAGGGGAATTGAATGTCTAGCTCCCCTCTCTCTTGGGAGAGGGGCTGGGGGTGAGGGCAAAATGTTTTCACCAAGCGGGTTTAGCGTTAAGTTGACACGTATGAGCAATGCTGTGCCCCTACCGCGTGGTCTATTTACCTGAAAATAGCTGTAATACAAGCACATTTCGTCAGCGCAAATTGCCGATAAAGTGCGCCTGTGGTTCCCGGAAAAAACGCCACTGGTACAAACACCGCCATCAATACTAGTGATGTGGCAATAACTGCGCCAAACAGTTTTGCCATTGATTCACTAGGACACCAATTCAGTAATCCTCGAAGAACCTCTCCCCCTACCCCTCTCCTACGAGGAGAGGGGAGTTTAGCTCCCCCAACGCTAGTAGGGAAGCAGGGTGGTTTCATACAAGCAAAGAAAAATTAAAACTGGGTTTCAAAGCCTCTCCCCCCGTGGGGGAGAGGAATGGAAGTGAGGGAAAAAGCCATGCCACTTTCACGAGAAATCAAGACTTATGTATTTTTCTTTTTTCGTATGAAACCACCCTGCCCAACGCTAGTAGGGAAGGGGGCTGGGGGGTTAGGTTTTTGATTACTGAATCGATGCTCTAGCGGCTCGGCGAGGATTTATGCCTTTATCCTAAATAAAACGGCTAATTTGCTCCACCACCACAATCGCATCGTCTACAACCATCCCCGATGCTAAAGTTAGACCAAACAAAGTCAAACTATTGATGGAAAGGTTAAAAACTTTGACGAAGGCAAACGTCCCAATTAAGGAAAGTGGAATGGTAAATGCAGGAATTAAACTGGTTTGCCAGTCTTGTAAAAATACAAAAATTACAATTACAACCAGCACCACCGCTTCAATCAAAGTTTTGACCACTTCTGCACTAGCTTTGCTGTAGTTGGAGGTTACACTAATTTGGGTGGGACTAATTTCTGGAAATCTAGCGATCGGTAGTGTGGGAATACTGATTAATCTTATTAAAAGTATGACGATCGCACATACCGACGCAAAAATTGGCCGCTTAATAAAGAAGTCAACAAACATAGTTTAAAAATTGGGCATTGGGCATTGGTTATTCTCCTTGTCTCCTTATCTCCTTGTCCCCCCTACCCCCGCGCCCTCATCTTCTCTTCAACTAAGGCTTCCGGCTACCAACTTCTTGTGTTTCAGGAGTAATGGGAGCGCCATTGGTTAAGTTAAGAATGCCGGAAACAACTATTTTTTCCCCCGCTTTTAGTCCTTCGATAACTTGATAATTAGTCCCCTGAGTATGATATTGTTCCAATTTCACCGGCTTTTGTTGAGCTACTAAAGATGGCGCTCCAGGTTTAGACTTTTCTGCTGGCGCTTGCGCTACAAATACAAAAGTCTCTCCACCCAAGCGAGATACTGCTGTAACTGGAATTAAAATTCCTGGACGTTCGTTCCAGATCACTCTAGTTTGCACTGACTGAAGATTAAGCAGTCGATTTCTCGAATTACCAAAGTTGGCTTTTACCAAAACTGCCTGCGAATCGGAACTAGCGTTTGGGGAGATAAAACTGATTTTACCCCTTGCTATGGGTTTGTCTTGGACATCTAGCATTTGCACAGGTAAGCCTAAGCGCAATTTTTTGGCTTCAGCTAGGGGAACGGAAATATTCAGTTCTAAAGAGTCGTTTCTAGTTAGTGTAGTCAGTTGATCGGCTTTTTCCACATAATCTCCCACCTTTGCTGGAATATCACCAACAATGCCAGTGAAAGGTGCTAAAACTTTTGTGTATTGCAATTGGACTTGAGCAGCTTGAACTTGGGCAGCTGCTTGAGTTACTTGCGATTGCGCTTGGGCAATTTCTTCTGGACGAGAACCATTTTCTAGTTGTCTTAAGTTTTGTTTCTGTTGTTCCAGGGCACCACCTAGCTCATTGATACTAGATTTTCTGCTTTGGCGGAGTTGGTCTAGGCGTTTCTGGGCTACGACTAGGGCAGCTTCAGCGCTTTGCTGTTCTTTGACATATCCTTCTAAGGTATCTTGGGAAACTGCGCCCTCTTTTCTCAATTGTGCGTATCGCTTGGCGCGTGACTGTGCTAGTTCCACATCAGATTTAGCCGACTGAATTTGAGCCTCAGCCTGAGCAATTTCTTCTGGTTGCGATCCCGATTGGGCATCTCTAAAGCGAGCTTGGGCTTGGGCTAACTGCGCTCTAGCTTGGGCAACTTCTTCTTGTCGCGTACCTGCTTTGAGTTCAGCAAGACGTGCCTGGGCTTGTTGCAGTGAGCCTCTAGCTTGTAATAATTGAGCCTGGACATTATCACTTTGCAGACTAATAATGACTTGTCCTTGTTGAACGCGGTTGCCCTCTTGGATGAAAATCTCGGTAATTCGTCCTTCAACCTGTGGCTTGATGATTACTGAACGTGGAGCCTCTAAGAAGCCAATAAACTCCGAACTTTCTTGAACGGTTTCAGTTTTCACTGTCGTTAGCTTGACTGGAACTGCTCTAGGTTGACCAGCATCTGCCCCAGCCGCTGGTGCATTGCTAGCATTACTAGTTTGCCACCAGCGCCAACCAAAACCTACACCTGCAATTAATAAGACGATTCCTAATAGTAGAGGCCAACGCCGTTTTTGAGGTGGCTTAGGCGATCGCTGTGGCAATTGTTGCGACTCTTGACTAGAATCAGTAACAGCGGGCTGTTCTGTTTCAATGGAAAGGGGAGAGTCAGGGAACTCAGAATGGGACATCTTCGTTTTCTCGTCTTATGGATTTAGACTTGGGCAATCTACTTTTCGCTAAAAAAGCATTAATTATTTGAATAGTTTTTTAGCCTTTTTTTCTCTATGTTGGTAAAAAATATTTCTGGGTATTTGGGCGATCGCTTACGATGTCTAGCACCTAAAATGAACCAATTTTGTTCAGCACATTATGCTTGATTTGTACATTACTTAACTCCGTTCAATTTCTGAAAGTGGAATTTATAGTTTTTTGTTAGTCAGTATAAACACAGTGCTTTATCTCTGAGATAAAGCATGGTTCGTGTTGTTGCAGCTAAAGCTTCTGCCTGTAAAGCGATCGCTTCAGTAATCAGAACAAGTTAGTAGTTGCTCTTTAGTTCTGGAAATGACGAAATCAATTTACCTCATTGACCGCAGCAACACAAGTAATTTCTCGCGTTGTCGCTGTGGTTAAACCTGTCGTTTGCAAATACCTTAGTTGCTGACTAGATCAAGGGTGCATAAGTTTGTGCCGTACTTGATGCTAAGTTTTCTATCAGTGTCTGCAAGCGCTTGCTTGCATTATAACCACATAGCAGACAATATTGGTATTATTTACAAATGAGTTTATCCCTCTTGAGTAGTACTGAATACTGATCTTAAGGAAGAAAACAGTCTGGAGCGATGCCTTCTCTACGAGAGACTTCGCGTGGCTTGCTTCCCCCATATGGGTACTGCGGGCTACGCCTACGCTGATTAATTCAGATATATAATCATCAAGTTATCCTCACCCAGAACGACGTGCAATCAATCAGTATTCTCTAGATTCCTATTTTTGACCAGTCTCAACTTCCTACAGTTAGTTCACCCGATCGGTTGATCTTTAACTCACCCGAATGGGTGATTTAATTTATCCTAATCAGGGTTTTGTTTGTGTAGCTAACAAGTGAGAAATCCTCAATCCTGTTCAACCATCCACAACTGATTTTTTAGAATTGAATTTTGGTAAGATACCCACAGTTGATTTTCGGTTGGTAACAATATGAGAAAAAAGCCACTCATACCGATCGAGCGCTTGCTCTAAAGAATAGTTTTCTTCGGCAAATTGTCTTCCTGTGTTACCTAGCTTCATTCCTAGAGCAGGATTAGCATATAAATCATGCACCGCAGCAGCCATTGCTTGGGGTGATTCTGGTTCAACAACTATCCCACCACCACTGAGTTCGATCGCTCTAGCAGCAGTACCAGTGGCGGGAACTGAACCTACAATTGGGCGACCACTCGCCAATAACAGTGGTATTTTTGAAGGCATATTGAACGAAATCACATTATGCTTTTGCACAATTAGCCCGACATCAGAAGCTGCTAGCATTTCAGGTAGTTTTTCTCGCGGCTGTAACGGTAGTAGCAAAACATTATCTGCTCCATTTAATAGACAATATTCCTGCAACCTTTGCAATGCTCTTGATTCGCCAACAATGACAAAAACAATATCTTTGATATGACGTAAACAAACGGCTGCTTCTATTACTGTTTCTAAACCTTGCGTTAGAGCAATGTTGCCTGAATAAAGTACTACAAATTTTCCATTTAGTTGATGGTTAGATATCCAAGAGTTGCTCTGTTTCGGTAACGGGCGAATGAAATTTATATTTACCCAATTGGGAATACAAACGATTTTATTAGCAGGTACTCCTTTATTTACTAAATTCTCACGAAACCCATCAGCGATCACACTAATAGTGTGTGCAGTCCGATATGCAAATTTCTCTAAAGCTGCAAGAGTTCGGATCATCCACTTGTTTTTTAATAACCCGATACGCACAGCAGCTTCTGGTAAAATATCTTGCACATTTAGAACTACTGGGCAGTTGTATAGCCAGCCCAATGTTGTTGCTGGTAACGTACCTAGTAGCGGCGGGACTGTTAAGATAATCACATCTGGTCGCCCACCTTTAAAAGCTTGGGGTAAGCTTGTGAAAACAAAGCTCAACTCCAGTAACAGCCGATCCATGAGGTTTGGTTTAGACTTAATTCGGACGTAACTTCGCGCAATTGTGACGCCATTTTTTTGTTCTGTAAGATACCATCGATTTTGATAGCCATCATAAATTTCGCGCTGAGGATAGTTGGGCATTCCCGTAATCACTCGCACTTTATGACCTCGCTTTACTAGTCCTTCTGCCAATTCAGTCATTAACGGAGCAATTCCAATTGGCTCTGGATGATAGTTGTAGGAATAAATCAGAATATGCATGAACTATATTGTGAATTTCGTGAAGACAGAATGAGACGATCGGATTACTTACTTAAATAGACAGTGAAAGCTTCTATTTTTATTACTTACAGCGTTTTTTCGCATGAAGTACAAAGCTACTGGTTTGGAGGCAAGAGGCAGAGGTAGAAACTGTTTATATCTGATTTGTATCCCTGCATTTTGTACCTCGTTTATTTGCAAATACTGTATTTTGACTTGTAAAATTGTTTGATTAAAATTGTGTTAAACATTAGATTATAAATTTTCATAGTGGTTTTTAAAAGATAATTTGTGTACTGCATAGAACACTGAAAAATAAAAAAATGACTTTGTACAAACGAGTTAAGCTATTAATAAAAATAGGCTTTATTTTCTGGTGATTATGACAATAGTTAGTCTGTTTATTTCCGAACTAATGCTTAAATTTACACTTGAGGAATTGTAGCATTATATTCAGTATTATGCATATAACCCTCATTCCGCCTTTTAAACTGGCACATGAAGTATTTTTAACCAAATCAACAGTATTGTATTAATTAGAGAGAATCCCACTTTTTAAGTAGTTTAAAGGCACTGACCAAAACACTGTTGAGTGCTGAGTAATGAGTGCTGAGGTAAAAGTAAAATTAATTGCACTCAGCACTGAGCTTTGTAAAAGTGTTAACGACAAACTATTAGACATTTAGTGAAATTAAATATGCGTTATCCAGAATCCTTGTAGAGATTTAACAATGCTACGTCTATACATTCTTTTTCACTCAATTTTTATAATGAGGTTAACCCTCTTTAATCACTATCGGTAGAGAAAAATCTAAAACCCTTATTTCTCATGACTTTTATCAATTTAGACGTAGGTTGGGTTGAGGAACGAAACCCAACACCCAAAGACCTTAGAAAAGTTGGGTTTCACTTTGTTCAACCCAACCTACATTTATTTTTCTTTCCCCAAAGTGATAGAAGAGGGTTAAAGATAACCTCACCAGTTTACTGAACTAAGTAGGTACGGCGTAAATATTTGTAGTTGGGATGAGGCAGTCGGCACGAGGGAATAGGATTTTAGCCTCGTTCATTTTTCTTAACATAGTTTAGTTTTATTCTGCCGACCTACTTGAGCTTACGATGGAAATATATAACCGTAAATACCGCATAAAACTTGGTATATAATGTAATGAATTTATAAAGATAAGCACTTTTTTTATAAAGTTTTGCATAAAATGCCAAGTCTATAGCGATGTCTTACGACAAGTTGCTCCTTTGTATACAATCCAATCTGACCTAACTTCCATCCCTGATTTATCTTAGGATTTACGCAAAAAACCTCTCTAACTCTTATTCCTCTGTGTTCTCTGCGCTCTCTGTGGTTTGATTTTGCGTGACCTGTGCGTAAGTCCTATATCTATGGGGTTTTCTCCTTGTCCACTTCAATGACCGATTCAGTGAAAAATCACGAGCGATCGCTTGAGAATAACTGATAAAGTTGAGCTACGCAAAGTTGAAAACAGTGTCCTATGCCTGGGTTTCTATTAGAAGTTGGTACAGAAGAATTACCTGCAAGCTTTCTCAGTGATGCCTTAATACAGTGGCGAGAACGCATTCCCCAAAGCCTGGAAGCAAACAGCCTTCAGGTTGAAAGTGTCCAGGTGTACGGTACTCCGCGGCGTTTGGCGGTATTGATTAAAGGTTTACCATCACAGCAAGCAGACCGAGAAGAAGAAATTAAAGGGCCTCCCGCCCAAGCCGCCTTTAAAGATGGTCAGCCGACAGCAGCAGCAGCAGGCTTTGCTAAAAAGCAAGGTGTGGAACTGGATGCGCTGTCTGTTCGCCCCACTGACAAAGGGGAATTTGTATTTGTGCAAAAAAGAATTCCCGGTCGTCCTGTGGCGGAAATTTTGACAGAACTTGTTCCCCAGTGGATTTGGGGTTTGGAAGGTAAGCGGTTGATGCGTTGGGGTAATGGGGATGCGAGGTTTTCCCGACCAATTCGTTGGCTGGTAGCTTTGTTAGATGAGACGGTGCTGCCTTTAGAATTAGTGAATGGTTCTAAAACGATTCAGAGCGATCGCATTTCTCAAGGTCATCGGGTCTTACATCCTGAACCTGTGACAATTGCCCAAGCTACTCATTATGTTACCACCCTCAAGTCTGCATCTGTCACCGTTGATCCAGAAGAACGGGTAAATCTGATCGAAGAGCAAGTAAAGGCAGTAGCAGAGAATTTAGGCGGATATACAGTAATTTACCCCGATTTGTTAGCGGAAGTAACCAACCTTGTAGAATATCCTTCCGTAGTTGTTGGTAAATTTGAACCAGAATTTTTGGAATTACCAACTGAGGTAATTACTGAAGTCATGGTTACTCATCAACGTTATTTTCCTGTATTCAAACCAGGGAGTTTTGAGCAAGAATTATTGCCCAACTTCATCACCATTTCTAACGGCGATCCGAAAAAATCAGATATTGTTGCTGTCGGCAATGAAAGAGTAATTCGTGCCAGATTAGCTGATGGCAGATTTTTCTACGAAGCTGATTTAATCAAACCTTTAGAAAGCTTTTTACCCCAGTTAGAAAAAGTCACTTTTCAAGAAGAATTGGGTTCGGTGCGTGCCAAGGTAGATAGAATAGTTAAAATTGCCGAGCAAATTAGCAGTCAATTAGAATTAACGGAAAA
Organism: Nostoc sp.; assembly: GCF_036917415.1. GTDB lineage: Bacteria > Cyanobacteriota > Cyanobacteriia > Cyanobacteriales > Nostocaceae > Nostoc. Next base: position 49,967 of record NZ_JBALDJ010000007.1, on the reverse strand, counting down.
TCAAAGCCAAAGAATCCAACGTGCCGCTTTATTATGTAAAGCAGATTTGGTCACACAAATGGTGTATGAATTTCCCGAATTACAAGGCATTATGGGAGAAAAATATGCCTTAGCAAGTGGTGAAGATGCTGAAGTAGCAAAGGCAATTTATCAACATTATTTGCCAAAGGGAGCCGGTGATATTTTACCTGAAACACTCACGGGTAAAATTGTTGGTTTAGCAGATAGATTAGATACTTTAGTGAGTATCTTTGGTTTAGGCTTAATTCCTTCCGGTTCATCCGATCCCTTCGCCTTGCGCCGTGCAGCTAATGCTGTAGTTAAAATTGCTTGGTTTGATAATTTGCCGATAAATTTAGATGAGTTATTGGCGCAAATAGCAACAGACTTTGCAGCAAAATATCACAAAGATCGGGCATCATTAACCGCAGCATTACAAGAGTTTTTCTTGCAACGCATCCGCACTTTACTACAAGAAGAAAAGCAAATTGATTACGACTTAGTAAATGCAGTTTTGGGAGAAAATGACCCAGAATACACAGAACGGACGTTAAAAGATTTATTGGATGTCCGCGATCGCGCCTTATACTTACAACAAATCCGCAACGATCGCACCTTAGATAACATCTACGAAACCGTTAACCGTTCTACCCGATTAGCCGCTCAAGGTGATTTGGATACAAAACAGCTAGAACCAACAACCGTAGCTCGTCAAGAACTATTCCAAAAGCCCTCTGAGATAGCTTTGTATAATGCACTAATCGAATCAGTGCCACAAACTCAAACAGCACAGCAGACCCGAAATTATCAACTATTAGTAGCAGCACTAACAAAAATTGCTCCAGCAGTTAGTAACTTCTTTGATGGTCCAGATAGCGTTTTAGTTATGGACTCCGATCCAGAAGTCAAGCGTAATCGATTACATCTGCTCGGATTAGTTCGCAACCATGCCCGTGTTTTAGCTGACTTTGGTGCGATCGTCAAAAATCTGTAGCGTAGGTCAACAAAAACTTGTGTAATTTTTGCCAATAAACGCTAGTATAGGGAGTGCTTAACCAGGGACTCTGCTGCAATCTATGTCCAAAGCTCATGTTATTGGATTGGGAAAGTCCGGTGTTGCTGCGGCGAGATTGTTGACACGGGAAGGTTGGGAGGTAGAGCTGAGTGATGGCAACACCTCCAAAACCCTCCTAGAACAACAACAAGAACTCGCTGCCGAGCAAATAACCGTTAAACTAGGACAATCCCTAGAATTGAATGGCGCTAATTTACCCCAATTAATAGTTGTTAGTCCTGGCGTGTCTTGGGATATTCCCGTATTAGTTGAGGCACGCCAGTTAGGTATTGAAACCATTGGGGAAATGGAACTCGCTTGGCGAAATTTAAAATCGCTACCTTGGGTAGGAATTACCGGCACTAACGGCAAAACTACTACCACAGCTTTAATTGCTGCCATTTTCCAAGCAGCAGAATTAAATGCACCCGCCTGCGGTAATATTGGCTACGCCGCTTGTGAAGTTGCTCTATCCCAGAGGGGCAGAGGTGAAGATGCAATTCAAAATCATATTGATTGGGTAATTGCCGAAGTTAGCAGCTATCAAATAGAATCCTCTGTCTCTCTTGCTCCCCGGATTGGTGTATGGACGACTTTCACGCCGGATCATCTTAGTCGTCATAAGACTTTAGAGAACTATTACAACATCAAAGCCAAGTTATTACGTCAGTCCGAGTTGCAAGTGTTCAATGGCGATGATGCCTACTTGAGTCAGCTAGGTTTAAGTGCTTGGCCTGATGCCTATTGGACAAGTGTCAGAGGAAAAGATTTTCTGATTAGCGAAAAAGGCTTTTACATCGAAGACGGCTGGGTTGTGGAAAAATTGACTGCAACCTCTGCACCAGAACCGATTGTGAAAGTATCTAGTTTGCGAATGGTGGGAGAACATAACCAGCAAAATCTTTTGATGGCAGTAGCAACAGCAAGATTGGCGGGAATTAATCGTGATGCGATCGCACGTGCTATTGTTGAATTCCCCGGTGTTGCCCATCGTTTGGAGCATATCTGCACATGGGAAGGTATTGATTTCATTAACGACAGCAAAGCCACCAACTATGATGCTGCTGAAGTAGGTTTAGCATCTGTTAACAGTCCAGCGATTTTAATTGCTGGTGGAGAAGCTAAAGCTGGAGATGATAGCGGCTGGCTAGCACAAATTCAAACCAAAGCTGCTGCTGTGTTATTGATTGGCTCTGCTGCACCCGCATTTGCCAAACGTCTGCAAGAGGTAGGGTATCATACCTACCATATTGTGGAAACTATGGAAAGGGCAATTCCCAAGTCCGCAGAATTAGCCAAGCAGTCTCAAGCGCGTGTGGTGTTGCTATCTCCGGCTTGTGCGAGTTTCGACCAGTACCCGAATTTTGAGGTGCGGGGCGATCGTTTCCGTCATCTGTGCCTTGCTTGGACGGGAGGCTGTAAACCTTCCAGAGTAGACCTTCCATTTGAAAACTCTATTCAAGAGTCCATAGTACAAAGTCGATAAGCATTGTTTGTCAACAAGTTCGTAGTCAGGACTTTAGTCCTTATTTTCTCAGCACTAAAGTCCTTACTACAAACTCTCAAAACTAACTTGACAAAATACTATAGGAATCCGATTTGATTTATGAAAAAATCTAAGTATGTGTAGGGGAGCCAGCCGCGTGGGCGGGTTTCCCGACTTGAGCGGACTGGCGTTGTGTTATCGCCGAGAGTACGGCACCAAAGCCTTCGCATGGTGCGTTAGCCAGAGGCATAACGCACCCTACGTATATTTTAAAAATCAAATATGAGTCCTATAGAAGGATTATTTGGTACTAATTTACTCTAGTCGTGCTGAATTGTAGTCACCGAGATTTAGAACTCTTTGGTAAGTGATGGTTGTTACTTTCATTTGCTCAAAATGTGCTATTTTTTTTACTTGTACAAGCAAAGAAGTGCTTGGGTAGACGCAGCGATCGCATTCCCTCCTAGTGCGCGATCGCAATCACAAAGCATCTGCCATACACAAAAATTTGTAAGAGAGTTGACCTGGGGAACATCCTAGAGTCAAGATAAAAGGGTTGGATATCTTGTCAAAGTACTAAGCACATCCGATATCGCCTGATTTTCTTTCATTTCCCTGTTTTTGGGTTAAAGAGGAAGGCTATAGGCGATACTTATTAACGCGGCAAAAAACTTAAAAAAGTACGCACGGATTGCTAAGACGTGCCTAGACGCAGAGGGTTAAGCCGTTGCACCCCGATGAAGCGTCAAGAAATAGCTGATTAAATCAAATTCTAAGCGATTTAATCATATATTTTGTAGCAGATACTTGTGGAAAAGAAAATGCTAGGTGTAAATGTTGTTATGAAAGTTGGCGATCACGTCCGCGTTAAAGATTCAGTAGTGGTGTATCATCATCCTGAACATCGGAGTCAGCCTTTTGACATAAAAGGCACAGAAGGCGATGTAGTAGCTATTACCACCCAATGGCGAGACAGACCAGTAAGCGCTAATCTGCCGATTTTAGTCCAGTTTAGTAAAAAGTTTAAAGCCCATTTACGTGAAAATGAGTTAGAAATCATCTAAATCGCTTATCGGCGGCGAAACCACTGAAAAATATTCAGTTCGCCGCGCATTTTTTTAAGGTCTTGGCGGTTTTGTTCTGCTGTGGTATAATACCAATCACAATAACGCTGAAACTCTGACCGTGACCGAACTTCGTGGTAAAACTGATGGGTTGTTTGGTAAGAGGCAAAAGCTTCCTCAACTTGGGGTTGAGCAGCTGAAATAATATGAGGTAAATTTTTAGACATAAAGTCATTAGTCATTTGTCATTAGGAGTTTGAAGTTTAAAGTTTGGAACTTGGGTAATTACTACATTTAATAATTAATAACTCATAACTCCTAACTTTAATTAAAGCCAACCGCGTAAGCGATAAACTAAAGAACCAATATACTCTTTTAGAGCGGTGGTAAATTGGTGTAAATTGTCGGTATCAGGTAATAAATTTAGTATAGCGGCTTTGGGAGTACTACCGAGTTCTTGCAACTCACCCTCACTAACTAAAAAGTCAGTGGGTGCAGGAATAGCATTGATTCCTTGACGCTGGAAAATCTGAAGCGATCGCGGTATATGCATTGCCGAAGTTACTAATAATATCTGACGAATGCCACGAGATAATAAGATTTTGCGGACATTTACAGCATTTTGATAAGTATTGAGAGAGTCAGGTTCTTGGACAATCGCCTCAGATGGAATACCAATGGATGTGAGTATTGTTGCCATATCTGCCGATTCTGGCGAACCACTTCCACGCCAATCAATGCGGCCGCCGCTCAGAATGATTATAGGTGCTTTTTTCTGGCGATACAGTTGTGCAGCGTAGATGACGCGTAGGCGTAGCCCGCCGTAGCCATCGCCTGCTTCACTTAAATCGACAGTAGGTCTTGGGAAAAAAGCTGATTTCGTTGCGCCACCCAAAACCACAATCGCTTCTGCATTAGGTATTTGGGCGGGTGGAAGATTTTGCCATTCTAGCGATCGCACTAACGATTTAGCGATCCAAGCATTGCTACAAAATAGCAATAAAGTTAGGGCAAAAGCAATTGCGATCGCAGCAGTCTTCGGTCGTTTCCACAAAGTCACTAATGCTACTACTAAGCTTACACACGCTAATCCTAGTGGATAAAAAAATAGTGGCAGTAATTTAGAGAGATATAAAAACATAGTGGGGAGAGGGAGACAAGGGGACAAGGGGACAAGGGGACAAGAGGTGAGAACTTGCAACAAGTCTTTTCTCTTGTCCCCAATTCTCCTTGTCCCCAAGTCCTCTTCCCAATACCCAATGCCCAATTCCCAAATTATTACCTTTCCCAAAACCTGAAATTGAAACTACTTCCAGCAGCGCGACGGTAACGGCGGCCAACTCTTCTGATTTGCCGTTTGTTGATTCTTTCGGTTGTTGGTTCAACTTCGCCCTCTTCTGATTCTTCAACTTGCAACTGAGTTCTAGTTTCTTCCTTACTTCCCCACCAAGCAGTAATCCAGCCTCCAGCTAAAGCGCCTAATCCACCTAGCAAGATACTCATGGGTGCTGGATAGCCCAAATATACAAAGCCCAGCATGAAAAATAACCAGTATTTCAGTCCCGCATCAACACCATCAGATGAGGCGACAGCTGGAGCTTGGGGGCTATTATCAGTTACATTTGCGATCCAGCTTAAGATGAAACCGCCCATGATTCCTAAGAAGATGCTCAGGGCTGGTGCAGAGCCGGTCATTATTAATATCAATGTTAAAAATGCCCCAAATAATAATTGAGAAAAGAAGCTGGGAGAAATACTGAATAAGTCGTTTTTTTTGTCTGCCATAGAATAAAAAATTTATTAACCAATTACTAATTTGTAATTCGTAATTTTTAATTTAATTACGAATTAAGAATTACGAATTACGAATTATTTTAATTGTGCCTGTTGTGGTTGAGTTGTATCCCAAATCTTTACATAAGGTTGTTCCTCTTCAGTGAAAGGTTCAGCTTGTTTGATTTGTGAGGCTAATAAATCGGCGGTGGCATCAGCAATATCACCAGTGCGATTGTTCAAACGCTCTTTTAGAACTTCAAGCGGTGCTGTGCATTGGATAATCTGAAGGGGAAGTTGATGCTTTGTAGCTTGTGCGATCGCTTCTTGCCGTAACTGCTGTTTATCATACTTGGCATCTAAAATTACCGAAAAACCTTGTTTAGCCAGGATAATCCCCAATTCCAACAGCCGGGTGTAAGTTTTCTCGGTCATCTCCGGTGTATACAAATCATCGCTACCCTTTTCCCACAAAGGAATTCCCCCTAAATGCTTCCGCACCGCATCAGAACGCAGGTGAATCGCTCCTTGTTGACGAGCTAAAGACCTTGCTGTGGTACTTTTACCAGAACCCGACAACCCCGACATCAAAATTAGTTGTCCCAAGTTTGGTTTAGTGTATTCCCAAGCCTGTTTGTAATAGTCAGCGGCGGTTTTTGTCGCTTCTTCCTTCACCGTTGCGGGTACACTCGGATCGTCTAGTAAAAATGATGTCACCTTAGCCCGGACATAAGCCTGACGACTTAAATACAAGGGCAGCACCTGTAAGCCTTCCCAGTCTCCAGTTTGCTCTATATAAGCATTCAAAAATGCATTACCCAAGTCTTTACGCTGGCGAGCTGACAAATCCATCACCGTGAACGCCACATCGTACATCACATCGACAAAGCGAAACGGCTCATTAAATTCAATGCAATCGAACAACAAGATTTTATCGTGCCACAGGGCAATATTTCTCAGGTGTAAGTCTCCGTGACATTCACGAATATAATTGTTGTGAATTCTGCTGGCAAATAATTCTGGACGTTCGGCAAAAAAGTTATCTGTATATTGCTTTGTTTCTGTAAATTGCGCCTGAGTCTGGGGGCCACCAATATACTTCTCAGTTTGCTGATAATTCTCATCAAAGGCAGCCCGAACATTTGGCACTTCGCCAAAAGTGCGAATGTAATCATTAGTTTGTGCTTGGGCATGATATTGAGCAACCACCTGTCCCAACTCATCTAGGAGTGTCTCATTTAACTTACCCTGTTCAAAAAGTGTACTTAATAGCGACTCTTCAGGAAACTGACGCATCTTCAGCGCGTATTCTACAGGCTCAACAGTTCCCCCTAACTGGTATTGCTCCCCTATCAAAGTTATGGGCAAAACTTCTAAATACAGTTCACCAGCACCCCGCTGATTTAAGCGTAACTCTTCCTGACAAAAATGCTGCCGCTTATCTAAGGTAGAAAAGTCCAAAAAGCCAAAATTCACAGGTTTTTTCAGTTTATAGGCGTAATCTCCAGTCAACACCACATAAGAAATGTGAGTTTGAACTAGTTGAATGGGTTCTGTTACCGGATGGGGATAAAATCCCGGCTGCAACATTTGCTCAATAAAAGCTGGAAGAGTTACTTCTGTCATCTCTTTGCTCTGCGGGTTTAAATACAAAAAAACCAGGAGTTTCCCCCTGGCTATCATCAAAAATTATTACACACTTACGTAGCTTCAGAGGTTGTTTCAGTCTCTAACTCAGCTTCATCCTCAGCAGCAGCGCTGATTTGCGGCTGCGAGACGCTAACTACGACTTGCTCCGTATCACCAAGAACTGTGACACCTTGAGGCAAGACTAGCTCGTGAATACGCAAGCTGTCTCCGATTTGCAGGTTAGAGACATCAATTTCAATTATTTCCGGGATGTTTTCTGGCGCACAGGTCACTTGCAACTCAGTGATAACAGTGTCTAAAAAACCACCTTCTTCTTTAACACCAACAGCAGTTCCCACAAAACGCAGCCGTACTTCTACAGTGGTGTCGCCGTGACCGGCAACTGCAAAAAAGCTGAGGTGGTAAGGCGTACCTTTTGCGGGATGAATCTGAAGTTCCCGCAGCAAGGTTTTACCGCGCCAAGGTGCATCGGTAATGTTTAAATCAATCAAAGTGTTGTTGACGGAAGCTCTCTTGAGCAAGCGCTCAACAGTTTTGGCATCAATGGTCAAAGAAATAGATTCTGTACCCTTATGACCATACAAATTGGCAGGTATAAGTCCAGCACGGCGCAAAGCTCTTGGCTTGCTGCCTTCTGGACGTTTTTGAGATTCGACTGTAATAGCCATAAAAGTTGTCCTTTGTCAGTTGTCATTTGTCATTTGTCATTTGTCATTTGTCATTTGGTAATGATTAATGACCAATGACTAAATTTACGCACTTAGTAGGGTAGCAGGTGTGCCGTCGGGGTGCAATAAAGCGCGTTTGGGCCCGTGGATCGGGTCTTCTACGATTATGGTTTGATCGCGGCTGGCTCCTAGTGAGACGATCGCGATCGGAACTTCCATCAATTCGGCTAAGAATTTTAGATAATCCAATGCTGCTTGTGGTAAGTCTTCCAGGGTGCGGCAGTCAGTTGTTGAGACTTTCCATCCTGGTAAGGTTTTGTAGATGGGGCGACATCTAGCAAATTGACGAGAACTTGTGGGGAAGTGTTCGCTGCGTTGACCATCTATGTCATAAGCGACACAAACTTGAATTTCCTCTAATTCATCGAGAACATCCAGTTTGGTCAGCGCCATACAATCCATGCCGTTAATTCGCACCGCATAGCGACCGATGACGGCATCAAACCAGCCACAGCGCCGTTTGCGTCCGGTGGTTGTGCCAAATTCCGCACCGCGATCGCACAACAATTCTCCCAATTTTCCATCCAATTCAGTGGGAAATGGCCCCTCTCCCACACGGGTTGTATAGGCTTTCGACACCCCGATTACCCGGTCAATCGTTGTCGGCCCTACCCCAGTACCAACGCAAGCCCCACCAGCCACCGGGTTAGAGGAGGTGACATAAGGATAAGTTCCATGATCTAAGTCTAAGAGCGTACCTTGTGCGCCTTCAAACAAAATATTGCGCCGTCGCTGAATTGCATCAGATATTTTCAACGATGTATCAACAACGTAAGGTCGCAAGCGTTCTGCGTACCCCAAATACTGCTCAATCACCTCTTGTGGATCTAGAGGCGGCAAGTTGTAAAGCTTTTCTAAAATGACGTTTTTATAATTAATCGTCCACTCTAACTGCTCGCGCAGCCCATCTGGGTTCATCAAGTCTAAAACCCGAATGCCTGTACGTTCAGATTTGTCAGCATAAGTCGGCCCAATGCCCCTACCTGTTGTGCCGATCTTATAGCTTCCCCGTCGTTCTTCAGATGCTTGGTCAATCAATCGATGATAAGGCATCGTTACGTGGGCTGTCTCAGATATCAGCAGGTGGTCAGTGGAAATATTTAATTCTTTTAGTTGGTCGAGTTCTGCGATCAAAATCTGTGGATCGATGACTGTTCCACAGCCGATAATGCAATCGGTATTTGGATACAAAATCCCAGAGGGAATCAAGTGCAGTTTAAAGGTCTGACCTTTAACTACAATCGTGTGTCCAGCATTGACACCCCCTTGGTAACGCACCACAACATCTGCTGAACGGCTGAGTAAGTCAGTTATTTTACCTTTTCCTTCATCGCCCCATTGGGCACCTATGACAATGACGTTAGCCAAGAGCTTATATTAAGAAGTAAAGTTTCCACAAACTATAATTATTAACATATTGCTTGAATCATGTCAAGTTGATTGTAGAAGAACCCGGCAAATTCCATTGTAGATTTATCATGTAACCTGACTATGCCAGCGATTAACATCAACTTTAATAACTGCTACATAGCGCCAAAGATACACTTCAGGTTACGGCTTGCTAGAAGACGATAGACACTTAATTGACGGTACAAATTGCGCCTGTTGGTGTAGTTTTTATATGCATAATTGTCTGTATTCTTGCAAAGAAAAACTTTGATAGTTTTCGGAGATATAGCGTTTTCCAACCTAGTGAGGTACACCCGTAGGGGCACGGCACTGCCCATACGTGTCAACTTCAGCCGAAAACTATATCAGACAGGCGTTTTGTAAATCCCTCACACCCTCATCCCCTAACCCCTTCTCCCTTGGGAGAAGGGGAATTGAATGTCTAGCTCCCCTCTCTCTTGGGAGAGGGGCTGGGGGTGAGGGCAAAATGTTTTCACCAAGCGGGTTTAGCGTTAAGTTGACACGTATGGGCACTGCCGTGCCCCTACACCAGGCGATATATATAATGTTGTTGAATTGTTAACGTCTTTATCAAGCAACAGCCGCTTGTTTCGGCTGACGCACCGGACGTTTGCGTTCGCTTCGACGAACGCCCCCTGCCATTTTGTACTCGTCACTATTCTTGCCATACTTTGCAGCTACACTGAGTAACATATGTTCTGTTAGTTCCATCAGCGACTTTTCGGCAAGTTCTAAGGCTCCCTGAGTCAGATCCACGGTGGAGAGGCTTGAGTTATATGCTTCTAACTTGTCTTGCGTTGTTTTGATGACGGCTGCAAAGGAGTAAATTGTTACCCCATTGCCTAAGTCTAAGGTGGGACTGATCGATTTCAAAGCCGCAATCCGACGCTGTGCTTTATTAACTACTCTAGCTCCGCGTTTGGGACGTGACATAAATCACTTTCCTGTTATTAATGATGCGCCAGGATAAAAACTGACTTCTACCCTGAACTGTACAGCACTAGGATAGACAGGATTGGGGTTAATTGACACCCGCATTATTCAGTATGATTTGAATTATTTTTGACAAATTCATTGAATACATCTATGTAAATTATTTTAGGCTGCCCGAATTCAATCAACGACTGTCCAAATTCAATCAACAACTGTCCAAATTCAATTAACGACTGTCCGAATTCAATTAACGACTGCCCGAATTCAATTAACGACTGTCCGAATTCAATATAGGAACTTAGTAAACCAATACGGTTCGGTTAACGTGTTTATTCCTCGAAGATCCCCCCAACCCCCCTTTTTAAGGGGGGCGTCTAACCCTCTTTTACCCCAGTATGATGATGCTTTTAAATCCGCTTTTCAATAGCCTTTGAGACACCCTTACCCTGAACTAAACGTCTACCAAGCCTATGTGTTGGAATTTCTAAATATTTGTAACTAAACCAGCTAATTATGAAAATAGGAATAAAGATGGCTACTGCACCCAATGTACACATGAAGTAAGGGTGTTGAAGATATTGAAAGTTAAAATTGAATAATAATTTAAATAATTTTTCTATGCACGCTCTACCATACATGATTAAAGGTTCGTTAAACAAATATATAGAGTATGAACAGAGTCCAATTTTGGCAATACTATTCTCTATAAACCCGATTTTTTTTCTATCAATAATATATATTTCTATTAAGGAAGCAAACAAGAAGATGATTGCCAAGTTACCTATAGTACTGAAAGGCTTATATTCGTAAGAAATAATAAATAATATCAAAAAGAATAAATTATGTTTGAAACTAAAATTTAATATTTTTTTGTTTTTAGATAAAATATTTTCGGCTAAATATGCTCCTATTACCCATGTAAACCAGTAATTTAAGGGAGAGTTGTTAAATATACTTAAACTGCTAATTAAATCCTTAATTTTATTTAATAAATGTAAATCATGTCCTATACTATCTATCTGCCGATCCAATTCTAAAGCCAATGGGGAATAGAGTACTTGAAATACAAAAATCACCAATGTAGCTTTAGTAATTCCCAGCTTATTTCTCAATATTAAAAACAAAGGATAGATTATGTAAAGCTGGAATTCTATCGGAATACTCCAAAAAGATGGGTTAATTCTCGTTAGTGTCAATTCGCTAAAGTTCTGAATTAGAAAGATGTGACTAAAAAAATCAATAATGCCTTCAGTGTTTATCTTTAAAGGTGTATCAAAATCTATCTTGAAAACGAAGCTAACGAAGCTAAAAAGTAACAAAGCTACTAAATATGCTGGATAAATCCTAAAAAACCTTTTTATGAAAAAATCTTTGACAAAAATATCAAATCTAAAAATAATACCTTTTTCTTCTAGAGTAGAAGTATATCTTAGAAAAGATAGATGTATACAAAACCCAGAAAGGATGAAAAATAGAGTGACTCCGAGATATCCATACTGATAAGGTGAAAATATCAGAAATGCTGAGTTAGGAATTTGAGAATAATCTCTAAAATTACCTAAAAAAGGGAATTCATCATTATCAAACGTATAACCGTACAAATGAAAAAGAAAAACTCCGATAATTGCCAAACCACGAATTACATCTAGTTGTACGAGTTGAGATTTTAGCTTCGACTGTGTTTGCATTAGAGGTTTTTATGTACAAAAATGGTGCAATATTTCAGGGTGATGTTATAGGGGTGAAATGAGCAGTGATTCCAAAAATTAACGCTAAGGATTTGATGAGCAGCTTTTAATATTCCAATCGCTAGGCAATATGGTTCGGATCGGATTAATAATTGACATCATTCTCAAAAACTGAAGGCTGGTTAGGTGGTACTAGAACTGAAACACCAAAGTTTATGGCTAAGGGGACTTAAATATTTTTGAGTGATAAACAAGCCTCAAACCCATGCAGAGGAAGGGAAATACACCAAATGTTCAAAAGTGGCTGAAACTTCAGATATATAAAGAAAACAAGCAAAACGATATCAAAATCTCTCTGTATATACATTTGAGGCTCTTTTATAGGTGTTTTTTGTCTAAGTCCCACTCATTAATGAGTACTATTGCAAGTATAAAGCTTTGTTAGTTATTGAGATTATTTCTTAATTAATTTAACCCAACTATATACGAAATAATCTGCTTAAGCAACTATTCTTTAATAACTAAAAGCTCTAGATAAAAAATTTACTATCAATTTTTTATATAAATAGGACTTACGCATTGACAGAAAAATCAATATAGGTATCGTTTTCGGCGCTTCGAGCTTGATTTTTCTGTTCCCCACTAAGCGATCGCAACCAATAAAAGGTGGTTTATAAAAGCCTGAAACCCGCATTATTCAGTATAAATTGATTTATTTATTACAAATATATTGAATGGGTTTATGTAAATTATTGGTGGTTGCCCGAATTCAATCAACGACTGCACAAATGCAAAATTCGCCCTCATCCCCCAACCCCTTCTCCCAATTTTGGGAGAAGGGGAGTCCTCACCCTATAAATCCTTCTCCCAAGCTTGCCAGAGGAATGTAGGGTGAGGGCTTTTGATTCATGCAAGAAGTCTAATATCGGAACTTAGCAAATTTGCTTTTATTAAACACAAAAGCGATGGCTTTGCCAACGCCTGCCGTAGGATGCCCGAAGGGCTGTAAGGCGATCGCTTAAAGATGGGCAACTTTATTGCATGATAGATAATAATTTATTTTGTAAAAGTTGCAAAATAATCTAAGATTTTGTGCATGGCAGTGTTTATATTACTAAAATCATCATTTCGTGCAAGCATTTCTTCAGGTTTCTGAATATATTTACCTGCAACTAATTCCGAAGCGCAATTTTCAATAATTTGGCGAACACTGTCTTGTGTTGATTCTAGGTGAAATTGTAAACCTAATACTCTATCTCCATAAATGAAAGCTTGATTTGCACATACTTCACTAGAGGCTAATCGTACAGCACCCAGTGGTAATTCAAAAGTATCACCATGCCAATGAAACACAGTGAGAGATGCATGGAATGAAGCGAAAACAGAAGATTTTTGTGCTTCTGTTGTCATTTTAATTGGATACCAACCTATTTCTTTTTCCTGACCTTTGTAAACCTTGGAACCTAAAACATCAGCGATTAGCTGCGAACCAAGACAAATGCCAATAACTATTTTATTCTTTTTGATTGCTTCTTGAATAAAATGTTTTTCTAAAATCAACCAAGGATACTTATCATCCTCGTAAATATTCATTGGCCCACCCATTATTATCACCCAATCTAGGTCATCAACAGATGGTAAAGTATCATCGTTATAGAACTGAGTTGCAGAGAGAATATAATCTTTTTTTATCACCCACTGCTCAATGCTAGCAAGTCCTTCAAATGGTACGTGTTGTAAGTAATGAATTCTCATCCCTGACTGTTCCGAACTTAGTTGCAGTGTGATTTTTTACATTAAATTATATAATAGTATAATAAACTTTTTTACTCAGCACTCAGCACTGTTTCGGTAACGCCAGATTTTGATACAGTCTGGATTAGAATTGCCGCCACTTTTTTCGCTTGTGAAGCAGTTGACCAACTTCCTTGCATCATCGCAACCACGATCGCCTATGCTTCAGGTTCATCATCAAGCTTGGGTTGCGTGCGATCGCTTTTCTATGAGAGGCTGCGCCAACGAGGTGCTTTGCGTAGCTTGCTTCCCCGTAGGGGTACGTTCGTTGTAGATATTGCAAAGGCACTACAGTCGTAGTTACTCCTGAAGTCTTGTCATGTACGTAATCCGATCGAGATAAAAAACTTTTTACTTAAAGTTTTGATAAAGTCAGCGTTTCATTACGTAGATGAATTGATTTTATCCAACCAAGTTGGTATGATAACTTCAACCGAAAACACCAACTTGTATAAAAGCATACGCCATCAATATTGTTGAATAATTTATAAAGTTTAAACGCTCAGATCGAGGACTGTTTAGGCATTAGTTAAGCTGTTCCACACTTTTTAAATCATATATGGTCGTGTTGGCTGTTGAGTGTTAACTCTTGACTGTCAACTGTCAGCAGTCAAAAAACCTCACGAGTAACTATGCAATAAATATGTGTTTTAGCTTATCAAAAACGAGAAAGTGATTTTTTCCTTACTTATGGGCGATTAAAAAATGATGAAAAAGTATTTGCTTGCCGCTTCACTGACTGCATTAGTTGTCAATCTTAGCTTTACAAAACAGACTTTAGCAGCCACATTGGCTACACCTCCTGAGGTGACTTTATATGCTGCTGGTAGCTTGAGGGGTGGGCTTTCGGAAGTTGCTAGTGCTTTTACCCAGGAATATGGAATTCCTGTCAAAACAGAATTTGCCTCCTCTGGTTCATTGAAAGATAGGTTGTTAGCAGGGGAAAAGGCAGATGTCTTTGCCAGTGCGGATTTAGGTAATGCCCTTACACTAAATCAAAATAACTTAAGTGGGAAAGTCGAAACGTTTGCCAGAAATCCTATCTATGCGATCGCCACACCTGAAGTGTCACTCACCACAGAGAATCTGCTTGATAAGTTTCTCGATACCGACGTTAAATTGGGTATTTCCAAACCTGTAAGCGATCCCTTGGGAGATTACGGGGTCGAAGTATTTCGCAAAGCTGAACAAATTAATCCAGGCAGCTTTGCCCAACTGAATGGTAAAGCTGTAATATTATCAGGAACATTGCCGCCAGAGAGGAATAGTCCGGGGGGCAGCATAGTCTACTATCTGCAAGATATCAACAAAGCAGACATCTATTTGGTCTATTACACCAGTGCTTTATCTGCCCAACAAATTTCACCAAGTTTACAGATAGTCGAATTGCCAGATAGCTTAAAAACCCAAGCTGACTATGGTTTGACAGTACTTAAGGATGCGAATCCTGGAGGTTCAAAACTAGCTGATTATATCCTTTCACCAACTGGACAAAAAATACTAGCAAAGTATGGATTTAATAGTCCGAAGTCAGTTCCCGAACCTCAGGGGGTTGGTGGAATTTTACTTGCTGTGAGTGTAGCTTTTGCCTTGCAGAGAAAGTTGATTGCTGCCAAACAGCAAAAAGTTCAAGTAAGCGATGAACGCCACAGTTAGAAAATAGAGGAATCTGGTTAAACTTGAAACAAGCTGACAACTCAGGGCTGGCGCGATCGCTACGCCCGCCGCAGGCATCGCAAAACTTGTACATCAAAGCAATATCCTCATTACTAGCAAGCATCTCACTCCAAAGATACCCATATCCTTTCCCTATTGATAAGCGAAACTGTTCCTGGGGAAAGCTGGCAACAAGACAAGTTCCAACCTAGCTGCTTTGGGCAACAAATTCTCTATCACAGCATAACGGTATGGAACTGATTGCATTGTTGTATGATGAATGGCATCTAAATTTAGCATTCTCAATCTTCTTTGGATTATGTTTGTAATTTACATTATCTGTATGATTACTAAATTCAAGCTTGATATTATAAGTCAATATTTTCCAATTTCAGCATTTAACTAATTCTCGCGACTGAGGTATATATTCTTTCTGATAGCAGTTCTCGTTTACGTGAGGTACACCCGTAGGGGCACGGCTGCTCGTGATGTAATGTTGTACTGCATCTGAATGGGAACCGCTATAACAAAATTATTTTGTTACCAACTATTTAGGACAATAGTAGTAATTATTACAATTCCTACAACTGAATGAGATTAGGTTTAGTGTGAATCTTGATTGAGCTATTTATTTGTCAGCCGATCATAAAACTAAAATGAGTGTTTTCTTCTCAGATGAGGCGATCGCTAAATTAATTCAGGAAGATGTTCCCTACCTAGATTTGACAACCTACGGACTTGGCATTGGCAAGCAACTTGGTGAAATCGAGTTTTCTACCCGTCATCCGATGACCATTTGCGCTACTGAAGAAGCAGCCAGAGTATTAAAATATTGTGGTGCTGAAGTTCATTATCAAGTCGAAAGTGGTACGGTCTGCCAGGAAAAGCAATTAATTCTTCAAGCTAGTGGCACTGCTCAAGCTTTGCACAGTGGCTGGAGAGTTGCTTTAAATTTGATGGAATATGCCTCCGGCATTGCTTCGCGTACAAGAGTATTAGTAGATACTGCTAAAACAGTAAATCAGTCTATTTCTATTGTGACTACTCGTAAATGTTTTCCAGGTACTAGAGGGCTTTCCATCAAAGCAGTTCTAGCTGGCGGGGGGGTTTTTCATCGCTTAGGATTATCTGAAACAGTTCTGATCTTTAACCAACACCTGATATTCCTGGGAGGTATAGTTGGGCTAATTGAGCGCATGAATGAACTGCGACGACAGTTTCCAGAACAACATATTTGCGTTGAAGTAGATACACCAAAAGATGCTTGGATGGCTGCTCAAGCAGGTGTAGATTTAATTCAGTTTGATAAAATTCCCCTACCAGACCTTGAGCCTCTAGTTTTGAAGTTGAAGCAGCAGTATCCAAACTTAAAACTAGCAGCGGCTGGTGGTATTACCTCTGAAAATATAAAGGATTATGCTAGCACTGGTGTAAATATTTTAGTGACAAGTTCACCGTATTTTGGTAAACCATGCGATATTGCAGTCAAAATGACAATGGCACAATAGTGCATTTTTAATTTAGTTCGATACTTAAGATTGCAGTTGTGAAAACGCAGGAGTTAAACCAAAAAGAACAGCGCTTACCCAAAACTTAGAACGGAAGTAGAGCAGGAGTTTTATGAAGCTCTTAAACAGTTGATGAAATAGAGCGATAGACGGCTATATCGCTCTCATTTACCCCACCTGTGAACGGTTCCACTTCTTTAGTCTATTGGTTGCATACACTACGAGTCTAGTAGCTGGATAGTTTTGCTCCAACTATAGTGTCGGCACAACTACAACCAACCCTTCTCCACAAATCGGACAGTTTTCTAATTTACAGCTAAATTTTACTTATAAACACTTTATTAGCTTGATAGTGACCTATTTATAAAGCAAATAATGAGAGCAAGTTTGTATACAATATTAAGCTTCACTATTTTAAAAAGAAATAAAAATTAATTTTGTTAGCGTTTAATTACCAAATAATATGGTAATTTACTCAATAAGTTGGTATTATCTTCAGTACATACATAGATACACTTATCTATTTTGAAAAACGCAAACCTCTTCTGAGATTTGCGGATAACTTCGTCTTTGGATTCATTAGTTTTTAATAACTCATATTGAAAACTAGCTATTTTATATCGTCTGGTAAAGAATTGAAAGTTGAACAATTTGAAGGTTTTATTTTTTTCTAACAACATTTATTGTCAACTGGCTCAGTTCTGATGAGAACGATACTAATTTTTGGTGAGCGAAAAGCTTTGAGCAAAACTATCTAATTTTTTCAGTATTCAATAGGAAACGGAGAAGGATTTTATGCGTTTTACCCGCCAGATACCCATTGCGTCTTTAATACTATCGCTACTGGTTTTATGGCAGCCTACTTTAGCTGACTCCAGGAGCGATATTGCCTGGGGTCGAGAAGAAAAAACACCTTCTCTCTGGGATAAAAATAAGTGTCTTGGAGGTTCTTCGCAAAGTTTTCGCTTGGGTGGAGAACTCAATAATCCAACCACCTATAACTTGCAAAAACTGAAGAATTTGCAAGATGCTTTAAAAAAACAAAATCCAGCATTAGTTACTGAAATTACTGTAAGTTTTCAAACCGGCTCAGGGCCACGAACAGAAACATACTATGGAGTTCCCCTATGGGAATTGATTAATAATCCGAAAGCCGGAGGTGGTCTCAAATCTGGAAATTCTGGGGTGAATAGTAAAAACTCTTTTCTAAGGCAATATGTTCTAGTTGACGCCACAGATTGCTATGGTGCAGTCGTAGCTATTGGTGAAATTCAACCTAACTTTGAAGGGAAAACAGTGTTAGTTGCATTTGCAAAAAAAGGTAGTGATGGTAAAGTCGTGTCTTTAGCAGATGAAGGATTTGCTCGTTTAGTAGTTCCAGGTGACAAAGCTGGAGGTCGTTACGTTAGTAATGTGACAAATATCCTCATATTATCTGCTCCTCCTTCTCCTTTGAAACCAAAATATTTCTGAAAACCCTTCTGATTAAAGACGTCTACAACGGAGAATTCCCACACCACTTGGTCTACTTGACCAAGTGGCTTTCGATTGCAAACATTACGCCTTCTTGCTCATTTAAAACTAAGCTTTGATATTTTCATCGAGATGCAAGAATCAGGGTTTGATAAAGAGCATTCCAACCTTGTAAAAAAAAGTTATATTAAATTCTCAAAAAAGTAACCGGTGCAGTTAGTGGCATTCAACTGTTTGACAAATTACTAAATTTACCATGTGCCAAGAATTATCAGAATGCACCAAAATAACTGAGTAGCCAGATCGCCAAAAAAAGTTTTTAATGAATGCTCTGCCAAGCTTTGACTATTCCACTATCGACTTTTTTGCTATCTTCTAATACCAATCTGATATCTAAGTTCTTCTGTAAGGCAGAAGATAGCATCCCACTAAATGAAGATAATCTAATAATCTGATAGTTGTTAGTATTACTCAGTTTAGAATTATCTTTGAACGTAGGGAGTATCAAAATATGGAAGTTAGCGCTCGTAATTCCTTAAAAGGAACTATTAAGACAATTCACCCAGGAGCAGTCAACTCTGAGGTCATATTAGAAATTGTGCCTGGGGTGGAAATAACTGCAATTATTACCAAAGAGTCGGTAGAGCATCTCCAACTTCAAGAGGGAAAACAAGCGATCGCTGTGATTAAAGCGTCAGATGTCATAATTGCTACAGAATAGCTCGAAATGAGTAGATAAGTTGTGGCGATCTGCTTATAGAGCGATCGCTACGATTATCTAACTATTTACGAATTTTCCTTTTCAAAACTGCTACTACACACTAGACATGAAGGATCGCGATAAGAATGTCGTTTGGCAAATTCCATTCGCATCAAGTCGATTGTCAGCAGTTGTGACAATAGGGGTTGACTAAACTTAGTAATCAGCTTTATTACCTCTAATGCACTAAGACAAGCTAGTGTTCCAGAAACAGCACCGATAACCGAGAACCCACGCTGATTCCAATCAGGCTTTTCTGGGAACAAGCATGATAGACAAGGAGTGACACCAGGAATAATCGTTGTCAGGTAAGCTTCCATTCCGTCCATTGCAGCTTCCACCATTGGTTTTTGCCAGCGCACACAAGCCTGATTGAGCAAGTTCCGCTCTGTAAAATTGTGGGCGCAATCAACGGCTATATCAGCAGATTGCACTAAAGAGTCTACATTCTCTTTTGTAACGTAATCATGAACTGCTTCCACCTGAATATCAGGATTAATAGCTTGCAGAGTTTCTTTGGCTTTGAGTACTCTGGGCTTACCTACCCAATCATTTGTCATCAGAACCTGACGATTCAGATCATCTAGCCGTAAATCACCACCCCGAACTAGGATTAGCCGCCCAACACCCGCTACTGCCAAATAAAGCGCTGATGTACCGCCTAATCCCCCTACACCTGTAACCAAAACCGTTGCAGACTTCAAGCGCTTTTGTCCTGCTTCTCCAAAATTGGGAAGCATCATTTGGCGGTGATAGCGTTCTAACTCACTGGGTGTTAAGTTCATCGCTTTTTACCTCTTTATCAGTCGTAAAATCTACCACCTAGTTGGTAGCAAGTATTGTAGTTGTCTATACATTTTTCTAATTTACTACCTGCAAAGTTGGTATTTATTTCAGGCATCATTAAAGGAGCTATGTGCAATACTCTTTGTCCTGGGTTGAATGCCCAATGAAATAAGCCCCACAGCAAAGCGTGGGGCCTTTGAAGTATTATTACTTTCTGGTGGGATATAGAGTAATGGCTGATGCAGGAATCAGTACGGCATTTATAACTGCTGCCTTTAGATTGGGATTTATCCTTCTTCATAGTGCGCGATACGACTTGGTGATTCTCAAAGAATACTTGGAACAATCACCAGTACAGCAGTTTATCGCTATCTTGGGACATTGGAAGCGTGCGATCGCAATCCTATGCAGACATTTGGTGGTGTGGCTAATAGACTAAATTGCTTTGGTTTAGCTTATCTACACATTATTGATGGGAAAGTTGTAGTAACGAGTTACCTACGCGATCGCGTTACAGAGGGCAGTTTAATAGCCTCCCTTAATAGAATCCCAACAATTACAGGACTTACGCACAGGTCACGGAAAATCAAACCACAGAGAACGCAGAGAACACAGAGGAATAAGAGTTAGAGAGGTTTTTTGCGTAAGTCCTAAATTACTCTAGTCTACCGCAATTATTACATCTGATGATTTAATTATGGCGTGGACTTCTTTACCTTCAGTAAGTTTGAGATTTTCTGCTGATGATTTGGTAATAATTGCAGTTACCTCTACCCCTGATGCTACTTCTATTGTTACTTCAGTATTTACAGAGCCAACGACGACGTTTTTTACAGTTCCTTTGAGGGCATTACGAGCGCTAACTTGCATTTTATGACTCCTACTGTCTTTTTGTTTACATATAGATAATAACAATTAATTAAATTAATTTGTATCGCTATTAACAGAAAATATATATTTTTTTACTATCCATTAATATATAAAATATACACAAATAATTTGGTATTTATATCTTTTTAAACCAATTTATTTGGTAATAAAAGTACTATATATAAAGTAGTTGTAGTTAATTCAACCATTTTTCAGATCATCTGACACACGCAAAAGAAATTCTTGGTAGTACTTCATTTTGTAACATTAGTTTTGGCAACAAAAGTAAACTCAATTTGGTAGTGATGAAAATGCTAGTGCTAAGGTGAAGGTTAAAAGCTTCAGTGGATAGACATCATCTCATAGTTACTGCATGGACAGGTTTGGGAAATTTTTTATACAAAAAAGACAAACAGATAAATGAAATACCGCAGACATCACAACAACAAAGGTAAGCAGCAAATTCGTTCCCACAAAACCTTAAGACAAGTGCAGCGTATAGCTCAACGCTTAGGAATTCCTTTTACTTTTTTAAAATTGGCTAAAAGGCGCGACAAAAGTTGATATCAATTTGTTTATTAATCTTGGCACTAAAAAGTAAATTTATGTATTATAGATTACTAAAAACTACAGCATTATTACTAGTATATTTGGTAAAAACAATTTAGTCAGTATCGGCAGCAGTTGTTGGTAACAGTCAGTTCTAAGTAGTAATCTGTGATTTTTTACCAGTTTTTTTGGTTACTAGGTCGCTAGATTGGTAAATTATGAATTGATTAAGAAAAAATGCTTGAGAGACTGCAAATGAATAACAAACGAATCCTAACTTTTGTCAGTTGGGTATTTATCTCGTTTTTACTAATTGTCGGCTGTAGTCAAACGACTACACCTAACTCATCCTCAACTGCTAGCCCAGCAGCACAAACAGCAAATTTGACGATATCAGCAGCTGCTAGCCTCAAAGATGCAATGGACGAAATCAAACCTCTCTACAGTAAGGAAAAACCAAATGTTACTCTGAACTACAACTTTGGTTCATCAGGCGCTTTGCAACAACAGATTGAACAAGGTGCAGGGGTTGATGTTTTTATCTCAGCTGCAACTAAACAAATAGATGCTTTGCAGCAAAAAGGTTTGTTAGTTGATGGGACTCGCAAAAACTTGTTGAAAAATCAAGTGGTGTTGATAGTACCCCAAAATTCCACAGTTGTGGCTGATTTTAAAGACTTAACTTCACCACGTATTAAGAAAATTGCTCTAGGCGAACCCAAAAGTGTCCCTGCTGGACAATATGCTCAACAAATCCTAACTTCATTAAAAATTCTTGATCGAGTTAAAAGCAAAGCCGTCTATGCCAAAGACGTTCGTCAAGCTCTAAATTACGTAGAATCAGGTAATGCTGACGCTGGGATCGTCTACCTTTCAGATGCTAAAAGTACGCCAAAAGTCAAAATTGTAGCAACTGCATCTGAAAAAACCCATTCTCCCGTCGTCTATCCCATCGCGATTCTCAAAAGCAGTAAAAATGTCGATGGCGCTAAGGATTTTGTGCAATTTTTAGCTGGCAATGAAGCCAAAACTGTGTTTGAAAAACAGGGATTTACGGTAGCTGGTAGTTAACCATCTTTAATCACTATCGGTAGAGAAAAATCTAAAACCCTTATTTCTCATGACTTTTATCAATTTAGACGTAGGTTGGGTTGAGGAAGGAAACCCAACACCCAAAGACCTTAGAAAAGTTGGGTTTCACTTTGTTCAACCCAACCTACATTTATTTTTCTTTCCCCAAAGTGATAGAAGAAGGTTAACACCAGAGAAATTTTGACAAGGCTGGTTGAGGATTTAACACACTACTCAAACCAGCCCTAATAAGCACAGTTGTTAGCACCAATCAGAAACTGTCAACCATAAGTTTTCTTTCTTGAATAAGTCGATTAAGTCCTTTCTGTGCTGCTTTGTAAGCTGAAGCTTGCCGTCCCAGCTTCAATTCAAATAAAATGCGACCGCGTACAAAAATAGTGACGATCGATTTAACCAAATGCTACGTTAACCTTTATGATGACGATAGCAACAAGCAAAAATCGTACCTGTTAAGTCAATGAAATGGATCTTAACAACTGCTCTGATTTTGAGCAGCACTACCCAATATTCAGCACAAGTAACAGATCAAACTAAACAATCAGTTACTAATAAACAGCTTGCACAACCAGTTCAAACACCTGCTTCACCTCAACAACCTACTTCTCGACCAGTTTTTATTTTGCCAAAAGCACCTGCTCCATTAAGTCCTGTATCTGGGCGTAGAGCAGGAATGGGTAGTCGAGATAATTGCCCTGCGGTTTCAACCCCGCTCACTGCCTTAGTACCATTTCAAGAGGAACAAAAGGTTGGCAAACAGACAAACAAGTCAATTATCGGGACTGTAGAGGGACTAACCACTTTAGAACGGCCTACGTTTTGGTTTTACATCCCCTACACTAAGGATTTGTCTAACTCAAGCGCTGAATTTAGCTTACAGGATAGCGCCGAAAATGATGTTTATAGAAATGCGATCGCCCTACCTTCAAAGCCAAGTATCATTAGTATTTCTCTCCCTAGTACTGCTTCATTAAAAGTAAATAAGACATATCGCTGGTATTTAAAAGTACGTTGTATGCAAGATACTGCAAGCATTCCTGTGTATGTAGAAGGGGATATTAAAAGAATAAATTTAGATTCTCGTGTTATGCAACAATTAGAAGCAACAAATGCTCCTCGACAGAAGATTATAATCTATGCTGAAAAAGGGATTTGGTTTGACGCTTTAAATATGCTAGCACAAATACACATTTCTAATTATAATGATGCATCTGTTCAACAAGATTGGCAAAGTTTATTGCAATCGATCAATTTGGATAATATTGCCACGGTTCCTCTAGTGAGTTCACCAAACCGCTAATAATTGACAGCAGTTTTCATTTGCATGAAGTACAAAACTACGGGTTTTAAGGCAGGAGGCAGGAGGCAGAAGGCAGGAGGCAGAAGGCAGGAGGCAGGAGGTAGAAACTCTTTATATCTGATGCGTGATATCAAGTCCGGTTAATCACTTATGATTACCGGATCTGTGCAAAAATCGGAAAAGTCTCTTTCCCCCTGCTCCCTGCCCCCTGCCCCCTGCGGTCTAAATGATAAGTCTTTGACCGGACATGATATGAGTCCTGGATTTTGTACCTTACTTACTTGCAAACTGCTGTAATATTCATCAAAGTATCTATAAGTTTAAACTTCTACAACCAATTACCAACTAAGACGTAGGGTGCCCAGTACATCGGACGGTTGTATTCAGAAGTTTTGAGTAGTTTTAATTGAGCAAAACGTAAAGCTTCTGCTGTAGTTTTGCTAGTCATTAAGTGGCGGTAAAATTCATCAATAAATAAAGCTGTAGAGTTATCGCCAATTTGCCATAGGGAGGCTAAAGTACTCCGCGCACCAGCACGCAGGGCAACTCCTGCTAATCCCAATGCAGCTCGGTTATCTCCTGCTGCTGTTTCGCAAGCACTCAAAACAAGTAATTCAACTGGTTTTGTTAGTTTTTGCTCTCTACTTTTAAGCAAACTATCTAATTCACTCACATTGATGCGTCCATCAGCTGCTAGGATAAAAGTGTCTTTTACTTTAGAGCTAAATTGCCCATGAGTTGCCAAGTGAACAACTTTAAAAGCTTGAGAGTTGATAGTTTTTGCTAAATTTGTACTGGTAAAATTTTTATCCAATAATGTCGTTGTCGATACACCTGATTCCTGAATTAATTTCAGTTCAACTTTAACGTTGGGAAGTGGTGCAAA
This sequence comes from Nostoc sp., assembly GCF_036917415.1. Taxonomy (GTDB): domain Bacteria; phylum Cyanobacteriota; class Cyanobacteriia; order Cyanobacteriales; family Nostocaceae; genus Nostoc. Next base: position 25,510 of record NZ_JBALDJ010000007.1, on the reverse strand, counting down.
CTTTTCATTTTTGGGTGGTTGTGATAGTCCTCCAAGCAGAGCATTTAATTTTTTGTGTGCTAAAGGTTTGGGAGTAAATAGTTGCAGTCCGGGGCTAATAGCTACAGAGTATTTTTGCACTAAATACTCTTTGCCATCATACAATGCAGACATCGGTATATTTCGCAGCAACCCATCTGGAATAAAGACTAGAGTATTAACTTTACTATTTTTGAGGTCTGTTTCAACTGGTTTAATTAACCAGTTATAAAGCTGTTGAGAAACTGCTTTAAATTGCAGATTAGCATCAGGTTCGACTATTGTATCTCGTATTTTTGTAATAACTTGTTCTACTTGCTGACGTTTGACTTTAGAAGTTTTTTGCATCAATGTTTGATTGGGAAGTTTGATAATAATTTCTAAATAATTATCTAGAATAATCGGGTATAAAATAGCAGTATTCGGGTTGTCGCGGTCTACTACTTTGTCCAGAACCACAAATTGGTTACTTAAGCAAGCTTCTCGGAAAAAATTATCGAGTTCTGCAACTTGCAAGGCTTCCATTCGCTGACGTGCTTTATCTAAATCTGGTTTTCCTTGTCCTTTCTTTTGTAAAATCAACTCTACAGACTGCCGATAAAGAGGTTCTATGCGATCGCGAAAATTGAACTGTACCTCTCGATTAACTCCAACTAAATCGCTGCGAAGAGACTGAAGAGTTGTTACAGCAACATCATAAGCAGATATGGCGGCTGCGATATTTCCCTGTGCTTTGAGTAAGCGTCCTAACTGCCACTCAAAGCGATAAGCTATATCTGAGGCATCAATTTTTTCAGCTATAAACAACGCTTGCTGCGTCAAATCCTGTGCTTGTTGCAATTGTTGGTTCTGCTCGTAAACTTCTCCCAAGCTGCCCAGTGCATAAGATTCGGCACGTTCATCGCCGATTATTTGGGCTTGCTGAACGCTACTTGCTAGAATCTCTGCAATGTCTTTTTTATTACCAATTGTCGTCAAAGTCTGAGCAAAATTGATCCGTGCATAAATACCAGCTTGATTGCTAGGCAGATTCGGGACTTGAGATTGGATTGTGGGTATTAATGACTTTGCTTCCGCGATCCTTTCGTTTTCGACAAGCAAACTCAGCTGATTAATCAGGGCTTGAACTTTGGTAAGAGGGTTTGGTGCAATTTTGCCAGCATTTTCATAATGAGCGATCGCACCTTTAATATTACTTAACGATCTAGCAGTATTACCGAGGCTAAATTCCGTCAAACTAATTTCTAGAGGCAGTTGCAGACGTTGAGCGATTTCTAAGCTTTGTTGTAAGTTTTTCTGGGATAACTCAAGTTCGCCTAATTGTTGTAAAACATTGCCAAGCGATCGCAAAGCTATTACTTTTACAAGAGAGTCAGGTTGAGCTTGTAACTGTTTGGACACTTCCTCTAATATATTCAAGCTACGGCGGTAAAAACCAGCAACTCGTAGGGCTTGTGCTTGGTTAATCCGACTGCGCGTTACTCCAGCAGTATCACCTAATTTTTTCCAGATTTGCTCTGCTTGTTGTGATGTTTGAAAAGATGCATCAGTTTGTCCCTGTGCTAGTTGCAATTCGCCCTGAATATTTAGAGTTTGTGCAAGAATTTCTAACAATTCAGATTTTGGATTATTGACATTTAACTTTTGATTTATCTCATCCCAGCCAAGTAAATTTAAGCTATTGTCAATAGTTGCATAAGCTTCTTTCCATGAGTCGAGTTGCTGGTATACAAGAGAGAGGTTAGTCAGCGCTGCGGCTTGTGCGAGGTTATTGCTTTGTTGTTGATAGGTACGGACAGCTTGTTGTAAAACAATTACGGCTTCAGTAAAGCGTCCAGCTTGATAAAGCGCTTCTCCTTGCTCAAGAAGTGGCTGTGGTATTGTGGCTGGGGGTTTATTGATTGGAATGTGAAACCCGTCTGGTGAATTTGTCTTTTGTTGTTTAGCAAATGTGCTAGGGATAATAGTCAGGAAAACAGCAAGGGTAAATAGGAGTACGGGAGTTACCGCAAATCTAATTACTCGCTTTGGCAGCTGAAGTTTTGCCATATTTCACACCTCCCTGAGATACAGGACAGGAAGCAGGTGTTTGCCAAGGACTGTGGGGGTTGAGTTGAGGAACTTGTGCTACTAGTTCTATGTTTCCCTTGCGATCGATTACCCAGCCAGAAGCTTCCACAATTGGAATTGTAGCAGCAATAAAAGTAGTTGAAACTGCTGTTGATTTTGGCACAGGCGTTGTATTTACCAAATTTTCTGATTTTGGTCTTAATTTTACCCACGCAGACACAGTACTTGAATCTTGTAATGGTTCAGCAGGACTGATGGGTAGTCCGCCGCGTCCTGTTGCCACAAAAGTGTTTTGGAATTGCCGAGTTCCAGGAGTGCAGGCGGTGGAAATTTGCCTAGAAGCATCAACTAGATTAATTGGGAGTTCGACTAAGCCGTGAGTGGGGTCAATATCAGGTGTAGTGATTTGCACATTACCACTCAACTCGCTAGTTACTCCGGTAGCAGTGATGTCATTTGTGTTTGGGGAAGCTATATTCCGAAATTGAATTCCAAAGATACCTTTAGTGTTGATTCTGACATTACCGCCACGAAAGTCATCAGAGTTGGCAGTAATATCGCTATTTTCAAAAGCAGCCAGGACATCAGCATTAATATTAATGTTGCCACCGATGACATTTTCTCCTTTGGCGTTAGTCGTGATATTGCTGCCACGACCTAATAATAAATCTTTCCCTTGCAAGGTGATAGTTGCCTGTGGTTGATTAGAATCAGTGTTAATGCTGCGCGTGTTAGCGCTAAGAGTTCCATTGTCCAAACGGATGGAGCCAGCAAAGATATTTACATTACCTGCATTGCCACCTCCTGCACTATTTACAGTTACTTTAGCACTATCTTGGATATTCAACTGCCCGGTAGTAATGGTAATGTTTCCCCCCTGACCTGTGGAATTCTCTACCGTACTTGCAAACGCCCCACTTGCAGCATCTGCAAGCTCAAATACACCCTTACTGAATTGAGCAAGACGAGTATTATATTTGGGATCACTGCCAGAAAAGGTGATTTGGTCAGTCACATTCAAGCTTATGTTACCAGCTTTACCATTGCTGCGGCTGTTAGTAATCAATTGTCCACCGTTAAATGCTTCTAAAGTATTGGCATTAACGATGATGTTACCTCCATCGCCTTTTCCTCTAGTGCTAGTAGACATAACAGCACCATTTGTTACTAACAGCGCCCTAGTGCTGATGTCGATGCTGCCACCATTGCCTTTTGCCTCAGGTATTAGCACATTGCTAAAGATAGCACTGGACAGTCCATTACTACCTACCCCATCGATAAAGACATTATCGTGAGCATTTATTTTCACATTACCCGCATTTCCTATTCCTGCGGTGCTGGTAACTAGTTGAGTACTATTCTGAAGAGAAAGGGATGCAGTCGTGATGTTGATATCACCACCCTTGCCAGAGGCAGTACTGCCTACATCAGTAAATACACCGCTGCTGTTAAGTTGAAAACTACCATTTAACGAGACAGCATCTCTTGCTTGAATCGTGACATTACCAGCATTTCCCTTACCATCACTGCTGGCAATAATTTGTGCACCATTTGTTAGAGAAAGTGTCTTAGTGGTGATGTTGATATCACCTCCATTGCCCTGAGCTTCTTTTGTTCCCACACCACTAATTATGCCACTGAGTTTTCGTCTAGCACCTACACCATCAAGCAACACGAGATCGCGGGCTTTGATGTTCACATTACCTGCATTCCCATTACCAAAGGTGCTAGCATTAAGTCGAGCGCCATTTGTGAGAGAAAGCGAGCCAGTGGTGATGTTGATATCACCTCCCTTGCCAGATGCGTCATTAAAGACTTGGTTAATTACTCCACTGGCATCAAATCCATCTTTACTTACCCCATTAAAGGAGACGGTATCACGGGCATTGATATTCACACTACCTGCATTCCCCTGTCCTAAGGTACCGGTATCGATTTGAGAGCCATCGGAAAGAAAAAGCGACCCAGTGGTGATGTTGATATTACCACCCTTACCTACTGCTTGAGGTTGCACTAAATTGTTAATAATGCCTCCACTGTTCAGCTTAATTGACTCAGTAGCGTTAATTGTAATATCTCCCGCCTGACTGCTAGCTGACCCCAAACCTTGCCCTATACCAGCCTGAAGAAAACTTCCTCTGGAAACTTTTAAATTCCGGGCGTTGACTGCAATGTTACCACCACCAGCAGCTTGTACATATACACCAGCGTCATTAGTCAAAGATATATCTGCTCGTGTACTAGAAGCAGGAAAGTCCAAGCCTAATTTCTCGCCATCCACATTTATCCCCACAGTTCCTGGAGCTGTTAATCCTCCCAATTCGACTCGACCACCATAAGCATTCAATTGACCACCATCCATATTGATATTGCCGCCTACTAGCAGCAAACTCTTTCCATCTTTAACACGTAAACCAGATACTCCAAGACCCGCTGGATCTTCTGGTGCTGGCGCAGTTGAACTATTTTGAATCAGGGAAGTTGCAATTTGATTGAATAGTAAGGCATTTGGATTTACTGTTAACAAGGGTGAAGGTACTTCTGGATTTGAGGCGCTGAAAAATCCCAAATCGCCAAACCCAATGGCATTGGCTGTTGTGGCGACAAAGGAACCGCCGATGTTCAAACTAGCATTTTTACCAAAAATAATCCCATTGGGATTGATCACAAACAGATTGGCTCTGCCGTTAGATTTGATTAAACCATTAATAACAGAGGTAGACTTACCCGTGACTCGTGTCAGGATGTTCTGAATATCCAATGGATTATTGAAGAAAGCAGTACTGTTATTAGGAACAGAGAACTCTTCAAAGCTGTGGAACAGATTACCCCCTCTTGTGGTTCCACCCTCAATAACTCTGGTATTACCTTCTAATCTGACATTGGAATTATTTGGCAGAGTGCCGTCTGGAGTGATTTGGGCAACTGAGATATTTGTATAAAAGGCGATGAACCCACTCCCAATCGCAATTCCTAGACCTTGCAACCAATCCAAACGCGCAGTTCTAAAAGACATTGCACTCTCCGATAGAAAAGGAAATTTCGCTTGAAAGCCTCAATCTTGAGTATAGATGTCAGCATAATCAAATTATGCACAAGAGAGGATATTACCAAACTGGTATTACTGAATCAAGTGAATAAAATCATGTGACTGCTACCAATTAAAAATTAGAAGGAAAAGCCAGCCAAAAACCTTTGATTTCCCCAAAGCCGTGAATAAACCAAAGTCACTGCTACCAATTAAGAATCAGAAGGAAGAAAACAAGCTTACCTTCAGTTAAAACCCCAATCTGAAACTCAAAAGAAAAAGAATGTCTAACATCAATAAACACGGAGTAGATATGAACAAGAAAACATTAGCCCAATTGAACTTGAGCGCAGTTAAGGAACTTAACGATGAAGTTGCTGCTACCTGTAGTGGTGGCGTTTTTTACAAAAATAGCCCTGACCCAGATGTAGTTTTCTACAGAGATATAAATTTTGGAGGGGATCGATTAGGACTCAATGCATCTACAGGTGATGGCGATCCCAACATCGGGATAGACAACGGCAGTGATAATGGTTTTAACGATCAAGCCTCATCTATTCAGATTATACGGGGTAGCTGGAATTTCTTTACCGACTCAAATTTTCAAGGACAGTCTACTGGTGTTCTGGGCCCAGGAAACTATAATCTTGGGGCTAATAACGACGCAATCACTTCCGCCTTCCGTGTAGGAGCGTAGATTTGACTTGAGAGGATGTTTGAAAAGTCCTCAAGCGTGTGTTTCACTACCCTGGCTACCAATAAACTGCTACGAGAGAATCGGAGTTTTGGGATTTGAGAGCGCGCCCCTGAGTCATACTTGAGGTTTAAGCCAACCCTTTTCAAACAACTTCTAAAAGCAACCTTTGTAGTGATTTTTGTCTAGAGGGCAAAGCTGCCTCAGAATATAGATTTCTGAGGCAGTTAAATATCCTGATTCCTGAAAATATTTCGATATGATTTGTAACGGAAAACATGTCAAAAAACACCTAACGCACCGCTATTGATTGATTCTTGACAATGAATAAAGCAATTTCACTGCTACCAATTAAGAATCAGAAGGAAGAAAACAAGCTTACCTTCAATTGAAACCCCAATCTAAAGCTCAGGAGGAAAACAATGTCCAACATCAAAAAACACGCAGTAGATATTATGAATCAGAAAACATTAGCAGAATTGAGTTTCAGCGCAGTGAAGGAACTTAACGATAAGGTTGCTGCTACCTGTAGTGGTGGTGTGGCCTATACTGGGAGCAATGACCCAGATGTAATTTTGTATAGAGATGGAGGATTTGGCGGCAGTAATCCTCTGGCGGTTAATGCATCAATAGGTGATGGTCTTAACTACGTTGGTGATGATTTTAACGATCTAACCTCATCTATTGCCATTATTCGGGGTACATGGAACTTCTATGTAGACGCCGGATATGGGAATTATCAGACCACTCTCGGACCAGGACTATACTCTAGTCTCCCACAGGGTATTGCAAACGACAGTCTAAGTTCCCTCTATCGTGCAGGATAGATTTAACTACCCTGCCGCCGTTATAAGAATTTTTTCGCAATAGTAAAGCTGCCTTAGAGTATACATTTCTAAAGCAGTATGAATAGTGTTCAGCTATCAGTTATTTAATATCAATAACTCAGTTAGTAGTTGTTCCATTTTGACTGATAACTGCTCACTATTTACTTACTTAAAGAGATAATTTATAAACTTAAGAAAATTATTTTACCTATAAGGGTTTCAGCAATTTAAGTCAATAAAGCACTTATTTGCTGAAAGTCAGACTTAGTAATGAATTGAATATTTTTAAGATTTCCTTTACGAATCAGATCTAATCATTGAAGAATGAAATACGACAGCATATTGCAATACAGTGAATAGAATCATGTCACTACTACCAATTAAAAATCAGTCAGGTTAGCAAGCCGGAAACAACTCAGATTCCCAGCAGTGAATAAAATTCAATCACTGCTACCAATTAAGAATTAGAGTCAAGCCAAACCAGCGATTACCTTCAGTTCCAGCTTCAATTTTAAATTTCGGGGAGAAACAATGTCTAACATCAACAACAGAGGAGATATGAACAAGAAAACATTAGCACAATTGAGTTTCAGTGCGGTGAAGGAACTTAACGATGAGGTGGCTGCTACCTGTAGTGGTGGCGTTCATTACAAGGGAAGCAACGACCCAGATGTAATTTTCTACAACAATATAGATTTCACAGGGAGGTCTATACGGCTCAATGCATCGATAAGTGATGGTGATCCCAACATCGGGCTAAATAACCAAGGCAAAGTTAACGGTTTCAACGATCAAGCCTCATCCATTAAGATTATACGGGGTAGGTGGAATTTCTTTGACGACTCAAATTTTAAAGGACAATCTACTGGTCTTCTTGGACCAGGAAACTATTATCTTGGGGCTAATAACAACGCAATCACTTCCGCTTTTCGTGTAGGGTAGATTTGACTTCTCTGTAACCTTAAGAGTGATTTTTGTCTAGAGGGCAAAGCTGCCTCAGAAATATATACTCTGAGGCAGTTGAATATCCGTATTGATCTGTGTTGCCTCTACGGCATCAAAAATTTAAGTAATTTAACTATGAAATACTACAGCGTACTGCAACACAGTGAAGAAGATTGTGGTGCTGCAAGCCTTGCTACAGTCACCAAACACTACGGACGCACCTTTGCCCTCAACCGCGTGCGAGAAGCAGTGGGCACAGGTTCGCGGGGAACCAGCTTGCTAGGTTTGAGACGAGGAGCAGAAACTCTGGGATTCCATGCTCGTCAAGTCCAAGCCACTCCAGAACTACTAGAGAAATTAAATGAAGTTCCCTTGCCCGCGATCATTCACTGGAAAGGCTACCACTGGGTGGTATTTTATGGGCTAAAAGGGAAAAAATGTATTATTTCTGACCCCGCAGTTGGTATCCGTTATCTCACCTTAAAAGAGTTAATGGCGGGTTGGAGTGACGGTGTGATGCTGCTGCTGATGCCAGATGACAGCCGCTTCTATGAGCAAGCAGAAGATCAAATTGGCGGTTTTGGGCGCTTCATTGCCCGGATATTGCCCTATCGTAACCTTTTGATTCAGGCGATCGCCATCAACTTTGCGATCGGGCTGTTGTCTCTCGCCTCTCCTTTAATGATGCAACTCCTCACCGATGATGTGCTAGTGCGGGGAGATACCCAACTGCTAACAACGGTGGCAATTGGCGTCATTGCTATGAACCTAATTCAAAATGCCATTGGTTTGGTACAATCTCACCTGATTGGTCATTTTGGTCAACGGTTGCAATACGGGCTAATTCTAGAATACGGGCGAAAACTGTTGCGCTTACCCCTATCATATTTTGAAGCACGTCGCAGTGGGGAAGTCGTTAGTCGGATTGCTGATGTTCATACGATCAATAATCTAGTTTCTCAAATCGTTCTTGGTTTACCCAGTCAATTTTTTGTGGCTGTGGTTTCCTTGAGTTTCATGCTTTTCTATAGTTGGGAACTTACTCTAGCTTCCGTCGCCGCTTTTATCATTGTCACAGCAGTCAACCTGCTTTTTCTTCCCGCCTTGCGCCAGAAAACCCGCAGCCTTATCGTTAAAGGTACGGAAAATCAAGGCTTTTTAGTCGAAACCTTTCGCGGGGTTCAAGTTCTCAAAACCACCCAAGCAACTCCTCAAGCTTGGCAAGAGTATCAGACAAATTTTGGTCGCATTGCAAACTTAGGCTGGACTACGATGAAGTTGGGGCTTTACAGCAGCACAGTCACGAGTATTCTTTCCAAATTGACGAGTATTGGCATACTATGGTTAGGTTCTAGTTTGGTGATTAATCAGACATTATCCATCGGTCAACTGCTGGCGTACAGTGGTATGAGTGGCAGCTTTCTTGGGTTTTTAGCGTCAGTAGTCGGGCTAATCGATCAATTTATCACTGCTCAAATTGTCGTTCAACGTTTGACAGAAGTGATAGATGCTACCCCAGAAGATGAAAATGACTTTAAAAAACCTTGGGCAGAAATTTCTGGCAATGCAGATATTACTTGTTCTCAAGTTAACTTTCACCATGCTGGTAGAACTGACCTGTTAGAAAACTTTTCTTTAACTATTCCTGGTGGTCAAGTAATAGCCTTAATTGGTCAATCTGGCTGTGGTAAAAGCTCTCTTGGCAAATTAATTACTGGTTTATATCAAGTCCAATCTGGTAACATTCGTTATGGCATATACAACCAGCAAGACTTATCTTTAGAATGTTTGCGGCAGCAAGTCGTATTAGTTCCCCAAGAACCTCATTTTTGGAGTCGTTCGATTGTGGAAAATTTTCACTTCAGTTATCCCAACATTAGTTTTGAACAGATAGTAAAAGCTTGTCAAATTGCTGGTGCAGATGAATTTATTAGTAAATTACCTGATAAATATCAAACTGTTTTAGGCGAGTTTGGTGCAAATCTTTCTGGCGGACAAAGGCAGAGATTAGCTATAGCTAGAGCAATTGTTACTGACCCACCTGTATTAATTTTAGATGAATCTACAGGTGCTCTTGACCCAATCAGTGAAACCCAAGTTTTGGATAGATTACTTAATCACCGTCAAGGGAAAACCACAATTATGATTAGCCATCGTCCTCAAGTTATCAAACGGGCTGATTGGATTGTGTTGCTTGAAGATGGGCGCTTAAAAATTCAAGGAACTCCAGAAGAATTACGTCATATCCCTGGAGAGCATTTAAGCTTTATTGATGAGATTTATTCTTCTAATAATGGTAATGGATTGAAATCTTCTTTAGTTTTTCGGAATTAATTAATGTTTATTAGAGATATTAGAGATATTTATAATTTATGATTAGTAAGTCTCAAACAAATTTTTTACCCTTAGTTCAAGACAACGAGTTTCTCCCACCAATTAGTCGTTGGACTACATTTGGCGGACTATTTATCGTGTTTGCTTTGTCGTTAGCTGTTCCTGTGGCTGCGGTTGTTAAATATAAAGTTACGGTCATTGGGCAAGCGGTTGTCCGTCCTGCGGGTGAATTGCCAATTGTACAGGCGGCGACAGAAGGACAGGTAATGCAGATTTACGTCAAAGAAAATCAAACGCTGCAAAAAGGAGATAAAATTGCTACTATTGATGACTCTCGATTGCAAACCAAAAAAAACCAGCTGCAAGCCAATATTCAACAAGCTAGGTTACAACTAATTCAAACCGTTCCGCAAATTAATGCAATCGATAGTCAAATTCGAGCCGAAAGCGATCGCACCAATCGGACTATCGCCTCTGCTAAAGCTGAATTGCAGGGACGCGATCGCGATCATCAAGACAAAAAAATTACCAGCGTGACTGAACTTCAAGAAGCAGAAGCCAATGTCAAAATGGCTCAAGAAGAATTATATGCAGGGCAAGCACAGTTACAATCAGCATTAGCTAATCTCCACGCAACTGAGGCGGCTTTAGGAGCAGCGACATCAAAGCAGAGCCGATATGAAAGTGCCGCTAAACAAGGGGCATTATCCCGCGATCAACTAGAAGAAGTACAGCTGGCTGTCAAACAGCAACAACAAGCTGTACAGGCGCAAAAAGCAACTTATAAGGCCCAAGAAAAAACAAATGAACGGCTAAAACAAGCTGTTAATGGGGCTATTGCTAAACGCGATCGCACTCAAGTCGGCCTCAACCCAAGCAATGCAGAGGTAGTAATGGCGACTGAACGCATTGCTCAAGAAAAAGCCTCTGGGGATGTAAATAAAGCATCCTTAGAAAGAGAACTTCAAGCACTTCTCAAACAGAAAATTGAAACGGAAAAACAGTTAGAGCGCGATACTAGCGAATTCAAGCAAGCTGAAATTGACCTGAAGCAAACTACTATTACCGCTACAGCAGACGGGATTATTTCCAAGCTAAATTTGAGAAACCCCGGTCAAACTTTGCACGTTGGGGAGGAAGTTGTTCAAATTGTTCCTAGTCATGCACCTTTAGTTATCAAAGCAGCTGTCGGTTCTAGGGAAAAAGGTAAGATAAAAGTTGGTCAAAAGGTGCAAATGCGAGTTAGTGCTTGTGCTTATCCTGATTATGGTACTCTCAATGGCGTTGTCAAAGCGATTTCCCCGGATGCTGTAAGTTCGCAAAAAAACGATGCAGATGCTGATACGAACTCTATCCCAAAAGCAACTGCTGTAGGTGCTTTTTACGAAGTCACAATTGAACCAGAGAAACTTGCTTTAGGTCGCAGTACAAAGAAATGTCAAATTCAATTGGGTATGGATGGCAGAGTTGATATTATTACCCGCGAAGAAACTGTACTGCAATTCTTGCTTCGCAAGGCAAGATTAATGACAGATTTGTGACATTGAAATCAAGAGACAGATTTATGTTTATGCAAAACTTTAATATGCATATTTTTTGGTGGATTTTGGTTTCCCTAGTCAATATTTTACTTTTAGTTATTTTTTACGAAACAATATATTTGACTGACATTTCAACGGCAATTTTTAGCGCCAGCAATATACTAGTAGCTATTTTAGTCCGTAATGAACTGATTTTGCATTTATTGTATCGTTTGGCAGTATGGACTTCGGTAAAGATTGTTTATGGCAAATACTATCTTAATAGTGGCGTTCATTATATTGGTGGCGTTCACGCCTCATGTGCTACTTGGGGTTTTCTGTGGCTAATTGTTGATGTATTGCAGCAGTTGGGAAACCCAAGCGATCCTCTATCAATGGCTACATCCAGCGATCCTATATCAATCGCTACATCCAGTATATTGTTAACACTTTTATTTATTATTATCATCACTGCTATTCCCCCATTCCGCCATAAGTTCCATGACACGTTTGAAATAAGCCATCGCTATCTGGGATGGTCTTGTTTGAGTATTCTCGTCTTGCATCAAATTAGATTTCAATTTATCATCGCTCTCAACCAAGCTTATCCTCTAGAAACTTTATTAACTAATCCAGTTTTACTAGCGATCGCGCTGATGATTTTCAGCATATTTTTGCCTTGGATCAGCGTGCAGTGTTTTGATAATTTTAGGATGGATTGTCCATCTGTTGGGGTTTTAGTTGTGACTCTTCCAGGAAGGGCTGATGTAGGGACATTTGCTCGAATTAGTCTAGATGGTATTGAATGGCATTCCTTTTCTGTTGCAGGAACCAGTTTCAGCAAACAAACGGACGAATCAGAAATTCATTTAATAATTGGTGCAGTAGGCGATTGGACTAAAAATTTGATTCGGCAAGTTGAAAAAGGAAATTTGCCCAAACGACTATGGGTTCGTCGAGTTAAGCCTCCTGGTTTTATGTTCTCAATTAACGCTTATTCACGAGTAGTTGTAATCGCAACTGGAGCAGGAATTGCACCAGTTATACCTCATGTGATAGAAAATAGTCACAAACTTTGTATTGTGTGGATTGCTAACGAACACGAACAAACTTACGGTAAAAAGCTTTGGTCGTTGCTTGACTCTCATCCTCGTTGCAATATTTTCGATACAAGAATGCATGGTAGACCAAATGTAGAGCAGCTAGCTCTTGGTGCTGTTCGAGATTTTCGGGCGCAAGCCGTGTTTTGTGTATCCAACAAAGCGGTTACTGAAAAGGTAGTCAAGACTTGTTTGGGAAAAGGTATTCCAGCTTATGGAGCTACCTGGGATTCATGAGGCTGCCGTATGCTTTGTTTGTTGCTTAAGCAATGAAATTACCTCTTGTTACATAGTGGAAGCTGATTTTAGGTCATACCCTAAATAGTCTAAATAGTATGAACGAGAACTAACTAAAATTTAAGGCGATCGCGGACTGATAAGCAAGAAAATCTTTTCTGCCATTTGTTTCATGAAATTAATTAAAACAGCTCCACAGAAAATTATCCTTTTGATTCTAGTCCTTAGCTGTCTGGGTGTAATTGGAGTTAGACTGAGACGCAACTTTTCTCAAATTCGTAGTGTACAAGCTTTTGTTAACGGTGAAATCATTTTTGTACGGGCATCCATCCCAGGCGAACTAGAGTTAAAAAGCGAGAAAATTAAGTTAAGCAACCAACTTCAGAAAGGTACACAAATCGGCACAATTAAATCTACTGTCGAAAATCCACGAGTATCAGTCCTCAAAATTGAGAAGCAGCAATTGGAAACTCGCTTACAGGATGTTCAACAGCAAATCTCTGGGGTAAAACAGCAAATCCTAAATCGAACTAAATTGATGAACTTGTTTAAACAACAAACTGTCACCCAGAAAATACTTCAACTCAAATATGCACGTCAACAGATAAAACAACTTGAAGAGGAAATCGCTGGAGAACAAGTCAGAAAAAAAGTAGCGCTTGCTGACGCTCAACGCCTTACTAGTTTAGCAAAGTAAGGGGCAGAAACCGTTTCCAGATCTGAAAACAAAATTGCAGAAGCGCAGCAAGCATCTGCTGTAGTAAAGGAAGCTCAATCAAGAATTGAGCTAGCCAAGCTCAACTCAGAAGCAACGAAAGCCGGACTTCAGCTAGAAGGAACTCGCACCTTAAGCTATCCTGAAACTCGCGTTCTCGAACTTGATGTAGAGTTAATAGACTTAAAGCAACAAGAAAGAAACCTCGAAAAACAAATCCAGAGCATTCAGTCACAGCTATCCATTACCAGTAAAGAATTGCTCTTTCAACAAAACGTCTTGGTTCTAGCACCAACAACAGGCGTAATCTGGTCAATTGATTCCCAACCCCAGGAAATAGTCGAAGCGAATAAATCGATTATTCAGTTACTCAACTGTCAGAATCTTTGGATAGAAGCATTCATAAATGAGACTGATGCTAATAAACTTGTCGTTGGACAAGAAGCCCAAATCAACATTAATAACTCAAGTAATATTCAATGGAAAGGACGAGTCGAGACAATCAGAGCAGGTACAGGTCGTGTTGAAGTTGGGCAATATGTTGTAGAACCACCACCAGAAATTGCCCGCCGTCAACTATCAGTACGGGTAGCGACAGTGCGAATCAAAGTTAATTGGCAGAAAACCCCTAGATTTGACGATTTTTGTCTGGCAGGGAGAAGTGTAAACGTTCGCTTTCTCGAATCAAAGTCCTCGACTTTTTAGCAATTTATGCCTTTAATTTTTACTAGTTTGACATTATTCAACTAATGATTGTGGAGTAGCGGGAAATTACCGACGACTTTGAATAAATATAACTAAAACACCACTTACAATTACGCCAAAGGCAGAAGGAATAAATGGTGTCCATAACCCTTGTTTTAAAAGAGCGATCGCACAAACTCCATATAATATGACAACTATCACAAAGATGGCGTATCTCTTATTTAACAGCGATCGCACCCACCAAATAATCAGACTCCCAACTACAGACCAACCGCATATCCAGAGAATATCGCCCCAGTAAGGCAAAACCCAAAGAATTGGACGTTGGTCTAAAACTGCACTCAAAACTTGGCTAACCATTTGTGCTTGTATAAATACCCCTGATATTTCTTGGTAATCTTGTTGTGCAGTACTGTAGGGAGTTGACCAAGTATCGCTGACTGTATTAGCTGTCACTCCAACGATAACTACCTTATCTTTAAATGATTTACGATCAAATTTATTACTCAATACATCATCAAGGGAAACTCTCTGATAATCTGTATTACGGTAATTGACAAGTATTTGATTTCCGCCTAAATCAACTCCTTGTTGATAGGCACCACTGCGACTAGGTTTTAAGCGTTTAAATACTTTAGAGCCAAACTGTACATAATCTTCATTAAATTTAGGTTTAATATTTTCATAAGATAAGTAACGAGTAACTAATTGCAACGAGAGCGAATAAGGCGTTGTACAAGTCGAAAAAGGCTCTTGTGCCATCATCAAAATTTGGCGACGGACAATACCATCTGGGTCTTGAATTGCATCAATAAAACCCTGACGTACTACAGGTACGTCTTTCGGAGGTTTAACACCTTGGGGATCGTATTTACTATCGGTGCTTTTGCAGACAACAACAACGTTCTCTTTATTAAGTTCAGTCGGAAGTTGTATTAGTTTTGATTTATTTGGGGGGTCAGCGAAGTCTCTATAAATATCCAGTCCAATAACTCGCGGTTGATACTTTTGTAATTTGTTGAGCAATTTAGCTAACGTACTATCTGAAATGGATTTCAGTCCTTTGGTCATGTCCTGTCGTGATTGAATATCTTTTTCAGTAATTTCTACAATTATCAACCTTGGATCTGCATCTTCCTTGAGTCCCAGCCGTAGCATTCGATCGAAACTTTGCAGTTCGATTTTCTCAAAGACTCCCAAGTATCTCAAACCTACCGTTGAAATAGCCACAAGAAAAGTACTAAGTAGTACATTCCAAAATTTAGATTTTGATGTCGCAATTTTACCTTTTGTCGAAACTTTACTTACAAATTTAGTATCAGCAAAATTACCGGACAGTTCTTGCCACGTAGTAGGAACAGTTGTAGGATTTTGACAGATGACTGGCAACCAACTGGCACAAGGAAATTCATTTTCCAGTCCTTGAAGTCTTTCTCGTGCTTCTCGCACAGCCAAGTAAAATGGTTTGCTATCTGCAAAGGCAGTAAGAAAGTTTTTTAAAAATTCTTGTGCTATTAAATCTGGCACTCCTTCCCGCATTACAATCATTTGGGGAATGTTTAAATCCGCTAAATTTCGTCCTAAACCAATTCCATCACAAGAGTTGAAAATTGCCAGTTTTAAACCGCGTCTAATTGCTGCCTTAAGTGCATGTTTTAATTGCGAAATTGCTAAACTTTCTGTTTGATTGATGCAAATTTCCCCAATCTCTCCGTCAGCAAGACTAGTGCTATGTCCGGCAAAAAATAGAATATCCCAATCCTGATTCCATAGATATTCGTCAAGTATTTGCCGTGTTGGTTCTATAAGAAAGGTGGTTTTGGCATCTGTTAAACCTTGTAACAAAGAAGCGTCTTTATCAATATCAATACCAACTCTATTGCCTAGAATTGCCAAAATTTTGACTTTACCTGTAGGAGATTTTTGTAATAGCTGAGGAGATTCATACTCATGATTGCTCAAAGCTAATTCCGCTTTCGGGTAATCTTCAAAAAATTTCCATAGATGCCAAGGCAAACGATGCAATAGAACTATATTTGTTTCAATAATGACTCTAATTTCATCATTACGACTGAGTAGAGTTCGCAACTGCCGTTCAATATTCTGAAATGACTCAAATTTCAACCAAGCATTGATATTTGCTTGTAGCTGTTGACACACTTCATCGAAGTCATTGACAGAAATATTGGTTATGTCTTGTGAATGTACTTTTATCCGTTGATTGCTACTACCCAGGCGTTGATGAACTGCTGCGTAGAGTAACTGCCATCTGCGGTAGAGTTCGCTTAGTTCTGGTGCTGGCGGTAGACTTCCTATTAATTTCACGGGTACAAATTGGTTATGAGACCAAAGTTGAGCCGTGACAACAGGAAATCCTTGATTTAAATCTCCTCCCAAGAAGCTGAGGACAACTAGCTTACTCATAAGTTAGGTAGACTTTGCCATTTGTGATTAACTAATGACTAATCAACAGGGAGCATTCTACTTATGCAAAAATACCAAAGAAAAATGCAGTATAAGGACTAAACAAGACAAATTTGGGCTAAACCTATGACCCTCGAAGAAAACAACGTTTACAAGCCGCCGCAAAAGAGATCGCATCAATCTTGTATAAAAATACATCACCAGAGGCATTAAAAACTTTTGAAGAGATCGAAAAAACAGTGCGTAGTTTACCGCCGTAGGCATCGCTCCTTGCTTAAGCATGTCAGCCCTGAAATCGCCTTTTTTTTATCGAACAAACTACGGGTACAAGCAAAGGACGGACTACTTATATCTCAATACGCTTGGGTTAAGGAAATTTATCTTTTAGGCAGGGGGAGCAGGGGAGGCACTAGCGATCGCTTCTTTCTTATCTGGGTATAGAGCAGTAAGAATCGAAACTTAGTACTAAGTCAATAAGCTACGCTTAATGCGATTATTTAGCAATTTATTGATAATGAGTTGCTTTTATTGACAAGATGCATTCGCCTTGCAGTGGCATCCATTCAATCTTCCTTCCATATTACAATTACGTTGTGCCTATCTCAATGGTCAACTCACTATTTGATATTTTTGTATAAGTAGGATGCTCCCAATCAACACCAATTTGACACTGCTGGCTCCTAATAACTAAATTATGAAATTTTCTGTTATTTGATAATTATTCAGATCGATCTGGATGCTGAAACATTCTCCTACTTCGCCATCAAAGAGTTTTAACTGCACGTAGATGTCTTGAATTCTTGCTTGTACTTGTTGAAGTATTTCCCCTCGATCTGAAAGTAAAACTAGCTTGATATTAGCAGGTAGGTAAGGTTGATTACAAGCTGGATGTAGTTGCACGCGAATCCTAACTTGTTGGTTAGCTTCTGCTATTAAGGCAACTAATAAAACAACTTTTTGAGCCTCTATTTCTATTCCTAAGTTAATCAGCTTGGCGCGTTTGATAGCGGTAGTATTTAACCCGGAAGAAGTGCGGAAATTAAAAGCTAGGCTACTAGAGTTTGGCTCAAAAAAAGTCTCTATAGCTTGCCAAGAATCATTGTAAATCTGCTCCAGCCAACGACTAAGATTCACTTGTACTTGTGAAAATTGCGTAGGCGCAGCCCATCGTAGATATCGCAGCCTTTCTTGGTACAAACGCTGCCGCCACTGCTGATTCTCTAGTAGCATTCCCCAGGTTGTAAATGGTACTGCAAGTCTCGGAAATGTTACAGAGGAATTACTTAACCGATGCACAATATTTTCTGCTTGAACATTCGATAATTCTGGTAGTGGAGCGATCGCAGCTTTCATCTCCTCTGTTCCACAAAATTGGTAGGTCATCCAAAAAGCATTAAGGTCTTTAATTAAGTGCCTTGCATCTATACAATAAGTCCTATCTACTTGGTCATAGTCTGCTAGTGATTTAAGTTCTTGATGGGTTATATAGCCCCAAATTCTTACCCACTTGCCATCTGGTGTGACTTGCACTGCTAAATAATAGTCTGCTGCCCAAGTGGGAATGTCTACCCATTCTTGAGGAACTTCTAACTCGCTATCATCAATTGCCTCGCTGGGAATTAAAACGACTCGCTTTTCCTTTAACAAAATTGCTGTGCCATTGACAAATTCCCAAAAAGCAGGAATACCAGGGGAACTGTGCCAGATACTTGCTTCTGGAACATATTCAGCTTTTACCCAATTCAGAAACCCATGAAGGCAAATTTGATTCATGTAAGCACGCCAGCGACTGCTAGGTGTGGCGTACATTTGGCTTTCTTGCCAAGAACTTGTCTGTAATGATGGTGATATTTCTAACAATAGTTCCTGTGGTTCTGTAAAAGCGGAAGTCATTTTTACTACCTCATCTTTCATAATGTCAGCGAGATTCCCCATACTTAATTTTCAACCATTCTTCCAAAGCACTACTCATATCATTAACTAGGTTGGAAGTCACAGAAATATTAAGTGTATCTTGACTCCATTGGATCAACGCTACTAGCATTAATTCTCTAGCTTTGAGCAGTCGGCGAGAAACAGTAGGCTGACTCATTTTTAGGCGTTCTACAATCTGTGGTTGAGTTAACCCTTGTTGGTAGTAAAGCTTAAGTATTTCCTGGGTTTTTGCCTCAAAAGTTTGTAAATTTTTTAACAAAACAGCTTCAATCTGAGATTGTTGATTTTGTTGGTTTTGGGCATCCTCTTGGGCTATCATCTGAGCGATTAATGAGTCAGAGAATGGATCTGGCAAATCAAAAGTTGTTGTGGAGTCATCTTCTGATATCGCTGCATTTAGAGAACTAACAAATGGATACAGATAACCACGCACGTAGACAGCTGCCTGGGTTAGCCACTGTTCAATTTTCTCTCTCGTGCATTGTGCAGTAGGTTGAGTTAACTGATTTTGGCGTTCGCGGTTATAGAGGTTGACAATAGCTTCCCAAAGTTGGGGTTCTGGTTCTGGTAGTGACTTTGTGCCACCTGGTTGGTTTTGAACATACAGTTCTTTGAAACAAGTCCAGGCTAGTCGATATTGGGCAATTAGAATCGGTGATAATCCAGCTTGAGCAAGAGCTTCTAATAACTGCTTTTTGCTTACTTTGCGTAACAATGCCCAATTTGTGCAAATATCAGCTTCTTTGCGTTGGCGTAAAATGTCTTTTAGCCGACTGGGAACTGCCATAGTAGCATAGGCTTTTAAACTAGAACATTTTTCTTGATTAAAGTTTTTGAGAATTGTTTCAATTTCAGCATTCGCCATTTGAAAATAATCTGCTAGGCTATGTTGACTATTTGTAAATTTGGCAATTGTTTTTTTAGCAGCCCAATAAT
Source organism: Nostoc sp. (assembly GCF_036917415.1). Classification (GTDB taxonomy): domain Bacteria; phylum Cyanobacteriota; class Cyanobacteriia; order Cyanobacteriales; family Nostocaceae; genus Nostoc. Next base: position 6,022 of record NZ_JBALDJ010000007.1, on the reverse strand, counting down.
TTGGTTCCTGTAAATAAGCAGATAAATGCATTCTAGCAAGGCTATTAGATTGCTCTCGCCAGCACTTGTGCCAATGTAACGCCCAAAAATTTTCTGAGTTAGCGACGAATGGTGAAGACTCCAAGCAATTTTGAATATTTCGATGTAGTTTGATATCAATCAACCATTTGCTGAATCGGTCTTCTTCCAACTCAATGAAGGTTGAGAACATCTTGATAATTTTTTGACGAGGACGCATAAGCAGTTAAAAATTTCAATTGATCCGAACTTAAGCAACTATCAAAACCGCAGACACTTCTGTAGACAATTGCAGGATACTGGTTTTATAATTTGCAATTCAATAGCGCACATATTTTATTCCTTGAGATTTTTTGAAGATAATTCTACTCATATTCTGTTGAATCTAGATAATTTAGTTATTTTAAAGTTAAATTGGCGTAAAAAGCGATTTTAGGCGTTGCATAAATGCGGCATAAATCGAGTAAACACTGATTGAGAAGGTCTAGCAAGATATTGTCTCTTAACTTTTTGAAAATTATCTTGCCAATTTTCGTATGTCGGGAAGTGTTTATCGATTAGCGGTTGTACGCCCATACGCTCTATTTGAGTAGGACTTACGCAAAAAGTGCTAAAAAGCTTAATTTATCGAACCGCCAAGAACGCCAAGAATCGTAGAGTTTGCGTAAGTCCTATTGAGTTAGAAGTATAGGTATATCATCGACTCCTTCGTTTGTAATTATGGGTTCAGTAGCCATAGTTGCGAACGTATACCTAATCAAGTCTTTTTGGGAATATGCCCTTTGGTATACTTTTGACTATTTACTTTTCCTAACTCCCTAAAAAATGGGCGAACCGGGAGTAATTAAAGTTAATTGCTTATTTTCAGCTTAAAGTATTTTAATTAAATCAACTAAATCAACTTTTTTGATCTAACTGCAAGTGAGTTTAAAAGTGAGAAAAATCAAACTACTGGCTTTGATATTAATTAGTTTGGCAATGGTGTTGTGGTTTAATTTGCGTTTTTCAACACCGTCAATACCCACTATTGCGGCTTCACCACCAAAAACTGTCCGCTACTTCTATCGCACTTTGCCCCAAAGCATCGCTCATATCGTGCTGATTCCAGTTAATAGCAAATTTTTGGTGACTCCTGCACTATCACAGAAGGTAGGTACTGTAGAGGAGTTTGCCCAAAAGCATCAAGCCGTGGCTATTTTGAATGCAGGCTTTTTTGACCCAGCCAACCAAAAAACTACATCTTATGTTGTCCAACAAGGAAAGTTGATAGCCGATCCCAAGGAAAACGAGCGGCTGGTGAACAATCCCAACTTAAAATCTTATTTGGGTCAAATATTCAATCGCACAGAATTTCGTCGCTACTTATGCGGGCAAACTATCCGCTATTCCATTGCCCTACACAGTCAGTCACCACCAGCAGGTTGTCAGTTAGTTGATGCTATAGGTGCTGGTCCACGCCTATTACCAGAACTTACCTTAGAAAAAGAGGGCTTTGTAGACAATGCCAATAAACGAGATGCGCTTGGGAGCAACCAACCCAATGCCAGAACTGCCGTAGGTATCACCCGTGATGGCAGCGTTATTTTAGTTATGGTGGCTCAAAAACCCTTGGCTCCCGCGAACTCTGGAATATCTTTGCCAGCATTAGCTGATTTGATGAAAACTCTTGGTGCCGAGCGAGCGATGAATCTGGATGGGGGAAGTTCGTCTTCGCTTTATTACAATGGGAAAACCTTTTACGGGAAGGTTGATTTGGAGGGAAATTTTATCAAGCGTCCTGTGAAGTCGGTTTTGCTGGTTCAGGAAAATTAGGGGCTATGGGAATTATACCTACCCACTGGTAGATTTTTGCCATATCACCAATCCCCGAATCCGAATTGAGTCACAATTATAATAGGCAATCATTGAAGGTACTGTTATGCTTCGTCTAACTCAATTTATTCGGAACTTGTTCCTTCGTTTTGAAGGCTTGTTTGGTGTTTTATTCCAAAGTATTTCTAATTTTTTCGGAAATTTATTTGGTTTTTTTGCCAAGCTTTTCGGATTCAGTGAGTCTGGTTATTTCTTGGAATCCGATCGGGTGCAAAACATAAAGCAAGCTTCAGCTAAAGAGCCAATTGAAACGAATCGGGATAACACTGCTAAAATTTCTGCCACTAACCGCCGTCGTTCTAATGCCAAACTTGACGACTACTACCTCAACATGGCTCGTGATGTGAAAAAGAACTGAAAAAAAGCCATAAAGTGGAAGGGAAGTTTAGCAATAAGCTGTTCCAGCTTTAACTTGCATAATTAGGGCGGGCAAGACTTTAACATCAGCGCTACTTCAATAACGCTCAGTCTAGGTCAGCCGAACGCTGTCCACCCGACAATATTTTAATTAAATTTAGATATGCAAATTATATCTGGAACAGTTTACCAATAACTAAATGGCGCTTTGCATTTTCAGAAAAATCATCTAGCCACAATTAAGGAATTTGTATGTGCGTAGGCGAGCATTTACCGCAGGCATCGTACCCTTAACAAAAATTTTGTCCAGTTTGAGGCTGGACAATAGCTAGAAAGATTTTTGAGCTTGAATATTTACTTGGTTTTTAACTTACCAAATCAACTAAGGCGTTGCTTTGGAAGCGGACTATAGATGAAACTGAGCAACCGCGATAATTCTCAGAGGTGAATACTGATAGTGTGATATTAGCTTGATCTGGATCTAAAATGCGTTTTACCTTGCAGATTTGCATCTTATTGTTGCAGTAAGCAATAATCCGATCGCCAGCCTTAACTTCCAACGCTTGAATTTTCAATTAATACCAACCTTGCCAGGAATTTGCTTTGTTAAAGGAAAAATATATTGCTATATCTCACTCGCTTAACAATAGCAATGTTATTTTAGTATAGCACAAAAATCAAGGATATCAATCCTATCAATTTAATCTTGGTAATGTCAAGTTTATTCATACTGCAAATACTAGTGCAGGAGGTAAGAGGCAGAATTTTATCTGTTGCTCTCAACCCTATCTAATTCCAAGCCACCAAATCGTTCGCGCAGTTTCTCAGTCGGAGTATTTATTGAAATCCAGATGAAGGGAAACCTCTGCTCCAAAGAAGTTGGAGCTAAATTTTTTTGATGGAAGATTTTTCTCTCAATGTTTTTGTTACAATCAGTGAAATTTTTACCTAAAAATACCATTATGGCTTTATACGCTGAATTACATAGACATCTAGGCGGCTCGGTCATACCACGAGTTTTATGGCGATATTTCGAGCGACATTCTACGGAGTTAATTTCCCGCTTTGCTGACTATTCAGATTTTGAAGATTTTTATACCCGCCCACGTAACACCCTAGACGAGTATCTAGAATTACACACCCTGGTAGAAAGCGTGCAAACTGTGGAGACTTTGCCTTACTTTATCTATCGCTTGGTGCGGGGTGCTTACATATTTGAAAATTTGGCTTATCTGGAACTGCGCTATACTCCTTATTTGCGGACACCTGAGCATCTGAGTCAATCCGAAAGAATTGACAAGATGGCAGAAATTGTGCGAGTAGTAGGACTTGCCAGCCACCAGCCAGAATATCCGATTGTTACTAGCCAAATTCTCTGTATGCACACGCGCCTACCTTATGAGGTTAACAAGGCGATTGTTGATTTGGCGGTGCAAAATAAACAGTATGTCTGTGCAGTAGATGTAGCTGGAGGTGATAGTTATTACGCCGATCGCTTAGAAGAATGGATTAGCTTATATGATTATGCGCGATCGCTGGGCGTTAACACCACGGGACATCTATATGAAACCACTGCTGGTTGTTACCCAGAACTGTTACCATATTTGATGCGAATTGGTCACGGCATTCAAATTCCCCTACTATATCCAGAACTACTTAATGATGTGGCTAGACGCGGACAATGTTTGGAGGTTTGTCCGACAACTTATCTCAAAACTGGAACTTTGCAAGATATACGTCAACTCAAATTAGTTTTTGACCGTTGTCTTGATGCTGGGGTAGATATCGCTATCTGTACTGATAATGCAGGATTGCACAATGTGCGTCTACCGTTTGAGTATGAGAATCTCTTGACTTACAACATTATTAGTTTTGAACAACTACAAGCTTGTCAAGATGCAGCTTTCCGTCATGCTTTTGCTTGGCCTTACAGTCAACGTCCTGCATCACTGTTGAACGGTTTGCTCAAACCTGAACCAGCTAAAATTTTGTCCATAAGAGATACTAATTAACGATCGCTTAAAGATATTCATAAAGTTAGGTGATTGAATGTTAATTAATGTTGCAATTACTAATTTTTTTTGATGCCATAGAAAAAGTTGTAATACATAATAGGTATCTTGCAAAATTAATGTTTTAGAAATAAAACCACAAATATACACCGATAAATTATCTGTGTATATTTGTGGTTCCTTCTTTACTGAGAAAGGATTCTTGCTATGATATCAAGTCTGGATAATTATATAACAATGTCACCAATAGAAATACTGAAACAATTTCACTTACCTCTCCCCCAACCGCTAGATGCGCCCGTTTAACAACTTAGCTATAACCTGGACATGAGAAGGAAAGTTCATTGTTATATAATTACCAGGAACTTCGTGGATTTCTAGCCCTTCCATCGCCAAATCATGCCAACCGAGTTCTGGATTTTGCGGGTTGAAGGAGTCGCGATCGCTTGCTCAAAAGAAGATGACTCTACCTGGATAAGCTTTCGGGACGTAGTTTCGCATCGCTTTAATGATGGCAGGCTTTACAGTCAAATACATCTAACGACGCAAGGACAGTTAAGACAACATCAAATAAGCTTCATATAACAACTTAATTGTTTTGTACTAGATTATAAAGATGGAATCATGGCAAGTTATATCAGCAGGGGTAAAGAGGGAGATTGTGTTCAGCAAATTTTGGGCACTCACATGAGGTATCCAGAAATAAGCTTTTGGATTGCCCAGCAAAATGCACCGAACACCACAAATCTAGAGTCACAAATTGCAAACTTAGAGTCACAAGTTACAAGTTTAGAGTCACAAGTCACAAGTTTAAAGTATCAAGTCTCTAACTTAGAAGACGATGTTAGGCAAGCTGGAAGCATTGCGATATTTTGTGTTGGAGCGTTTTGTGCATTGTGGGCCAAGAATACTGGTCGTAATGCATGGTTATGGTTTTTCCTTGGAATCTTCTTCGCTCCAATTACTGTCATAGTGCTACTTGCCAAAAATTCAGCCGACAGAAGATCGCAGAGATAATTGACCTCCTCGTTTGATAAGCCGATATAGCCATAACGTCAAAATCACAAACGTCTACGCAATTTACAAAAACAGAGATTGAACAGTCAGATCCTTCTGGGTGATGGTGAAGTTACGCTGTTCTGCTGTCGCAATGAATGAAACGATCGCTTCACACGCCACAGCAACGGTTAATATCACCAAGTTTCTTGCCAACGGATAATCACAGACATCATCATTCACCTCAGAAGGAACCCGATAAACTTCATTCCAAATTACTTCTGCATAATCTGCTGATAGTCCAGCATGAAGACAAGGAATGTTTAATTGTTCAGCATAATCTTTCACTGCTTGACGTGCCACGCTATTGTCAAAGACAAAATCCGATTTAAATAATTGAAATTCCGCACAAGTTAGCAAAGCAGTTTTCACAATTGCCTATACCAATTTGGCTACGCTCCCATCAAAGGGAGCGACAGGATTTGAACCTGCATTCCGTTGCCGGAGTGTGTGTAGGCTTTACAAGTTAGGGCGCGGAATTAAGTCTTAAATTATTCTGTGCAAGTTCAAGAAGCTACGGTCGCTCTTACCAAATATTGGCAGTGGGCACGCACGCTAAATCTGCGCTCTTACTTAAAAATCACGCTGATTCGATGCTCGAACTTTACTACCTTAGCGGGACTTAAACAAAATAGGAAAGCAAAAAAGAGTATAATGCTAACCTAGTATAGCTTTCACGTTGAAAAAAGCTGATGAAAGAAACTACC
>NZ_JBALDJ010000006.1:0-7852 GCF_036917415.1 Nostoc sp. | reverse complement strand
AATCCATCAACAATTCCCAAAGCAAAATCGCGGCGACGAGTTTGCAGCAAAGCCCGATCCTCTGGATTGCTGAGAAACCCCACTTGCATCACCAAAGCTGGCAGCGTTGTCTGACGACAGAATGCCAAACTACCCAATCCACTATCTGTATCTGGTTTGACTCCGCGATTCGGTAATTGGGGTACGCGGCGCAACAATCCTACTAGTAACTGTTCAGCATTGCTCTTGCGATCGCTATTATTAACAATGTAGAAAACGCTAGCCCCACGCACAGAAGGGCTGTTAGCCGCATTAGCTGCAATTTCTAGAGCGACATCACCCCGGCGTCCGCGAGAATTGATCCAGGTGATAGTTTGGGCGGCGCTCAAGTCATCAGGAACCGCCAAAATTTCCAAACTCCGCGCTCTCAGTTCCGTGACAATCAAATCCCGCAGCAGAATCATTTCTTTCGCTTCAGTTGTACCACCTGCGATCGCACCTCGATCTATTCCTCCCGCTTCTTGGCCTCCATGAGCTGCTGATATAAAAATACGCCCCATTTTCAGTATTTCCTCTGATAAAATTAAGTCTAAGCAATTCTATACATCATTCTTGGTCTAGCAACAAGAATATAATAGCGATCAGAAGTCTAAAGTCATTTGTCCTTTGGTATTTCTCCAAAGTTCATGACCAATGACCCTTCGGGTGACGCTCCTGCGTCGCTAACGCTGCGCTAACACCAGTTGCTCATGGGGGAAACCCCCTTGGCGTTAGCCTCTCCCTTTGGGAGAAGACCGCACTGGCTCACCAATGACCAATGACTAATGACACAGCCATGCAAATCCCCCGCTTGCACCCAGACACAATTGAGGAAGTTAAACTACGGGCTGATATTGTAGATGTCGTCTCGGAATACGTAGTTTTACGCAAACGAGGAAAGGATTTCGTCGGTTTGTGTCCCTTCCATGATGAGAAATCTCCCAGTTTCACCGTTAGTCAAACCAAGCAAATGTACTATTGCTTCGGCTGTCAATCTGGGGGAAATGCCATTAAGTTTGTCATGGAGTTGGGAAAGCGTTCTTTTGCTGACGTGGTGCTGGATTTAGCACGGCGTTACCAAGTACCTGTGCAAACTCTCGAACCCGAACAACGCCAAGAATTACAGCGTCAGCTATCTTTGCGCGAACAGTTATATGAAGTTCTGGCAATGTCCGCACAGTTTTATCAGCACGCCCTCAAACAATCCCAAGGGCAAAAGGCACTTCAATATTTGCAATCTAATCGCCAACTCAAAGAAGAAACTATACAGCAATTTGGTTTAGGTTACGCCCCCGCAGGTTGGGAAACTCTCTATCGTTATTTAGTTGATGATAAACATTACCCAGTGCAAATTCTGGAAAAAGCGGGATTGATTAAGCCACGCCGGGAAGGAGGCGGATATTATGATGTGTTCCGCGATCGCTTGATGATTCCCATTCATGATGTCCAAGGGCGGGTGATTGCTTTTGGTGGGAGAACTCTGACTGATGAGCAACCTAAATATCTGAATTCACCAGAAACGGAACTTTTTAGTAAAGGTAAAACATTATTTGCCCTCGATCGAGCTAAGGGTGGGATTTCTCAACTCGATCGAGCAGTGGTGGTAGAGGGATATTTTGATGCGATCGCTCTCCACGCTGCTGGTATTAATAACGCCGTCGCCTCTCTCGGCACGGCATTAAACTTAGAACAAGTCCGGTTAATATTACGTTACACCGAATCGAAACAATTAGTACTCAACTTTGATGCTGATAAAGCCGGAACTAATGCCGCCGAACGTGCGATCGGTGAAATTGCCGAACTGGCATACAAGGGCGAAGTTCAGCTAAAGATTCTCAATTTACCCGATGGCAAAGATGCTGATGAATATTTGCACCAGCGAACTCCAGAAGATTATGGAAAACTGCTAAAAAATGCGCCACTTTGGCTAGACTGGCAGATTCAGCAAATTATTCAAGACCGAGACTTAAAACAGGCTACTGATTTTCAGCAAGTAACTCAGCAAATAGTCAAATTACTTAAAAATATAGCTAACAGCGATACACGAAATTATTATGTTTCTTATTGTGCTGAAATACTCAGCTTGGGAGATACCAGACTCATACCTCTACGAGTCGAAAATCTGCTAACTCAAATTGCTCCGGCTGCGGCTACATACTCTAAGCCCGTGTCAGCGAAGAAAGCATGGGGAGGTGGTAAATCTCTACTCCCCATTTCCAACTCCTCACTCCCCACAGAACGCAGCCTTTTAGAACACGCAGAGGCGTTATTATTGCGAATTTACTTGCATTGTCCCGAACAGCGTCAAATGATTGTTGACGAACTAGAGGAGCGAGATTTGCAATTTAGCCTTTCCCACCACCGATTGTTATGGCAACAGATTTTAGAAATTTCATCCGGTGATGGAGAGACGAAAAACTTTGCATCTCTACCAAATTTAATTTCCCGCCTCCAAGATCGGTTCTTAGAATTTGACAGCGAGATCGGGTTAATTTCTCATTTATTTCATGTGGATGAAAAAAACCAGAAAGAAATACTGCGGACTCCGCAAGTAGTTCAAGCTGCGATCGCTTGTATGGATTTAGTGATGCTTGAAAAACGCTATCGTCACTTTTTGGAACTATGGCAACAAACCGATCCAGAAGCTGAACCAGAGCGGTATCAATATTATTATCAGGCTTTCTACGCTGAAAAAATCAAGCTTCAACAAATAGACCGACAACGTTTATTTTCCATCACAGAGCTAAGTTGACACAATAGCAATACTTTCAGTCTTCACTCTTTGCTAACTCTCCTGATTTAACCTTCATCAACACTCAATTCTTCAACCATTGACTACTGTTGTGGGAATTGAAATTGTTTACCACTAAAGGTGTAAAGGTACGGGATTAGGATTAGCGATCGCTCAGTTTAAGGAATGGTATTAGTAACAATTTAGTGTGACTGACTCAAACGAATTTACGCTCTTCGAGATCGGCTGACAGGTGCATGTTCCAGGTGACAGTAGGGGCGACTATAGCTTAGTGGTGACTCTAAAGCGTGCCCAAGCAAAAACTCTGGGTTGCTCATTACCTGCTCAGTTTTGCCATCATATACGACCTGACCTTGACTGAGAACAATTGTGCGATCGCACAAATCTAAAGCTAAATCTAAATCGTGGGTAGCAATTAGTTGCGTCAAAGGTAAACTTTGCAGCAGTTCGATGAATTGACGGCGAGAACGAGGATCTAATTGAGCCGAGGGTTCATCAAATACTAATATCTGTGGGTTCATGGCTAAGACACCGGCGATCGCAATCCGTTTCTTTTCACCTCCAGATAAATTACCCGTATAGCGTTGTCCATACCATTTAGGATCGATATCAACTGCTGCCATTGCATGAAGAACTCGCTCTTGTAATTCCTCACCTTGCATCCCCAGATTCATTGGCCCAAAAGCAACATCTTCCCAAACTGTTGGCATGAATAACTGATTATCTGGATTCTGGAACACCAAACCCACAAAATTCCGAATATTTCGCAAATTTTCAACAGTTATAGCCCATTCTCCAATCGTTACCTGTCCCGACTGAGGCATGAGAATTCCGTTGAGATGTAATAGCAACGTGGATTTTCCCGAACCATTGGCTCCGATTAATGCCACTCGCTCAGTTGCTTTGATAGACAAATTAATTTCCCTCAAAGCTTGAGTTCCGTCAGGGTAGGTATAGTTAAGATTTTGAATTGATATTGGATTATGGTGCATTGAGAAAACGCGAACAAAAGTTATTTCCGCCAGTAAATAGCCTGACCCAACAGCGCTAAAATTACAGTCAAACTCAAAGCTACAAAGTCTCGCCGTCCCCCTGAAGAAACTTTTTCCATCATCGGTGGTACTCCTTGATAACCGCGTGACAGCATCGCCTGATAAACTAAATTTCCCCGATCGTAAGTGCGAATAAACAGCGCTCCAATCATGTTGCCGACAATTAGACGTACCGAACGATTGCTGTTCATCAGGTTTCGGGACTCGGCAGCCCGACGCATAGCGTTAAACTCGCCAATTAATACGCTGATATAACGATACATAGATGCCAGAATCGCTACTAGTAGCGGTGGGGTTTTCAGTTCCAGCAGGGCATGAAGTAGTGCGGTTACTGAAGTTGTTAATGTTAGTAAATTTAGTATCAATAGCGATAGCAAAGCTTTTAGCGCCACACTACCCAAAACAGTTAGCCCCACTGTTGTAATCTGTAGTGGTCCCCAAGACCATAAAACTTCGCCACCACCTCGGAATAAAGTACCCAAAAGAACGACACCAATAAATGTGAACTCAACTGCCAAGCGTTTCAGTAGTACTGGTAGGGTAACTAGACTTAGCAAGAGTAGGCTTACTAAAGCTAATCCATAAATAGCCCAAGTCCACCAATGCCCATCTGGTGTTAGGACAGTGGCAAACACGAACAACAATGTACATAGTATCCGAGTACGGGGAGCAAGTTTGTGCCAAGCAGTAGCCTGCTTGCTATCGATATCCAGCACAAATGCCCCAACGTGCAGCAGCATGATGTTAAGTTCCTATCAATATTTAATCTGGCGCATCTGAGTCTGAATAGCCATCATGCTCACTAGGAGGTGAAGTTGAACCACGCACGACTAATTTGCCAATCCCCCAAGCTAAACCAAAAGTTGCTAACGTTCCAACTAAACCAGCTAAAGGAGTTGCGATCGCTTCTGGTACACCTCTGAGAGCATACTCATCAAAAATGTTGTAAAAGGGTAATTTCTGAGCAGGTTTCTCTTCTAGTTCTTTACTGTCAAACTTCAGGTCTTGTGAAACTCTATCGAGTCCATCTGGATTTTTGCTAGCCAGTGGTGAAAGGAAAATTGCAATTAGCAGGGCAATACCTAAGCCAGCGATGACAAAGGCACGGTTGCGCGATCGCGAGAGGTTGCTACTCATAAGTGTTCAATTCAATTATATAAACATCTTTTAATATCGAGAGAGAGGACGAGAGGCAGATACTTTCGTCTTGCGGGGCGGATCGTAAAAGAGGTCAGGTCGAGTCCGCCAAATAAAATTGAGTGCTACTACGGTAATCAGCGCTTCGCCAATGCCAATTAGAACGTGCCAAGAAACCATCGCTGTGAAAGCCACCGCTAGAGGAACTGTTCCAGACACAGCTAGTTCTAAGGCACACACAATTGAAGCTACTACTACACTTGTCCAGGCTGCGATCGCTGCGCCAATTACCACTCCTCGCAAGCTATCGCGCCCAGTAGCAAATCTAACTGTGCGATAGAGATAGTAACCACCAAACGTACCGATTAATCCCATATTAAAGATGTTGGCCCCTAATACCGTCAGTCCACCATCTTGAAACAGAACACCCTGGACGATGAACACTGCGACCATCACTAGCGAACCAGCCCACGGCCCTAATAAAGCTCCTGCTAGCGTTCCGCCCAAAAGGTGTCCAGAAGTCCCTCCAGGAATCGGAAAATTAATCATTTGTGCTGCAAAGATAAATGCTGCACAAACTCCCATTAAAGGTACAGCACGTTCTTGGTATTCTGCCTGTGCCTGCCTAATAGCTAGGGCAATTAGACCAATGGCAATTATCCAGGTGACAAGGATAACGGGTAGGTTCAAGAAGCCATCTGGAATGTGCATGGCTAAATGCGGCTGTATTATCCAGTACAGCCAGCTGAAGGACGAAATACCCGCGAACGCTACTGTGTCCATATTTAAGAAGTGTCCTTTGCAGCCAGATTATTTAAGAGTCTAGTTTTTCAGTAGACCATGTATTTTGTATAAACTTCAATCCTGTAGGGGGGCATAAAAAGTACAAATCGATGCCAGTTACCTCAAGCAAACTGGACGTACCTATCTGATGAAAGCCGTCTGGATTGGAATTATTCTTGCCACTCTACTATGTTTGGCATTGGCAATAATTTTGCAAGCAACAAGCGGCGATTTTCCCCAACAAGAACAAGAATTATTTGATTTATTTCTTTTTCCTTGGCTTAAAAGCCGTGGCTTCAAACATAAAGTGCTGAGTGCAATTATTACTTTTTTACTCAACACTCAGCACTCAGCACTCAGCACTGTTTCGGTGAAGGATTGGAAACAGTAGTGTTTCTGCTTGCTAGTTTTCAGCAAAACTTGGAATTTGGCGTACCATTGGGTGCAATATTGGGATACCGAGTAGCGATCGCTGTAATTTAATGTAGAGACTAGCAATTGCTAGTCTCTACACACCATAAAATCCTACGTTATGAATAATATTTCCACAAGCAATAATTGGGACACTTCTCTTTACGAAGATAAACACGCCTTCGTCTGGCAGTATGGCGAAGACTTATTGAAATTACTCAACCCTCAGCCAGGAGAATCGATTTTGGATCTTGGTTGCGGTACTGGACAACTCACAGAAAAAATTGCCCAAGCTGGTGCTGAAGTAATGGGAGTTGATAGCGCAGCTGCGATGATTGAAAAGGCAAAAGAAAACTATCCCCATATCCGCTTTGATGTTGCGGATGCGACAAATTTTCAAGTTAAACAGCCTTTTGATGCTGTGTTTTCCAACGCTGTATTACATTGGGTGAAACAAGCAGATAGCGCGATCGCCTCCATACATCAAGCTCTAAAACCCGGAGGACGTTTTGTGGCGGAGTTTGGCGGTAGGGGGAATGTAAAGGCGATCGCTACAGCTTTATACAGTGCTTTAGAGTCCATTGGTATCCCTCAGGCACAAGTAGAGAATCCTTGGTATTACCCCAGTATTGGCGAATACAGCAGCCTACTAGAACAGCAAGGCTTTGATGTCATTTATGCTATCCTGTTTCCTCGCCCAACTCTCCTAGCAGAGGGAGAAACTGGCATCGCAAACTGGATTAAAATGTTCGCCAGCCCTTTTTTAGCAGGACTTTCACCTGAGCAACAAATACAAATAATTTCCGTCGTTGAGGAATATCTGAAGCCAACACTATATCAACAAGGAACTTGGACAGCAGATTATCGAAGAATTCGCATCGTTGCCATTAAACTTTAATTTGTGCGAATTTTAACTTGTGTCTTGATGACGAATGATGAATTAGTATCAGTTATGTATACACCTAAATTATGCGATCGCCCTACAGCCCTTCTCCTAAAGGAGACGCTACGCGAACGGGCATCCTACGGCAGGCAATGGCGCAGCCATCGCCAGACATCATTTTCATTACTACTAAGCATTACCTTCACAGCTTTACTAGTCCCGCCTTCACTAGCACAAACCCCCTCAATCCCGTCGCCTTCTAGTGCGCCTTTAGAACTAGACTTATTGACCAAGCCAAAAGACTATATAATCACAGCTACCACCATTCATCCAGAACGATTAACCGTTCCCAGCTTATGGTGGGCACAACAAAACTCTGAGAAAAAGCTATTGGATAATTGGATCGCATATCCAGCTTCTAACAAAGAACCTGCACGAGTAGACTTGATCGTGAATCAGCAAATTTGGAGCTTACTAGAGTATATAGAGCGCTATGACTTTGTAAATCGCTTGGGTAGCGCTGCACGGAACTTTGGTTACAACGTCCGGGTATTTAATTATCAAAAAGAACCCTTGGCAACCTACACTTGCAACTTTAGTATAAGTCCAGCTTTATGCAGTATCCAAACCACTATTAAGAACAAGATAGGGTTACAGCGTTCTTTGTAGAAAAAAGGGAGTGGGGAGTGGGGGAGATGAGGGAGCAGAGGGAGAAATAATTAATGACAAATGACAAATGACAAATGACAAATGACAAATGACAAATGACAAATGACAAATGACAAATGACAAATGACAAATGACAAATGACAAATG
>NZ_JBALDJ010000005.1:0-3885 GCF_036917415.1 Nostoc sp. | reverse complement strand
GACCAATGACCAATGACCAATGACCAATGACCAATGACCAATGACCAATGACCAATGACCAATGACCAATGACCAATGACCAATGACCAATGACTCTTTTTGAAACTAAAAAAATGAACTTTTTTGATAAATTGAATCGGAATATTTTGCAGAATCAAAGCTTACTATTTGTAGGACTCGATCCAAATCCAGAGATGATGCCTGGGCGTTATGAATCTGAAGAACTGATCGCTGGTTTGGAAAAGTGGTTGCAATTCATTATTGCTGAAACTTCTGATTTCGTTTGTGCTTATAAACCGACACTTGGCTTCTACGAAGCATTAGGTATTCCCGGTTTAGAATTACTGTACAAAACTTTAGCAGCTATTCCAGCCCATATTCCAGTAATTTTAGATGCTAAACACAGTGACTTAAATACTAGTACCATTTTTGCCCGAACTGTGTTTACACAATGGGAAGTGGATGCAATTACTCTCAGTCCTTATACAGGACAAGATCATGTAGCACCTTTTTTGGTCTATCCTGATAAAGCTGTGTTTATTTTATGCTGTACTTCTAATCCAGGTGCAGAAGCTTTACAGCAATATCCTACAAACGAATCACCCGTTTATTTACAAGTGGTAAAAGAATCAAAAACCTGGGGAACTCAAGAACAATTGGGTTTGGAAGTGGGAACTACAAATCCTGAAATTTTAGCACTTATTCGAGCAGTTGCACCTGAACGAATTATTATGGCGCGTAGCATCTGGGCGGAGGGTCAAAACTTGAAGCAAATTTTAGAAGCTGGCTTGAATAGTAATGGTGATGGTTTACTGATTCCTGTTCCTCAAGATATGTTGGGAAATACACAATTATCAGAGGAAGTCCAGTCTCTACGTACAGAAATTAATCAAATCAAAACTGAAATTATTCACGAAAATTCTACTTGTTCTGTGTGGTTTCCTGATGTTTGTTTTCTAAATCAGCACCCCCACCAAGATTTGATTTTACAACTTTACGATCTTGACTGCATTATGTTTGGTAGCTTTGTACAAGCATCAGGAGCTATATTTCCTTATTACATCGACTTACGCAAAATTATTTCCAATCCCCAAGTTTTTAATCAAGTTCTCACAGCTTATGAGGATATTTTGAAGAACCTGAATTTTGATAGATTAGCAGGTATTCCCTATGGTTCATTACCTACTGCAACTGGTTTAGCTTTGCGCCTTCATTGTCCGATGATTTTCCCGCGTAAAGAGGTGAAAGCACACGGTACTAGAAGAGTAATTGAGGGTAACTTTCATACTGGTGAAACAGTTGTAGTGGTTGACGATATTCTCATTAGCGGCAAAAGTGTTATGGAAGGGGCAGGAAAGTTGGAATCAGCAGGATTAAATGTTAATGATATTGTGGTATTTATAGACCATGAACAAGGGGTGAAAGATAGGTTACAGCAAAATGGTTATCGTAGTCATGCAGTTTTAACTATTTCGGAAATTACTAATACTCTCTATCAAGCAGGGCGAATAAATGAGGAGCAATTTTTAGCTTTCGCTGAAAGTTAGTAATTGGAACAAAAGGGAATGGAGAATTGGGAGAGACGTGACTAATCTCGTCTCTACTAGGAGAAGATTTTTATTGTCTACTTCCTCTTGAGCAGATTTGATTATTCGGTTAAATCTAGTAAATAGAATAATTTTCGCTTTGAAATTAATTATGAATTTTCCACTGAATCAATTACTTAGATGGTTAATTTTTACGCTGTTATTTCCTCTAGTATTTCTCAATGGTTGGCTAGCATTTTTGCTGGTTAAAAACTTTCAACCTGTCGTAACAATTCTTGTATTGGCTACGTTGCTTGCATTCATTTTAAACTATCCTGTTTCGATTCTCCAACAGCGGAGAGTTAAACGCAGCTATGCAGTAGCATTAGTTTTTATATTAGCATTGGTAATTGTTGTGGCTCTAGGTATCACTTTAGTGCCCATTGTTTTAGAGCAATTTAATGAGATGGTTAAAGTCTTTCCCCAATGGATTGATTCTAGCGAAGAAAAACTTCAGATCGTCAATGATTGGTTTTTTAAACATAAATTAAATGTGAATCTAAGTCAGATATTAGCACAAGTTACTGAACAATTACCTAATGAATTAGAGTTTGTTTCAGATAAACTTTTAAGTATTATCATAGACACAATTGATAGTATTTCTGAAGCATTAATTACAGTAGTGCTAACTTTTTACTTGTTGTTAGATGGCCCAATAATTTGGTCAGCGATATTTAAGAAGTTACCTGGAAATATTGCCCAGCAGGTAAGCCAGTCTATTCAGCAAAACTTCCAAAATTACTTAATTGGTCAGGGAAGTTTGGCTTTGCTGATGGGTATTTCAATAACATTATTGTTTTTAGGTTTCCAAGTCCAGTTTGGTTTACTCTTTGGTTTGGGAGTTGGGCTTTTGAGCTTAATTCCCTTTGGTGATGTCGTCAGTCTGGTTTTAATAACTTTAATAATAGCGTCACATGACTTTTGGCTAGCAGCTAAGGTTTTTGCGGTAGCTGTTGTCATCGATCAGTTAATCGATCAGGCGATCGCACCCCGTTTATTAGGTAAGTTTACTGGTATTAGACCAATATGGGTATTAATTGCCTTGCTTGTAGGAACCAATGTTGGCGGAGTCTTGGGTTTACTAGTTGCAGTACCTGTAGCTGGTTTTCTCAAAGATGTAGCAGATGGTTTTTCTAAATCTGTTAATTCTGATAACGTGGGTGAGGCTGAAGCAGCATCAGAATTGTTGGTAGAAGAATCAATATCACAATGAGTTGTAGATAAAAGTTGCAACGGTGTCATTTAGGTCGTATTCACTCAAGTCAACAACATATTCACTAGTATTTTAGGTTTTATGGCAAGCGATCGCTATCTTTGTTGTTGCTTGCGATCGCTGAATGTATCGAAGACAATCGCGTAGACAGCCAGAGGCGATCGCTCCTTATCTCTCAAATCTAATTAAAAAGCGATCGCACTCTAAATCTTCGATTTTAGGTAATTTATGAAAGACGTACATGAAAATAAAAAGAACTTTGCATCAGCAATAGTTAGATCAGGCTCAGTCAACATAGCATGTCTGATACCTCCCTCATCACTTGTATATCCATACAGAATTAAGAATGAATTTTTTAAAGCGGGATGTAAATTGTGAGAAACTTCCAGAACCTTCAGAGCATCTGCTAAAGTTGCCTTTGGTTTTCCAGTAATAGCTTTTGCAAGACTTTCAACTGCGGAAATAGATTCTTTTATAGAGTTTCTGTAGTCAGGATTTTCCTTGTTGCTCATTAAAACAAGGGAGCGCTTCAAATGGGTGGATACAGCAGGAAAGTTTTTATCATCTACTGCTTGCTCAAGCATTTCAATTTCTTGCTCATTAGTGATATCTGTGAATACACCTCCGACAAATCTATAACCTGCCAGTTCTCTTTCTAATACAAAGTTTATATCTTCTACAAGTTTCGGAGATTGGAAATAGTTGATTGTAATCTCAAGAAAGTCGTAAACTTCATATCATTGGCAATTTTGAAAATATTTTAATAACCAGTTTACAGATTCTCTTGGTCTTGTAGGTAAGTTATCCAAAGGAAAATACGGTTCAGTTAAGGCTAAAACTCTTTATCAAAGTCAACTTTTTTAACGAACCGCAGAGGCGCAGAGAAGCCAGTGCGTTGGGCGGGTTCCCCGACTTGAAGCAACTGGTGCGAAACAGAGAGAAGAGAAAAAATGCTTAACTGAACTGTATTGATCCAAAGGATACTTAAAATATTTATCCCAAAGAAATTTAATAAAAATATCTATATGTGTTAAAAAGCCTATTTCCACGAATTTTGAGTATTGTAAAAAGAAATTTGTACTTAAT
>NZ_JBALDJ010000004.1:0-18735 GCF_036917415.1 Nostoc sp. | reverse complement strand
GTCATTTGTCATTTGTCATTTGTCATTTGTCATTTGTCATTTGTCATTTGTCATTTGTCATTTGTCATTTGTCATTTGTCATTTGTCATTTGTCAATCGTCCAATAAGGGACTTCCAAAAAAAAATACTCGGCTACTTATTGTGGGGTTGACATCTTATCCGCCCCACAAGATTGCATAATTTATTTGTTGGAAGTGCCTAACTAATACCCAATGCCCAATCCCCCATTCCTAATGACTAATGACCAATGACCAATGACCAATGACCAATGACTAATGATTAATATAATGAAATCCTTTAACAAAATCTATAATAATATCTAATGAAGATAATATATTTTTTGTTGAATCACTGGACATATCATAAGCTGAAGCATTGAGAGCAGAGCGATTAATAAATCTTTTTCCAAAGTTGGGATGGTCATAAACAATCAAAGTGTGGGCACTGGAATTCGTTAAAACTATTTGGGCTGGAGCTTTACAAAAATTTAATTTTGCGGCTACTTCGATATTTTTTTTCATCTGTTTAATTGTTGTAGCCTGATTCATAGCTTGTTCAAAAAGAGTATTTAATTGTTTCACTATATGAGGCGATTTGAAGTTTTGGTTTGCAACAACTTCACTGTTAATCATTTCCACTATACAGGAAATATTTTTTTGAGTAGATGCCGCATCTAGAAAGGGAAGAATGACAATGTAAGCTGTGGAAAATAATGCTTCGTCGCTATCTACATGAAAGGTGAAAGTAGTCCGGCGACGACCACTTTCGATGCTTGGAGGTTGTTTCAGCCCTCGATATTCTTGAGCAATTTGGTAGTAAGCGCCAGCGATCGCAAAATTGGCTTCGTGTTCTAGGGCTGCATCAACAATAATCCGAATTGTTGGCGGTGTTTCGTTAAAAAAATCTCGTGACTCTTGAGAATGGAAGTTTTGGACAATGGAGCGATCGCCAGCTGGGCTAAGATCGACCCATTCACAAACCATCCCTTCAGTTTTTAAACCAAACCTGGAGGTGGCATAAAGCTTTGCTCCTGTTAAAGTTGCTCCTGTTAAGTCAGCACCGATCCATTCTGCTCTAATTAATTTTGCCTGAGTTAAATTGGCGTGGACTAAACTTGTATTTGTTAAATTGGCATTGCTTAAATCTGCGCCAATTAAATCAGCCCCGCTCAATTTTGCACCGCTCAAATCTGCCCACCGGAGATTTGCACCGCTCAAATCTGCCCACCGGAGATTAGCACCACTCAAATCTGCCCCGCTCAAATTAGCATGGCTGAGATTGGCTTGTCTGAGTTCGGCATCTCGCAAATTTGCACCACTCAGGTCAGAACGACTGAGATCGCTGGCGTTTAAGTTAGCCATCTCTAAGTTGGCTGCGGTTAAGGAAGCACCTCTCAAGACAGTCTCACTTAAGTTAGTGTGACGGAGATTTGCTTGGCGGAGTGTGGCCTCTCGCAAATCAGCACTGGTAAGGTCAGCCTCCAACAAGTCAGCACGACTGAGGTCAGCGCGAATTAACTCGGCGCGGATCAATGAGGCTCCTTTGAGTTGAGCGCGACTCAGATCCGCTCGAATCAAATTAGCGACGTTGAGACTGGCGTTGTTGAGGATGGCGCTGCATAGATTCGCGCCACTCAGTCTGGCTACATTCAGCTTGGCATTGCTCAAGTTAGCTTCACTCAGATTCGCGCCACTCAGGTTGACTATACTCAAATTAGCATCGCTCAGATTCACGCCACTGAGTTTGACCCCACTCAGGTTGGCTTCTGGGAGGTCAATACCACTAAAGTTTAAGACTCCTGCTGCATATTGTTCCAGTAATTCCTCTACAGTCATCGATGCTACCCCTTGGATGCCAACTTTAATAGTTGGTAAAGTCATAAAAAACGGAATGTCAAAATCAAAAATGAATATTGGAATTTTAGGATTGGGACTGATAGGCGGATCTTTGGGTTTTGATTTGCGATCGCAAGGACATCATATCTTAGGAGTTAGTCGCCGTGAAGCTACCTGTCAAAAGGCAGTTACCCTCGGCAGTGTTAATGAAGCATCAGTCGATCTGAGCCTGTTAGCAGCCGCAGAAGTTGTATTTATTTGTACACCTCTAGCCCTTATTGTGCCCCAATTTGAACAGTTAGTCGCTCATTTGCCTCTCGCTACAGTCGTGACTGATGTGGGTTCGGCGAAAGCACAGATAGTCAAGGATATTACTCCCCTTTGGGATAATTTTATCGGCGGTCATCCAATGGCGGGAAGAACAGATAGTGGGATAGAAGCTGCACAGCGAGATTTATTTGTTGATAAACCTTATGTTCTAACACCGATAACGACAACACCAACTAGTGCAATTACAGTTGTAGAAGAAATTGTGCGATCGCTAGGAGCTAATATCTACTATTGTCAACCAGAACAACACGATCGCGCTGTGAGTTGGATTTCCCATTTACCGGTAATGGTCAGTTCCTCGTTGATTGCTGCTTGTTTGAGCGAAACTGACTCCGATGTTTTGCAATTAGCCCAAAAGTTAGCTAGTTCGGGTTTTCGGGATACCAGTCGTGTGGGTGGCGGGAATCCAGAGTTGGGCGTGATGATGGCGCGGTATAATCGTCAAGCATTGCTGCGATCGCTGCAACAATATCGTCAAAACCTCGATGAGTTGACTAACTTAATTGAGCAAGAAAATTGGGCAGTTTTAGAAGATAAGTTTAAATCAAGGCAACAGGCACGATCTGATTTTGTTTAATAGTTATCGGGTGCGTTTAGCTATGGATAACGCACCCATTTTTTAATTTAGTGAGTTAATTAATAAAGTTTGTTGGCTGCTTTTTTGTCAAAACAACTTTCCACAGCTACTCAGAAATTCCAACAATAAAATCTTTAAAAATGCTACTCAACAGTCTGATAGTCACCAAACCGATGTACCATACAGATAAATTTACAAAAATCAACAATGGTAGAACGTCCAATCAAAAAATCGGAACGTCAGTCTCAAGGAAGCACTGACAGCAATTCCGAAAATTCGGATTCTGTAACCCCTATTGAATCCAACCCCAAAAGCTCAAAACCGAACCGCGATCGCTCGTCTGACAAAGGGAAAAAAGCATCATCATATAGAGATGAAAGCAGACCACC
This sequence comes from Nostoc sp., assembly GCF_036917415.1. Classification (GTDB taxonomy): domain Bacteria; phylum Cyanobacteriota; class Cyanobacteriia; order Cyanobacteriales; family Nostocaceae; genus Nostoc. The sequence goes on along the minus strand of NZ_JBALDJ010000004.1, from coordinate 15,604 downwards.
GGTGAATCCTGCACTAGCGCGTGGCCCAAAACCCGTTAAACCTCCAACCGTCAAAGTTAAAACAGAAGAACTTGAAACAGAATCAGAATCTATCTCTGAGGAGTCTCAAGACTAACATTATTACAAGTGTTGTGTGTGATGTGGGAGGCTATAAGCATATAAAGACTGGGATTTCTGGCTCCGAAGGCAGCGATCGCGCCCCCCATCACCATTAGGTTATTTTTAGCGATCGCATCTCTCACAGAGTTCCTGTATGTCAAATGCGCGAATGGGTAGGTGTACAAATTCCACAGCCACAAAAAAGTGCTTCTATCTCAATCCCAGCAAGCGTTTCACCCCACTCATCACCCAATTATCATCCGCGCAATCTCTGAAATGCTCACAAAAACTAGGGTGTCAGCCTTTAATCTTTCCCGGCACTCTTCCCAAAGTAATTCTCTAATGCTATGATTGCTCCAGAATCGCGCAACCGTACCTTGAAAACTAAATATAGCTTGGCTTTCCGGCTCCCGCTATTGCAATTCATCAAAATCCCTATTAGGGATTGAAACGTTTTTCTAATTCTTTGTTAAGAGTTTCAAAGCTTTTATTGCAATTCATCAAAATCCCTATTAGGGATTGAAACAGTACTGGTATTGTTTTTGGGGGTTCTCAAGATGATTGCAATTCATCAAAATCCCTATTAGGGATTGAAACTCGTACAGAGCATCATTTGCCTGTTTTTTAGCAGCTTCGGATTGCAATTCATCAAAATCCCTATTAGGGATTGAAACATCAATGGAGTTAATTGGCGGCGGAACTTCATTGCCTTCATTGCAATTCATCAAAATCCCTATTAGGGATTGAAACGCCCGTAAATAAAGGCGATTATGAATTTGCTCATTGCAATTCATCAAAATCCCTATTAGGGATTGAAACAGGTGAATGATGTATTTGTCAGAAAGGGCTGTGATATTGCAATTCATCAAAATCCCTATTAGGGATTGAAACGATGAAGAGTCAGTGGCACAAGCAGAAATAGTAGAATTGCAATTCATCAAAATCCCTATTAGGGATTGAAACGAATTAGTAGGTGTAGTGGGCGGGGAATTATTGCATTGCAATTCATCAAAATCCCTATTAGGGATTGAAACGATAGTGAGTCAATGAAAACAATCTCTGGTTGGAAATTGCAATTCATCAAAATCCCTATTAGGGATTGAAACATGACATTTCCAGGCAGGAAGCCACTTACCTTGAATTGCAATTCATCAAAATCCCTATTAGGGATTGAAACAGATAGCTTGACGCGGATTTTATCTATTTCACCAGATTGCAATTCATCAAAATCCCTATTAGGGATTGAAACGATTCAGCTTCTCAGCAAAACGATTTAAACAGAGGATTGCAATTCATCAAAATCCCTATTAGGGATTGAAACGGGCAGCCAGAGCAGACAACTGATGTCTAAAGCATTGCAATTCATCAAAATCCCTATTAGGGATTGAAACATGCCCCGCAGCCACCCCCAACAACACCAACACATTGCAATTCATCAAAATCCCTATTAGGGATTGAAACCATAAGTTAAGTCTGGCAGGTTGTCGGGCAGCGCGATATTGCAATTCATCAAAATCCCTATTAGGGATTGAAACATTACAATTCCTCTTATGCCAAGTGGGTGGGATATTATTGCAATTCATCAAAATCCCTATTAGGGATTGAAACACTTGCCTTTCTCAAGCCAAATAAATCTTCGCGGATTGCAATTCATCAAAATCCCTATTAGGGATTGAAACAATGCCCAGTGTTGATTAGGGTTATCGGTAGGTAAATTGCAATTCATCAAAATCCCTATTAGGGATTGAAACATAAATCCAAAGCTGGGTAGAAGTAGCAGCAAGAATTGCAATTCATCAAAATCCCTATTAGGGATTGAAACGAATCCCTATGGTGAGGAGATTGTTAGCATCACCGGTGATTGCAATTCATCAAAATCCCTATTAGGGATTGAAACTTTTGTACCATAGATATAAGTGTGTGGAGATAAGAATTGCAATTCATCAAAATCCCTATTAGGGATTGAAACAAACTAGTATGGGACATTGAAGTAATATTTTTATTGCAATTCATCAAAATCCCTATTAGGGATTGAAACATCAAACCACAAGTCTTCAATTGCCATGAGCAATTGTCATTGCAATTCATCAAAATCCCTATTAGGGATTGAAACTAATCAAATCAGACTGCTACGCATCAAATTATGCCATTGCAATTCATCAAAATCCCTATTAGGGATTGAAACAACTTTCTATTCCCCAAGCTCTTGGCAGATTAGCTATTGCAATTCATCAAAATCCCTATTAGGGATTGAAACCAATAAAATTCAAAGACGGAATGCTTCGTTTTCCAATTGCAATTCATCAAAATCCCTATTAGGGATTGAAACCCTCTTTTGCCTACTGCTAAATCGTTTACCCCTAATTGCAATTCATCAAAATCCCTATTAGGGATTGAAACGGGTCACGCAAAACGTCTGCGTACAGAGTAAAGATTGCAATTCATCAAAATCCCTATTAGGGATTGAAACTCAACGGGCAACGCTGGAGAGCGACCCACCGAGGGATTGCAATTCATCAAAATCCCTATTAGGGATTGAAACGAAAGTAGAAATATCAGTGGGAAAGGATTGTTAAGATTGCAATTCATCAAAATCCCTATTAGGGATTGAAACAAAGACAACGTGCTTTCCAAACTACCTCCAAGACATTGCAATTCATCAAAATCCCTATTAGGGATTGAAACTGATATTCCTGGAGTTTTTAAACTTATTCATATTTGGCATTTATTGTCAATACATAAAACCTAAGATATATTCCTAAAATAAATTTGCTTAATTTACAACATCTCAGTACAGTAAGCTTAAAAGCAGTTTGAAGGTCATAAAAATGACGACTCAAAAAAGGATTGCTGTAGTTACAGGAAGTAATCGAGGGCTAGGATATGCAATATCCCGTCAATTATCCCAAATTGGCAACCGCGTAATTCTGACGAGTCGTAATGAAACAGATGGTCTTGCTGCCAAGCAGCAGTTGTCCAGTGAAGGGCTTGATGTTGACTATCACAAGCTGGATGTTACCAATGATGGAAGCGTGCAGCAGTTTACCGAGTGGTTGCGTGGAACTTACGGCAAAGCAGATATTCTAGTCAATAATGCAGGTGTAAATCCCACAACAAAACCTGAAGAGTCCAGCTTACTGACTGTCCAACTGGAAACGATGCGATCAACCTTTGAAACTAATGTTTTAGCTGTACTCAGAATTTCTCAAGCATTAATTCCGTTAATGAAGGTGCAAAACTACGGTCGCATTGTCAATATCTCAACGGAAATGGTATCTCTAGTGTCAGTTCCGGGTGACTACTACCCTTTAGCGCCTTCCTACCGACTCTCAAAGGTGGGAGTGAATGGACTAACAGCAATTCTGGGGAAAGAACTCCAAGGTACTAATATTCTCGTAAATGCCTATTCTCCAGGTTGGATGAAGACCGATATGGGGGGAGATGATGCTCCGTTCACGGCAGAAGAAGGAGCGCAAACAGCTGTTTATTTAGCAACACTTCCCGATGGAGGAGCACAAGGACTATTTTTTGCAGAGATGCGAAAGTTTGGTGGCCCCATTCAATTACAGTGGTAGGTTAAGATGGGAAATTCCGCAGGTTTACCGCCTATTTATTTAGATACGACCATTGAATTAGCACCTGCTAAAGTGATTGCCTCTTTCCCGGTCAATACTTTTTTGGAAAATATAGCGATCGCACCAGATGGCACAATATTTGTAACTAATCACGAAGTTGGCAAGATTGTTCGCATTAGTGCAGATGGTAATCAGCAAATTCATGCGACTGTTGAGGGTAAAGTGAGTGGTCTTGCTTTCGCTGCCAACGGGGGTTTAGTGGCAACAGGTTGGAATGCTGATTCCATACCAGTGATTTCTTTAGTTGCCCATGATGGGACAGTGGAAACCTTGCTGAAACTGCCGAGTGTTGCGTCAGATACAACGGGATTATCCTGATATCCCATATGTGTTTGTTTCCGAGCGTAAAGCTCCATTGTCCACCAGAGTTATTCGTCACATTATTGCACGAGCCGGTGAAAAAGCAGGAATTATTCAACCAGTTCATCCCCTTCAGCTACGCCATGCTTGTGGTTATTATTTAGCTAACTGAGGTCACGATACAAGAGCCATTCAAGACTACTTGGGACATAAGAATATTCACTATACCGTGCGCTACACGCAAATGTCTCCGCAACGGTTTGAGTCTTTTTGGACAGACTAATTACAGGTGAAATGCACTACACCTAAAATCTTGGCGCTTATAACCTTTATCCGGTAAGGCTTTCAACCTTAGCGTAAGTTTCTGTACGATTGCTACTAAAACGCCTGCTACTAGTATTTGACGAAGCACGACCGCAAAAAGTCACACTTAGTAATTTGGAAAATGCTTATTATTCCATTTGTCGTGCTACCAATTGAGCAAATAGCCCTTCAAGCTTAACCAGTTCCTCAAACGTACCCATCTGCACCACGCGACCCGCTTCAATCACATAAATTCGGTCAGCATTGCGAATCGTGCTGAGGCGGTGGGCAATCACTATCCGAGTTGCCTTCAACTGATTTAAACTTTCAGTTACGATCGCTTGCGTGCGGTTATCCAAGGAACTGGTAGCCTCATCCATCAAGATAATTTTCGGTTGATTGACAAGCGCTCTAGCAATTAACAATCGCTGTCGCTGTCCCCCAGAAAGATTGGTACCACCTTCACTAATAACAGTGTGCAATCCCATAGGAAGAAGGGCGATATCATCAGCAAAACCCGCCATTCGTGCGGCTGACAGAGCTTGAGCGTGCGAAACTAATGCCCCAGCAGTGATATTCTCAAAAATTGAACCTGTGCCAATGCGACCATTTTGCAGCACTACCCCCAACTGCCTTCGCACTGCCTGAAGATCCAGGGAAGCCAAGTCAAAGCGATCATAGTACACTGTTCCTGAGAGTGGAGTCTCAAACCCCAATAACAACCGGAATATCGTTGACTTTCCACTTCCGGAAGCTCCCACTATCGCTACAAATTCTCCTGGATCTGCGTAAAGACTGACATCATTAAGTATCGGCAATCCATCGTCACGGTAGCGAAAGGTAACATTGTCTAAAGCTACGCGACCCATCAAGTCTCCTGGGTTTGCCTTGCTTGGATCGTACTCCGGTTGTGCTTGTAAAATTGGCTCTGCCCGTTCCCACAATGGCACAATCGTCAAAATGTCAGTCAAAGTATTACTGAGGTCGCTGACTCCCCCAAGAAAAATGCCCAATGCAGCATTAAAAGCCAAAAACTTGCCCACCGTCAACCCCTCCACTTGAGCCATCGCAATAGATTCAGTCGCAAACCAAAACAACAGCGCCAAAGTGACCAGGGACAGTACCTCGTTAAACACAGAAACATTGTCTCTTATAAGTTGGAAACTAGCCTTGAACCGTGAACGCTTGCTGTACTGCTCTGCCCAAACCGCAAACGCCCGTTCTTCTGCCATTGCTACCCGTAGCTTGGCTACGCCGTTAATTAGTTGTACAGTTAGCCCGTTAATCTCGCCTTCTAGTTCTTGCTGTCGTCGCAATTTACGTATTACCAGCAAGCTTGCAACAGTGGTGACAATAGTTGTCAAAAGAGCTATACCTACCCCTACTAAAGCTAGTTGCCAACTGTAAACAAACATCAGCACTCCATTGAGTAAAGCAAACAGTGCGCTCAATAAAGTGCGTTGCGTTCCCCCTGACAGTATCTGACGAATCTGGTTCACTGACAAGATGCGGTTTACCAAGTCACCAGAGGAATAATCGCGAAAAAATGCCGGACTTAATCTCAGCAGTTTGTCCCAAATTGCAGGCTGCAACGCGCCATTAGCAGCATTTTCGATTCGCAGTGAAATAATACCAGAGGACATTGCAAAGGCTGTCCTTCCCAACAAGAGTGCAAACAATGCCAGCCCTATTTGCCCTAACAAACTGCTAGAGCTATCTGGAATTGCATTATCCACCAAAAGCGCTGTTGCTTGCGGCACAACCATCCCCAATAGGGAGCCAATAATTCCAACTATCAAAACTAGAATTATGTCTTTTTGATAACCCTTGATGCCAAACTGGAACAACTGAATTACATTGTTGACGACGTTGGGTAAAGGTCGGTAAAACTGGTATGCTTCTCTGTAGAGTGTTGCTGCGATTACCTTATCTACAGATGTGCGTGTGCGCGTTACTGGATCGAATAAAATATAACGGCTGTTTGCTGGCAACAATGCTACTGGACGCTGTTCTTCAAAAGTGTAAGCTAAAAGAGGACCATGCTCATGAAGCCACCAGCCATCCTCTAGGACTACACGACGGGTGCGAATTTGGGAGGAATGCGCTAGAGCCTCCACTGGATCTTTAGCTCGACTTAGGTTATCCGACTGTGCAGGTGGACTAATAGTTATCCCCATTACCTTTGCTACTGCACCAGCTGCCACCAATAAAGGCGTTCCAAGTTCAGAAAATGCAGTTTCTTGCTGCGGTTGCAATACGGAAGCTAACTTAGAGAGTGCAGAATTGACTACCTGACGATTTAGTTGTTCTCGTTGTTGAAATTGGCGAAAGCCTGTCTCTGTTTCCTGCTGTTGGAGCTTCTTTAAACAGTCGAAGAATTCCGAATGTAAATCAGCCAAAATGCTTGGTAAAGAAGCAGCATTTTCTGACTTTATTAATGAAAAGTAGCGCTCAAAATTTGCTGCTGTGGGTTCCGTCCTGAATATCTCATTTAAATGATTTACCCAACCCTGTAAAAGGGCGATCGCTCCTGTTTCACCCGAAGGCGCACTTGATGCTGCCAAATCTGCAATTGAAATTTGGGATAATTCTGTTGCTGAAATTGCTACTGCTGCTAAACTCAAAGATTCTGGATTACTGGTTGCTGCACCAAACAACGCTTCGAAAGCACCTACATTGAATAAATAACGGCGATGCTCGTTTTGAGCCGCTTCTTTGGGGCGATCGCCTACAGGCATCTCATCCTTGACTTTTGTGGCAAACAATGATATAGACCCACTCTTGACAACCCATACCTTTTCTGGGTCATCTAGCAGTAGTCGTTCATTTGCTTTCAGGCGATACAGGACTTCCATATATCTATTACAATACCAAGGTTATGCAAAATTACCCAACCTTCTACTTAGTTTTTTTGCAAAAGTAAAGTACCTGAAATTTATGCCATTCCTGTTAAAATCTCATAATGTTTTCGAGTATTTAGTTGAGCATAACTTATGCAATAATTCCGAACAAGCAACCAGTAAGGTAGAGCCAGTTTTCGCTAAAAACTTTAACTTATTAGTGACTTTTCATGACAGTAGTAAGCTTCTGGTTAAGCAAGAGCAACATAAACAGGGGAAAGCAGCGGGTGACATTTTGGGTGAATGGCTGCTGAAAGAATTTAACGAGCGATTTTCGGAACTGAATCACCTACGCTTATTTTTGCCAGAAGTGCTGCATTTTGACAGGGAGAATTCCATTATTGTCCAAACCTACAGAGATGACTATCGCGATTTAAGTGATTTTTACCAAAAGGAAAATAGCTTCAACAGTGAAATCGCAACGGCAATTGGTACAATTCTTGCAACGATTCATCGTGATACTTTCAACCGTCCAGAATATGAAGATTTTTTCCGGCAAAATTCTCAAAAATCTGCTTCTGACTTTGTAAAATATTTAATCGGGAGGTTGGAAAGGATTTCGCCGGAAATTTTTGGTTCAGTGCCAGATGACGGGCTGAGGTTTTTTGCCCTCTACCAGCGGTATGATGATTTGGGACAAGCGATCGCCCAATTAGGCAGCACTTTTACTTCCTCTTGTCTCACCCACAATGACTTGAAGCTGAATAATATTCTTTTGCACAGCAATTGGCAGCATGGGGGTACAAATATTATCCGGCTGATTGATTGGGAACGTTCTGCTTGGGGAGATCCGGCAATGGATTTAGGAACTCTCATTGGTAGCTATGTGCGTCTCTGGCTGAGTAGCTTAATTATCAGTAAGTCTTTAAGTCTTGAAGAATCTTTAGGCTTGGCGATAACGCCTTTGGAACAGCTTCAGCCTTCAATCGCTGCATTAGCTAGTGCTTATGAGAAGACGTTTCCCGAAATTTTAGAACATCGCCCCGATTTCTGGGAGCGAGTCGTGCAATTTGTGGGTTTTGCTTTGATTCAACAGATTCAGGCAACAATTCAGCATCAAAAATCTTTTAGCAATACGGGTATTGCTATGATGCAGGTTGCTTTGACGTTATTATGCAATCCACAACAGTCAATGTCAACGATTTTTGGTACTGCTGTTGAATTAACTTGAACTTGCGTGCTTTTTGAGAAAATTCTGCCAATAATTATGCATACATATTCTACTCAAACTTTAATTCAGGCTGGTGTAAGTGAGCGATTACTGTCTGTTTTAGAAGATATTGCTCATAAAGTGGAAGTGAGCGCGGATTTTTCGATTCGCCATCCCGATTACAAACCATTGGAATTGCCAGTTGAGGCAGTTGCTCGTTTTCAGAAACTCAATCCGCAGATGCAGCAAAAATATCTGAGTTTGCAATTGCGGGGTTTTCTCTACGGCATATATTACAACGGTTCTATGCGACGTGCGTTGGCACTAGATGCATCGTCAAATAATTTACCCCTAGATTTGGAGAATAATACTTATTTGGGAGTAGATATGGACTTTTATGAGCAATTGCATCAAAGTAATTGTGGAGAAGGCTACTTTGACGGTGGTTGGTCTGTTGTTAGAGAAGAAACTGATGGTACATTAGCAGTCACTAAGAATAATTTGAGGCTGCATATCGAGAAATCGCGCCATCTTCAACCGAATGAACACGCGGCGAGTGTGGGTGATGCAGTCGCTGTCCTTTTGCCTAAGAATCGAGTCCAAAGTGGCTTTTACATGGCGGTGGGCAATCAGGGGTTAAAAAGTCGGTCAGTGAAAGGTAATCTCCCATTGGTGCGAATTTATTTCAATTTGACTCCAACTGGTGCTGTTGCGGTGATGGGAAATCTCACACAGCAGCTAAATCAGATGGCGATTCCTTTTAGTTTTAAGGTTTTATACAATCCAAAAGACTACCATCGCTATGATTCTGGAGTTTTGTATTTTGAGAAAAGTCATTATGACCGAATTAGGCAAGTAATCACAACTGTTTACAAACAGAACGAATCGCATTTTAACTCAGAAGTGCCGCTATTCACCTTGCAGCTAGCACCAGGGTTGGGATTGGCTGAGGAACCAGACCAAAAATTTGCTGTCAAAGAAAGCTTTGGAATGAATCGCTGTCAAATTGTCGCCAATGGGTTGCTAGAAGCTAGTGAACAAAAGATTGGTACAGCAAGTGGGCGTATAAAAGCTGTGTTTGAGCAGTTTGAGCGTTTGAAGATCGACTTATCGCATGTGTATTTGAATGCCAACTCAACTCATATCTATACAAGCTTGTTCTAATCGTAGTTGAAAGTTTTTAACTGTCTTTGGGTAGAAAAAAACTATCTAATTAATTACTACCGAAGATAGAAAGAAATACAGTGTCTACCCAGTAGACTTTAATCAGGAATCAAAAAGACACGAAATTTAACGAAAGAAATACAGGAGAAAAAACATGTTTAATAACCAAGAAAAAGCTGTATCCAATACAACAGTAAGCAACAAGGGACAAGAACTTTTTGGCAATTGGGAATTGTCTGACGAACTGGACGACGCGGATTTAATGTCAGTGTCTGGTGGTGGAGCTGATGTAGGGGTGGCGAACTTGGCACACATAGATAATAAAGCAAATGCTGCTGTAGACGTTAGTGCGCTCGACCTAAGCGTTCAAGCTTAGTGATTTTTGCACATTGTTTGTGCTTTTTGTAGTAGTATAAATCTATTAAACCGACAACGCTTTATTGGCTTGGACAAACTCCTGTACCAATAAAGCGTTGTTTAATTTTGGGTTTCTATCGCTGGCAAAACCTCAATACTTTTTGGCACAATATTATACCTGTCCACAATTGTCGCTTCACCCTACCCCGGTTTTATCTCTTGCCAAAACCTCCCTGCCCCTAATTCCCAGAGGGGACTGGTGAGTTCACCGAGATCGCGGGGTGGGGTAAAACTAACGTGAAATTAATGGTTAAACATCAAGTTGACACTTTAGGGCAAGACGAAAGCTCCTGTAATCATCCTTTTTATTTCAATTTGACTCCAACTGGTGCTGTTGCGGTGATGGGAAATCTCACACAGCAGCTAAATCAGATGGCGATTCCTTTTAGTTTTAAGGTTTTATACAATCCAAAAGACTACCATCGCTATGATTCCGAAATTTTGTATTTTGAGAAAAGTCATTATAACCGAATTAGGCAAGTAATGACAGCTCTTTACAATGTTTTGCCACTGAAGTTCAGCTTTACGACTCACTTTGATTTAACTTAGATTTAAAAATGGCTTCGACTTCCTCATAGGGCATATCGTAGGGATAAGGATAAACTTTAACATTAGGGTTGCGGCGGTTAATGAATAATTCTCTGATGGCTTCATCATCAGTCGGATGAGTCAAGATATATTTTTTCAATTCCTTACGGGTCATTTGTTGAAAATCAGGTTTCGTCATCAGTATTAAACTCCCAGTTTCCATTTTCATAAATGGTAATTTCTAAGCTTTCCTCTCTCCCAGCAATTAAGAAGATGATTTTTGCAAAGGATCGTATCTAAACAATAAAATTGGTTGCAATAAATTAGAAAGTAGTTGACAGACTAAGATAGCAGCATCTTTTTGCTTTTCAGTAGGCAATTACTTACTGTTTCCTTTTTTTGACTATATTTACAAGATTTATCTTATTAACGTTCAGTTTAGCAGCAGAATAAACCGCCTCCCTTGCCTTCACATCTACAATTATTCTTCAGTACGCAGTAAGCTGGCATATTTCCCCCTTGAGTGCCATAACTCTTCATGAGTGCCCCGCTGCACCACTTTTCCTTGTTCCAGTACAATAATTTCATCACAATCGCGAATAGTGCTGAGTCGGTGAGCGATGACAATACAAGAGCAACCACGTCGCCGCAAATTCCGATCAATTATTAGTTCTGTTTGAGCATCCAGCGCTGAAGTCGCTTCATCCATGACCAATACCGCCGGATTCCGAACCATTGCGCGAGCAATTTCTAAGCGCTGACGCTGTCCACCACTGATGTTCATTCCCCCTTCAATCAACTTGGCATCATATCCCCCCGGCATAGATTCAATTAAATTGTGAATAGCTGCGTCAGAGCAAGCCTGCACCAAATCAGCTTGTGAGACTGTTGAATCCCACAAAGTAAGATTTTCTCGGATAGTTCCAGCAAATAGAAAGATATCTTGTTCTACCATTGCTAAAGAGTTCGCCAGTATAGAGCGAGAAATCTGAGTTCTGGGTACGCAATCAAAGCAAATTTCCCCCGACCAAGGTTCGTATAAACCACAAACTAGCTTGGCAATTGTAGACTTGCCAGAACCACTCCCCCCTACTATCGCCACTCGTTGTCCCGGCTGCAAAATTAAGCTAAAGTTCTCAATCAAAGGGTCATCTACGCGACTGTAGCCAAAGGTGATATCTCGTAACTCAACATAACCCTGCAACCGAAAGGCAGAAGGCAGAAGGTTAGATGTATTTTCTCTTTGTTCCTCTGCATTCCCTGCTTCCCTGCTCCCCTGCTCCCCTGCTCCCCTCTGCGCTTCTGGATCGACAGAATTTTGCAATACGTCATCAAGGCGGTTTAAGTCAGCTTCTAAATCTTGCAGCGTACTGCCGAAATTGACGAGACTGTTGATAGGAGCTAGAAAACTGGCTGTTAAACTCTGGTACGCGACGAGCATCCCAATACTGAGGCTGCCGTTCATCACGCGGAAGCCGCCGACAATTAAAATAGAAGCCGTGGTCAGCGCTGTCAAAAGAGTAGGTATTATTGTCAGAATTTGAGTCTGTAAAGCTAATTCCTGCTGGGCGTTGAGTGCTTTGGCATAGTACCCGGCGAATTTAGCAAATGAATCAGACTCAAGCCCGGAAGCTTTGATTGTTTCTATCGTTTGAATGCCAGCGATCGCCACCCCATTGACCTTACCATATTCAGCCGCCAACTTCATATTGGCATCCACCCGCGTTTGCGATAGCCACTGGAGGGCGAAAAAGTTGATCGCAGCAAAACCAACAGCTACACCTGTCAGTACAAGGTCGTATTGAAGCATACTTAGAAAGTAAAAGACCATCATCACTGCGTCGATGACCGTGGTGGCAAGGCGACCTGAGAGTATATCTGCTACTTTATCGTTGAGTGACACCCTGCTACTGATTTCACCTGCGAAGCGTTGGGCATAAAACCCAACTGGCAAGCGGAGAATATGCCAAAGAAACTGCCCCGACAGCGTAACCGACAACTTCAGCATCAACCCCCGTAGGTAGGTAAGCCGCAGTCTGGCAAGTAGTGCCCGTAGCACACCAGTGAGAACCATTCCTATTACCAGCGGTCGTATCCAGTCTTGTCGCTCAGAAATGAGAATTTCATCCACAAATACCTGAGTAAAACCAGGCACTGCCAACCGAGGGGCTGTTAGTAATAGCCCTACTAGGAAGCAGAATACGATAGTGCGGCGTGAGTGTTGCAAGCGTGAGGCTAAGGCAGTAAAAATGTTATTTTTTTGACCTCCAGGCTTAAATTCCGCCCCTGGTTGCATCATTAAAGCGACACCAGTGTAAGCACGACCAAACTCTTCAATAGAAACTGTCCGGCGTCCTGCAGCTGGGTCGTTGAGGTAAACGTGGTTTTTAGCAAACCCTTCCACCACGAGAAAGTGGTTGAAATTCCAAAAGACAATGTAGGGGGGAGGCAGGGTTTTGAGGCTTTCCAGAGACGGTTTGAAACCTTTGGCATTTAAGCCATAGTTCCTTGCTGCTTTGACGATATTAAAGGCGTTGCTACCATCTCGCGAGACGCCACACTCGTGCCGCAATTCTGCCAAGGGGACAATACGCGAGTAATAGCTGAGAATAATTCCGAGGGCAGCAGCCCCGCATTCGGTTGCTTCGATTTGCAGCAGCGTGGGGGTACGGACGCGACTGGTTTTAGGTCGGGATAGAATACTTTTAATGAAGGCACTCGGCATATTCTATTAATATATGCCCGTCCAAGAGCGAAATATTGGAATAATGTAAGAGATAGGTGCGACTTCTCCAACTTTGACGCGGACTTGCGTAGTCGTACCTGATGAAATTTTAAGTGCCGGACCATTGGAAGAAGACCATTTGTAGCCACTGGTGGTATGTGGGTCTTCTTGTAGTTGGATCTGAACTTGGACGCGAGCTGCGTTACTATTGGCAAGGCTACGAGCTAAGTCTTCGTTGCCAACTTGCGCCTCTATATCTTGAGTTGTCACGGGAAAAGGAGAAACGTTCGTTACTACCCCAACAATTCCACCAAAGCGATCGCGCTTGACAACGCTGGGTGTGACTTGTACTGTCATACCAGGTTTTAGAAGCTTGCCATCTTTATCAGCAAAGTAAACAAGACTAGACAGTTTGGTGTTGGGATCTTCAGCTTCAATCGTCCCAATCCGGGTACCTGCGCTGACAATTTGACCGGGGAGGACACCAACTGACAAGACGCGACCATTATATTTGCTGATAATTTGTCCAGACTGAGTTAATTGCAGTTTTAACCGAGCAATCTTGCTTCTAACTTCCTGAATTTGATTTAATGTCCCTATGGACTTTTCTAAATCTTGTTGAACTAGTTTGTTTTTTTGGGCTTCAATATCTTTAATTTTGGTTTTAATATCGTCAATTTTATTCAAATTTTGCAGGTATTCCCGGTCGGCATTGGTTTTTTGAACTTTAATTTCTTGAATGTTATTTTTGATATCGTCAATTCTATTAAGATTTTGTAGATATTCCCGTTCGCTCGACGTTTTTTGAACATCAAGGTCTTTGAGTTGTGTTTGAATATCCCCCAGTTGCGTCTCTTGGTTCAACAAGTCCTGCTGGGCTTGCAGCAGTACATCCTGACTAATTACTTTCTGTTGAAAGAGATTACGACGATTTTCAACTCGTTGTTGCAAAGTTTGCAGTAATGAGCTAATTTTTGATGAGCGCTCTAGAAGACTTTTGCGTTTTTCTGCTAGTGCGGCAAGAGTTTGTTTGTAAAGCACTGGCTCGACTTTTTCTCTTGACAGGCTTTGCTCAACGCTTTGTCGTTTTTGCTCTAACGCTCTTAACGTTTCGGAGTGTAGCATTGGTGCTACTGACTCTCGACGCAGGCTTTCTTCAAGGTCTTTTTGCTGCTGCTCAAGGGTTCTTTGTTGCAGCGCTATTTGTTGCTTTTGCAGCCTATCTGTATCTTGGTTCTGCTCTTTGATCTGAATAAATTTTGCGTTTTCTTGTTGTAGTTGTTGCCTAACACTAGATTGGTCGATTGTAGCGAGTACTTGATCTTGCCTAACTACATCTCCTGGCTTGATATTTAGGGTTAACAATTGACCGCCACCAAGTGCTTGAAATTGCACCACATTACGAGGTCGGATTAACACGCCAAAACCTGTGACGCTGAGGGGAATTCGCCCAACTACACTCCAGATGCCAGCTACAGCTACCACTAAGCCCATAGAAACCAAGGGCACCCAGGCTTGGCGGCTTGTAACCTGCATCAGTCGGTCAAGCTGTTCTGGAGAGTTCAAGCGTTCTAACGCTTCTTCACGGAAAAGTTTTCTCGCTTTATTGGGCATTTTTACCGATAGTGGACTTACGCAATTGCTGAAGGGGTGACAAAGGGGCTGAGACCCAGGAAATATAAGAGTGTGACCGTTTTAGGGTAAAAAAGATAGGTCAGGTATTATCAACAAGACCTATCAAATGATAATATTACCTAAATTCTATCAAAGCTGCTTTCAAAATATGTTAGGGCGCTACCATTTTAATTTACCTGAGTCTTTGAATAATGGCGGGATGCGTCCTTTGCGCTCTGATAAGGGTGCGGTGAAAGCGTGGGCTGAAACTCTTTACTGGTAACTGTTTCAGCCTTAGCGTAAGTTTCTGCACGATTGCTACAAAAACCCCTAGTACTATTATTGCTCAAGCCGAGGCAGGTGTAATTAATAGCACAGCCGTGGCTTTTGGTCAAACTGAGAGCGATCGCACCGCAATTTATGTTGTGACTAATGGTGGAATGTTTTTACCTCCACCCACTGGTGTCGTTCCTGCTAATGTTGTTCGGCTTGAAGTTGGAAAAACTGGGTATCCCTTGGCTTGAGCATCACCGAATTTTATATTTTAAATTTGGGATTTTCAATTGAAAATCCCAAATTTAAAAATGTTTCACAGCAAGCAAATTGATACTCGCTTTCCGAAAATCAAACTACGTGAAAAAATCTAAAATCCAAAATTGATTGACATAACTAATGCAATACTTTTCGGTTAAGAATTAAGCAGTATTGATAATGGAAAAATTAAGTGGCTGGCGTTGAGTACCAGTTCCTCTATGGCACGGTTTCTTAG
>NZ_JBALDJ010000003.1:0-14982 GCF_036917415.1 Nostoc sp. | reverse complement strand
TCTTAAATGATGGAGAGCTTATTATTAAATGGGGAAGAAAAATAAAAAATAAGGGAAATGCTGTTTGTGCAAATTAAAAGCACAACAGCTTAGAAGGAGTCAGATGGCGCGCGCTACCTGGAGATTTTCCGGCTTGGCAGACTTATACGTACTTCCGGAATTGGCGTAAAGATGGAACTTGGCTCTTAATTCATGACGGCCTCAGAGAGTGGGAACGCAAACGAACATCAACGTCATCCAAGCCCATCCGAGGCAATAATTGACAGTCAAAGTGTAAAAAGTGCAGCAACGGTGAGCCAGTATTCACCAAGACTGTATTTAAATTTTATGTATGCAGCAAAACCCACATCTTTTAGCGATCGCTTACATTTGTGATGACCCAAAGGAAAAAATGGATAAAGTCGAGCTAAGAGCCTATCCGAAAACCTTTGCAGCACGTAAAGTAATGAATGCACAGGCTAAGTGAAGCGTAATTTACCAACTCAGGCTCTATTAATTATTTTTTCGATGTTGGTATGGCAATAAGAGGTTATCAGAAATGGGACATAGAAACCAAAATTTTCCGGGAACCAACAAACGGCATTCGTCCGTGACAAACTAACATGTTATCTATCATTAGTACGTCACCCTCCTGCCAAGGAAAAACAACAGTTTGTTGACAAGTAGCTTCTCTAATCTCATCGAGCATTGAAACATTAAATGGAGTATTGTCACCAAAGCAAGCATATTGAGGGAGTTCCTCTTCGTTACCCTCAAAACAAAACATCATAGCTTCGTATATATTTTTAGGAAGAGTAGATGGATGAAATTGCTCGGCTTGATTAAACCAAACTTGTTCACCAGTATGAGGATGAATTGCAATAGCAGGGCGAATTTGGCTTATTCGCAATACACCATTCTTCTTCCACTCAAAATCCATACCAGCTTTTCTATTATACTCTTCTACTAGGGAGCTATCTGAGGTTTTAAAAGAATCTTGCCATGAAACTCCCACTCCATCTCCACTATGTAAATTGCGGATATACTTCACTTGTTTAATTGTGAATTTTTCAACGAGCTTTGGGTTAAGACTTTTTAGGATTTGACGACTATCAGCAATCGGTGTTTCTCCGCCCTCCTTAGGCGCAGTAATACAGCAAAAATAGAGTTTGTTTGGCCATTGGCTAGAGTAGGATAACTCATTATGCAAACTAATGAAGTATTCAGCCGGATATTCAGTTGAAGTATAAATACTAGTAGCTAGCTTGGTTCTGGGAGAATTTCCATCAACATAATCCATTAAATTACCTGAAACAGATTTAACAAATGTTTCAAAAGCCAAGATTGTGTTTACACCAAAGCCTCGAAAAAGAATTGCTCCGTGTTTCAGCAATTTTTTTTCTACAAGTTCACTATTATCTCTATACCATGAAAGGAGATTGTCAATATTAGACGATTCACGTTCTGTGTCAGGTTCTACTAGTAAGGGGAGATTGTGATTTAAGTCGAGAATTCCTATTTTCATAATGATTGAGCTTCTTTAGTCAAATGAAGGAGCTTGGTTTTTTATCCCAAGAGTCTCCACTTAAAGTACCACTTACTAAGCCAATTACGTCTGTGCTTGCTCCAGGCAAGAGAGAAGTTGTGCGCCTAACACCTGTACGTGCGGCTGTAGCATCATGGTCATATGATTCCCTGGAACAACATGAATGTCTATAGTAGAAGAAAACTTTCTCCAGCCCAAGGCAGGTTCTTTTAATCTCTGTGTCAACTCCTCTGTATCACTCTCAAATACATCAACCTCGCTAGCACGGAAAAGAGTAATTGGAGTCTGTTGCACCCCCGAAGGCAAATAAACACGATAAGCTTTCAGGGACTCCTTGTAAACTTGTACCAGACCCCGGACTGAGGTTATTCCTGCTTCTTTTGGCAACAAGTTGACCCGTCTCAACCGTTCTTTGAGATAGTGCAATTGCTCCACAGCGGTAAGAGAAGCGAGAGTTTCTTGGGATACCTCCAAGTTTTTGGAGCACATATATCCAATGTAGTTGGCAAAATCAGTCAGATAAGCGGCGTCATCCTCATCAATACCTTTCGACTCCTTACCACCAATTGGCGCAAAAGCGTCAATCATCGCAAGCAGAGCCACTTCATGCCCCTGTTTGTGCAACTGAGTCGCCATTTCAAAGGCAACTACACCTCCAAAAGAATGTCCACCCAGCAAGTAGGGACCAGTAGGCTGAACGGTTTGTATTGCTTCAATATAGTAGGAAGCTATTTCTTCCAACTGTGTAAAAGGCTCTGATTCCCCATCCAATCCCCGTGCTTGCAGACCGTAGAAAGGTTGGCTTGAGCCAAGGTGACGCGCTAGCTCATATAAATAAATCACATTTCCACCAACTCCAGGCACACAGAAAAAAGGTCGCTTGTCGCTGCCAGACTGAATTGCTACCAAAGGAGACCAAGGCAAGGAATGAGTTTTGGATCTCAGACAACTAGCTAGCTGTTCAATAGTCGGGCTAGAGAAAAGCGTTGCTATGGGCAGATTTTTTCTAAAGTGCCGCGAAATTTGAGCCATTAAGAGCACAGCTAAAAGAGAATGACCTCCCAAGGTAAAGAAGTTATCCTTCACTCCAACAGTGGGAAGCTTCAAAACCTCTGACCAAATTTGCTGTAGTTGCTGTTCAACTGTGTCACGGGGGGGGACAAAGCCGATTGAGTCACTTAGTTCCGTATCTGGTGCCTTCAAAGCGCGACGGTCTACCTTACCATTGGGGGTGAGAGGTAAAGAAGAAAGCATCATAAAGGCTCTTGGCACCATATAGTCGGGTAGTTTTTGTTTGAGGAAGTGCCGCAGTTTACTGGTGGCGGGAGGTTTATGGTTGGGAACAACATAAGCTACCAGTCGTTTGTTATCTGGTTGATCCTCCCAAGCTAAAACTACTGTCTCCCGTACCTCTGGGTGTTGAGCTAGCGCTGCTTCGATTTCTCCGAGTTCGATACGGAAGCCGCGAATCTTCACCTGACGATCCAGCCGACCGAGGAATTCGATGTTACCGTCACTTAGGTAACGAGCCTTGTCGCCGGTTTTGTAGAGGCGGGTATTTATTATATCATTAAATGGGTTAATGAATTTTTCATCTGTCAAGTCCGGGCGGTTAAGGTAGCCGCGTGCTAAGGAAGCACCGCCAATGTGTAGTTCACCAGGGACGCCGATAGGAACTGGTTGCTGATGGCGGTCAAGAATATAAACTTGTGTGTTGGCGATGGGACGACCGATAGGAACAGTTTTAGAGTTATAATTGGCTTGCTTGTTCTCGACAGGATAGGTAAGTACGCCAACAGTGGTTTCTGTCGGTCCATAGTGGTTGAGAATCCGACAGTTCGGGGCGTATTGCTGAATTTTTTCAATTTCTACCCAACTTGCCGCTTCACCACCTAAGACTAGACATTGGCGTGGCAGGATAGAGTTGGACGCTGAGGACGCCAAGAGGGTAGCAAGGTGGGCGGGGGTAATTTTGAGACAGTCGATAGGATGGTACTGAAAGTACTCAGCTAAGGCTTTGGGGTCAGTGGCTCGCTCTTGGGATACGATATGCAGACAGCCCCCCGTACACAAAGCTGGGAAAATTACCGTGTTGCCTAAGTCGGCGGCGAAGGTGGAAACGGTTGCGAAACTGGCACTGGTTGGCAGTTGCAGTTTGTCTAAGATGGCGTGCAGGTAGTTCATGATTTGCCGATGCTCAATCGCAACGCCTTTAGGTTGACCTGTAGAACCAGAGGTATAGAGGACGTAGGCTAAGTTTTCCGGTATCACTTCGCTGTTTGGATTTGCATCGGATTGTTGGGCTATTAGTTCCCAGTCTGCGTCCAAGTACAATACAGTCTGCACGGGAGCCGACTCACGTTTGAGGAGTCCCTTTTGCGTCAACAGGATTGGGACTTGAGCATCAATCAACCGGAAGGCTAAACTTTCTTGAGGTAATGCCGGATCCAGGGGTAGGTAGGCTCCACCTGCTTTGAGGATGCCAAACAGGCTCACCACCATCTCGATGGAGCGCTCTACGCAGATGCCCACCAGCACTTCTGGCCCCACACCCAGAGTTTTTAAGTGATGTGCTAGCTGATTTGCTCGTTGGTTCAGCTCGCAGTAGGTCAACTGTTTATCTTCAAACACCACTGCAATTGCAGAAGGCTCACGCTCCACAACAGCCTCAAACAACTGGTGTACGCACGCAGTCGGGAATGCCGCAAAGGTGTTGTTCCACTCTATTAGTAACTGCTGCTGTTCTTGCTCCCTCAGCAAAGGTAAATCTGATAGCTGCCGAGTCGGATTGCTGACAATTTCCTCCAGCAGAGTTTGGAAATGTCCTGCCATGCGAGCGATAGTGGTGGCATCAAACAGATCGCTATTGTATTCCCATTGCCCAATTAGTCCGGTGGCAGTATTCTCTAAAGATAAAATCAAATCAAACTTCGCTGTGGTAGTTTCTACGGCTAATGGACTTACAGTTAAGCCTGCCATTTGTATCTGGGGTATAGGCATATCAAGGATAAAAATCACCTGTACTAGCGGTGTGTAGCTCAAGTCACGCGCTGGCTGCAACTCCTCTACTAACTTCTCAAACGGTACGTCTTGATTGGCATAAGCTCCCAACGCTACATCCCGAACTCTTGAGAGTACATCCTCAAAATTTGGATTTCCCGACAAACTAGTGCGTAGCACCAGCCTATTGACGAAAAATCCAATCAATCCCTCAAGCTCAGGGCGTGAACGGTTAGCGTGCGGCGTACCTACACAGATATCAGTTTGCCCTGTATAATAGTAAAGAAATGTTTGAAACGCTGCTAATAGCGTCATAAACAAAGTAACTTTTCGCCGCTGACTTAAACTCATCAGCGCTAGAGTTAGCTCAATAGAGAGTGCAAATCTTTGGTGCGCCCCTTTATATGTTTGAATTGAAGGTCGCACGCGATCAGTTGGCAATTCCAATAAAGCTGGCGCACCCTCAAGTTGTTGCTTCCAATAAGCTAGTTGGGACTCAAGGACTTCTCCTTGCAGCCACTGCCGCTGCCAAACAGCAAAGTCTTTGTACTGAATCGGTAGCTCTGGTAGTTCTGGGAACAAGTTATTGCAGAATGCTGAGTAAATGGTTGCTAACTCTCGTACAAGTAACCCCAATGACCGACCATCGAAGATAATGTGATGTATTATTAGCAGCAAGACGTGTTCTACTTCCGTTAGCTTGAACACATATGTTCGGACTAAAGGAGAGCTAGCGAGGTTAAAGGGTCGTTGGACTTCTGCGGTTGCTAATTGCTGGAGAGAGATTTCTCTTTCGCTTTCAGGTATATCTCTCAGGTCTACCACAGGCACACTCAAGGTTAAGCTTTCAGCAATTACCTGAACGAGCTGTCCATCAACCGTTACGAAGTTGGTACGTAAAGCTGAGTGGCGAGCAATAATTTTGTTGAGGCTTTTCTCTAGTGCCACGACGTTTAGAGAACCATGAAGTCGCAGAGCTATTGGTTCGTTGTAGAAAGGGTTATTTGGCTGTAACTGGGTCAATAACCACAGTTGCTCCTGGGGAAAAGATAGAGGTAAGTCGCGATCTCGCGAGACTCTTACAAGGGGTAGTTCAGCATCACGTCGGTCCACGTTGCTCTGGTGCAGCAACTTTACAACTTCTGCCTTGTGCAATGCCAGCTCGTCACGTAGCTCTAGTGTTAGTGCCCCTTTTGGAGCACGATAGCGCAACTGGCCATCCTCAGTCCACAACTTTACACCCCGCTGGGCGAGTTCAGCTAAAAATTGATTAAGGTTCACAGAGAGCCTTCCTCCATATCGTCATCGAGTTCAGTAGATAGGGAGGCTGATGTAATTATCTCTGCCAAGGCTAATTGCGAGAGTATTAGCTCTGCTAGTTGGGCAATGCTCGCACCTTCCATGATTTTGATTACAGGCAAGTTCACCCCCATCTCGTTATTGATCCAATTCCTCAGCTCAATCGCCTTTAAAGAGTCAAATCCCAAATTGGTTAGCGACTCAAGCATATCCAGCTTGGCGGCAGAAAATCTCAGTACCTTTGCTACTTGTTCTCTAAGGCGAGACTCTAATAGCTGTTGACGCTCTACTGCCTGGTAAGATACCAGGGTGTTGTGGAGGAAATCTCCTCTGTCTTGTGTAAGGACTCTTGACTGACCGTGCAATCCCTGAATTTCTCCACTAAAATCAGTATAAAACCAATTATCCCAAGATTCCTGTGGGATGCCTAGCATGGCTTCACGGCGGACAACCTTAAGTTGCACGCCTTCTAAAACAGCAATTAGCTCCCCAGAAAAAGCGAACAGATATAAATCAGCGCTTAGGAGTTGTTGGCGTTCGCGCTCTTCCTCTACCCGCACCCGAGCATAACTCCACATGGAGACGCTTGGACGACCGCAAAGGATCAGGCGTTCTAAGCCTACTGGTACATAGTTATTTTGTTTGTTTTTATCAAAGGAAATTGTTTTTAAAACTTGTAAACAGGTGTTTAACAATACTGGGTGTAGCCAGTATTCCCCTACTTCTGAGACTAATTCTGACGGCAGTCTTATCTTGCCTAGAGCTTCTCGTTCATGCTGCCAGATTTGTTCAAGTCCCTGGAAGCTGGAACCATAATCCATTCCTTGCTGTTGTAACCGTTGATACAAACTTTCGGGGGGAATCTCTTGGGTGCATCGCTGTTGTAAGGCAGCTAAATCTACCTGCTGTGCTACCGATTCTTTTTCGTTAATAAGTAATTTGCCTGAAACATGGAGCGTCCAAGATGTTTTTTCATTAATTTTATCTGCTGCGGATGCTAAACTATATATCTCAAAGGAATAAATACTAGATTCCTTAGGGATCAAAATTACCTGAACAGTCTTGACTTCATCCTTTGGTAGTATCAGCGCTTTAGCTATGACCACATCCTGCAAACAAAGATTACTGGTCTTCGCAACAATTGCTCCAGCGGCCATTGCCATTTCTAAGTAAGCCGTTTCTGGCAAAATCGTTGTTTCATAGACGCGATGCTCTTTCATCCAAGCTGGGAAGTTTTGGCTAATCTGTGACTGGAAGCGAATCTCAGCTGTTCCTGGCAAGTCTAACTGTTGACCTAGCAGGGGATTTTGGCTTTGACTACTTACACCTTTGAGATCGGTAAGGGCTGTAAGTTTGTTTTCAAAAGCAGTCGCCTCTATCCAATAGCGTTGTCGCTGCCAAGGATAGGTGGGTAGTTGCAGGCGATGCCGAGTATAGTCCTGGTCAAAACCCAACCAGTTTACTGGGACTCCACGCACATATAATTGTGCCAAACTACTTAATAGCTGCTGCCAATCTTCTTGTCCTAGTCGCAAAGAAGGCAACCACAGTTGGTTATTTTCAGGCAGGCAGGCGCAACCCATTCCCAACAAGGTGGGTTTGGGTCCGAGTTCTACGAAGACCTCTATCCCTTGCTGTTGTAGGGTTTCCATACTAGCGGCAAATCGAACTTGCTCTCTCAGGTGACGACACCAATACTGGGGAGTGGCAATTTCCTCAGTTGCCAACTCCCCTGTCAGATTGGAAATCAGTTTCACTAGGGGTGCAGCAAATTTTACTTGTCGAGCTACTTGCTCAAATTCTGCCACCATTGGCTCAATCAGTGGAGAATGGAAAGCATGGGAGACGTTTAATTTCTTGGTCTTGATTCCAGCCGCTTCCAAGGAGACACAGAGAGTGTTAATTGCCTCACGCCGACCGGAAATTACAAGGCTTTGGGGTCCGTTAATGGCAGCAATTGAAACCTCTTCAGCATAAGGTTGGATGGCTGCTAGTGCCTGCGCTTCATCGGTTAACAGCGCTACCATCTCCCCATTAGGGGGCAGGGCTTGCATTAAACGCCCCCGTGCGGCGATCAATTTCAAGCCATCTTCCAAGCTGAATACTCCTGCACAATGTGCAGCTATATATTCCCCGACACTATGACCCATTACTACATCGGGTTCTATGCCCCAAGATTTCCACAACTGAAACAGAGCATATTCCAGGGCAAATAAGGCGGGTTGGGTATAAGCTGTCTCGTTGATGAGGGATTTAGTCTGTAGAAGATTCTCTCCTTCTTGATAGGAATACAGTACCTCCAGCAGGGGTTTGTCCAAATAGGGACGCAAAATTTGAGCGCAATGGTCTAGAGCAGCGCGAAAGGTAGGTTGGGTTTCGTAGAGTTGCCTTCCCATGCCTACATACTGCGACCCCTGACCCGTAAACAGGAAGGCGATGCGCTCTTTTTGAGTCGGTAACGCGATTGCGTCAAGCGTACCGACTGACGATATTATGTTTTCCGATTCTGTTGGTAGGGGACTGTTGTTCTTTGTACCATTCGGTACAGAAGTCGTCTGTTGCCCGAAACTCCTCAGTTGAGAGCCAAGCTGCTCAAGATATCTAGCCGTGACTGCCAAACGATGGTTAAAGTGCTTGCGTCCTGCGTTAGCTGTGAAACAAATATCTGCCAGGGAGGCATCTGCATTGGACTTGAGATAAACTACATAATTCTGTGCCAACTCCTCCAGAGCCTTTTGGGACTTTGCCGATAATGTCAAAATATGCAACGTTCGGTCATTTTTGACCCCTTCGGGGTTCGCCAGTCGGTCTTGGGGGTTTTCCCCAAGACCGCGCTGGTTCACTTTTGACTTTTGACTTTTGACTTGTTCTGGTGCTTCTTCCAAAACTACATGACAATTGGTTCCCCCCATCCCAAAAGCATTAACTCCTGCACGTCTTGGAGTTCCATTAACTCTCCATTCAGAGAGGGACGTATTAACGTAAAAAGGGCTTTCTGCAAAATCAATGTTGGGATTAGGTTGTCTAAAATGCAGGCTGGGCGGTATAAGTTTATGTTTGAGAACAAGTATGGTTTTAAGTAACCCTGCTATACCTGCTGCTTCACATATATGTCCGATATTAGTCTTGACCGAGCCGATTGCACAAAAACCGCTTTTCCCAGTAGTTTCGCGAAAAGCTTTGGTTAGGGCTGCGATTTCAATGGGATCTCCTAGAATGGTTCCAGTTCCGTGGGCTTCTACATAAGTGACTGTGCTAGCGTCAACTTCCGCGATCGCCATTGCTTTGGAGATTGCAGCTGCTTGACCTTCCACGCTAGGAGCCATATAGCTGACTTTCAGGGTACCATCGTTGTTAATGGCTGACCCTTTGATGACAGCTTGGATGCAGTCTCCATCTGCGATCGCTTGATGCAGCAACTTCAGGACAACGATTCCACCTCCATTACCGAATACAGTTCCTCTGGCTTGTGCATCAAAGGCTCTACAATGTCCGTCTGGAGACCAAATCATCTCCTCTTGGTACAGATATCCTGTCTTTTGCGGAACGCAGACGTTAAAGCCTCCCGCTATTGCCATGTCACATTCACCGTTGAGTAAACTCTGGCGAGCCATGTGAACCACTACCAGTCCTGTTGAACAAGCACTTTGAACATTAACACTCGGTCCAGTTAAATTGAGCTTGTAAGAAAGCCGCGTAGGCATATAATCTTTCTCATTCCCAAGCCTAATCTGCATTTGGTCGGGTGATGTTAAGTAGTTGCGAGACCGAGAAAAGCCTTGGTTGGGATGAACGTTGTTAACTAAGTAAGTATTCATCCCCGAATTGGCGTAAACTCCTATCGAACCCTGATATGTTTCTGGGTTGTAGCCAGCACTCTCAAGGGCTTCCCAAGCACATTCTAAAAAAATCCGTTGTTGCGGGTCCATGATTTCGGCTTCTTTAGGGCTGTAGCCGAAGAAGGAAGCGTCAAACTCTTCGATCTTTGGCAAAACAGCGCCTGCTTTTACATAGTTAGGATTAGAGAGCAAAGTCGGGTCAGTTTGCTCCAATTCTTCATCAGAAAAAAAGGAAATTGATTCCACTCCATCTCGGAGGTTCTGCCAAAACGCATCAAGATCCATAGCTCCTGGAAAGCGACCTGATATACCGATAATGGCAATATCTGATTCTCTAATACCGAACTGCCTTTGTTGCTGTATTGAAGATTGATGGTCAAATTTACTGCTTTGCTGAAGCTTAACAGTAAAGGCTTCTGAGTTAGTTTTATTTAAATGTTGAGCTAAAGTACGAATAGTGGGGTATTGAAACAGCGCCACAACTGATAGTTCGGTCTCTAAGCTTTCGAGCAATTGGTTATGAACTTGGAGGAGGAGCAAAGAATCACCGCCTAACTCAAAAAAGTGGTCATCAATTCCTACCACATTTAATTGCAGTACTTCCCGCCATACTTGAGCAATGATTTTTTCGGCATCCGATTGGGGCAAGACAATATCTGTTGACAACTCAGGTCTAGACCTTTCGGGAGTTGGCAAAGCGCGGCGATCCACCTTCCCGCTGGGGGTTACGGGAAAAGCCTCCAGTACCACAAAGGCGCTGGGCACCATGTACTCAGGCAAACGTGCTTTTAGATAGCTCCGCAGCGGGGGTACTAGCTCAGTAATCGAGTTTGGCTGTCGCAATACCTGTTCGCTTTGCACTTGTGCCTCTTCGTTCTGCTCCTGAGGAGGGCTTTCTTGAAACCCCGCTACGATGTAGGCTACCAGACGTTTATCACCGGGTACATCCTCACGAGCCAAGACTACAACTTGTCGAACTGCTGGATATGCCGCAATCGCTACCTCAATTTCTCCAAGTTCGATGCGGAAGCCGCGAATCTTGATCTGATTGTCGATGCGATCGAGAAACTCGATGTTGCCGTCACTTAAGTAGCGTGCTTTATCTCCAGTTTTGTACAAGCGCTCACCTGGTTCATTGCTAAAGGGATTGGGGATAAATTTTTCATCAGTTAAATCAGGACGGTTGAGGTAGCCCCGCGCCAGTCCATCACCACCGATGTACAATTCTCCGGGAACACCTATCGGTACAGGCTGCTTCTGAGCATCCAGCAGAAAACAGTACGTATTGGAGATAGGGAGACCAATGGGAATGGTTTTTGCCCCTTCTGGAACATCTTGTACCAAGTACCAGGTAGTGAATGTTGTACTTTCTGTAGGTCCATAAACATGCAACAGTCGCTGGGGAGCGCCTTTGTTTATTACTTCAAGCACCCAGGAAGGGTCAACCGCTTCACCACCAAACAGTAGATATCGTAGAGAACTAAATGCTTGCGGTACAAAACTAGCTAATTGATTGAATAAAGCTGTGGTTAAAAATAAGACGCTCACCTCGTGTTCGCGTATATTGATAGCAAATTCTTGAGGTGAAAGCAATACAGATTGAGTGATAATGATTAGCTTGGCTCCGTTAAGCAATGCTCCCCAAATCTCGAAAGTGGCGGCATCAAAAGCAATATTTGCAGCTTGAGCAACGCGATCGCTAGGTGTTAACTGTATGTAGTTGGTGTTTAAGACCAGTCGATTTACAGCCCGATGAGTGACGGCTACTCCCTTGGGTGTTCCTGTAGAACCAGAGGTGTAAATTACATAGGATAGGTTTTCAGTACTGACTGTGCTGTTGAGATTCTCTTGGTTTGCAAGGGATATGCTCTGCCAGTCTGTGTCTAAGCAGAGTACACGTACCTGATGTTTGGGAAGAGATTCTACTAATTTCTCTTGAGTCAATAAGACTGATAGCTGAGTATCAAAGAGCATGAAACTTAAGCGCTCAGTTGGATACTTTGGGTCAAGTGGTACATACGCTCCACCAGCTTTGAGGATGCCAAGCAATCCCACTACCATTTCGAGCGAGCGCTCTACACAAATCCCCACTAAAACTTCTGGTCCCACGCCCAGAGTTTTTAAGTGATGTGCCAGACAGTTTGCCTGTTGATTTAGCTCTCGGTAGGTCAACTGTTTATCTTCAAAAACCACCGCAATGGCATTTGGCGTTCGCTCCACTTGCGTTTCAAATAGCTGATGGATACATTTATATTTCTGTTGAATTAGACTACTGTGGCTGTTTCCTGGTGTATCAACATTCATAATTTTTCCTCTTTCGGGAATGTGACAGAGCTTTTGTTGGATTTACTGTTACTACCAGTATGCGGGTAAGAAATACGAAGGCTTTAAATTTTCAGATATATAGGTTTAACAAAAGATTTTGAATCATATTATGAGTGTTTGAACCATGTTATGAGAAGATTAAGCGCAAAGACGCAAATAAGAGTGTAAAAATAACAATTTTTAAAGCACAGTATATTAAATTTTTTGATATTTGTATAGATTTTTTAACTAACTATAACTATTACTCATATTTCAGTTAAAATTTATTTTTTAATTCAGTTTGCTCTTGTTTTAACTCATCAGATAAAGATAATTCTGCCTTCTCTGTCTTCTCTGATTGTTGTTCAGGGGCTTGTTGTTGTAGTTGATTGAGATGAATATTATTAACTTGAGTAATAAAGTATTCTAATGCTTGCCTTGCCTTCTGTTGCTGTTGAGTTTCGTCAGATACATCATAACAACGGTAAGGAGGAGTTACTCCTAATATAAACTTTTCTTACTCTGCTTCCAACAATTCAACTGCTGTATTAGCAGCAATCGAATTCTTCTGAAAAGGAAAAGAGGTCACTATACTAGCTACTATAGAAGCAATAGCTGGGCAGAGAACATGTAGCCACTTGAGCCATGCTTGTCCTGCTTCTAATTTGTCTACTAATACTAAAATTGGTGTGACTCCTGATAAAATAACTGTTGCAATTTGCAACCCATAATAAAGGTTCCTGGCTGAACTCCGAACTTTTTTATAATCATCAACTAAATCTTGGCAGTATTGTAAAGCTTTCCCTCTTGTCAAAGCTGCTGTATCTTTATTTCCAGAATTATTATTTAACAGATAAGTATACAGTTGGGCTTTTCTAGTAATCTCGGACTGATTAATAGATTTTTTAACTTCCTGAACTAACTGCCTATTAATTAACAATAAAAAAAAAGAAACAGTTAAAGATATGACTCCACTAGTTACAACTGTTTTATCTGAGGAATAAAAAATAATAAAAATCCCAGCGGAGAAAAAAGCTGCTAGCAATAAATATTCAATTACTTTTAAGTTGAATAGCTTTTTTGAATTTGCTTTTAACGAAAAGTTTTCATTAATATCTGAAAATCCTTGTTTATTTTGCTGCTCAATATGAGCTAATTCTGAAGTAGTCATTTTACTTAATCAAGTGATAATGTAGTAAATTGTAGTAAATACATTTGTTTCGATTTCATAAGTGAGTAAAAGTAACTCTTTTACTCGCCTTAGCTCTGAAATAAATTCAGAAGGGTTTATCCAAAGCTATACAAATTTTACTTAATAGCTTCTTCAATGTTGGCTCCCTTAAGTTTAGCATCCTCAAAGTTAGAACCCTTGACTTTCACGCCTTTTAGATTAGCTCCATACAAAGTAGCATCTTGAAGATCAGCTTCATATAAAACTGCTCCTGTTAGATCAGCTTTTTGTAAATATTTCATTGCCATAGTTTCTACAAAAGTAATAGTTAAAGTTATTTCGTAAGAAGCTCTAAAGCACAGATTAAGTTTTGCTGTTCTAAATAATCAAGCACTTGCTTAACACATTGCTCAGGAGTGAACTTATCAGTTTGACAGATAATCTCTGGATTTAATGGTTCTTCATAAGGGTCAGAGATGCCAGTAAAATGCTTAATTTCTCCTGCTTTTGCTTTGGCGTAAAGCCCCTTCACATCACGGAATTCACAAACTGCAAGTGGAGCCTGAACATAAACTTCGACAAAATTAGTAGAAGTTTTTTTGAGTTGTTCTCGAACTTCACGGTAGGGGCTAATTGCTGCAACAATTGCAATTACGCCATTGCAACTGAGTAATTGGGCCACAAAGCCAATACGACGCACATTTGTATCTCGGTCTTGTTTGCTAAAACCCAATGCTGCACAAAGATGGGTGCGAACTACATCACCATCTAGCACTTCTACTAAGCAATTTCTTTTTTGAAGTTCTTGGGCTACACTGTGAGCGATCGTTGTTTTTCCAGCACCACTTAAGCCTGTCAGCCAGAGAATTGCACCAAATTGTCTCATATTTCATTTCAAATTAACTTTTTTGTTTAGTTGATTTTTTCGACTTAGAGCCATTTAAAGAGCTAGACTACTACTGGTTGGAGTCTCCCAGAAAGATAAACCCTCATATTGAGCAAATAAATCAGGGGGTAAAACAGTTGCACGAGGTTGAAACTCGACTTTGGAGCGCACCTGATGCAGTCCATCTGTATTTAAGCGGCGGTCAAATTCGTTGGCTTCGTATTCCACGTTGATAAAGTCATGCTCGAAGGGTTCTTCTCCTAGAAATTGATAAATCAGCGATAAGGTTTTATCAGGAGCTTGGCTTAAAATATTGTAGTCTATTAAGAGTAAAGATTCGCTATATTCACTGTAGAAAGCTTCCTTGAGAGCGTTATAAGCAAACCCAACTAACCTACCCGATTGACAGGGTGGCCGCATCATGTCAATAAGACTAATCTATTGAGAATAGACTCAAAAATAATCTCATTAATCCCTACTTATTGACAAAGATTTTAGCGATCGCTTTGAGCCTTGGAAAATAAATCAAGCCAGAAATACTCATTTTTCGTTGGGTCTTAATCTTGGTCGCGATCAAGAGTACTTTAGATGCGTTTGCCCTGACCCGATTGACTTAAAGCTTCGGTGCGGGTGTAAACGGTAAAACGTTCACCAGGATTATTGAATAAACGCGAGACATCAAATAATATTTAAGGTAGTTATTTAGACTTTGTGCAGCACTTTCGCTGTAAAAACACCATCGTTGCTTATTTCGCTTACCAATTACCTGAAACTTCCGATTTTGAATATCTACACCGTCTAAATCTAACGTCAATATTTCCGCGATTCTAGCGGGACTTAAACAAAATTTAAGAGCTAAAAAGAGTAAGCTGTTGCGCCTACAATTTGCATATAATAAAGATGAATATAACTTCGGGTACAGGTTGTTATGCCTGCTATTGGCTTTCTAAGCTTAGAA
>NZ_JBALDJ010000002.1:0-103288 GCF_036917415.1 Nostoc sp. | reverse complement strand
TTGTTGCACCACCAAATTTTCTTGTTTTGTGGGGTATTACAGCAGTTTTCATGTATTTGAAGCACATATGTCGTAAGGGCACAGCATTGCTCATAGGTGTCAACTTCAGCCGAAAACTATATCAGACAGGCGTTTTGTAAATCCCTCATGCCCTCATCCCCTAACCCCTTCTCCCAAGGGAGAAGGGGAATTGAATGTCTAGCTCCCCTCTCTCTTGGGAGAGGGGCTGGGGGTGAGGGCAAAATGTTTTCACCAAGCGGGTTTAGCGTTAAGTTGACACCAATGAGCATTGCTGTGCCCCTACCGCGTGGTCTATTTACCTGAAAATAGCTGTAACACCCGGTTATTCAAACGCTCGCAGGCCGCTAACGCTACGCTATCCGCCAGTCGTATACAATTCATTCTGAATTCTGACTCCTGACTCCTGAATTCTGTTTCGATAAAAGTTTTAAGGGAGACCGTTCCCGTGAACCCAAAGACCGTTCCCGTGAACCCAAAGACCGTTTCTGTAAATCCGAAGACTGCTCCCGTGAACCCGAAGACGGCTCCCGTGAACCCGAAGACGGTTCCCGTGAACCCGAAGACCGCTCCCGTGAACCCGAAGACTGCTCCCGTGAACCCGAAGACTGCTCCCGTGAACCCGAAGACCGTTCCCGTGAACCCGAAGACCGTTCCCGTGAACCCAAAGACTGTTCCCGTTAACCCGAAGACCGCTTCAGTTTGTTGGGGAGTGCGTAGACGCAAAGCGGCATATTGATGGATATCGTTGCGTAGGCAAAGCTTTTGTAGGCGATCGCACTATTGGTACTTGTTACTACTTATTTCCACCATCGCACCACATCCTGAATAGCACGGGCAATTTCTGCATTTCCAAGTTACGCCATGATTCGGCATTATACGTACCTTATCAAAATCCTGACTTCAATAAACGCTCTCGCCGTAAATACGCTGACAAGCTAGATTATAGTAATATACTGGACAAATTATTTATCTAGCTTACCTCTCTAGACCGTATTCATCCCGTTTCTTGTGGCGTTGAACCCTCGTAAATTAGCAAAGGTGCTGTGAGTAATGCTGACACAAAATCAAACAGTTGCCAAACTTTGATCTGATATTTGTGTAGCCTCTCCTTATCTAGGAAACTAATCAAATGTTTTATCTTCATCAGCCTCTAGTTAGATAAAAAAAATACTTTTAAATAAGTATTTCGACTGGGTTTTATGATTTATAGTTCTGTCTAAGAATGGATTTCAGAAAGCTCCACTTTGTTTGGAGAAAGAATTCAAAAAAATTCAAAATCAAATCACCCGAACCTGATTGCAACTACTCCTAACGTTCGATTCCCTTAAACCGTTCTTGCGCCGCTTTAAATGCTTCTTGCATCACCAACTGAATTTTCTCTCGATCTGGTTTCTTACCTCCCATTAAATCACCAAAGTAAACACAGGCTGCTTCCCCTAGCGCCCAGGTATAGGCAGCTGCCCAAGAGGCTGCGATCGCACTCCCAATACCTGGTATAAATTTAATTAACTCCCGCGCAATTGCCTGTGCTAAAAAACCACCTGCGATCGCACTGACAACTCCTCCCGCCTGAGATGGCGTAACTGTTTGCCCATATAATTTACCCAACAGACCCACCATTGATACTTGCAAGGCAGTGAGTACGGGCATTGTGGTAAATGGCAGAGGTACAGCGGCGAGGGTGGCAGACATAATCGCAAATGGCAAAATGTAACGGCGGGCAGCATCTCGGTAAAGGTTGCCAAGTTGCTTCCCAGATTCTTCTCGATCTAATAGCTGATAAATCGCCTGGGCTTCTGCTTGTGGGAGTAGTTCTGCCAAGGAATCTCGCAGTGCTTCTAAGCCGTAAAATACCGGAGTGTAGCCATCTTCTTCTAAGGTAAAGTCAATTAGTACAGAGCGGTCAGTTATTTTTGCGAAAGCTTGTTGCATGGCGGCAAATGCACGATTGACTTCCTGATAATCTGGCGGATAAATGGGATGATCGACGGTATCGTTAGGATAAACCTCATGCAAGCAGGTAACTACCAGCAGACAGGGAATGTCTGGATACTTCTGGCGCAGCTGTTGAGCAATTTGTCGTAGCGTCTCAGTTGCAAAATCATTGATTTTGACAGTCAAAAGCAGGATTCTGGCGGAACGAGTTTCCTGTTGTAAATCGCCAACTAACTCCTGAATAATTGTTTGAGTATCTTGTTTGACATCACCCAGCCCCACTGTATCAGTAAAAATCAGTAACGGTAGGTCATTGGAAGGATAGGCATAGCGCTGGGTGTGTTGCGTGTGTGGGCGAAATCCTTGACCGACAATTTCCGCAGAAACTCCCGTCAATCCTCGGACAATTGAACTTTTTCCGGCTTGGGGTTTACCAATCACCAGGGCTTCTGTAGTTGGCAGTTCGGCTCGAATTTTGTCTAAAATCTCTGCAACTTGAGTTTCGCTCACACTAAACCATTCAACAACTGTCTGTGCCACTTGTTCTACGGGTAAGAGTTGCGTTAAGCGTGTTGTTGCGTTGTTCCAGACACCAGCAATCCGATTTGTCCAGGAATTATCGACCGACTTGGTAATCGTTTTGTCGGTCGGTTTGCTCAATTGCTGAGAATCAGTTGATGGTAAGTCAGCATCACGTTGCTCAGTCATTTTCATCCAAACATAGAAGACCCTTTTTGTGATCTTATAGCGATTCTCAAAGGGATAACTAGTACCTTTAGTAGTGTTCCTGAGCATGAGCGATCGCGTTTTTTGATTAACTTTAGCGTCTTGCTTGTCTAAAAGGTTGTTTGAAAAGTGTTTCGCTGTGACTATAGGCACTTTTAGATCCCCCCTAACCCCCCTTAAAAAGGGGGAAACACGAATCAAAGTCTCCCTTTTTAAGGGAGATTTAGAGGGATCTAAAACTTTTGATACCGACAAGAAGACTTTTCAAACATCCTCTAAGGAGACGCTGACTCCGAAGTATCTGTTATCACAGATCATCAACTATGAGTGAGATGTTATCCTAATGTTCGGCTTGCTTTTTCTAATTAACATAGCGAGAGAATTGCAGAGAATGTGACGATGTTGTTAGAACAAAGTTAATGCATCCATTTTTTAGTTGAGGTACAAGTTATGAAGATCACACTCAAGTCAGAAATAGAGCAATTTATTCAAGTGCAAATTGCAAGTGGTAAATTTGCTAGTGCAGAGGATGTGATAAATGAAGCTTTTAATTTGCTTCAAGAAAGAGAACGGCGAATTGAAGAATTACGTCAAAAAATTGCTGTGGGAACTGAACAAATTGCTAAAGGGCAAGTAACTGATGGTGAAGTTGTTTTCGCTAGATTTCAAGAAAAAATTCGGAAAATTGCTGAGGAGTCTGAAGAATGAGTAGTTATTCATTTTCAGATGAAGCAATTCAAGATTTAGATGAAATTTGTGAATATATTGCTCGCAGTAATCCAAAAGCAGCCAGTAAGCTTTTTGATGAGATTCGTAATAAACATTTTAAATCTTGCTGCTGATTTATTTTTAGAAATTTATTTATTTCAAGTTTATTTTATCCATCTGATGGTTTCTCTTTAACGCGCTCTTTCCAATATCCCGGTTCGCGGCTACAGTGCATCAGAGCCAAAATCAAAACGTAATCTTCCTCAATGGTGTATAAAATTCCATAGGGAAATTTGCGCGTTAGACATCGACGAATGTCTTCGTCAACAACAGCCCAGCGAGTTGGGGACTGAATGATTCGGAAAATAGCATCCATCCTCAACCGCATTAATAAATGCCTGCGCTAATTCAACCCGACGCTCTGCATAAAACTTGACCGCTTCGCCATATTCAGTTAATGCTGTTGGGTGAAAAACGTATTTCATTACTCCAAAAGTTGTCTCACCCTAGCTAACGCTTCCTCTCCAGTAATGGGTTGAACTGCGCCGCAGCGAACTTCATCTCTACGCTTTTTGGCTTCCTCTGTCCACAGAATTTGAAGTGTTTCGTCTACATCAAACTCAAGACTTTCAACCAGCTTTTCTGCCAACAATGCTCTCGCTGCACTGGGCAAAGCTAAGGCTTCTTTCATGATCTGCTCAACAGATGCCATAATTCCTGAAAGCATAGGACTATCCAGAGTCTAGCAGGAAAACAGTAGATGTGGCACAACACTAAAGTTATGGAAAACCTCTCAGACGCTTACCTATATCAGCTTGGCTCAATCAAATCAGCAATCGCTTGCACCAATGCATCTGGATCTACTGGTTTGGAGATATGCATTTGAAATCCTGCTGCTAGTGCTTGCTGTTGATTCATTTCCCCTGCATAGGCTGTCAGAGCGATCGCTGGTACGTTTCCTCCTTGTTGGGGCGATCGCGATCGCACTTCACGCATCAGCATATAACCGTCTGTTTTTGGCATTCCAATATCGCTAATTAAAACATTTGGTATCGACTCAGACAGTGCTTGTAGTGCTTCCTGTGCTGATGATACGGCGGTTACTTGCACGCCGTAGTCTTGCAAAATAAAGGTAATTAAGTCGCGGATATCTGGTTCATCATCCACTACCAAAACTTGAGTGTCCGCAAGCAGCGAGGATTCTGGCTGCGAATATGAAGACTGATTCTCTTCGCCCCGAACCTGTTCGCTTCTAACCAAAAGCGGTAACTCGACAGTGAAGCTTGCACCCAATCCTTCTCCAAGACTTTCGGCTTGAACATTTCCCCCATGCATTTCTACAACCCTACGCACGATCGCTAGTCCTAAACCTAGTCCACCAAATGTCCGGGTAGTTGTGCTATCAGCTTGGCGAAAGTAATCGAACACATAAGGCAAAAAGTCTAGGCTAATTCCCTTTCCTGTATCGCTGACCTGAATTTGAGCCTGATTACCAGCATCTATGAGTCGAATTTCTACTCGTCCTCCTGTTGGAGTAAATTTTACCGCATTTGAAAGCAAGTTCCACACAACTTGTTGCAGCCGATTTGGGTCGCCCATCACTTGTCCCAAATTGGCATCAAATACGGTTTGAATTTGAATTGACTTGGCTTGGGCTGCTAGTTTTACTGTTTCTAGTGCTGCTTCAACTACCATTACCAAGCTGACTGGACAGATATTCAAGTTTAATTTTCCTTGAAGGATGCGCGACACATCCAACAAATCTTCAATTAGTTGGGTTTGTAACTTAGCGTTGCGTTCAATGGTTTCTAAGGCGTGGTGAGTAGTTTTTTCATCAAACTTGCGAGTCCGCAACATTTTTGACCATCCGAGAATGGAGTTGAGTGGGGTTCGCAGTTCATGGGAGAGAACCGCCAGAAATTCATCTTTAATTTTGTTGGCGATTTCTGCTTGTTGGCGTGCTGTCTTTTCGCAGTCGAGTAGGCGATCGCATTCTTTCTCAGCCAATTTGCGATCGGTTATGTCCAGTACAAAAGCAACACCGTTGTCTTGGGAGTCATTTAGCAAAGCCATTCCCAAAACAATTGGTACTCGCTTACTGTTGCGGTGGATGTACTCTTTCTCGAAAATTCTGGAAACTCCAGTGGTTTGCACCTCCAAAAGGGCGCGATCGTCTAAATCTTTATACTCAACAGGAGTAAGTTCTCTCCAATTAATTCTACCTAAAGTAGCAAACTCTTCACGAGTGTAGCCAGCTAGTTGAAGAAAGGCATCATTGGCATCAATAATGAAACCATCCACAGTCCAAAAAGCGACCCCAATCAGGTTAGATTCAAACAAACGCCGAAATCGTGCTTCACTTTCACGTAATGATTTTTCTGCTCGTTTGTGTTCGGTAATATCGCGAGCAACAGTGATTACGCCTTCAATAGTTTGCTTAGAGTTTCGTAATGGTGTGAGGATGTATTCATAATAATGCAACCCATCAGCAGTAAAATATTTACACTCATCCTTAATCGGCTGCCCAGTTTTCATGACAGCTTCTCGTTGATTATCTACCTGCGTTATTAGGTCTGCGGGTAAATCCATTTCTGGCAAACTTTTACCGATAATATCTTCGGGATTTAAACCTAGTATAGTTGCTCCATCATGGCTGACATACTGATAACAACCTTGGCGATTAAAAATGTAAATATGATCGACTGAGGCGGTAAGGATGGCATTTAAAATATTTGCCTGTTCTTGGACTTGTGTTGTAAGTTCGCGAGTACTTTCTTTTGCCTGCTGACACACAGTAGTTTCCATACAAACGCCGATCATTCGCACAGCTTGCCCTTGAGCGTTATAGATAAATTTTCCCTTGGCAGAAATCCAATGCGTGCTTTGGTCTGAGCGAACTATGCGAAATTCATCATTGTAGTCAGTCTTTTGTGCCAAAGCGTGGGCGATCGCTTGCATTACCGATTGGCTATCTTCAGGATGAACGCACTTTTTAAACGTCTCATAAGGGCTGTCAAAACTACTTGGAAGTAGACCAAAAAGCAGTTCATAATTTTCTGACCAGATGACTTGATTGGTAACAATATTCCAATCCCACAAGCCCATTTGAGATACATCTAGAGCTAGTCTCAGCCGTTCTTCATTCTCTCTGAGAACTACTTCTATCTGCTGTCGCGCTGCGATTTCTTGTTGGAATTGCTGTAAAATTACTGTCATATCTGTTGGCAAATTGAGATTTACAGAAGTTTCCTTCTCAATCTGCCAATCAACAACTTGAAGATGAGGATTTTCTACTTCTACCGGCAGTTTTATTTTTAGTTCTGTTAATTGTTTCTCAAGCGCTGTTTGCTTTTGTTGATAAAATTTCTCTGATTGCTCTAACTCAGCTACACGCTTCCGCAAAACTGCTAATTCATCAGTGAGTTTAAAGTTAATTTTATCCACGTTTTGCATCTTCTGCACCAGTTATTTTTAACAATATCGACTTGAAGAGTAGGTATCCCTAGTTCGATCTATGATTTTTTCAGCTATCAAATGTAATCTATCAAAAGGTACATAAAATATTAAAAAGATATTACAGTAATCATTTTGCTTATTTTTTATAAACTTTGATTAAATCGAAACAGGTTATGAATTTCAGCCAAAAGGTATATATGAGTTTCAATGACTGTAGGGTAAAGACTGCTAAAAATATCCAAATCAAAATTTAGCTTTTTGACATTGGTTTCCACAATAGCTCAATAGCTAAATAAAATTTATCTCTTAAATCGGATGAAAGCTGCACCAATTAATAATCCCACAACCTGCCCTAAGAAGACAACACCCGATTGATTTACGCCGACAGGAGGAATATTTAAACTACCAATACCATAAAATAATTGTTGTACAAACCACCAAAATATATAGAAAAACGCTGGTAGTTGAATGGGAATATACAAGATTATTAGCGGCAAAACAGTGTCAATTTTAGCTTTAGGAAACTTCATAATGTATGCGCCTAAAATAGCTGCGATCGCACCATTTGCGCCAATCAATGGAACTGTCAAACTCGGTTCAGCCAGAATTTGTACTACCCCTGTCATCACGCCAGCAGCCAGATAAAATTCTAGATAGCGTCTGTGTCCCAGAAGATTTTCTACAGTTTTTCCAAAAACCCACAAAAATAGTAGATTTCCTAATATTTGACTAAAACTGCCGTGCAGAAATATTCCAAAAAATAGTGTAAATACCCGCCAAATGACAACTATCCAAGCAGCAGAGTTGAAAAACAGAGCATTGGTAACTGCTCCACTAATCTGCGCTGGAATCACACCCCAACTATTGACAAAATAGCCTAATTGACCGCTAAACTCTAGTTTAAGTTCCCATAAAAATACAGCCAGGTTAATGCCAATCAACCAGTAATTAATAATTGGCTTACTTCGATAACGAATATTATCACTAATAGGAATCATATATATTTGTCATTTGTCATTTGTCATTGGTCATTGGTCGTTAATTATTAGTTTTCTCCCCCTGCTTCATCTGCCTCCTCTGGTTCCTCTACTTTCTCACTTATCCTTAACTTGTGGCAGAATCGGAATCAGATTGCATTGCACTTACACTAGGCAAACTAGATGCTGGGAAACACACTTGTAGGAAGATACCAAATTATTAGTAACTTGGGAGGTGGGG
The DNA here is from genome assembly GCF_036917415.1 of Nostoc sp. Taxonomy (GTDB): domain Bacteria; phylum Cyanobacteriota; class Cyanobacteriia; order Cyanobacteriales; family Nostocaceae; genus Nostoc. The sequence continues at coordinate 95,224 of NZ_JBALDJ010000002.1, read as the reverse complement.
GTTTTGGTGAAACTTTTGTGGCTTGTGATACCCAATTACCCGGTTCACCTCTATGTGTCGTTAAGAAACTCAAACCCCAGGCAAGCGATCCAGTAACTTTGGAAACAGCTAGGCGTTTATTTGATACAGAAGCGCAAGTTCTGTATAAATTAGGAACTCACGATCGCATTCCTCAACTTTTAGCTTACTTTGAGGAAAATGCCGAATTCTATCTTGTACAAGAATTGATCGAAGGTCACGATCTGAGTCAAGAATTAACATCAGGTAAAATCCTCAGTCAAGAAGAAGTTATTTCACTTTTACAAGAACTTTTGACAATCTTAGAATTCGTCCATCAACAGAATGTAATTCATCGTGATGTCAATCCCCACAATATCCTCAGACGCCAACCAGATGGCAAATTAATTTTAATTGATTTTGGTGCAGTGAAACAAATTGCCACTCAAGTTATTACTCCCCAAGGTCAAACTTTAGCAACAGTAGCTATTGGTACGCCTGGATATATTCCTGGCGAACAAGCTCATGGTACGCCAAAATTAAGCAGTGATATCTATGCTGCGGGAATAATTGCTATTCAAGCTTTGACTGGATTATCACCAGAGGAAATAGTAAAAGATGCTGATACTAATGAAATTATCTGGCATGATAAAGCTACCGTAACACCAGAATTTGCTCAATTCTTAGATAAAATGGTGTGCTACGACTTTCGGCAACGCTATGCTTCGGCAACTGTGGCATTACAAGCGCTGAAAGAGTTAAGACAACCACCTGTTCAGACAATAGCGTTAACTCCTCCTTCTCCACCAAAAAATATCAGCAAACCTCAACCAAAAAAAGGTATATTAGGTAAAATTTTACTAACAATATTTTTCTTGACTGTTGGCGGAGTAGCATCAATATTTATTTGGAGTTACATTAATTCAAATAATGCCATAGCATTATCTAAAGATGGAAATACGTTTTTTGATTTGCAACGTTATCAAGACGCGCTAGAAGTATATGAAAAAGCCGTTAATCTTAGACCCGATTATGCTCAAGCTTGGAATGGTCAAGGCAAAACGTTAAATAAATTAAGAAAATACAAAGAAGCATTAGTGGCGTATGACAAAGCAATTCAAATTCAGCCAGATTATTTAGATGCTTGGATTGGACGTGGTACTGTATTGGGAAATTTACAGCGATATCAAGAAGCGATCGCCTCTTTTGATAAAGCCTTAGAATTAAATAATGACAATTCAGAAGTCTGGAATGCTAAAGGTGAGGCTTTCAGTAATTTAAACCAATATGACCAAGCAATTAAGTCTTATGAAAAGGCAATTGAACTCAAACCAGATAATTATGAAGCTTGGTATAAAAAAGGATTAGCTTTGCAGAATTCTAAACGATACGAAGAAGCGATCGCAGCTTATCAAAAAGTCGTTGATTTAAAACCAGACTACGAGCAAGCCTGGTATAATATCGGGAATGCACTAGTTAATTTAAAACGCTATCAAGATGCATTTACAGCTTATGATAAATCGGTGCAATATCAGCCAGATTATTACCAAGCTTGGTTATCTAGAGGTAATATACTGCTGAATTTACAGCGTTATCCAGAAGCGATTGAATCTTTTAATCAAGTAATTAAATACAGTCCCAGAAACTATCAAGCCTGGTATAATTTGGGCTGGTCGCTGCATCAAAACCAACGCTATGAAGAAGCAATAAAAGCTTATAATAAAGCGGCAACGATTAAGCAAAATGATTATCAACTCTGGTATAATTTAGGGAATTCACAATACATATTGCAGAAATACGAAGATGCGATCGCCTCTTATAATAAAGCAGTTCGTTATAAACCAGACCATTCCGAAAGCTGGTTTAGCAGAGGAAATGCTCTATTAAATTTAAAACGATATCAGGATGCGATCGCTTCTTACGATCGAGCAATAAAATACAAGCCTAATTACCAACAAGCAATAGATGGTCGCAATCAAGCCCAAATTCAACTGCAAGGCGAAAAACCAAAGCCTGTAATTGTACCAACTCTTCCATTTCCTAATTCCACCAATCCACCGCAGACGACACCCTAAGCAACCTATCAAATTGACGGTTTAGGATTGATAAGCTGTTACGCATTTAAGTTGTATATTTACTCGTCAGCGTTGTCATTAGTCATTAGTCATTTGTCATTTGTCATTAGTTATTTGTATTTCAAAGGACAAATGACCAATGACAAAGGACAGTCTTAAAGGCTTAGGGAATGAAACAGCCCTGCCCCTCATTTAATAGGGATTTGAATCAATCCGTCCCCTTTTGACACTCCTGAGATAGTACCCAGAAGTTGGTCTGTTTCTCAAGTTGAAGGTGTCGCCACTGCGAACTTTCCAAATTTTGTAATTGGAAAAGGTCAAAGGCGTTCGGGGTTCGCATACTTCCGGTAGATGATTGCCAAGTACAAAGTATGCTGCACCCCTACCCATAACTTTCACCAAACCGTTTTTATCCACAAGAACCGATGTACTTTCACTAACCGCTATACCTAAAACACTGCTAGATACACCGTCCTTAATTTGACGGGCAATGAAAGTCATAATTCGACCCATTCTTTCTCGTCTATCGAAGTGCGTATCTACGATAGTTCCCTTCAAATTACTCCAATTGAAAAAGTTGTAAGTAAAAGTAATGTCTCGGTAGGGATCTTCGAGTGCGTCTCTAGTTTCAATGCCTTTTTCGGAAGAAGCGCAAGCATCATAGACACAATCACTTTGGATCATTGCACCCGCACTAGTGCCACCAACACCACCTCCCTTCAGGTAAACTGACTTAACAGCAGCCTCAAGCTTGGTATCTTTCCAGTTACGGATATATTGACATTGATCCCCGCCAGCAAAGAAAACTACATCAGCATTTCGGATTTTTTCATAAATCTCAGCTTTGTTTGCTTCTTGTCTATTCCTAACCAGAAGAGTTTCCACAAAATTTACGCCCTTCATAGCATAAATTAGCCGATTGTAATCGTGATTACCATTAGTGCGGAGAACTACAACATTAACTTTAGTGCTGGAGTTACTACCTCCCCTAACTTGGTTAATCATCCACTGGATAGCATCATCGACATCGGGGCCTCCCCCACCCAAACTCAGGACTGGGCCCGCTAAGGAGGGACGGACATCAAAGGAGCCAGAGGTGGAGGGGCGAACATCAACAGTGTCACCCAGGAAGAAGCGTTTCCAGCTTTCAATAAAACGGGTTATTAGGAAGGTTCCCATCTTCAACAACTTGATTCCTGTACTTTTCAAGCGCCTTGCTTTGCTTGGGAATGCCTTTGTCATACTAAACTTCTGGAGCAAACTGCAATTATTGCTAGGCTGTTACGCATTTTAATTGCTTATTTATTCGTGAAGTTTGTCCTTTGTCATTAGTCATTTATCAGTTGTTGTGAATAATCAATTGACTTAGGACAGTCTTGACGAAAAATGTGCAATTTAGACGCGCACTAGCTTAACTGTGGCACTAGATAGGGTAGAATTTCCAGCGTACAGGGCTTGTACTGTTTGTTAACGCAAAATAACGCAGAGTGATTATTAATTCTCTGCGCTACTGTACAAAAATCTCTACATTGCTTATAGCGTTTAATTCTGGCCAGATGAAATTTAAAATAGATTAGGTATTGGTTGTCACTGTCCAGATGCTTCCGTAGTTGCTGTGAATAGTTACCCAATATTCTGAATAACTGGGAACGCCGATTAAATTATTTTCACCATTGAGTTATTCTTGATAATTGCCTTGTTTCAATCCCCTAGTTTAAACTATGGAGTTATACTCAGCACTCAGCACTCAGTACTCATCGCCTTCAATAATAATTTAGGCTGGACTCATCCCTCTTCTAAGAAAGAAGGCAGGAGGCAGAAGGCAGAAGGGAAGAGGATTTGACTTGTTTTTTCCATCCATAACGGAAGCGAGCGCGTCCGTAAACAGCTTCTAAGAAACCTGATTATTTAGGCTTAAACTCTGTATACTTGCCTCCTAAGCCTTCCACGATCGTGCGTGTATTGGCAATCAACATTCCTTGGTAAGTCTCACCCTCTGTCCCCTTTTCTCCCAAACCATCAGCAAACAATTCCCGGTCTGAAACCTTAACTTTTGCTTCTTTTGCTACAGCCTGAATTAGTTTAGGGTTAATTGTTGTCTCTGCAAAAATTGTCGGTACACCCTCCTTTTTAATATCCTTTGATAATTCACCTACCCGCGCAGCTGTGGGCGCTTCTTCTGTGCTAATACCCCCTAGCGCCCCTTCAATGGGAATTCCATAAGCTTTGGAATAGTAACCGAAAGCATCATGGGTGGTAACTAATTTGCGTTGCTTGGGTGGAATTGTGGCTACTTCTGATTTAATCCAGATATCTATCTGACTGATTTCACTAGTTAGTTTTTGCGTGTTGCTAGTATAAGTTGCAGCATTATTCGGAGCTATTTTACCTAACTCTTGAGAAATCGTCTGTGCGATCGCTATGCCATTCTGAGCATTGTGCCATACATGGGGGTCGGTAACAGTTTTACCATCATCCTCAAACTGCTGAGGTTTGGGGACTGCAACTTCATCTACAGCCACCTTGGGAGCAGGATTTGAAGTAGCTTTAATTAATTTGATTAACCCTGGTTCAAAATTGTAGCCACCGTAAAGAATTAATTTAGCCTGCTCAATTGCTTTGCTATCCTCTGGTTTTGGTTGATATACATGGGGATCTGAGCCTGGATCAATTAAGCACTTGAGGTCAATGGTATCACCTGCAATTTCTTTAGTTAAGCCACAAGCAACGGTATTGGTGGCGACTACTAACGGGCCTTTCCCACTGGCTTCTGGCGCTGGTGAAGTCCCAGTTTGAAGAGCAGACGCATTATCAGGAGGCGTGGGAGTCGATTGACTGGTTTGGGATGTTGGACTACATCCAAATACCCCGCACGTTAAGGCAATAGCCGCTAGGGATTTCAATCGCAGTTTGTAAGATATCATAAATCTGATGACTTAAATTATATTGATTATCATTATCATACAAATGGTAGATTTATGTTAGAAGTTAAAAATTTAGCTGTAAATTATCGGGGAGTCACGGCGGTTGAGGATGTGAGTTTCCGTTCTTTACCAGGACAAATTGTGGGTGTGATTGGCCCCAATGGTGCTGGTAAAAGCACGATGGTGAAGGCGATTTTGGGCTTAGTACCAACCACGAGTGGAGTTGTCAAGTTTCGATCTCGCGCTTTGAAACAACAATTAAATTCTGTTGCCTACGTACCACAGCGATCGCAGATTGACTGGGATTATCCGATAACAGTCCAGAATGTAGTGATGATGGCGCGGACTGTGCATACAGGCTGGTTTCGCTCACCTTCACGCTCATCTCAAGAAATAGTTAAAGATGCTCTGGTGAGAGTGGGGATGCTAGAGTTGCGATCGCGTCAAATTGGAGAGTTATCAGGTGGACAACAGCAACGAGTATTTTTAGCAAGAGCTTTAGCACAACAAGCCGAATTATTATTCTTTGATGAACCCTTTGTTGGAGTTGATAAAAAAACAGAAGCCATCATGTTTGAGGTGTTTGAAGAACTAAAATCTCAAGGCAAAATTTTGCTGGTAGTCACTCATGATTTGGGAACAGCTTTGACAAAATGTGACCAGCTACTATTGTTGAATAAACAAATGATTGCTAATGGTTCTATGAAAGAAGTAATGACAGCAGATAATATTCAACGTGCTTATGGAGATAGTATATTTATATTTAATCGGGAAGTAGTTTAATGTTGAATTGGCTAATGGAACCCTTAAGTTTTGAGTTCATGCGGGGAGCTATTACCACAGCAATTCTGTTGGGTATTCTTTGCGCTGTTGTCGGTACTTATCTCATCGTTCAACGCATGGGATTACTAGGAGATGTGATTGCTCATGCAGTTTTACCAGGACTAGCGATCGCCTTTTTCTTAGGTATTGATATTTTCTTAGGTGCATTTATATCTGGAACTCTCAGCACTTTTGTCATTACTTGGATTCAATCTCAATCTCGCATCAAAGTTGATGCAGCAATGGCGTTAGTTTTTTCGGGATTTTTAGCATTGGGTATCATGTTGATTACCCTATTAAAAAGTAAATTAGACCTGCATCAGTTTTTATTTGGTGACATCTTAGGTGTAACTACAGATGATGTGAAGCGGACTGTAACGATCGCAGTTATTGTCTTGATTTTAGTTAAACTATTTTACAAAGAATTGCTATTTTATACTTTTGACCCACTCGGCGCTCAAGCCAGTGGTTTACCAATTAATTTAATTCACTTTGGTTTAACTGGTGCTATTACGCTAACGATTATTGCCAGTATGCAAACTGTGGGTGTAGTCTTAGTTGTTTCTCTGCTGATTGGTCCGGGAATTACAGCTTATTTATTAGTGAAAGAGTTACACCAAATGATGCAATTAGGTGCAGTTATTGGTGTGTTTAGCAGTGTAACTGGAATGTATATTAGCTACTATTTGAATGTGCCATCAGGTGCAGCTATAGTTTTAGTTGTTTCCGTACTATTTTTATTAGCGTTATTTTTTAGTCCTAGTCAGGGAATTTTGACCAGACCAGAAATAGCTCATCAAAGAGCTAGGCTTTTTAGCCAGTTCAAATCTCAAAATCCGAAATGATTTCAACTGGCTTATCCAATCTCAATTACTGTGGTGTAGGCAGTTGACCTTGTAGTAGCATCTGACTAGCAAGAGCTTGACAGCTAGGGCAATCGCAGCCAAACTTTTGGATGGCAAGCTGTTTTATTCTCTCTGTTTCTAGAGAGCGCATTGATGGAGATTGCGGATATTCTTGCGAAACGGGTACATTAACTGTCTGAGTATCAGCTGTTCTCAAAGTAGGATTGGCTAAATCTTGGGGAGAAAGCTTCTTTGCAAAAGCTGGGTTGACATTTAATACTGTCAAGGCGAAAAAGCTAGAGCAGCAAAGTAAAGTCAGTGCAATTTTATTCATAATTTACCTCATAATAGGCATTGGCACTATCTGAGTCTAAGCGAAAAGACTAAAAATTACCATTATAATATTTAACTTGCCAGCAGAAATGCGATCGCTATGCGGGTGCTGTTGCCCAACCATCTTAAAATTATTGATAATGATTTTTTTGGGACAATGCGGTAAAGCTGTACCGTCAGGTTTATTAGCTATACTTGTAACTCAAATCCAGGTAATATATCTTCTCCAGAAATAATCGCTGGCATTTGAATAACTTCTACAGCTTTCAAAAGTCGGTAAATTTCCACTTGCCGATCTTGAGGATTAATTAGCCAACCCAAACGCAAACCATTTTCTATATATTCCTTCATTTTCGCTTGGATAGGTGCAAGCCGGTCTGTCTCGGAACGCAGTTCAATTGCAAAATCGGGTACAAGTGGCGGAAATTTTTTTCGCTGTTCTAGTGTTAAAGCTTCCCACCGTTCCAACTTTACCCAAGCCGCATCAGGGGAACGTTTTGCACCATTTGGAAGTATAAAGATAGTTGAAGAACTAAAAACTTTCCCTAACTTAGCTTGACGATTCCAATTATTCAAATCTGTAATTAAATCTGCTTCTTGATTTCCGCTTTCTCCTCCTACTGGTGGCATAATAATTAATTCTCCGGCTGCATTCATTTCCAGGCTTAAATCGCTATTGGCAATACACAATTGATAAAATTGCTCATCGGTCAAATGAGCAATCGGTTCTAGATTAAGCACAACAGTATTCATTGAATCTTTCCTCATGCCTTTGTTGCTAAGATTCCGTTATACCAATTCTGTATGAAGATGCATATAACAAGACCCCTCTGTAGTTCCCCCGAAGTTCCCCCGGTGCCTTGATAAATGTAGTCGGGGGGGGTAAATATATACAGCTTCACAAAGAAATAGTATTACCTTTATTTAAAAGTTTAGCAGGAGTAAATTAACGTGAGTTCTCATTGCCAACATCAAAGTTATTTTCCTCTGATTTTTGCTGATAATACTGCGGCAGATAAGGATTTATGATGAACTACCGAACTCATATCTGGCATTTCCTGCCGACAATCGACACAAAATCAGTAAATTTTACCACGACGCGGTGCAACGGTAAAAGTTTGAGGAGATACTTGCTTATCAAGAGTGGTAAGTCCAGTAGTAATAGAACCAGTTTGTAGTTGATACTGAAAAGTTAAATCAGAACGACCGCAGAATAAGTTATTCGCTTGCATCCGCGACAGTCTATCAAGTATTTGGATTGGGGTAGTTTCTGGAGTCAGTTCGTCATCCACACTTACCGTTGAGCCGTGGATTAACAAACAATCTAATTCAAAAAAACCAAAGTCAAGGTTTCTCAACCATTGTACCGTCTGACGGGAAACACACTCCCATAACAACTTTACTGTCTCTCCTCCATATTTTGCAATCAATTCAGGAGCATCCCCAGTCGGCCCCAGACCATGCAGAATAAAACACTGTTCTTCCCACCATCCCTTACAAATCAGGGGTTCTAATTCTCCATGACGTGGGTTAAGCACTCGTTCTACCAACTTTTCTGCTTCTGGTTTCGGCCCTACCAAATCACCCAAAATATACAAAGCTTCTACCCTGTCACCTTGACACTTAACATCAGCCATTACAGCTTCATAAGCCGATACTATTTACTTGTATTAGCTATTTTGTCTTTCCAATCCCAGTTATTTGAAAAATTAACTCTGCCGTTTTACTCATTAGCAAAGTGTTAATCTCAAGTTGATAATTCTCCTGTTTTAAAACCTCCATCACAACTTTACTGAAATCTGCGTTACCTTTCCTCGCACCCAAACCATTAATTGCACATTCAATTTGCCTCACGCCACAACTTAAAGCAATGAGTGAATTATCTACCGCCATACCCAAATCATCATGACAGTGTACTGAAACGACAACTCGATCGATATTTGCTACTCGATTAAAAATCATTTGCAGAAGTCGCGAAAACTCTTCTGGCGATGCCAAGCCTAAGCTATCAGGAACACTAACAGTAGTAGCACCACTCTTGATTGCAGTTTCAATAGATTTACACAAAAAATCTGGCTCACTTCTGGGAGCATCAAAAGCGCTCCATTCTACATCATCACAGTAATTGCGTGCGAGAGAAACACTCTCTTTGATTGTTGCTAATACTTCTTCTTTGCTTAATTTAGACTTATTTTTCAGATTTACCGGAGTATAAGTGTGAATTCTACCTCTCATCGCTGGTTTAATTGCTTCAGCAAGAGTGATTATTTCATTTGAATTGGAACTAGCTAGCCCACAAACAATAGAATTTTTAATTATTTTAGAAATATTAAAGACTTCATCAAAATCTTTTTGAGAACTTCCTGGATAACCAACTTCAATAATATCTACTCCCATTTCTTCAAGCAATTGGGAGATAATGATTTTTTGTTGTAAATTTATCTTTACACCAGGCGTCAATTCTCCATCACGCATGGTGGTATCAAAAATAATTATTTTGTGATTATTTCCTAACATACTGGCTAGAGATAGCGATCGCTTACATCAAATACAATCTTAAAGAATATCTTTACTTAAAAAAACTGCCTCTAAATCTCGATAATGACTGACAATATGTACAACTTACTCTATATCCTAAGCAAAAGAGGCTGCTGATTTTTAACGTTATCTGCAAAAGCCCATAAAAAACCTAACCCCCTTGCCGACAAGGGAAGGGGGAAAATTCAAAGTCTCTCTCCTTTTAGGAGAGATTTGAGGTTTTCCAGATACTGTGAAAATTCAGAAAGTATCGTAATTGATATTACAAATTACGAATTAGTTAATTCGCCGCTGTTTGGGCTTCTTGATAAATTATTTCTTGAAACTGGATCGTATCTTTTTGCGGATCGGCGTGGCTAACTTTCACCACTATCTGTTCGCCCAAGTTCACAGAACGTTTGAAAGCCATTGGCAACTGCAAGCCCAAATCTTCTAACAAAATTAGGGCTAAATTACTGTCTTCTCGCAGCCACATCAACACTGTCACATCCCAAATTTCCTCTGGATGACGGCGTAAATACTCTAGTGCATAATATCTATTAGTTTGTCGTTCCACCATCGTCACCTCATGCGTGATGCTGCTGACAGTCATCATCACTTCTTTAAGTTGATCTGCGGAAAATGGCAGAACTTCACCCCGCAAATGGGCTTTAATTTGAAAGTGGGTAAGTAAGTCACTGTAGCGGCGGATGGGAGAGGTTGCTTGGGTGTAGGTATCTAAACCCAAACCAGCATGACGCAAAGGCGTAATGCTCATTTCACTCTTGGGCATACAGCGACGCATGGCGCAAGCGCGAACGAATCCGGCTGGAAGTAGAAGCAATTCCTCATCTGGAGGTAATTCTGGTTGCGGTTGACCGCGAAAGGGCAAAGGTATGTTATGAGTTTTACCATAACGAGCCGCAACTTCACCGGCAACAATCATCATTTCTGCTACCAGTTGCCGCGATGGGGAATCGTCCAAAATATCAATGTGGATCTCCTCACCTTTAACTTTGATCGTCGCTTCAGGCATGGTGATGCTAATTGCCCCTTGGGCGTAACGCCAAGCTTTGCGCCGCTGTGCCCAGGTTGCGATCGCAGCAATTTCCGGTTCTGCTTGTACCCGTAATTGCAGCATTTCATCTACATCTTCGTAGGTGAGGCGATAAGTCGGCTTAATGAAGCTGGTATGAATGCTGTAATCTTCTACTACCCCGGTTGTACCTAAAATAATCCCGAAACTGAGGGCGCAACAAACCTTTCCCTGGATCAGACTCATTGGCCCAGTTGCCAACACTTCTGGAAACATGGGAATCATTCCCGTCGGTAAATAGACTGTACTACCGCGCTTTCTGGCTTCCAAATCTAATTCATCTTCCGGTACTAACCATCTAGTGGGATCGGCGATATGCACCCACAAGCGTTCCCGTCCATCGGGCAGTACTTCCCAACTTAGACCATCGTCGATCTCTGTCGTAGTTTCATCATCAATGGTGTAAACCTTCAGGTGAGTCAGATCAAGGCGGTTTGTATCTGAGTCAATCGGCGGGAAATCCAAACGCTGTTGCGCCACTTCTAATACCTTATGAGGAAATTGAATTGGAATTGAAGAACGACGCAGGAACAAGTTTTCATAAGGACTCCAGCAACCCAAATCCACCAATAGTTGAAAGGCTCCTTGGGGTGTTGTGGGTCGTCCCAGCATGGTCATAGTTTCTAATACTGAAGCGCTGGGCGGATAAGCACGAGCCAAGGAGTCATAATTAACCCCCGTCCGCACGGTGTCAGCTATTAGCGCTGCATATTTTTCTAGTCCTTCTAAGCGCTGGCGATCGTGGCGCCCCCACTCTACTGCTTCACCTTTGAGTGCTTGCTCTATACGAGTTAAAAATTCCTGCTGTCCTTTAGCTTTTAGTGCCTCTACTTCCAGTTGGTGCTTGCGTTCTGCCACTTGAGCAGCAGTTCTCGGCTCGTAAGCGTCTCCTTTCTGCTTGAAATAAAGTTTGTCGTCTGATAATAAGCAATAGGCGGCGTAACAAGGAGGTGCGGCTGATTCTGAAAATAGCAGATTCGCCATTTGGTCTGGGGTAACTGTTTCCCCATCTTCAACCAGTAATTCCCAAGCCACTTCTAAACTAGATGGGTCTAAATAAGGCTCGATCTGCTCCAAAAAGCTGGCAATCTCAGAAGGCTTGTAAGTTTGTCCGGTAACTGTATAGGTTATTTGTCTAGGCGCGAGGCTGTGGGATTGACCACGTTCGTCTACCACAAACCAGCGGGTTTTACCGTCTGGACGTTCTACGATGCCCAGACGGCGATCGCCTTGAACCCTAAATTCAACTAGCGTCCCCTTCTCCACAACTCTCGCACTCTAATTTGGTAAACAGTTTAAATAGTTTTAAGTTAAAAGTCAGGAGTTAGGAGTTTTGATTCTTAACTCCTGTACAGACGCGATTAATCGCGTCTCTCCTCTTTTTAGCCTTCGGCATTGATAAATGGCAACAAAGCCACAATCCGCGAACGTTTAATTGCTAATGTCAACTCTCGCTGTTGCTGAGATGTCAGCCCAGTAATCCGACGTGGCAGTATCTTTCCCCGCTCGGTAACAAACTTACGCAATAAATCAACATCTTTATAATCGATTGGTTCTCCTGGCTTGATCGGAGAAAGGCGACGACGGAAATAACTCATCTTTTTTACTTAATTTCCTTGTGAACGGTATGTTTATTGCAGTGGGTGCAGAACTTTTTCAGTTCTAGCCTGTTAGTGGTGTTGCGGCGATTCTTGGTACTGGTATAACGTGAAACACCAGCAGAACGCTTATCTGAATTTGTCCGGCACTCAGTACACTCTAGTGTGATAATAATGCGGGCACCTTTACTCTTAGCCATAATCTTACAAACAGTGAAGCCTGAAGAGAATTAACACAAATGACTATCTTCTCACATTCCGCCGCATATTTTCAACTAATCTTTTAATTTTTATATCGAGCGAGTAGCCACGACGCGACGAAACGATGAAAGTTCCACAATAGCGATCGTGTAAAGCCTGCTGCATCTGGGTATCAGAGAAGGCAGTCCCGCAATCAATTGCTAGGGGAATTACTAGCAGTATAGCAGTGGGATTGGCTCTAATATTGCTCAGGGCAATTGACACTAATAAAGCACCCAAGCCGATAATCGCCTCTCGCTTCACTAGTGAGGGCAAATCGGGAATTCTGCCCACTACTTCTCCATCTTCAACTGACAACACTTTTAAATCGAATGCCCAACGCCCTAAACTTTGCCCTTGGTTGTTGTATACCACCAGCACCCGCAAAACCAGCCAAAGTATTACAAAAACTAAGATTTCAACAAATTGAATCCCGATATTGCTGCCTCCTAGTAAGGAACTGACTAACCAGACACCAAGGAAATCAAGTCCCAATGCCATACCTCGTCGCCCAATCTCAGCCTTGGGATAGTGTTTTTGGGGAACTCGTTCGATAGTCATACAAAATAGGTATTTTTATTTAGGGGTTGGGAAATAGCGATCGCTCCTGTTTTTAATATTAAGATGATGACTCGGCTAGTTGCTGCGCTATAAAGGAACAAAAACCAGTCAACAAAAATTTGTGCAACTAATAACTGCACAACTCAAAAATAGGATTAAGCTCCTATGGCAATTTTGATACTTTACTGATACTTAGTAAGCATCTCATAGAGTAACCGTTACACGTCATGGATGCAACACACAGTAGGGTTGTACATCTGTATTATATTGTTGTAGAAACTTAATTTTAATTAATTTCGGGGTTGCATTGATGACACATCTATTTACTAGAACAGCTATTAGTATGGTGACGACTACTGCTTTAGCGTTAGCGATCGCCATAACCACTAACAACCTAGCTCATGCTGCTGAGTTTAAATTTAACTGGAAAGGAGACACAGGTTATTCAGCTAAAGGTTCATTTAACTACGATACAACAACTGCGCCCAGCGTCATTTCTGAAGCAGATTCGGGAGCTACGAAAAACTTGCAGTCTCTCTCAATTTCCTTCTTTGATCCCTTGAGTAATCTTATAAATAGTTTCACTCCAGTGCTTAATAGTGTATCTAACTATAGGTATTTGAGATTCAACTTTGATAGCACTAAAGAGCAAATTTTTGGCCCCTTTGATGTTGGCAAGGATGATAAGCTTCCTGGTGACAAATGGCTTAATAATAATCTCGCACTTATAGATGAAGGTTTTAGCAATCAGGTTTTAGCTAAAGAATTTCATTTGAACAATAGATATGCAGCAGACACAGAGCAAATACTAGATTTAAGCAACAATTCGGTTCAGGTATCCAAAGTCCCCGAAGGAAGCATAATTATCGGTTTACTAGCAGTGTGTAGCTTGGGATTTACCGCTTATAGAAATCTAGACAAAGCTACTCAAGAATAAAAGGAAAGTTGGAGGCGATCGCTATGTTATCAGTCAGCGATGCAGAAGCAATTATTTTAAATTTGGTGCAGCCGTTGGATCGTCAACGGAATACAGAAGTTGTAGATTTATTCACAGCAGATAGTCGCATTTTGGCAGTGCCTGTCACCAGTCCGCTAGATTTTCCCCATTGGGATAATTCGGCAATGGATGGCTACGCAGTTCGCTACGAAGATGTACAGCACTCTAGCGCCGAACAACCAGCTATTTTAGAAATTGTTGAAGAGATTCCGGCTGGGTATCAGCCCAAGTCTACGATTCAACCAGGGCAAGCCGCACGAATTTTTACGGGTGCGGTAATTCCAGGCGGTGCGGATACTGTAGTTATGCAAGAGAAGACACGCCGCGAGGAAAACCGCGTATTTATCCTGGATGCGCCAAAACCGCAAGGATTTGTCAGACACAAAGCATCTTTTTATCAAGCTGGAACACAACTACTACCAGCAGGAATTAAGTTAAATGCCTCAGAAATTGGCGTATTGGCAGCAGCACAGTGTCCGCAATTAAATGTTTACCGCCGCCCACGTGTGGCAATTTTTTCCACTGGTGATGAGTTGGTGACAGTCGATCGACCGTTGCAACCAGGGCAAATTGTGGATTCTAATCAGTATGCGCTGGCAGCTTTGGTAAAGGAAAGTGGCGCAGAACCGTTAATTTTAGGAATTGTTAAGGACGATCCAGTTGCTCTGGAGAAAGTTATTGCCCATGCTGTTGCGATCGCTGATCTAGTTCTCTCTTCTGGTGGTGTCTCAGTGGGAGATTATGACTATATTGACAAAATTCTAGAGTCAATAAAAGCAAAAATCCACATTCGGGCTGTACAGATGAGTCCAGGAAAACCCCTCACCGTCGCCACTTTCCCTAGTACAGATGCGATTAATCGCGTCTCTCCACTCTATTTTGGTTTACCAGGAAACCCTGCTGCTGTGTTGGTGACATTTTGGCGGTTTGTGCTACCAGCAATTAAGAAACTTTCGGGAATTACTGAAGGTTGGGAACCAGTGTTTTTGAAAGTGCGATCGCATGATGAATTGCGATCGGACGGCAAGCGCGAAACTTACCTTTGGGGTAAATTGCAGTTAATTGATGGAGTTTATGAATTTCACAAAGCTGGAGGTAGTCACAGTTCTGGGAATTTAGTTAATTTAGCTCAAACCAATGCCTTAGCTGTTCTACCTGTGGGTAAAACATTAATTTCTCCACAAGAAGAGGTGCAAGTTTTGCAGCTTAGTAATAGATAATGGGGACAAGGGACAAGGAGAGCAGGGGAGAAGTTGCAGTAAGTTTTTCCCCTGCGCCCTTTTGCACCTCTGCCTCTTGTGCCCAATGCCCAATGCCCAGGGATTTCCAAGAAATAAATTATCCAAATAAACGAACCACAGAGTCGCAGAGAACACAGAGAGAAGAAATAGAGAGAATTTTTGTGTCAGTTTTGGGATATTTTTTTATTTGGAAGTCCCCCAATGCCCAGTCTTAAAATATCTGCTCAAAAGCCTCAATCAAGTTGTTAACTTCCTCAAGGGTGTTGTAATGCACCATACTCACCCGGACTATTCCACCTTGGGACGCTAACCCCAGATATTCAATGAGCCGTTTAGCATAAAAGTCCCCATAGCGAATCCCAATATGATGTTGGTCAATTTTTACCGGAATGGTTGAGCTATTTATTCCATCGACGATAAAAGATATAGTTGGTACACGGGTTTGGCGGTCAGCCTTTGATTGACCAATAACTCGCACATTAGGCTTACTGTTGAGGTAATTTAGCAGGCGATCGCTAATCTTTTCTTCATGTATGCTAATTAAATCAAATGCTTGTACCATTTGATTTCTCAAATCAGGTGCAGTTTCATCCCCGTAGTGCAATTGTGCTAATTCACTTAAATAATCACATAAACCTAACATTCCATAACTTAATTCAAAATTCACATTCCCTAACTGAAATTTATAAGGTATGTCTGTCTGGTCAATAAAATAATGGTTAAGACTAGGCAATCTTAATAAATGTTCTTTTTTACCATAAAGTAAGGCATGATGCGGCCCATAGACTTTATAAAAACTCAAAGTATAGAAATCAACATTTAAATCTTGGACATCAACTAATCTGTGAGGTGCATAAGCTACACCATCTACACAAATCATGGCGTTGCGATCGTGTACAAATGCAGCAATTTCTTTGATTGGGTTGATGGTTCCCAGAACATTAGAAGCATGAGTCAAGGCTACCAGTTTTGTGCGCTGACTCATCAATGGTTCTAAATCTGCTAAATGAAGTTCCAAAGTATCTGGGCGAACTTTCCATACTTTAACCTTCATTCCTTGTTTTTCAAGAGCTAACCAAGCACCAATATTAGCTTCATGGTCACAATTAGTAACAATAACCTCATCACCAGGTGTAAAGGTTTGACCCAGACACATTGAGAGAACTTTCAACATCATTGTAGTAGATGGGCCCATAACCACTTCTTTATCAGAATTGGCATTAATGAAAGTAGCCATTCCCCTAGTTGCTAGAGCCAATCGTTCTCCAGCAAGTTGAGAAATCGCATAAGAGGCTCCTAACTGGACATCAGAACTTAAAAGAAATTCGCTAATTCTATCTACTACTTTTTTCAAGGTTTGTGACCCACCAGCATTATCAAAAAAAGTCCATTCACCAGCTAGAGCAGGAAAATATTGACGAACTTTATCAAGATTCAAGATCATAGTATAAGTAAGTTTTCTAGAGAATGTTCTTTACCCTAGCCTACCTTCTGACAAGTCGCCCAGAGAACATCTACATTCTCTTTTGATGTTTGTAGCTTGTTGTGCCAGCCTTCTTGCTCTAGACATCTAGTGAAAAAGAATGTAGAAAGATGTAGTAGTGCTATGTCTCTACAAGGGTTTTAGATAATGCATATTATTTAATTTTTGGAGATGTCTTCTACAAGAACCTATCTAAAGAGGGTATACTTAAACCCATAAAGCATATTTTACTATTTTAGGACTTACGCACAGGTCACGGAAAACGAACCACAGAGGCCGCAGAGTTCACGGAGAAAGGAGAGTTTGAGAGGGTTTTTGCGTAAGTCCTATATTTGTAACTATACAAGTTACACCCCTTCCCAAACCTCACTCCACTTGCTTTCATAGCAAGAAGGCTAAGAGCGAACAAGTCAGTCGGGCTGACCAACGTAGTGACAACCCTTATAAAGGGGAAAGTGGTTGGGTATTTCTGTATCTCATGTTGGCGTAGCCTCTGTCTCCGACACGCTGTTCGCTTTAGTAGAGAAGTTGAAATCTCCTGTATTTAACTTCTAGCAACTATTAATGTCTTGATTCTTCACAATTCTCGCCAATTTTCTTTGATAAGTTTAAGGGAGAGTCAAAGCAACTACTGTTTTGAGTCTTAATTCCTTAATTGAAAATAAAGGAACGACTTATGAACACTACGGTTAAATATGACATCAACGTTATCAAGCAAGAAGCACTTCAACTTGTTAAAAAGAGACTTGTTAACCGCCAGCAGCCAATTTATACCCTCTGTAAATATATTCCTCATCGTGACTGGATTAATTTTGAACTTGAGTTAGAAAAAAATGAATTTCTATTCAGAGATAGAATTATCGATTTACTGAATCACGAATCTTGGGAAGATGATTGACGCTGCATAAAGCTAAACCACTATTAGCTTCATCCCAATAAAATCAAAATTACAAATTCATTTTTCAACCTTAAAAACTCTCGAATTAATCAGGGGCTATAAGCAAGAGATTATTAAAGTAAGCATTAAAAATTCAAAATTCAAAATTCAAAATTAAAGACAATTTCAGACGGGGATTTAAACCCCGACTGAAACTAGGGCTACCTGTAGAGGTAGGGGTCTTAAACCCTTTTATTTATGATAAATCTTGATGGATGGCTGGTGTTTGAAAAGATAAGAGAACCATCGCTAGCCTAACAAGAATTCTCTGTTAAGCAAGTTGGCACAATAAAAACAAGCTGTGTGAAGAAAAATAGGAATAGTATTTGATTTTTGAAAAAATCTAAGTATGTGTAGGGGAGCCAGCCGCGTGGGCGGGTTTCCCGACTTGAGCGGACTGGCGTTGTGTTATCGCGTAGCGTAACGCACCTAAAATTCGGAGTGGTGCGTTAGCCTTTGGCATAACGCACCCTACGTATATTTCAAAAATCAAATATGAGTCCTATATCAGATCATCACTGAACTACCCAAACCGACTTTGATACATTGCGATAATTCAATTCGTTCAGTTGCAATAGTATTTTTGTATATCGCTTTCAAACAGGGTGTAGGCTTTGAAAAAGCACTGCAAAAAGTTGTTAGTTTCGGCTTGATATCAGACTAGTATTTGAGTTTTGCAATTACTCGTAGAGATAGAGAATAGGGACTCTATGGATTTTTTCAGAAATCAAATGGTATTTTTATATAGTTATCAACTCATAATTTTAGATGATGATGATAAGGTAGTAAACAGCTTTTAATCTGCTTACATTTGATTAAATTTTGCTAAAAATTGCTGGAATTAATTTATTGTAAATTAATTTTGAATTTTGAATTTTTAATTGTTAATTCTGGTGTGATGTTCTACTAGCGATCGCTCCAATTTTGCTTTAGTACTTAATCTGGAATAGTGTTTTATACCTGATTGAGAAAGAAACTTGTTCAATAATTTTCCCTTGTTTGCTTTCCTCTACTTCTCATCCCATAGATTTGAAGTTCTCACAGTCTTTCATCCCAGAGCTAGACGCGAATATTTTTATAGTAATTTATCATTATTTGGGGAATATACCTCATCAAACCGAAAACTGGAAAGAAAAATGAGGTTATTACCTAGCTAAATTTCTGGAATTCGTCATCATGTATGAACTAATTCAAGCTCTCTCCAACGGTGATGAAAAAACTGCTCTACATCAGTTGATTTATGCGTTGAGTACTTCAGGTAAGCATTACTTCCTAAGAAATGAGATTTTGCTTTTCTTTGCCGACTACTGTCATCAATCCCAAAAGCCAGCCTATTTTTATCACTCTTCTTCTGTTGGCAAACTAATACAATACACCCACGAAATAATTCTCGAAGAGGAAAGTACGTGGTTTGTAATTCGACCGAGGATTGCGAATCAAGAAGTTTGGCAACTGACAGCCGATTTTGGCAGGTTCGAGCAGATGACGCCTCAAGCGTTGTTAGATGTAAGAGATCGTCTAGTCAATCGCTACCAACCCCATATCCTCGAAATCGACCTCCACCCCTTCTATGAGAGTTCTCCAAGAATTGACGACGCTAGAAATATTGGTCAAGGTTTAGCCTTTCTCAACCGTTACCTATGCAATCAATTATTGACTGACCCTCAATATTGGGTAGAAATGTTATTTCAAGCATTACATGGGCTGCAATACAATGGTATTCGCCTATTGTTAAGCGATCGCATTCCTTCCGGTATTCAGTTAGCCAAACAAATTAAACAAGCGCTGAAATTCCTGAATGAGCGATCGCCTGATGAACCTTATGAAAAATTTAGCTTTGACCTCCAAGAACTCGGCTTTGAGCCAGGTTGGGGTAACACTGCGGCGCGAGTCTCTGAAACTTTAGAACTTCTCGATCGACTTATTTACTCCCCAGAACCTGGCATCTTAGAAACATTTGTAGCCCGCGTCCCCGCCG
Organism: Nostoc sp.; assembly: GCF_036917415.1. Lineage (GTDB taxonomy): Bacteria > Cyanobacteriota > Cyanobacteriia > Cyanobacteriales > Nostocaceae > Nostoc. The sequence goes on along the minus strand of NZ_JBALDJ010000002.1, from coordinate 75,580 downwards.
TCTTTCGCGTCGTCCTGATCTCCATCCACGGCTGGGTTGGACAGGAGGATGTTTTGGGAAGAGATGAAACACTCGGTCAAGTTATCTACGTCCTCGAACAAGCTCGCAGCTTAGAAAACGAACTGCGCGAACAAATCAAACTCGCTGGACTCGACCAGCTAGGTATTAAACCCCATGTGATTATTCTGACTCGATTAATTCCTAACTGTGAAGGCACATTTTGTAACCTGCCCTTAGAAAAAGTCCAAGATACTGAAAATGCTTGGATATTGCGCGTTCCTTTTGGTGAATTCAATCCAGAAATTACGAATAATTGGATTTCTAAATTTGATATCTGGCCTTATTTAGAACAATTTGCGATCGATGCAGAAAGAGAATTACTAGCTCAATTCCAAGGCAAACCTAGTCTGATCGTTGGCAATTACAGCGATGGTAACTTAGTGGCCTTTCTGCTATCTCGCCGAATGAAAGTCACCCAATGTAACATTGCCCATTCTTTGGAAAAACCTAAATATCTATTTAGCAATTTATATTGGCAAGATTTAGAAGATAAATATCATTTCTCTGCACAATTCACCGCTGATTTGATTAGCATGAATGCAGCCGACTTTATCATCACATCGTCCTATCAAGAAATAGTCGGCACGCCTGATACCATAGGTCAATACGAGTCGTACAAGTGGTTTACGATGCCACATTTGTATCATGTAGTTGATGGAATTGATTTGTTTAGTCCTAAATTTAACTTAGTGCCACCGGGAGTCAATGAAAATATCTTCTTTCCCTACAGCCAACAAGAAAACCGAGATTCTCACCTTTGCACACAAGTCCACGACTTACTGTTTACCCGCGAAGATCCACAAATTCTTGGTCATTTAGAACGCCCCAATAAGCGACCAATATTTGCCCTTGATACCATCAATTCAATCAAAAATTTCACTGGGTTAGCTGAATGTTTTGGTAAAAGTCAAGCGTTGCAAGAGCGTTGTAACCTAATTCTCTTAACTACTAAACTGCATATACATGAAGCTACAAACCCAGAAGAAGCAGAAGAAATTCAAAAACTCTACGACATTATCGAGCAATATCATCTCGATGGTAAGATTCGCTGGGTGGGAATGCGTATCCCTAGCAGCGACATCGGCGAAGCCTACCGAGTAGTTGCCGATTATCAAGGAATTTATGTCCATTTTGCCCGTTTTGAATCCTTCGGTCGGAGTATTTTGGAAGCGATGATTTCTGGCTTGCCAACTTTTGCTACTCAATTTGGCGGTTCTTTAGAAATTATCGAGAACAAAGAAAACCAATTTAACGTTAATCCTACAGACTTAGAAGGAACAGCAACGAAAATTTTAGACTTCCTTGAACAATGCGATACTCATACGGAATACTGGCAAGAAGTTTCAGAATGGATGAGTCAGCGAATTCATCACAAATATAATTGGCATTTACATAGCAATCAATTACTACTGCTTGCTAAAATGTTTAGTTTTTGGAACTTTGTTGCTCCTGAAAATAACGAAGCTAGAGATCGCTACATGGAAACCTTATTTCATCTCATTTATAAACCCAGATCCGAAAAGATTTTGGAAAAGTATAAGGGAGGGTAAGGGATGAGGATATCTGACTTTTCCCGGTATCTGGAAAACCTCTCTCTAAATCTCTCTCCTAAAAGGAGAGAGACTTTGAATTTTCTCCCTTCCCGCGTCGGGAAGGGGGTTAGGGGGTTAGGTTTTTCGTGGATTCCAGATAATCTGAATTGTCAAGAGGGGACAAGGAGAATTAGAGACTCGTTCATCCACCTCGGAACTCCGTTCATCCACCTCGGAACTAGATTCATCTAGCTCAAAAACTCAAAATCACCAGTCCCCAATTTATGCAAACAAAAGGTCGTTCTCGCCATTTTATCTACACAGACTGGATATTAATCGAAACCCAGTTTGACCCTGAGCAATTGCACTCCAAAGAAACCGTTTTTACAATCGGCAATGGATACTTGGGAACAAGAGGCAGTTTTGAGGAAGGTTATCCTCATGCATTGCCAGCTACTTTTATCCACGGTGTCTACGATGATGTGCCTGTGGTGTACACTGAACTGGTAAATTGCCCTGACTGGCTACCCTTGATAGTGATTGTGAATGGCGATCGCTTCCGTCTCGATCAAGGTGAGATATTGAGCTACGATCGCCAGCTTGATTTACGCCAAGGACTACTGATTCGAGCCTTGCGTTGGCGCTCTCCCAGTGGGAATACCATAGACATCAGCTTTGAACGCTTTGCTAGTCTTGCAGATCCCCACGTGTTGGCGTTACGCTGCCATGTAACGCCAGTAGATTTTGAGGGGTTAATCGAAATTCAAGCTAGTATCAACGGCTATCCCGAAAATCAGGGTTTTAATCACTGGGAAGAATTAGACCAAGGCAAGATTAACCAAGGAATCTGGTTGCAACGCCGCACTCGCGCTTCCCGAATTGAACTCGGTATGGCAGCTAAAATGACAATATTAGGCACTGAAGCACCTTTACAAGTCAATACCGCACCTGGTTATCCTAGCTTGAGTACGACCTTTTTGGCTAAAACGCAGCAGACCGTTACGGTAGAAAAACTCGTGACAGTTTTTACTTCGCGGGACATTGAAACACCAGTTTCAGCAGCTCAAGAAAAACTCACACACTTGTCAGACTACGCAACATTACTAAAAGCTCAGAGACAGGCATGGGATGAGGTTTGGCAGCAAAGTGACATCCTGATTGAGGGGGATAGCACAGCTACTTTTGCTGTTCGCTACAATCTGTTTCAGCTGCTGATTGCTGCCCCACGCCATGATGATAAGGTGAGTATTCCTGCTAAAACCCTTTCGGGGTTTGGCTATCGCGGTCATATCTTTTGGGATACGGAAATTTTTATACAGCCCCTATTTCTGTTTACTCAACCAGCGATCGCCCGCAATTTACTCAGTTACCGTTGGCACACCTTACCAGGAGCTAGACGCAAGGCAGCCCATTACGGTTATAAAGGGGCAATGTTTGCTTGGGAAAGTGCTGATTCTGGAGATGAAGTGACACCACGTTGGGCTATCGGCAGTGATTTTTATGGTGAAGACGTGCGGATTTGGTGTCGCGATCGCGAAATTCATATCAATGCAGATATCCCCTACGCAATTTGGAACTACTGGCAAGCAACTGGTGATGATGAGTGGATGCAAAGCTACGGCGCAGAGGCGATCTTGGATGCCGCGATTTTTTGGGGTAGCCGGGTGGAATTCAATTCTGAGCAGGATCGGTATGAAATTCGGGGAGTAATCGGAGCCGATGAATACCATGAATTCGTCCACAACAACGCCTTTACAAACCGGATGGCGCAATGGCATTTAGAGAAAGCGATCGCAGTTTATGATTGGTTGGCTCACAAATTCCCCGAACGAGCCACCGAACTAGAACAGAAGCTAAAGCTGACCCCAGAGGAGCGATCGCACTGGCAAGATATCATCGCCAAAATATTGTTTTTCTACGATCCATTAACAGAACTAATCGAGCAGTGCGAGGGATTTTTCCAATTGGAAGATATCAACTTAGCAGATTATGAACCACGCGATCGCTCCATGCAACCGATCTTGGGTATTGAGAAAACCAACAAATGTCAAGTACTCAAGCAACCAGACGTATTAATGCTCTTATATTTAATGAGGGAATCAGCAGATTTTCCCTACAACGAAAAAGCATTGCAGACAAACTGGGACTACTACGCACCCCGCACTGATATTACTTATGGTTCGTCTCTTGGCCCAGCAGTTCAAGCGATTTTAGCTTCCGATTTGGGTAAATCAACCGCAGCTTACGAACAGTTTATGCAGGCGTTAATGGTGGATCTTGAAGATAACCGAGGTAACACCAACGATGGAATTCACGGCGCTAGTGCTGGTGGCATTTGGCAAGCTGTAATTTTTGGATTCGGCGGCATCCAATTAACTAAAAATGGCCCTGTAGCCAACCCCCACCTCCCCCCTGGCTGGACGCGCTTAAAGTTTAAACTGCACTGGCGCGGGAAATGGCACGACTTCGATCTACATCAGGGACAAGTCGCCCAAGACATAACTCGTCAACTAGAATTTCTCCAACTTTCCCTCTCCCCCGATCCCCCAAATTCCCACTCACAAGTTTCTGAACACCAGACTTCTCCCCCTGCTTCCCCTGCCTCCCCTGCCTCCCCTGCTCCCTCATCGTCCTCACTCCCTGCAACTCACAACCCCAACATCCAAGGATTCATCTTCGATTTAGATGGTGTGTTAACAGATACAGCAGAACTTCACTATCTAGCTTGGCAAAAGCTAGCAGATGAAGAGGGTATACCGTTTAATCGGGAAGCTAACGAAGCCTTGCGGGGTGTATCTCGTCGTGCTTCTCTGATGCTGATTCTGAGAGATAGACCGTATTCGGAAGCACAAATCGAGGAGATGATGGAGCGCAAGAATCGCTATTATGTCGAATTGCTCCAAAAGATGACACCAGAGGATTTGTTGCCAGGTGCGATCGCCCTTTTGGATGAACTGCGGCAAGCTGGTATTAAGATCGGTATTGGTTCAGGGAGTAAAAATGCCCGCCCAGTGCTAGAGCAATTGGGTATTATGGATAAAGTAGATGCGATCGCAGATGGTTACAGCGTACAAGAACCCAAGCCAGCACCCGACCTATTTCTGTACGCAGCCAAGCAGCTAGGAATCAAACCAGAGCAATCTGTGGTTGTAGAAGATGCCGCAGCAGGTGTTGAAGCCGCTTTAGCCGCTGGTATGTGGGCAGTAGGACTCGGCCCTGTTGAACGAGTTGGAGCCGCTCATATTGTTTTACCCAGCCTAGCAGGTATAAAATGGGCAGACCTACGAGAGCAATTGAGTAACATTTCCAGACAAAAACAGTGAACAAAATCACCCCAAAGAACTAAAATTACCTAAAACTACACTGAAATTACTGATAACTGCTAAACTCCAAAAGCTAAGATCGTCCAAGTAGGGAATCTAAAATAAAACCCAACTTCAAAATTTAGGAGCAAGAGCGTGAATTTGGACGATTTAGCTTTGCAGATAGAGAATATGCGTAAGCGCGTCGCCCTCTTGCAACGCCAGAGTGAACAGCAAAAAGCACAAGCAGATATTGAACTCGTCAACGCAGTATTCAAAGAAGTTTACCTAGCTTTGGAAGAACTCCAACTAGTAAATGAAGATTTAAAGCAGCAGAATGAAGAATTATCCAATACTCAACAGGACTTGGTAGCACAAGGTCAGCGCTACCAAGAACTATTTGAGGAAGTACCAGACGCTTATTTTGTGACTGATACAAAAGGGATAATTCAGGAAGCTAACTTAGCCGCCACCACTCTACTCAACATTTCTAAAAGTTTGTTGTTGGGCAAATCCATAGGGATTTTTGTACTTGAAAAAGAAATAATTGCTTTTCATTTAAAACTAAATCATCTGCGCGATCGCGCCCAATGCCCAGACTGGAAAATGCAAGAGTGGGAAGTAAACCTGCGACCGCATGACAAAACACCTATTATGGCTGCGGTTAAGGTGGTTGCTATCCGTAATCAATATAGTGAGTTAGTTGATCTGCGCTGGCTATTACGGGATATTAGCGAAAGTAAGCGAACCCAAGCCAAGCTGCAATGGGCAGAAGAGGCGATGCGACAAGCGCTTGCCAAAGAAAGGCAATTTAGCGAACTTAAATCCCGCTTGCTTACCATCACCTCCCATGAGTTTCGCACCCCTTTGGCTACCATCCACTCTTCTGCGGAACTACTAGAACATTATCGCCACCTCTGGAGCGAACAGCGACAACATACCCACCTGCGCCGCATTCAAAAATCAGTGATGCATATAACCCAGTTATTGAATGATGTATTGGTGGTGAGTCAGGATGAAACAGGCAAGTTAGAGTTTAATCCAACACCCATAAATTTAGTGGAATTTTGCCGCGATTTATTAGAAGAATTACAACAGAGCGATCGCTCACAACATGCGATCGCTTTTAGCAGTGAATGCCAATGTACAAAAGCTAACTTAGACGCGAAACTACTGCGCCAAATCTTGAGTAATTTATTGTCGAATTGTCTAAAATACTCTCCCATTGGTAGTACGGTTAAGTTTTCTGTCATCACTACCAACGAGCAAGCTATATTCCAGACTCAAGACTCTGGTATTGGCATTCCTGCTTCTGACATTGAACACATCTTTGAACCCTTCCATCGCGCTACTAATACAGTCAATATCCCAGGAATGGGATTGGGGATGTCCATCGTCAAGCAAGCTGTAGATTTACACGGCGGCGAGATTACTGTCGAAAGTGCGATCGGTGCGGGAACTACCTTTACAGTCATTCTGCCATTTTCAAGAAATTTGCATACATAGCGCCTAAATATACTAATCAATCATTTTTATTTATTGAATTTAAAAAAAAAAGTAATTGCTTTTATGCTAGAAGGTCTTTAAAGTAGAGTTAGCCGGTCAACAATAGGTTGATTGTAAAGTTTTTCTTCGCAGTAGCTTAGGGAAACGAACTCAAAAACTTTGTATCTTTAAATATGAGCTTAAAATATTGCGCCTGTGGTAATCTCTAACAAATCAGAATATGCACTTCTAGCCCTGTTAGAGTTGGCAACCTGCTACCCTAACGGTGAAGCCCTACAAATTCGAGAGATAGCGGCATTGCAAGACATCCCAAACCGCTATTTAGAACAACTCTTGGCAACATTAAGACGTGGAGGTTTAATTAAGAGTATACGCGGAGCCAAAGGTGGCTATGTTCTAGCACGAGAACCCGGAAAGATTACAGTGTTGGATGCTTTTAGCTGCATGGAAGGGACAGATATTGTTGTCTCTCCTTGTGAGCCGACTCCCAACACGGTAGAAGGTGAGCTAATTCAGGAAGTTTGGCAGGAAGCACGTCAGGCTGCTAACTCCGTTTTGGAAAAATATACACTCCAAGACCTTTGTGAACGAAGATCAATCCGAAAGCAGAAGGAGCTCATGTATTACATTTAGGTAAGGATGAAGTCAGAGAATTTTTATCCTCAGTATGAAAGTAATAACAAGATCGCCTGTGAGGCTGTTATATGCCTGAAGTCAATTCTCAGCAGTCCATAAATAATATCGCTACTCTTGTGGAGAGTTATACAGCAGGAAAACGGGACTTTAGTAAAGCAGAACTGAGTAATGCTGATTTGCAAGGCATTAACTTAAAAGGATCTGACCTCAGCTATGCTGACTTAAGTGAAGCTAACTTGAGTAGCGCTAATTTGAAGGGAACTGATCTGAGCTTTGCCGATCTCAGTCAAGCTAATCTCAAGGATGCCGATCTTAGGGGAGCATTATTGATCTCAGCAAATCTTTGCCAAGCTGACCTTAAAGGAGCGAACCTGAAAAAAGCAGACTACGATCGCACCACCCATTTTCCCCAAGATTTCGACCCAGTGAAAGCAGGTATGCAGATTAAATTTGTAAATTATTAATTTAAGTTGAACGATCGTACTTGCCTCAAGATAGAAGATTTTTTTCCCAAAAGATGTTGTATTTTGGTAAGAAAGCCTATCTATGAGGTTGACAATGGAGGCAAAAAGTGAAACCCCCAACCAACGCGCACCACTAATTACTGCTGGAATTTGTCTTGGTGTGGGTCTTGGAGGATTTCTTGATGGAATTTTACTGCATCAGCTCCTCCAGTGGCATCATATGCTCAGTAGCATTCGACCTCTGACAAACATGGCGAATATAGATTTGAACATGGTATGGGATGGGTTATTTCATGCCTTGGATTGGGTATTCACCGTGGTAGGACTTGTGTTGCTATGGCGTGCCGGAGGACGTGATGAAGTTCCTTGGTCATCACAGACCTTTATTGGGTCACTAATGATTGGGACTGGGTTGTTTGACTTCGTTGAAGGTTTAATTGACCACCAAATTCTCGGTATCCATCATGTGAAACCAGGCCCAAATCAGTTAGTTTGGGATTTAGGATTTCTTGCATTCGGTGCGCTACTTATTGTTATCGGTTCGATAGTGATAAAAAAAGAGTCAGTAGTTAATAGTTAATAACTATGGGGCATTGGGCATTGGGCACAAGAGACAGAGGAGCAAAGGGCACAGAGGCAGAGGGGAAAAACTTACTGCAACTTTTCCTCGTTCACTGAATGTAGCCGAAGTGCTGCTCCCCTTGCTCCCTGCTCCCTGCCCCCTGCCCCCTGCCCCCTGCCCCCTGCCCCCTGCCCCCTGCCCCCTGCCCCCTGCCCCCTGCCCCCTGCCCCCTGCCCCCTGCCCCCTGCTCCCTGCCCCCTGCCCCCTGCCCCCTGCCCCCTGCCCCCTGCCCCCTCCTATGACAGATACTTTTGAAAAAACTAGCTGGAGTTGGCAGCTTTCTCAATTCCAACAACAAGCAGGTGAATGGTGGGAATACCAGTTTTACCGCTTTGAACACGCAATGCCCGAATTGCCTACTGGATGGTCAATTAGCCCCTGGCTAGGTGAATTGTTGAAATTTCTGTTTTGGCTGGTACTGGGATTATTTATAGCGTGGGTGGGTTGGCGATTATGGCGAGAATTCAGCCCTTATGTTTATTCTTGGCTAAATAGAAGTGGCAATATCACTGATTTTCGCGTAAAAACTCGCTCCAATGATTCATCTATTGCTCTTTTGTTGGAGCGATCGCAAGAATTTTATCGTCAAGGTAATTACCGTGAGGCTTGCCGTTGTGTTTATTTAGCAATGTTGCAGCAGTTGGATAAAAATGCGCTCGCACCCCACAAACTCAGCCGTACTGATGGAGAATATCTGCAATTGCTGCGATCGTCTGTGACTCCCATACAGCCTTATGAAACTTTAATTACCACTCACGAGCAATTATGTTTTGGTAATGCCGAGATTTTGCCAGACAATTATGAGCAGTGTCGGCAAGCTTATCGAGAAATTTCCCCAGAATGAAAAAGAGACGTTGCAATGCAACGTCTCTACACAAAACAAACAATATTCTATTTGGTAATAATAGCGATCGCTCGATCCACAGCTTCCAAAGCAGTATTGACTTCCGCCTCTGTGACAATAAGTGGTGGCACAAATCGGACTACTTTTGGCCCGGCTGGTACTAGCAATACGCCCTCTTTGATGGCAGCATTGACGATATCTGCTGCGGTTATTTGAATATCGGCTCGCAATTCCAAACCGTTGATTAAACCCCAACCCCGAACTTCGCTAATGTGCTGAGGATATTTTGCTGCGATCGCTCTCAATCCAGATCGCAACTGTTCACCCCTGTCTTGCACATTCTGCAAAATATTTTCCTGTTCCAATGTCTGGCAAACACTGAGTGCTACACCACACACGAAAGCATTACCGCCAAAGGTACTGGCGTGTTCTCCTGGTTGAAAAACGTCGCAGAATTTCTTGCTGATCATTGCGCCGATGGGGATACCGCCACCTAAGCCTTTAGCACTGGTGAAAATATCTGGTTCAACGCCAAGATGTTCGTAAGCCCATAATTTGCCACTGCGCCCCATACCAACTTGCACTTCATCAAAAATCAACAAAATGCCAGTTTCATCGCAAATCTCCCGGAGCTTTTTGAAATAGGCAACATCTCCCGGACGTACACCACCTTCTCCCTGCAATGGCTCGATCAGAATCGCCGCTACCCGATAATCGCCTTCATCCAACTCGCTAATCGCCACTTCCACAGCGTTAATATCGTTGTAATTTACGTAGTGGAACCCAGGAACCAAAGGATCGAAGTACTTTTGATACTTCGGTTGTGCTGTAGCGGTAATCGTTGCCAAAGTCCTTCCGTGGAAACTGGCATTGGCAGTTAGAATAATCGGTTTTTCAATGTCTAATACTGTGTGGGCGTATTTCCGCGCCAGTTTAATTGCGGCTTCGTTAGCTTCAGCTCCAGAGTTGCAGAAAAATACGCGATCGGCACAGGAATGATCGACAAGCCATTTTGCCAATTCACCTTGCTCAGGAATGTAATACAAATTAGAGACGTGGTGCAGCTTTTGGATTTGGCGTGTTACCGCTTCTACCATCGCTGGGTGGGCATGTCCTAAAGTACAAGTAGCAATTCCCGCTACAAAGTCCAGATATTCCCGTCCCTGCGTATCCCAAACCCGGCATCCAGCACCCCGTTCTAGGGCTAAGGGAAACCGAGCGTAGGTAGACATGACAGCTTCATTAAAGCTATCTGTATCAAAGGGACTAGATGCTACAGACCCTGAATCTGGGGGGATGGTGGCTTGGTCAACGAGAGTTTGTAGGCTCACTACCGCTCCTCCTGAAAGTTTTTCATTATATAGTTATTTACTAGTTTCCTAGAAATCCCTAAAAAATACTTTTTATTTAGCACAACTCGTACTTCTTCTTAAACTAACGCTTATATGACCTCAAAGGCCTGGCGGTGGTGAAAAAAATTTGTACTCAACATTTGAGCAACAGGCAATTTCCATAGGCGCAGCCTGTCCAAGTCTTGGGTAGAGTCCAGGGGTTTTTTCACTGATGTCCAAGCCTGACTCGTCAAATACTAGCCTACGCTTTTGACGCTGCTAGGACATATAGCAAAGTGCTGTTAGCGTCAGCGGGGCGTTTAGCCCGTGCTGAGTAAAAACCCAGTTGCTTTTAAGCTTTGAGCAATCAACACTGTCCTAACCTATGTGGCTACGGCTATATAACGAAATTGCCTTGCTATGTCAGGAAAAATTACAAGAAAGCTAAGAGAGTTGGAAGTTATCAAGGGTAATATATACGAATTATGAATTAGTTATGATGTCTTAAATCTTTGGTTGGAATTATTTTTCTGTGATTTTCAGTTCATCAATATTCCAAAAAGTTGATCCCAAGGCAGAAAACTTGATGGGATTGACACGTTCACGTACCGCCTGAAACGAGATTGGATTCACAAGACAGAATATCGGCAACTGTTCAGCAACAATTTGCTGAAATCTGTCATAAATCGCCTTACGCTTGCTCTGGTCTAGTTCTTTGAATCCAGCGCGGAAAAGACTGTCAATTTCTCTCTCCCATTCAGAAACTACCCATCCTTGCAATGGGGGTTTTCCTGGTAGAGCACCTTGGTTAAACTGATGAAATGAGCCTTGACTAGTCCAAAACAAAGATAGAAGATTAGGTTCAACATCTGCACCGGGAACACCAAACGCACCGACATAACAATCCCAATCTCGACGAGAGAGTAGCTTTTGCAATACTATATTAAAACTGACTACCTGCATATTCGCTTTGATACCAATTTGATTGAGGTCTTGTTGGATTCGAACTGCGGCATCGATTCTTGATTGATCTTCTGCTTTGACTAAGAGATTGAATTGCACCCGATTTTCATCTTGGTCTAACAGTTCTTTTTGGGAGTTGTATTTAAAACCCGCCTCTAGCAACATCTTCCTAGCTGTCTGGGGATTATAATCATAAACTTTTAACCCCGCGGCTGGGGACAAGTAATAGGGACTTTGAACAGCAATTGGCGAATGTTGTATTTCAGCTAAACCGCGATAGATATTAGTTTTAATTCGGTTGCGGTCAATGGCATAAGCGACTGCTTGTCTAAAAGCTAAGTTATTAAACCACCGAGATTTGAGCGGATCTATAAAAGGCTTATCTTTAGAATTACGGCCTTGGTTGAGATTGAAACCCATAAAGCTAAAACCTGCAGTCGGGCCACCATTGTAAATAATGTATTTTCCTCGCTTTTCATTTTTCTTGAGTAACCCAAATACTGCTGGTGTTACATTCAAAGTATCCAGTTCACCTGAGCGAAATCTGAGTAACTGATTTTCTGTAGAAGCAATAATTTGCCAGACAATACGTTGAATATAAGGCTGAGGATTTTGTTGAGCATCTTTGCGCCAGTAATAGGGGTTGCGTCGTAAAATTACCCGTTCAGCAGGAGTATAGCTTTCTATTTCGTAAGGACCATTGCAGATAATTGTTTGTGGATCGGTATTGGTTCCCCACATTGAGAGAAACTTAGGATTACCATTGGCATCATTGGATAGTACAGAAGAACGCAAAGCATGATCTGGCAAAATCGCTAGCTTTTCGGCGTATCTCAAAAAAGGGGCGAAAGGTTCTGCAAAAGTAAATTCAACTCGCAGATCATCTAGTTTCTGCACTGACGGGAAAGTTTCTGTGTTGCCAATACGTAAAAAATCTCGATATAAAGTGGGAATTCTTTGGTTAAGATAAATGTCTCGATAGGTAAAGACTACATCATCTGCCGTGAGAGGTTCACCATCTGACCATTTCAAACCTGTTTTTAAGGTAAAAATAATTCGCTTTTGATCGGTAGATATTGACCAAGATTCTGCCAGTCCTGGCTCCAACTTGGTAGTTATAACATTCTCATCGATCAATCCCTTGTAAATTAAAGAAAAAACACTGTATGGAGAGTCATTAATGGCATAGTTAAAAGTGGTTGGGTCACTTAGTGAAACTAGAACTAATTGAGCTACCTGAGATGCTTTGCTTTTCATCTGTGTTGGGTGACAGCTTGTGAGCAAGAAACAACAAGATAGCAGCAAACCAACTACCAAATTTAGAGGTCGAACAACAGCAGGAATCATCTCTAGTTATTTACTTTGCAGCTACTATCTACACAGTACAGTATGGTGATTTATTAGTATTAGGACAATGACAGTAGATCGAAAAGTTTTGCGCTAGCGTACCCCTCCGGGGAAGCAAGCTACGCGAAGCGTCTCGTAGAGAAGCTCACCGTTGGCAGAGCCTCTCGTAGAGAAGGTATCGCCTACGGTGGCCGCTTCGGAGTAGTGATCTGTCATAACTACATAACTTGTAGTTTAAATGTACTAAAAAGCCCGAATGCGATAAAGTTAGTAGAAAACTAGAAAAAGTAGGCTAAAAGTACTATTGTTACTTCATTTTCAACACTTGAGCAAAAATATCAACGTATCCAAAAGGAGTTAATGGCTGGAGCGATCGCTCTTGGCGGTGTTTTCTTCATTGGCACTTTATGGTTTTGGTTAGTGGAGGGCTGGTCATGGGAAGATGCAGCTTACATGACAGTGATTACTTTAGCGACTGTGGGATATGGAGAGATCCACCCACTGGGTAGCCGAGGACGATTATTTACAATTGCCCTGATTTTGTTGGGTGTAGTCAATATCGGTTACATTGTCAACAGATTTACAGAAGCGATCATTCAAGGCTACTTTCAAGAAGGAATTCGGCTACAGCAACAGAGGCGGTTAATGGAATCTCTATCAGAACATTACATCATCTGCGGATTTAGTCGGACTGGTCGTCAAATTGCCAAGGAATTTCGGGCAGAAGGTGTACTTTTTGTGGTGATTGATTCGGAGATGGAATCTATACAAAGGGCTCAGATGGAAGGTTACACGGCATACCAAGGTGACGCTACCCTAGATGACACACTCCTGAAAGTTGGCGTTGAAAGGGCGACTTGTATTGTTGCAGCACTTCCTTCAGATGCAGAAAATTTATATATCGTCTTATCGGCAAAAACACTGAATACAGGAATTCGAGCGATCGCACGGGCAAGTACAGAAGAAGCTTTGCAGAAGTTACGACGTGGTGGTGCAGATGAAGTCATATCCCCCTATATTACTGGTGGTAAGCGAATGGCTGCAGCAGCTCTCAGACCCCAAGTATTGGATTTTGTAGACGGGATTTTGACAGGTGCAGACCGCCAGTTGTATATGGAAGAATTTTTACTCGAACCGTCTTTGTGTCCTTTTGTCGGTCAAACTTTACAAAAAGCGAGATTGCGATCGCAATCTGGGGCATTAGTTCTGGCTATTCGCCGCGTTGATGGGACTTTAATCGGTGGCCCCACTGGCGATACTGTGTTAATGCCGGGAGATCGGCTAATTGGTATGGGTACAGCAGAACAGTTGCGTAGCCTTAACCAAATTCTTGGCCCGATTGGTTCCAAGCAACTGCGGCGACCAAAAAATAACTGATTTTATTTTTTCTCATTACTTTTTTATACCAAATTTTTGTAGTGTAATTGCACAAATAGATAGTATAATATCATGCAATGAAACTTCCTTTAGCGATCGCCTCTGACAAAAGCCCCCACCAAAAGCTTAGACGTGCAGCGGCTTGTCGATAGACATCGCTAACAATTAGAGTTACTCCTACTCGCCCAAAAATCTATGCAAATCTTTCTTTCTGCCACCTGAAGTAGAAGCCCTAGTTCAACGTCAACTGACTAGCGGTAAGTATCAGAACGCGATCAAAGTTATTCTTACGGGTATAAAACTCCTAGAACAACAAGAAGACATTTATCAAGGACGACTGCAAGACCTTCAACAAGAAGCATGTGTTGGGTGGGAAGCCTCCGAGCGGGGCAAAGTCGTTGATGGCTCGACTGCAATGGCTCAAATTCGCGCCAATGTGCGATCGCGGTGTTATCCCTCTTCTGTCACTCTCCGGGAGAACGATCGCTATAAGCCTTATGAGGCAATCAATACAAGCTATACTATTAGAAAAAAATGGGTCTTGTATTTGTTATTAGAAAAGAATCGCGCGATGCCTGCGGCGGGCTACGCCTACGCCTGCTATACAAAAGCTCTAGAATGCAGAAATGGTGAATGTTTTCGGAAAGTGACAGAAGAGGGTTATAGCGGTCGCCAGGTAGGTTAGGACATAAACTGAACATAGAACCTAGACACCAAGAGAGTTTCAACCCTGTCCCTTGTCACCTATTCCCTGTCCCCTGCTATAAAACTAATTCTCCCCCTTAGTTAACAAGTCTTGTGGTAATGCCCAGATAACTCACTAAAGCAGAAATTGGTGGCTGGGTTTGATTGTAAATTTAGACGAAAGTCGATAGCGATCGCCTTTTCAAAAATTGTAAAATTTGCTAATGAAAAATGCCTGGAAGTAGAAATCAGGGCTTTACCCATCAATGAAGGAAGGGTGAGATGAGCGATCGCATTTTTGGGCGCAAGAAAGCAGGTACATCAACTTTTTCAAATCTGTCCCTTGTCTCACCAACAACTTCGACGCTGGCAAATCCAGTCCGAGGCTTTGGTTTACTAACAAATAATGCTTCTATCCAAAGATTAACTGAAGAATCAACCAACCAGCAAGAAGCGCAGTCTGCTGACAAGCAATCTTTGTTATCACAAGCCATTCAACAAAGGTCTTTTGGTCACGACATTAGCCGCATATCCTTGCGTTGTCCCCAGGCAAAACTAACGGTGGGAGAACCAGGGGACAAGTATGAGCAGGAAGCGGATCGGGTGGCAAATCAGGTAATGCGGATGGTTGTACCAGACAAACTTAACCCTCCTACCGTAGAGCCTTTACAAGACTCCTTACAGCGCAAATGTGCAACTTGTGAACAGGAAGAAGACAAAGTACAAGCCAAGCCATCCATACAAGCTGCTACTGATGGTGTTTTACAGGCTGGGGATAATATTGAGAGTCAGATCAATAGTAGTAAAGGTGGGGGAAGTCTGTTATCAGATGAAGTCCGAGACTTCATGCAACCCCGATTTAGTGCCGATTTTAGCTCCGTTCGGGTGCATACTGGCAGCGACGCTGTGCAGATGAATCGGGAGTTGGGTGCACAGGCATTTACTCATGGTAGCGATATTTACTTTGGATCGGGGAAGTTGCCAGGGAATCATGAGTTGATGGCGCATGAGTTAACCCATGTCGTGCAGCAAACAGGCAAAAGGGAACTTCAACGTCAAGAAAATAATGAAGGCACTATTCAAAAATTACCTTCCTGGGAAAAGCTTGTATCTGAAACTGCTTGTGCCCTGATGAGCGATGAAGAGATTTATAAATTGTTTAGCAATTTCTATTTTGCAAATCAACCGAACGCACGTCAGCACCTAATTCATTATGTCACGGGTGCTGGTAAGGACTACCCAGAAAATGTACAGGGTTTGTTTGGGGCTAACCCACGGATTAGATCGCACATTGCCCAACTCATTAACGCTCAGATTGCTAGTGGTAGCACTACCGAAGGCTCAATAATTGGCAAGGGTGCAGATGACGGTCAAGACGCACCTATTGCACAAGGTCACTATGACTCGGAAGATTGGCGTAACGCTAATGGCAACATAGATCAAGTTGACTGGCGGTTGATAGGGAAATATAACCCGGCTCGCTATAACAAGTTTCAAATTACGATTACAGATCCTTATACTTGGCATCCACTGGAAGCGCGTCCTACACAATGTTTGCATGAGGCTTTTGAACGGCTCAAAAATAAAAGTGCGGCTGACTACATAACTAAAGGCACGGCAGAAATCATGTTGCCTCCCGTCAGTCAATCACCTGATTTACCGCTAGAATCAGATTATTAGGTATAAAGTTTTGATTTTTTGACTCCTGACCGATCAATCCCTTGCCAAAGAAAGTATAGATAGTTAATTATGGCTGATTTTATGAACACGATCGCGAAAAAGCATCATAATTCGGATTCTGCATTCAAAGTGAGTCCCTTCCAGTGCGATCGCAATCTTTCGTAAATTGGGTAGAATCCAGGTGAAGCCTTCCTGCAGGGTAGTGCAATCCAACGTTTACAATTCGTTCAGATTTGTACTTTTTGAGTTTTGGGAGTGCGCTCGCGTTTTGGAGTTTATGAGTAGTGCGATCGTATGCTGCTGATTACAGCGATATTGTCTCCAGGTTACAGGAGAGCCGGGTGTTTAGGATCTGCGGATTGGGCAAATCCAGGACTGGCTATGGTACACAAGGTCAGAGCGCAAAAGGTGCCAACCATATAACGAGCATTTTTATAGCAGCTTGCTTTGGGAAAATAAAACATGAAGTTTTTCTTTTTGATGTATAGTTCACATAATTTATCGTCAGATGCTACCATAATTTAGCGATATTTAATTTTTATCACTACAAAATAAAACAATAATCCTTGCTAAACAAGACTTTCAGCCCAAAAAGATGATTTTAGCGATAATGTTAAAAAATAAAGCTCCAAACCCAGTTTATGTCACTTGTTTAGAAGTTGACTGAAATTTTTCTTTGACCAGAGTGATGAAAGAGCGTTAGATATCACATTGCACACTTCATTTTGTAGTATATAAAGTAATAATATGAAATCTGGGTAGATATCATTCATGACAGGTTAAAACAATATTAATTTTGTCAATTCGTAATTGTCCTTAATTATTAACTAATAATAATGTACTAAATTAACGGCAGTAGTGTCTTTTCCTGCCAAAAATGAATGATGCGTTTAAATATTATGCGTAGGCAAGCATTTACCGTAGGCATTGCTGACTTAAAAATTGTGTTTCCCGCCCCATTTTGGCGAATTTTTAAGCATTATTGCTTATTGACAAATAGTTAATAATTTTAACCTGTCACCGATGGGTAGAGATGAAGGTTAAGCCGAGATCAGTGCGATCGCTTGCCCATCTTTTGACTTGAGGTGCGTAGTTTACCGCCGTAGGCATCGCAGTTGAAAACAGAGAGCGGATCGTGTTGGGAGCGATGCCTGCCTGCGGCTGTTAAACTACGCACTATGGCTGTTGAATGCGATCGCCAGCCTTGTTTTCATTATTACTAACTGCTCACTCCTGACTGATTTTACACTTTCCCAAATCGCCGCTCCCGTTGCTGGTAGGCACACAAGGCGCGGTGAAACTCAGCCCGGTCAAAATCGGGCCAGAGAGTATCGGTGATGTAAATTTCCCCATAAGCCATTTGCCAGAGAAGGAAATTAGAAAGACGCATTTCTCCACTCGTGCGAATTAACAAATCTGGGTCAGTAATTCCTGCTGTGTACAAGTGGTTCTCAAACACCTGTTCATTAATTTCATCAGGTTGTAGCATACCTTGGTGGACAAGCTTGGCGATCGCCTGACAAGCTTGTAAAATTTCCTGCCGTCCGCCATAATTAGTTGCCACCGAAAACCGGATACCACGATTATCCTTAGTTTCTTCCATTGAACGAGAAATTTCTTGTTGGAGCGATCGCGGCAAGTCTTGCAAATTTCCCACAAACTTAATTTGAACATTTTCTTCGACCATTTCCCGCAGTTCTTGCCGCAAAACTCTTTGAAACAGAGTCATCAAAAAATCCACTTCTTCCTGCGGTCTTTTCCAGTTCTCCGTTGAAAAAGCATAAGCTGTCAGCGCCTGAATTCCCCAATCCTGACAACAGCGAAGTAAATCCTTAAGAGCATCTACTCCTCGTTTATGACCCATAATTCGGGGTAGACCCTGACGTTTAGCCCATCGACCATTACCATCCATAATCACCGCAACGTGCTGCGGCAATAGTTCTCGTTTTAGATCAGTAGGTAAATCTTGCAGTTTCGTTTGTTGTGCTGTCATTTTTTATCTCGAGAAGCGGTCGATGGTAATCTGAGTAAACGTGAAACTAGTGCTAGTGTCTTCCCACCTATCCGACGAACAAAACTCAACAGACCAGGAGCAACTGCTTCCCTATCTACGGATGGAGACAAAACAGCCTCTAATGACTCTTTCAGTTTCCTAATCGTCAGCGGTCTATTTAGGGTTCCCCGTTCCGCTAAGGAAATAGAACCCGTTTCTTCAGAGACAACGACACAAATGCAATTTTCGACCCGCTCAGTAATTCCCATTGCTGCCCGGTGGCGTGTTCCCAACTGGCGCGAGGCTGTGCGTCCCGAAAGTGGTAAAATTATACCCGATGATATGATCCGTGAACCACGAATCAATGTCGCTCCATCGTGTAACAAAGTTTTCGGCTGAAAAATTGTCTGGATTAGTTCTTTAGAAACTTCCGCATTTAGCTTTACCCCTGGCACAGAAAAATCTCGCTCATCAATTGGCCCTGTGGTTTCCACAATTAGTAAAGCTCCAATGCGGTTTTTTGACAATTCTTTAACAGCCTCAACAATTTCATCAATTACACTATCAGATTTGGGAATTGCCAGACGGTCGGGTTGAAACAGCTGGCGAAATTCGCCACGCCCTAATTGCTCCAGAAAGCGCCGAAACTCAGACTGTAAAGCAACTGCCATCGCCACAGCACAACCAATCACCAACTTTTCTAGTACAAAACTTAGCAGAGGTAGTCCGAATCTGCCACTTAGTGCTGAGGCTAGCATTAAGATAATGAATCCCCGCACCATCCATAGTGTCCGGCGCTCACTAATAATAACTAGTATCATGTACGTCAGCGCCAGCACTAAGACAATATCCAGAGTCCCAAGTAGCAAGGACTGTGACCACCCCAGGTTTGTCAGCCATTGCTTCCACCAATCTCTCATGACATCTGGATTAAACTTTTGCCTCTAATTTACAGTTGGTCATTAGTCATTTGTCCTTAGTCATTTGCAAATGACTAATGACCAAAGACAAATGACTAAATTTTTAGTCTTTCTGGTAGGCGATCTGGTCGAATTAAATCTTCATAGGTTTCACGTTGCAAAATTAAATTTGCTTCGCCATTCGCCACTACGACTGCTGCCGGTCGGGGCAAGCGGTTGTAGTTAGATGCCATACTGTAATTGTACGCACCAGTTCCCATAACTACGAGAATATCCCCTGGTTCAGTCTTTGGAAGTAGAGCATTTTTAATCAGAATATCTCCTGATTCACAATGTTTACCAGCAATTGTGACTGTTTGGGTTAACAAAGAAGACATTTTATTGGCAATGACTGCCCGATAAACTGATTGGTAAGTAATGGGGCGGGGATTGTCAGACATTCCTCCATCAATTGCCACGTAGGTACGAATTTCTGGGATGACTTTGGATGAACCAACAGTATAAGCAGTAATGCAAGCTGTGGCAATTAGCGATCGCCCCGGTTCGCTCAGTAATTTCGGCAAAGGCAGATTTTCGGCTGCACAAGCTTCTTGAATTACTTCACAAATCGCCTTCACCCACTCTTCAATGCTAGGGGGATCGTCTGATTCTACATACTTAATCCCTAAACCGCCACCAACATTTAACTCTGTAATCTTTAAATCATACTTCGCGGCATCTCGCAGCCACTGCACCATAACGGCGGCCAAATCTTGATGCGGTTGGCGCTCAAAAATTTGGGAACCAATATGAGCGTGTACACCTACGCAATTCAGGGCAGGTTGTTGACTGACAAAGGTAAAGACTTCATCTAAATTGTTGGGATCAAAGCCAAATTTACTATCTAAGTGTCCCGTGCGAATATATTCGTGGGTATGACACTCGATACCGGGAGTTAGCCGTAGCATGATGCGAATTGGTTGAGCAGGTTGGGCGGTTTCGACAAGGGTATGTAATTCATACCAGTTATCCGCCACAATGGTGACACCAGACTCGATCGCTAAAATTAATTCTTCACGAGATTTATTATTTCCATGAAGGTAGATTTTCTGGGGACTAACACCCGCTTGCAAGGCGGTGTAAAGTTCGCCCCCAGAAACTACATCGATTCCCAGCCCTTCAGAAGCGGCGATCGCACAAACTGCTAAACAATTCCAAGCTTTTGAGGCGTACAATACTTGAGATTCACCCTTGTAGTATTGCTTGAAAGCATCTCGGTATTGCTGACAAGCCGAACGTAGGGTTTCTTCATCTAAAATATATAAAGGTGAACCAAACTGCTCAACTAGGGTCGTGACATCACACCCACCAATTTCCAAGAGGTCACGATCGTGAACTCTGGCAGTCAAGGGTAAAAGTTCTTGATTAGGCGATGGATTTGCGCTGGTGTCGTGCCTTTGAGGTAAATATTGACTTCCAGAATGTTGAACCCCAGTGGGGTGAGTCGATACCATAACTATAAAAGTTTTCCTTGTTCAAATTACGGGCTTTGAGTTCGTCTCCCGATTCCCAGTTTACAAAGGGTTTGTAACGTTATTCAATAAATGTGATTTCATTAGACTTAGAAATTAAATTACTCACCCCAGAACATTTGGGTGCATTGTTGGAACTAGATCGAGCCTGTTTTGGTGGTCTATGGACAATGGAGGGCTACCAACGAGAGTTGGACAGTCCTAACAGCGATTTGCTGGGTTTATTCTCTCCTGTCTATAATTCGAGACTGCTGGGGATGGGTTGCTTTTGGTCAATTTTAGAGGAAGCTCACATTACAATTTTGGCGGTTCATCCCGAATATCACCGTCAAGGTTTAGGACAGGCTTTATTATATTCACTCATTAAGACAGCTTGCGATCGCAAAATGGAGCGAGCTACCCTCGAAGTGCGAGCTTCTAACTTGGGGGCTATATCTTTATATCAAAAATTTGGCTTCAAAACAGCGGGGCGGCGGCGGCGTTACTACCAAGATAACGATGAAGACGCTTTAATCCTTTGGCTACCAGATTTACAACACCCCAAGTTTCAAGCAACTTTAGACCAATGGTATTCCATTGTCAGCGATCGCTTAGACAAATCCTCTTGGCACTTGCTTTTTAACTAATTGGGCATTATTAATTTTGAATTAGGAACTTCCAACAAATAAATTATCCAATCTTGTGGGGGTATTTTTTTATTTGTCAGTCCTTTAGGGACTTCCAGAGAATAAATTACCCAATTTATTCAGATGATATTTTTCTTTTCCCCCTGCTCCCTGCTCCCTGCTCCCTGCTCCCTGCTCCCTGCTCCCCTGCCTACACAGCGATTGATTATTTTTTTAATTGGAAGTCCCTTATTGGGGCTGGCGATCGGCCTCAGCAAAAAAATGCAACTTTGCTACGCCAATTTTTATTTAAATATTCTATCTAAAAATTGGGTTACATAAGTAAAGTATATATTAATGATTTTTGCTTGATATTAATAAATATATATGTTAAATATAAATGTTTGGGATTGAGTCCAGAAACCCTTAATTTAAACAATCAGCTATTTATAATAAATCCCAAAAACGCTGGTGAACTAAAGCTCCTCAGTACACTAGCCAGATAAGAGTAGTCAATAGTTAACAATTAGCCCATCAACCCAAGTCATAGGTTCAGGATGTCTATAATCTGTTATACAGGCATCCAAAAGCTTTGCCTGTGCTAAAATCAGCATACCGGCACGACCGCAGATGATGGGATAAAGCCATGTTTGAGCGCTTCACAGAAAAAGCCATTAAGGTAATCATGCTGGCCCAAGAAGAGGCCCGCCGTTTAGGTCACAACTTTGTTGGAACCGAGCAGATCCTCCTGGGTCTGATTGGCGAAGGCACTGGAGTGGCTGCCAAGGTGCTGAAATCAATGGGCGTCAATCTCAAAGATGCCCGAATTGAAGTTGAAAAAATTATAGGACGGGGATCGGGCTTTGTTGCCGTGGAAATTCCGTTTACGCCACGGGCGAAGAGAGTTTTAGAACTCTCCTTGGAAGAAGCACGCCAACTGGGGCATAACTACATTGGCACCGAGCATCTGCTGTTGGGCCTAATCCGCGAAGGGGAAGGCGTCGCAGCCAGAGTGCTAGAAAACCTCGGTGTGGATCTATCTAAGGTAAGAACCCAAGTCATCCGCATGTTGGGAGAAACTGCTGAAGTTTCACCAGGCGGTTCATCTGGACGCACAAAAACCCCGACTTTGGATGAATTTGGTTCAAACCTGACCCAGATGGCGATTGACAATAAGCTCGATCCAGTGGTAGGACGCGCCAAGGAAATTGAGCGGGTGATTCAGATATTGGGTCGCCGAACCAAAAATAACCCAGTGCTGATTGGGGAACCAGGGGTTGGTAAAACAGCGATCGCTGAAGGTTTAGCTTCACGCATTGCCACTAAAGATGTCCCTGACATCCTCGAAGATAAACGCGTTGTCACGCTGGATATTGGTTTGCTCGTAGCAGGAACCAAGTATCGGGGTGAATTTGAAGAACGCTTGAAAAAAATCATGGATGAAATCCGCTCGGCGGGTAATGTCATTCTCGTGATTGATGAGGTACACACCTTAATTGGTGCGGGTGCAGCAGAAGGTGCTATTGACGCAGCGAATATCCTCAAGCCAGCTTTGGCCAGGGGTGAGTTGCAGTGCATCGGCGCTACAACCCTAGATGAATACCGGAAGCACATCGAGCGAGATGCAGCGCTAGAGCGGCGTTTCCAACCAGTGATGGTTGGCGAACCTACAGTTGATGAAACAATTGAAATTTTATATGGTCTGCGCGAACGCTACGAGCAACACCATAAATTGAAAATCTCCGACGAAGCATTGGTAGCGGCGGCAAAGTTATCAGATCGTTACATTAGCGATCGCTACCTTCCAGATAAAGCCATCGACTTAGTTGATGAAGCTGGTTCTAGGGTGCGCTTGATTAACTCCCAGCTGCCACCCGCAGCCAAAGAGTTAGACAAAGAACTGCGTCAGATATTAAAAGAAAAAGATGACGCGGTGCGCTCTCAAGACTTTGACAAAGCTGGAGAACTGCGCGATCGCGAAATGGAAATCAAAGCTGAAATCCGGGCGATCGCTCAAAGCAAGACCAATGCAACTGGCACAGAACATGAAGAACCTGTAGTTACAGAAGAAGACATTGCCCACATTGTCGCTTCTTGGACTGGGGTACCGGTGAACAAACTCACCGAATCTGAATCTGAAAAGCTGCTGCACATGGAAGATACCTTGCATCAGCGTTTAATTGGTCAGGATGAAGCTGTGAGGGCAGTTTCACGGGCAATTCGTCGCGCTCGTGTCGGTTTGAAGAATCCCAACCGACCCATAGCTAGCTTTGTCTTCTCTGGGCCTACTGGTGTAGGTAAAACCGAGTTGGCGAAATCCTTAGCTGCTTACTTCTTCGGTTCCGAAGAAGCGATGATCCGCTTAGATATGTCCGAATACATGGAGCGTCACACCGTCAGCAAGCTGATTGGTTCGCCTCCAGGTTATGTTGGTTATAACGAAGGTGGTCAGCTAACTGAAGCCGTGCGGCGGCGACCTTACACCGTGGTGTTGTTCGACGAAATCGAAAAAGCACACCCGGATGTCTTCAATATGCTGCTGCAAATTTTGGAAGACGGTCGGTTAACTGATGCCAAAGGTCGCACGGTGGACTTCAAGAACACCTTGCTGATTTTAACTTCCAATATTGGTTCTAAGGTAATTGAAAAAGGCGGTAGTGGTATCGGCTTTGAATTCTCCGAAGATGCTAGCGAGTCAACTTACAACCGGATTCGCTCTTTGGTGAACGAAGAATTAAAGCAATACTTCCGTCCAGAGTTCCTCAACCGACTTGATGAAATTATCGTCTTCCGTCAGTTGAGCAAGCCAGAAGTGACTCAAATCGCCGAAATTATGCTCAAGGAAGTATTTGGTCGTCTCACTGAAAAGGGTATCACCTTAGAAGTTAGCGATCGCTTCAAAGATCGTTTGATCACTGAAGGTTACAGTCCCAGCTACGGCGCAAGGCCATTACGTCGGGCAATTATGCGCCTGTTAGAAGATAGCCTAGCAGAAGAAATTCTGTCTGGTCGCATTAAGGATGGCGATACAGCCCTTGTTGATGTAGATGAGAATGGCGTTGTGCAAGTTAGTTCTCAACAGCGTCGGGAATTATTACCCCAAGGTGTTGAGTAAGATGTAGGGTTTGGGATTTAAATCTCAAATAAAAATTAGAAACGGTAGAGTATTTATTGCTCTACCGTTTTTTTTTAATATCTGGAGTTAACATTCTTGATTTTTCCCCTAGTTATGGAGTTTAGAGTGAGCGATAAAAGCAATCTTTTTTTTGCTCAGAAGTCAATGTGTGTTCTTGCACATTCTTTGTAATCTGTCATTTGTAAATACAAAGGACGAACATCATCAATGATTGTGCAATTTAGATATGTTTTAAGTAAGTCGGCGTAAATAATTGTCGTTGGGATAAGGCATAATGCATAATGCATAAGGGTTTTAGCTTAAGTTCATTTTTCTTCACATAGTGTGATTTTATTGTGCCTACTTAGCTTATCAATGGTGGTGATGTAGCAATCATTGATAAGTAAATTTTTATGTTTCAATCTAGTATTATCTATAACCTGTGGTATTAATTATTAATACTGGCATATTTAGGGTTTTGGCTAATTAGTGGGCATAGTTGATAGGTTAAGATTACTGTTCATTTGAAAACAAGTAATCATACTGGAAATATTGCCTAAAATCGGGGCAAAAAACAAAATTTTTACACAAAAGACGATTACTAACTACCAAATTTTACTTAAAAATAAAAAACTATGACTTAATTTACACTAGTCCAAAAAGTTTAATAGAAATGTCAATAGACCTCAAAAACTTGCAACGAAATATGGTCAGAAAATTTCAGATTTTGTATCAGTGGGCAAGAAGTTTTTTTGTAACTACTGCGACCACTGCGACTAGGCAAACGGGGTCGAAAAAATTTGACATCCTTCAACAACGACAATCAAGCATCCCGCCAAGAAACAATCGCAGTAGAGATTCAGGTAAATTTACGACTGTTACAACAACTAGACCTCAAGTTTGTCCTATATGTCGAACTAGTGAAACTTCTCAACCAGGAAATATTTTTCGTCCAAACGATCAAAAGTGGGGATGTAAGGCTTGTGGACATACATGGAGGAGCTAGATGAGTGCAAAATTCTTCATTGATAAGGTAATTGAAGCTGAAGAAAGTCCTTTTGATAGACAAACTAGGATTTCTTGGTGGGATCAAGAGAAGCTCAGAAATGCAAAAGTTTTGGTTGTCGGTGCAGGTGCTATTGGGAACGAAACACTAAAAAATTTAGCTCTTCTTGGTATTGGCAATATTTATATTGTTGATTTTGACACAGTATCTACATCCAATTTGAGTCGTACTGTGTTGTTTCGCAAGACTGATAAAGGAAAACAAAAGGCTGAAGTGGCAGCGATTCGCACAAAAGAACTTGCTTTACAGGAAGATGCGTGTGTCCACTGGTTTCATGGTGATGCTGTTTGGGAACTGGGGACTGGAGTATTTCGTGAGATGGATGTAGTTCTGGGTTGCCTAGATAATGTAGAAACGCGCTTTTTCGTGAATAGGCAATGCTGGCTTGCGAATACACCTTGGATTGATGCTGGAATTTACGAACTTGGCGGCCATGTTACTGTTTTTACACCTCCAGAACCGCCATGCTATGAGTGCGGTGTCAGCAATGAGCAACGCGCAGCAGCAAGGAAGCGATATTCCTGTGATGATTTCAAACGCACTTTATTGGAAGAAGGCAAAATGCCAACCGTTCAGGTGACATCATCACTTGTATCGGCTATTCAGGTTCAAGAAACCCTAAAATTGTTATGCGGTCAAAGGGTTGAGAGTGGCAAAAAAATCTACTTTCAAGGGAAAGTAAACGATTTTGATATTCTGAATTTACCTAAAAATCATAACTGTTTTGGTCATGTCAGTTATCCAGAAATTATCTCTCTTCCACTAACTAATTCAATTAAATTGAGAGAATTTCTAGAGTTTGTATCGAAAGAGCAGCTATCAGGTTTAGGGGCGACTCTAGATTATCGTGGTGACAGAACATTTGTCGTGTCTGTGGTGTGTAAGTCATGTGGCAAAAGTATTAAGCTTAACAAGCCCAGTTTCCGCATTTTTGATGTAGAAACTATCTGTGCAAATTGTCAAGGAGGTGTGGTAAATAATTTAGTTCAAAGTGAACAAGTGTCTGTAAAACAGACAATAGCAGAATTTAATCTGGCTCAAACGAGCGATGAACTCCTAAACATAAGCCTCTGGCAATTGGGTATCCCCTACCGTCATGTTGTGGCAGTACACGACCAAGAGCAGAACTACAAATATTATGAGCTATCTCAAGATAATTCGTTCATTCAAGTTTGACTTTTCAGGAGAAAAAGAAAATGGCAGATGTAAAAGTTAATTTTTTACACCCTACGGATGGCAGAGTACTGACAGTTAATTTGGATGACAGCATCACTGGACAAGAAGCCCTAGCAGAGTTGATCGCTAACGACTTCATCACTCCAAATCCTCAAGGTTATGGTCTTGCAATTAAGGGTGGCAATATGATCGAGCCTGGACAGTCTTTCCGCAATGCAAGCGTAGAGGATAACGTAACAATTCGTGTACTACCTGCCACAGATGCAGGTATTAAATAGGGGAAAAGTCATGGTAACTCCGCAAGAAGCACGTAGGATTAGGTTGAAAAACGACCACGCTGAAATGGTCAATATTAAGGGTGATTTAATTCAATGGAAATCCGTTAAGGGAGAACCACCCTATATTGAAGCCTACGAATTGGTTGTCAAGATACGAACTATAACTGGATCGCAACCTAGCTATCGCAACGAACATACAATTCGTCTAGAACTTCCATCGGCTTATCCAAACAGCCCTCCAGAAATCTCTATGCGAACTAGCCCACCGCCTTTTCACCCGAATTGGTATAGCAGTGGTAAATGGTGTTACGGACATTGGGAGATTTCTGAAGGTCTAGGACACCATGTAATTAGGATGATTCGCACTTTACAGTTTGACCTCGAAATTACTAATCCTAACAGTCCTGCAAATGGGAGTGCCAATGATTGGTTCTTGGGGAAACAAGGCAAAAACTTATTCCCTTGCGATCGCACTGTTCTACCCGATCCAACTAAGTCCCGATTCCAAATTCAGCCCCAAATAAAACCAAAGTTTAATATTCAAAGCTGAAACTATCGCACCGATCGGTTGATTTGGATGAGGGGGTAGAATTGTGCGTTCATAAGGAGTCGCTTCACTCCCTCAACATAAAATTTTGCTCTTTAAGCATTAGGGAAAAATAAGAATGGAAAGAGATCCTCAGAAAGAAAATGAAATACAGGGATCTATGCCCAATGTCGAGGTTCCTGCTATCAAATTTATGCAGTGTAAGAACTTATTGTATGTGCAGATGAACATAAAAAGCTATGTCTTTACTCCACCAAATAAGCTCTTTCTGTATCAAGGATTTCTGTTTGTGGTTGACCCGAAAAGGATTTCCCTGCCCAATTTTGGACTCGAAAATGATTGGGAGACTTCCCTAAGCCGACTTTTGGAATTAGATATCCCTACTAGCAGCTTTCTACCTAAGATTCGACTAGTGGGTGACTTCCCAACACTTTTCCACCCTCACTTTCAATTTGATTCCATGTTGTTTGGATACGCCAAGGGAGAGTGGGTTGACTATAAGAGAGAAGATGACAAAGACTTGGAAAAAGATTTAGGTAGTTATATTTTACGAATTGCTCGATCTCTCAAGTATGAAGAAGGATATATCAACCCAAATGCTAACCGAATCGGGAATCAAAGAGCGCTTGATAGATATTTAAATGAGCGTCAATCTGGAAAATTCCCCACCGACAATGTTCAGTTACCTAGTGGCAAAACATTCAAAATAACGTCGGATGCTGATACTGAGGTTCAAGGCTCACATCCTACCTCTATTCCGCAGGAGCAGGGGTCACCTAAATTTCAACCTTTGGCAGTGCAACAGCAACCTCAGAGAAAACCAAAATTTGAGGTCAGAGAGTCGCAACCACCATACTCTCCTACATCCTCTCCTATTGAGAAAATCCAGCGAGATGTCAGATTAATTCCCCACCTTAACTCTGATGTCAGAGACAATGAAAGGTTTTCAGCTACTCATGAATTATATGTCACTAATGCTGCATTTGACACGATTTCGCACCACATTGGATGGAATAAACATACCAATGAAAATGTTGTTGAGCAAGGAGGTATTTTGCTGGGAGCTGCTTTTGTTGACCCCAAAACAGAAATCACCTATGCAATTACCTCGCAAGCAATTCCGGGAAAACTTGCGAAAGGTACATCTAGCTATCTAGAGGTAACACACGAGACTTGGAAAGAGATGCTTGATGATGTAGATAGACTAAATACTGGGTTGCAGGTGATTGGCTGGTATCATACACACCCCAACAATCTTGATGTTTTCATGTCTGGAACCGATCGCGCGACACAATCGAGGCTATTTGGTAATTCTTGGCAGTTTGCAATTGTATTGAATCCCCACAAACGTATTTGGCGAGCATTTTATGGCTCTAACTCCTACGAGTGCGGAGGCTATGTACTGTCCATGAATCCGCCACCTTCTGCTACTTATGAACAGTAATTGGAGGTGTTTCTCCTGAGTATCCATATTTATGAAGTAGATCAAACAAAACACAGCACATTCCTCAGTGAGGAGCGAAGAGATCCATTTACAAAAGAAAGAATTAAGCATGGCGATCGCATAGTCTTTTGTACTGGATGTAAGTCTGCTTTTATATATAGCAGTTGGCAGGCAATGGGAGGTAAACACTGTAACCAGTATGACACTCTATCTGAATTTGTGAGCCTTGAGGCAATGACAATTAGATTTGGCAATGTCCCAAAATTGCAAGGAAGAATCAAGCTACTGGCATCTGCTTGTATTTTATTCGTAGTAGCCATCTCAGGGCTTGGCTATTTTGCTTACGAGCAATATCAACATATCAAATCCCTGGAATCACAAAATCGCAACTCCAATAGTGATATTTTATCTCTTGAACAGGAACGCTCTGAATCTCAGGAGAAGCTCAGTTCATTACAGGATAAGCTGATAGAAGGGATAACTAATTCTAGTTGCAAAAGTCAAGTGTCAACGACAGAACTTAAAAAGATACTTGCTGTGGTTGAAAAAAATATAAACTGCGTGCTACAAGAGAGTAAAGACTACAAACAACAGCAAGATTTATACAAAGAAATTTTGGCTGGTTATCCATACTCTCTTGGTTCAAGACAAAGTATCGAGTATAGAGGATACTTGAATTCTAGTAATGGAAGTTCAAATCCTATTCTTTACAGGCTTTACGTCCCAGAAGGCAGTCGATTTAACTTTTCTCTCTCAAATATGACAGCAGATGGTGATTTTGAAATCAGAACATCCACTGGAAGCCTTGTTAAAGGATCGAAGCGAACCAGTGGAGGAACCCAATCTGAAGAACTGAAAGGTTTTTACCTTTATAGTGATGCTTATGATATTCGGATTTGGAATTACAATAGCGATCGGTCTACATCATTTACACTGAGTATTTTTAAGTACTAAGTTTATGGATGTGTTCAATACTATTTAAAATCCGGCACAGGCTTATAAAGTTGTATTTTCTAGTAATTATTATAATGCAGGCAAGTCATGGTTACTAGAAGAACAGTTTACTGGAGGCAGTTTAGCAACAATTTATTTTAGCATAGTCTGAATTATAGAAATAGTAGAATGTATGCACATGAAACTATTTGATGTGGTTTTATTATGCCTATTAGACATCTCCGAAAACTATCAAAGCCTGTTTTTGACTAGCTTCTAAGCTTTAAATACAAGCCTCGCAGATTAGCTAACCTATACGATAAAATAAGACTTTGAGATATTTGTTGTTGCTAACAGGACAAAAAAGTATAGTGATGTGCGTTAGTTCTTGGATAAGAAGATAGGGTGTACTTATGTTGGTAATATTAGCGCTCCAATTCGTAACCTTACTAATCCACAAATGGTCAGAATTACCTCAGCATAGTTTTTAGGATTCAACCTAAATCTATCTTGGACAACTCGAAATATTTTCACTGAACGGATTCGGTGTTCAACAAATATTCGTTTAGAGGAAAACTCCTTATTCTCTTTTTTCTGTTCAGTTGTTAACTCTCTATTTTTTGGTTTCTTAATTGGAGTATCAATTAAATCTTCACCCTTGTAAGCTAAATCTCCTTTGAATTTTTGCTTTGTATCAAAGCGATCGCGATTTTCTCGAAATAAATTTATATCGCTTTTGGGGCCAGGTTCACCAGCTACAATATCAACGATATCTCTAGCATTTGGTAAGATAATCATCTGAGTTTTAAATGTATGATTACTCTTCTTGCCAGAATAATATTTTTCTTGCTCATCATTATCCCCAGGTCTTTCCCTAACCTGTTCATAGCTGTCAACAGTTAGTTCATATTCTGTGAGTATTTCTTTGACAAGTTCATAATCTAAATCGTTTTTTTTTACTTGTTCAAGTAAGCTACATGGTAACAATTCTCTGAGAAGCGGCAACCAGTAATTAAATGTGTCATTCGCTGTCGATTCACTTACTCCAAATTGGATGCCAAGAAGTTGAAACGTAGTCAGATGTCTAAGATAAACCAAGGTTAAAATTATTTGTTCTTGTATAGATAGTTTTGGTTTACGGCCACCGCCACCGGAGATAATTCTAATTTTGTTCGATTCTAATAAATTTTGTTTTTCATAGTGTAATTGTTCTGCATTTTGAATTAATTGTTGTAGCTCCGAATACCCCAAACCAATTAATCGTTGGGTTTCTTTAGGATTCTCTTTGATGTGATCCAGTACAGAACTCATATTTTTTGTGTAAAAAGACCTATGTTATATTCTTTTATCACAAAACATTACTATTTCGGAGATGTCTATTAGACATTTCCAAAAACTAAATATGCGTTATTCATAACCTTTGTAGAAAATTAGCAGTACTACGTCTCTTTTTTGGAGATGTCTATTGTAGCAATCTAAAATACTAGCTTCTATAAATGGAATAACTATCTTATGCAGAGTAAAACATTCACCGCCTTTTACAGGTGATTTCAGGTATTATTCACAGAGGGATATCTTACTAATGTCATTTACCCTGGATGGCCATACACAAACATAGAACTTGTTAGGGTAGATGAACGTACTGGAAACTTATACGTACTTGCTGGCGAAAATCTGGACTTTGAGATTAAACCAACCGGAGGGTATGAACCATGACAGTAGCTAAGTATGAAGCGATGAATCTCAATCAACTACGTCGCTATGTTCTCACTCACCGGGAAGATGTTGCAGCTTTCCATGTGTACATCGATCGCTCAAAGTCTGAAGGGCAAATGATCAGCATAGACCTGAATGATGAAAATTGGGAAGACAAAGTTAAAGAAGCAATTAAATCTAGTTCCAATGCTATTCGTTGGTACTGTAATAATACATCAAAATATAATAATGAAGCTCAGATCATTTCTGAATGGTGGAATCATTTAGATAATAAATTTGTTACCAAGCATCATCTTACTGGAATAGAAATTGACCAAGCAACTGGAATCTGGGAACCAATTCAAATTAACCCGCCAGTGCAAATACACATCAGCGAACCAAGTTTAGAAATTGGTCAATCTACTACGTTGCTCAAATATAGAGGTCAAGATAACTCTATAAAACAAATAGAAGCCGTTGCTATTGACCTGGATATTGCAAAGCAAAACCTATTTGTTTGGCCGACTCAAGCAGCAGAGGTTTTTATTTTCTCAACAGAGGCTACTTAAGACTTTGCTGTACTCAGTTATAATCTCGCTGAGATATTTTTTTACTATCAACATCTCTGTATTTTTAGGCAGTATTTTTTAGTTACTAAAATCAGTAGCTATTCGTCAATTAGCCACCCTCGCTCTATGCCGTGTTCAATTCCGCCAGTCCAGTCCATTTTCAGATGCTTCCGCACTTTATGGAATAGATGTTGAACTACAACTGGGTTAATTGAATTTTTAATATATTTTTCTTCATACCTAAATTCTCGGTCAGTGTTTTTTTGCTGACGTAGTACGTAAATTTGGTCAACCTTGTACTTCCGAAGATTGACATCACTAGTCAGCTTAATCCATTCCATAAGTACAACATATAAACTATTTGGATTTCTTGCCTTTAAGTCCTCTGCTGATCGTGATGAACCTTCGAGCATAGTTTTATCGAGATATGTTTTACATTCAATTGCAATAACTGGAATATCGAAAATGTGCGTTTCGGTGTTTCCTGTAACTGTAACTTCAGAATAGTTTTCCGGTTCCTCTTTAAGAAGTGGGAGTATTTCACCAGGATTTTCATCTTTCTCCGGTGGGATTGCTGCTTCAAATGATACTTGAATAGTCGCTCCAATTACAAAGTCATGATCTTTCTTTTCAATACGTGCATACGGACGCTTAAGCATCTCAGAGTATTTTGGCGGCACAAAGAAAATATCTTTGAACGTATGTGATTTGCCGATGAGAGCATTTTCTCCAAAGTCTCTGACTAAATCTTTAAACAGATAGTAGAGAAATTCCTCCAGCACGCTAGAGTGAAGGTTTGATCTAGAATCAAACTTCTCAGCATAGTGCTGCTGGTCTAAAAAGTCCTTATATTTTGATAGAAGTTCTACCCTAGTAGCAATAATTGCGTCATCTTGATCTGTAGGTGTTGATGTAGGCCCAACTAATTCGAGATTACCTGAACGCCACTTATCATACTCAGTTCTAATTTCAGTGAGATATTTTTTACTCTCAACATTTCTGTATTTTGTGCGGTGATTCTCTTTTTGTTCAAGATTAGAGCCGTGAACTAAAGGATTCCTATCGCTTTTGGGCATAGCTCTAATTTCTCTTGAAGATGAAGTGCGATCGCTTTAGCAAGAATAGGTGGTACAGCATTACCTACCTGATTGTACTGGCAAAGAAACTTCTCGTCGAATCTCTCTTCTCGATGTAATAACTTGTGAGATACAACAGTCTTCTTCCCTAGAAAACGATAAGTGTCAGGAAAAGATTGAACACGCGCCCCTTCACGGGCTGTCAAATTGCGATGCTGGAAAGGATGAAGAAAATTGGCGTAAAACGAAGCGGCTATTGTATGTGATGGTTTATACGGATTTAAACGTCGGTTATTCTGGTCATAACTTATCTCAGATAACTCACCATTTCCACTACGGCGTCTAGCCCCATGTTCTTTTGGTGCGTCTGAACTTGATTCACCCCATTTAATATGTTTGAAGCGTTCTACAAGTCTCTGGGAATGATCCATTGCAACATGATTGTAAAGTGTTTTACTGCCATTCCTGATCCAGCTTTGATAGTTATTCAGAGGTTCTGAAATATAAGGTTGTTCCTCATCACCCTCACGTGCATTTAGTGGTGGTAAATCTGATATAGCATCCCATAAGCTTATGGCAGGAAGTAAACCCATACAGGCAAATATTGATAATTGAGGACTATTGATATGTAATAAATCTAAGGAATGTGTTTTTGGAGGAATACCTAATTTTTTTCCTGTTTTATTTCCAACAATAAAAATACGTTCCCTAATTTGTGGCACACCATATTCGACAGCATTTAATGACCATACTTCTACAAAATATCCTAAATTTTCAAAAGTTTCTTTAATAATATCTATTACCTTTCTGCCTTCAATATTTTGGCGTGAAAGTAAACCTTTAACATTCTCCATTACAAAAGCTTTAGGTTCAAGGAAACATATCGACTCAGCAAAGTTAATAAATAAACTATTTCTAGGGTCTTTAGGATCTTTTTGTGCTGGGCCGGCAATACTAAAGCCTTGACATGGAGGCCCACCAATAACAATATCCGGCTTGAAGAGACAGATATCCTTAACGCTACTTGCAGTGTTTAAATCACGGATATCCTGTTGAATAACTGTCATATTAGGACGGTTGTAGCGCAGTGTATCACAAGCCCAGGCATCAATCTCAACGGATAAAGGAACAGAGAAACCTGCCATCTCGAAACCTAGACCAAAGCCGCCAGCCCCAGCAAACAAATCAATAGTGATAGGTTGTGCTGTTAGCATAGACTCTTAATGTGGTTACTCATCTGGTTTACCTTCTAAACACTCTAGGATGATACGCTTGTAGCGCTTTGTCAACCTGCTACACAGTTATTCTAGTCGAGGTATCTTGGCTATAAGTAATTTTTAGTATTCTTAAGGATAAATTGTCTGTATCTTCAATCAATCGACTGATTCTGAATCAGACCTGAAGTCCATTTAAAATGGGAGAATATAAAGAATCATTAGGAGGAATCAATCGTCATGAGTGTGATAGTTGCTAAGTGGACGATTGACGAATATCACCGCATGATTGACGCTGGCATTTTGAGCGATCGCAAAGTTGAACTACTCAAAGGAGAAATTGTCGAAATGTCACCAGAAGGAGAACCTCACGCTTATAGTAGTGGTGAAGCTGGTGACTATCTAGCAAAGTTATTAGCTGGACGCGCCAAAATTCGTCATGCTAAACCAATTACTCTACCCAACAACTCGGAACCCGAACCAGATATTGCTATTGTCCAACCTTTAGGACGCGAGTATCGACAGCATCATCCCTATCTAGAAAATATTTTCTGGTTGATTGAGTACGCTAACTCTAGTTTAGAAAAGGATTTAGAGACAAAAAGCAAAATCTATGCAGAAGCAGGTATTTTGGAATATTGGGTTGTCAATCTAAAAAAGTTACACTTGGTGGTGTATCGAGAAATCTTAGATGGAGAGTATGCGGCAAAACTGACATTGACTGGGGGAATAATTCAACCGCTTGCATTCCCAGATGTCTCTGTTGCAGTGGAACAAATTATTAACAGTTAAGATAATTTACAGCTTTTTTATCTTTTTGAACCACAAGAATATAAAGACACGAAATTTGACTGAGCTTTGCCCCACTACGTTAACATATCTTTACAAGGATTCTGGATAACGCATATTTCATTTCACCAGATGTCTAATAATCATTATCAAGATATTTTATGCAGAGACACGATTTTACTCGCATCTCTACAATGTCTTTTCATGAGTTTTATTCTGCGTTCACAAATTCCAAATATCCATTGCTAAGTTCTTTAACTGCCAAATCATAAAATTGCTTACCATGTTCTGGCGTTGCTAAAGCTGGATTTGATCCCATGCGTCCATCTGGATAACGCACTCGAAAGTCAGCAGCGTTATAAATCCTATGTCCGCTTGTAACTTCTGGTGAAAGGGGTGCTTGCTTAATCGCCTCTGGATAAACGTACTGGGTGAGGGCTACTTCACTTGGCGTTGCATGAGAACCTTCTTGATCCCCATATAATTCTTTAGCTAGCTTATATACAGAACCGCACATAAACCAGTTTGCTACTTGACATTGCACCTGTTGAGCATTGGCAATCTGCAAATCTTCTAAATGAGCATAAGTTTCTGAGAAAGCAGCTTTGAGCGTGGCAATATTACCGCCGTGTCCGTTAATAAAGTAGAATTTGCTAAAACCAGCTTTGGCTAAACAAGTTACATAATCTCGCACTACTTGAATTAAAGTGCTGGGACGCAGACTGATTGACCCAGGAAAAGCAGTATGGTGCAGTGCCATCCCCACATTGATTGTAGGCCCAACGATCGCTTGGGTTGCATCACCCACACCGGCTGCGATCGCTTCTGCACAAATAGCATCAGTACCAATTAACCCTGTTGGCCCGTGTTGTTCTGTAGAACCAATAGGGAAAATAATCCCCTTTGATTGCTGTAAATAAGCTTCGACTTCTTGCCAAGTACTTAAATGCAGTAACATTGTTAATCATTTTCCTCAATAAAATTGCGGTGGGATGAAACCTTTTGCTGCTAAATAGCATCTTCTGTAACTAAACTCCCACTAACACGATTATGAACTCTCTGGATTTTCTCTGCTAGCGATCGCACAAGATCCCCGACTTCGCAAAAGTTGTCGGGGATCTTTGTTTACTGCCAAACTTGCAGAGAATTAGAGTATCTATTTCTATGAATACTGTTTAGGGGATGAAGTTGCAACTAGTTTCGACAGAGATGGATATAAGCAATTTACTGATTCAGCCACTTTATCCTACGATACTCGCTGCGAACTTCCCCCTCATATAAATAAATCAAAATTGAGTTATGAGATGTTGGTTTTCTGGATGGTCAATAAAACCAAGGGGATCAATTTTAAATTTTGACTAATCAAAGTAATAATGCTTCTTTACGTGCTTTGTTATTTCCCATGTGCAGGACATACCAGCGGGAAAAATCACTAAATCGCCTTTACCCATTTGCACTGGTTGTCCACCATCAGGAGTAACAAGTACGTCACCTTCCAAAAAATAACAAGTTTCTTGAGAATCATAAGTCCAAGGAAATTTTGAAACTTCCTTTTTCCAAATTTCCCATTTAAATACACCTAATTCATTGAGATATTCTTGTCTGGGTTGATGCTCAATTTTAATTTCCATATTGTGTTTTATCTAGTTATATTCAGCAGTAAGATTGAATATCCTCTCCACACTGATCTACTAGATAACACAAAGCACGAAAACGCAAGTAGACAAGTTCGTTATAAAGTGGATTCAGCTTGCACATTGGCGGAATATGGCCTATTTTGTGACCAAAAAGCATGATATCACGCTCGAATGGACACTGGGCGGGAATTAGTTTAGCAATAAATTTAGCTAATTTCCGATTTTGAATCTCAATTTTGTCGAGCCATTGACGTAATGGTTGCAGTAAATCTAATTTGGGTTTAGCAAATTGCTTTTTACTAACTATTTGATTCTTTTCTTCTAAAGGTTTAATAAAAGCAGGCAGAAAAATACGCCGATTCTGTGTTTTAAGCATAGTTGTGGGCAAGGTTTTCCTTGTGAATATGAACTATTTGCCGATTGAGAATATCACCATGTAATATGTTTAGTCAATTTGCACTGCGCTTGTAGATGA
This sequence comes from Nostoc sp., assembly GCF_036917415.1. Classification (GTDB taxonomy): domain Bacteria; phylum Cyanobacteriota; class Cyanobacteriia; order Cyanobacteriales; family Nostocaceae; genus Nostoc. The sequence goes on along the minus strand of NZ_JBALDJ010000002.1, from coordinate 38,189 downwards.
AGAAGCAAAGTAAGCATAATGCAAACAATTTACATGCATCTTTGGGAAGAGAAATGGTTTAACTAATTGTTATTTAAACCCACCAAATCATGAAGAACTGTCCCGTTAAATACAAAATAACAAAGAAAATATAAAAATGGCATTTCTTTAACTTATGGATTTTTAATATTGAAGATAGCTATCTTATATATTAAATATAAATGCCTGGTTCGGAAACTGACTAGTATCTAAAGATGTAGTTTATGGCAGACAAACACAGTCTTGTTCTGACCCCATATACATTTCCCTCGGATTATCCCCTAATATCTCTCGATTTTAGGGTATTGAATATCCATAAAATTGTCTAATATACTACACAAGCTAACCTAGATATTATCTAATAAGTAGCAATAAATCGATTGATAAGTCAAAACTAATATAAGGATTTACACAAGAGCAAGGGGCACTTGTACTGGGTAATTCTACAGGTTTTACAGTAAACTTTGTCCAACTACTCACTGTGAGATTTTGCCGTTAGCGCAGCCTCTTGTAGAGAAGTATTTCCCCGATTATGAAAAACTTATTATTGAAAATATTTTAACCCAGTACTAAGCTGATATTTGCTGATATAATCTACATTCTGTTGCTCTAATTTTGACAGCAATTTAAGTGGAAATGTCTTTGGTGAATATCTAGGACGATACCAAGGTTGGTTATTAAAGTAATTTTGCAATTCAGTATTATCAAAACGGCGGCCATGAATAGCAAAAATCGAATTTCGCATAATATCGAGTTCAAAACCGCTTTTACCATCCAAATCTGCATCGGTTAGAAGTCTTTGAGAAAGCCAGAAATAATTGTTGAGAGTCGTGGTATCAACTGGCGGTATTGATGTAGTTGAGGAAGGTGTAGATTGAGTTGGAACAGATGGGGTAGTTGGTGTAAATGTGGGAGTTTCTCTCACGGGACTTGTAACAATTGATGGTGCTGTTGAAGGTAATGCTGTTTTGTCTGCTGTAGGTTGAGAAGATTTTGGTAACACTTGACTAATCACAGATGCACCAATTAACCCACCTGCAATCAAACTACCCATGAGAATATTATTCTGACTACTATTACTTTGAGGGCTAGGCTGTGGTTTGACAGGCACTGTCTGAGGTGGCGGTGCAGAGACTACAATCGGTTGAGTCAACAGGGGTTGTGTCGGTGGAATTGGATTTGCTATGCTCTGCAAAGCATCCAGCATTGTTCTGGCTGTGGGGTAGCGATCGCGTGGATGATAAGCGATCGCCCGATCAATTATTCTTGCCATAATTGGGCTAACATGACTGGTATATTGCCGCCAGACAATTTCACCCGTTTGGGAATCGGTTTCTAGTTGTTGCGCCTGTTTACCAGTCAGCAAATAAATTACCGTCATTCCTAAACTGTATAAATCACTAGAATAAACTGGTCTACCTGCGGCTTGTTCGCTTGGCATATAGCCAGGTGTGCCAATCACAATGGAACTAGTAGGATTGCCTTGAGAATTTACTATTGTTCCCATTGACTCCCGCACAGCACCAAAATCAATTAGTACTGGCTTACCATCCCGATGACGCACAATAATGTTATCCGGTTTAATATCGCGGTGAACGATATGTCTAGAGTGAACGTAATCCAGGACAGGTAATAAATTCATGAATAATTCCTGGACAGCGCCTTCACTAAATAGCCCCTGCTTCTGGACTTTTCCAGTTAAAGTATCGCCTTCAACCCATTCTTGAACTAAGTAAAATTGTCCACCTGAAGAGAAGTAGGCATATAATGCCGGAATTTGGTCATTTGTCCCACCAAGTTCTTCTAAAATAGCTGCTTCGCGTTGAAACCTCTCTTGCACTAACTGGTAAATTTGGGGATTGTTGTGAATCGGTCTTAGCTGTTTAACCACACAACAACGCTTTGAAGGCATATAGGTGTCTTCAGCTAGATAGGTTTCACCAAACCCACCAGCACCCAGTGTGCGGATAACTTGATAGCGATCGTTCAGCAGCTGTATTGTCATGGGAGATTACAAGCGATATTCATAAGCTAGTTTTCCCCAAAACTACTTTCATTTCAAATCTAGTAAACCTTCTTCTTTCAATTTAGGATTGAAGCGAATTTGCATTTGCAAACCACGCACTTCTAATAATTGCGTTGAAATTTCTGCTTCTACTCTCCGTGCCACATTTTTAAGAACTTTTATTTGTGCTAATTCATCATTAGCTGGATTTTGATAATTTGCTTGTTCTTGAGGTGTCATTACAACTTTGACATCAATGGGATGAGTCCATTTTTCCTTTTGATCCCCATTACCCCAGGGCACACTGCCATTTTCAGCAATCCAAGCATTTTCAATATTTTCTAAAATTGTGCGACTAGGGCGTTCAATAGTTTGAACTTTTACCCAATAGCATTGCTGTGGCTGACGGACTAAATGCTGCTTGAGACTAAGATAAACATCACGGGAGTATCCTACAAATTGAAGTGTTTTTTCTTGGTCAAAGATAGCATATACACCGATTTTACCCTGAAATTGTTCGGGTAGTTGGCCGCGATCGTCAATGTAAGGAATGTATTCCAGAGTTGCCAAAGAAGAAAGATTTGTTTCAGAAGCCATACATCAAATATCAAACTTACTATTTGCCTTCAGAATGGAAAATTACGAATTAGAAAAAAATTATCTTGAAAATTATTCATTACCCAATTTTTGGTAAATTGCACAAAGGCGACTGGGTTTAAAAATCTTAGCACTAAACATGAAGTTTGGAGGTACATTGATAATGACATACTCATCAGATTCATGATACTTTTCAAATTCTGCTGGCATTCCTTTAGTAGTAGTTAAGCTATAAGGAACTGGCTGGAAAAGTAATTCTGTAAATTTAAGTTGCTCGCATCCCAACTGTTGACAAATTTGGTTCAAGAAGGCAACGCTTATCAATAAATTGAATAGAGTTTCTTGAGCCTGTGCTTCAAGAGTGAAACTACCGTCAAAGTTCTGAATGATTTTAAGGGACATTTTATGTATTAATAGCTAGTTATTAACGACTAACTGATGATAGAGAATAGGCAACATTTACACATGGACCATCGGATCATCCAAAAAGGCTAGGCAACTAAGTCTACCTTTTTGTGCAGATGTGTTTGGTGAAAAATCACCACTTTAAAGCTTATTGGATTGTGAGACTTGTGTCATGCCATTTCACGAAATGAAAGATACAAATATTTTCTCCTCTGCTCCTCTGCTCCTCTGCTTACCTAAATGTATCAACTTTAAAGTGAAATGGTATCAGCTATGCGAACAAGCTGGTATGGTTAAGAATCGTGAAGTTTAGAAGATTTTCAAACATACGTGATTTCTGCGTAACCCTGTGCTGATGAGCAAGCCTAATTCTCTGAAAAATAATTAAGTTTTGTCGAAATGGTTCATTTTGACCAAAGAAGGCAGAGGGCAGGAGGCAGGAGGAAAGAATTTATTTTCCCTCTGCAAGCGAGGGTTTAAAGCCCCTAAATTTATTTATGAACAGGACTTACGCACAGGTCACGGAAAATCAAACCACAGAGAACGCAGAGAACACAGAGGAATAAGAGTTAGAGAGGTTTTTTGCGTAAGTCCTAATGAAAAAAGGTAAAAAATGTATTTCAGCGAGTAGGCGCAAAAAAATACAGCGCTCAATTGTTAAATCCCCTAAATTTATTTATGGGGATTCCCTCCTGCCCATTGGTGTCAACTTAAGAAAAAATCCGCTTTAAGAGGACGTTTTGCCCTCATCCCCTAACCCCTTCTCCCAACTTGGGATTCGGGGAACTAGAGAATTTGCTCCCCTCTCCCAAAATTGGGAGAGGGGTTGGGGGTGAGGGTCAAACCTGGAAAGTTCGCTAAATCTAGCTTATACGTTAAGTTGACACCAATGCCCTCCAGCAAGAACTGCCTTCTCTTCGAGACGCTACGCGAACGTCTTCCTGCCTCCTTAAACTTTATTGCGATCTAGTCTAGTTGCTATGGGTAAATCCAAGAGCCTTCCTCCCTCACGCGGTATTGCTTTGTCAGGCTTTCGCCCATTGCAGAAAATTCCTCACTGCTGCCTAGATAGGCGTTACAGTGAATCTAGCGCTGTAGAGGGACTTCAAAATTTATAATGAGTTTTTGAGAAAAAGCTAAAAACTAGACTAGGCAAGAAATACAGATGATCCGACCTCGTAAGGTCTTTGCTCAACATTGGCTCAAAAGTGAAAAGGCACTCGACGCAATTATTAAAGCAGCAGAGTGTACAGAAAGCGATCGCGTCCTGGAAATTGGGCCTGGAACTGGCATTCTGACTCGTCGTTTATTACCCTTAGTGCAATCTCTGGTTGCAGTTGAAATAGACCGCGACTTATGCCAACTGTTGTCAAAGCAGCTTGGTAAGACTGAAAATTTTTTACTGCTGCAAGGCGATTTTCTCACTCTAGATTTACCATCTTATCTGGCAGCCTTTCCCAATTTCCAACAGCCAAATAAGGTAGTAGCCAATATTCCCTACAACATTACAGGGCCAATCATTGAGAAACTACTGGGTACGATCGCTAACCCTAACCCCGAACCATTTGACTCAATAGTGTTGCTGGTACAAAAAGAAGTAGCAGAAAGGTTATATGCTAAACCAGGATCAAAAGCCTTTGGGGCGTTGAGTGTGCGGGTACAGTATTTGGCTGAGTGTGAGTTAATCTGCACAGTCCCAGCCGCCGCATTCCATCCACCGCCAAAAGTCGATTCAGCAGTGGTGCGATTGCGCCACCGAAAAATAGAGATACCAGCACTTAATCCCCGACAGTTAGAAAATTTCTTAAAGTTGGGGTTTGGTGCCAAACGCAAAATGTTACGAAATAATTTGCAATCAGTTATAGAACGCGATCGCTTGAGCCACTTACTGGAACAATTAAAAATAAATCCCCAAGCTAGAGCTGAAGACCTCAGCTTTCAGCAATGGGTAATTCTAGCAAATCAATTGGGAGTGGGGAGTAGGGAGTAAGGAACAAGGCAGATTTTTTTCCATTTCCCATACTTCATTCCCCATTCTCCATTCCCCATTACCCCTTATCCCCAGAGGGGACCCAACCTTCCCCACTCCCAGAAAATGCGTTCTTACAGCCTAATTGCCCCTGCTAAAATCAACTTGTATCTGGAAATCATTGGCGATCGCCTCGATGGCTATCACGAGTTAGCCATGATACTTCAAAGTATCGGGCTTGCAGACCAAATTGATGTGCGTTCCATTAGTACTGATACCATTAGGGTTCACTGCAACCACCCACAAGTACCGACAGATAAAAGTAATCTGGCATACCGAGCAGCAGAATTAATGGTGAGGCAATTTCCCGAAGCCTTTGCTAAATATGGAGGCGTGGAGATTACCGTCAACAAGCAGATTCCTGTAGCTGCTGGGTTGGCTGGAGGTTCGACGAATGCAGCAGCTGTGTTGGTGGGGATAGATTTACTATGGAAGTTGGGATTAACTCAGTCAGAATTAGAGGAGTTGGGAGGTACACTCGGTTCAGATGTACCGTTTTGTGTGGCGGGTGGAACTGCGATCGCAACAGGTAGAGGTGAGCAACTTTCTCCGCTGCCAAGTTTGGATAGTATTTATATAGTATTAGCAAAATACCGCAGTTTGGAAGTTTCCACCGCTTGGGCATACAAAACCTATCGACAACAGTTTGGTCATTCTTATATTAGAGATAACAACAACTTGACAGCGCGTGCTAATGCAGTTCATTCAGGAGCAATAGTAAAAGCTGTCCTAGATAAAGATGGGGGAGAAATTGCCCAAAAACTGCACAATGATTTAGAGCGCGTGGTATTGCCAGCCTATCCCCAAGTCTTGCAGTTGCGAGAAGTGTTTGCAAATCAAGAAGGTGTTTTAGGAACAATGATGTCTGGTTCTGGCCCAACAGTATTTGCTCTTTTTGAGTCTCAACAGCAGGCAGAACAAGTGAAGTTAGAAGTTAGGGAAGCAATTCTTGATGAAGACTTAGAATTGTTTGTGACTCGGACAATTACACATGGTATTCAGGTGGCATCTTCAATTTAAATAAATCTTTATTGTTAATGGAGTGTAGGGAATAAGTTGATGAGCTTTTAAGTTGCATAGTTCAAATCGCTAAAAAAACACAAAGACGCAGAGATGCAATTTGAATGACGATTAGTTGAAGACAATAATTATTCCTAATGCTCCAATCCAAAATCTAACATCTAAAATCTAAATATTATGAATGACCAAAATCTAACGCCGCAAACAGATGCTAAAGAACAGGTGACAGCTAGTCCGTTACGCTGTTTTACTGGGGCGGTGATTTCTGGAGGGATGGGATTTGCAGCGTATTCGCTGATGATTGCGATCGCGACAAATTTTGCTAGTAAACCGATCCATTCAATCAATCCATTGGTGGTGAAGATTTCTTCTGCTGTCCGCACTCTGGTTGTTGGTGTAGTTGCTTTAGGTAGCGGGATTTTTGCTATAGTAGCAATTGGTTTGTTGGCTTTGGGAGTGCAATTATTAGTCCAGCAATTGACGAAACAAAAAAGTAGTGAAAACTAGTAATTTGCTTTGCAATTTGCTTTTAATCAATAACCTAAAAGCACAAGTTTTTGCTGTTTTTTTAAAACAGCACGATTTACCTCTACTGTGCAAGGAGTTGATTTTACTGTTGCCAAATTTATTTAACACGAGCAGTAAGTGCAGATGCAGTACTACTGGTTGTAGCAATTCTCTGGTTTACTGCATCCCTACTTGTTTTAATCAAGCTTTTTGGGATTGACGTAGACACAAAACCGCTTGTTGTCAGACATCGCTCCTTGAATAGCAGATGTTGTAATTTTGGTGTATAGTATAGAATTTGACTTTAACAGAGTTTGGTTTGACACTTTATAGACTGGCTCAATATTCACGAATTTATGCGGAATTGATACCAGTGATACTGAAATTGATAACAGCAACATCATTTATAAGCAAAATTTATGAACACAATCAAGAGATATTGTTTACCCGTTATTTTTGTAACAATGGTTGTGAGCCTCGGTAGTTGTAGTTCTAACCCCAGCGCGAGTAATATTGACAGTGCAACGTCCTACCCTACCACAGCACCGACAAATAACGTATCTTCTCAAGCTCCCACCCAAATTCCTAGCGTAGCTCAGTTGAGAGAAAAATCTCCTAATCAAGAATCTTCTAAGGAAAATACGCCTTCTCCATCAACTTCTAAAGTTGCCATTAGCAAAACTACTAGCGTAACACTATACACAAGTGATACTCAATGTCAAAAACTAATTCCAGAAAAGGTTTCAGTACCAGCCGATGAACCAGTGACAAATGTCGTGAGTAAAATCTTAGAAAAACGAGATACAAGCGACTTTAGCTTGTCTGGGTATCGTGTCAACATCAAAAATGGCATTGCTACAGTTGATTTACGCATATCTCCTGAGTCAAAGCGGCAAATAACTTCTCTTTCTAGTTGTGAACAGTTTGCTCTGTTTGGCAGTCTCCGCAAAACTCTAACGAGTAATGCTCAATGGAATATTAAAGAGGTTCGCTTCACCGAGCGAGGCGAGGACATTGTTCTTTAGTTAAATATTGTAGTAAGTGCTATCATCAGCTAGCTAAAAAAATTTCCTAGTCTGAACAGCCACAGGACTCATGCATCAGCAGTTGTCAAAATGGTGTATGTTCTAGCCAATTGAAAACAGCTGTAAATAGTGGTATGCTTAATTTTAGCCATAAGTCTATGGTAGCAATTCGCGGGTGTAATTCAGTGGTAGAATGTCACCTTCCCATGGTGAACGTCGTGGGTTCGAGTCCCATCGCCCGCTTGAAAACTTGTACATTCGCTAATTAAATGTCGCGATTCGCAAATTTTAAAAAGCGTTGAAAGTACTGCAAATGAAGCTTATCACAGTAAATCTCAAAGGTCAGTTTTCCCAAGCCATTGAACCGAACAAAGAGACGACCTTTGTCATTTTTTAACCATGTCATATCTTCGTTAGATTCATAAGCCACAGGATAGGGGACATCAGCAGTTTTTCATATATTCAGCCAAGTTTAGTTGACTTTTCAGGTGTGTTTGATAGAATTCCGGTAGTATTATCATTAGATAGGTCTTATTGAGAAACTTCGACCGATCTTTTTTTACCATAAATTGCTGCACCCTTCATTTTCTAAGCTTTTTAGGCTATTTCGTCGCCCCGTCAGGTTACAGCAGTTTTCATGTATTTGAACCACATCTGTCGTAAGGGCACAGCATTGCTCATACGTGTTAACTTAAGCCGAAAACTATATCAGACAGGCGTTTTGTAAATCCCTCACGCCCTCATCCCCTAACCCCTTCTCCCTTGGGAGAAGGGGAATTGAATGTCTAGCTCCCCTCTCTCTTGGGAGAGGGGCTGGGGGTGAGGGCAAAATGTTTTCACCAAGCGGGTTTAGCGTTAAGTTGACACCAATAAGCATTGCTGTGCCCCTACCGCGTGGTTTATTTACCTGAAAATAGCTGTAAATTGACAAATAATTAGTTAATGTATAATTCATCCTTTATACTTCAATGGGTATTCTACTTACCCGCCTAAAGTCCGCGTATAAATTACCTGACCTTGGGAATCATAAAGAAAAAGGGACAGATTAGCATTATCACCAATTACGGCTAGGGCTTCTCGCAAGATTTGCAAGTGATTGGTAACGTCAACAGCAGTATCCGAATTCTTAGAATAAGGATTAGCCAAGTTATTTTGCCTTATTTGGTCATACTCTGGGGTTAGCCGGACAATAATTCCTGCATTGTCCATGCTAAAGGTGCAAATCAGAATTCCATTAATACAGGTCTTATTCAAGTCAGTGCGGGTTTGTTGCAAACTACTAACAACTTGTAGTTTTTCTTGTGCTTGTTTGAGCGCAGCTGAATAGGGTTCGATGAGAGACTGAGCTTGAGTGTAGTACAAGCTATCTTGGGGAACTTTTTTAGAAGTTTGCAAAGCCTGATCCCAATATATCGCTGCTGCTTGCCATTGGTTTTGTTGTTGATAAACTTTGGCTTGCTTGGCAGTGCTAAGGGCCTGTTGGTAGGTTTTAACAGCTAATTGTTCTTTAGTAGCGCGATCGCGTACTAGTACTAATTTAGGTTTATAATCTATCAACAGCTTTTGGGCTTCTTGGTATCCAACGCTATTCCGGGGAATGGTATTCAAGGCATTAATTACCACCAGCCAAGTAGACTGCGCCTTTTGCCAGTCATTCAAGGATTTAGCAATAGCTTCCTGCTTCTCGGCTGCAACAGCTACAACTTTTGCTGCGGTTAGTTTTTTCAGCCATTTTTCCTCAATAAATATCTGTTGATTTACAGCGTGCAAACGGACACGATAATTCAGTAATTTACCCTGCACCAACCCATAGAGTTCACTACTGGAACTTATACTTTCTAGTGGCGCTATAGCCTGTCGCCATAAGTGTTGCCTAGTTTGTAATTCCTCTAAGCTAGATGCAGGAGTTTGAACTTTTTGTGTCGCCAAAGATGCCGTTTGCAAAGCTTTGACCACCTGATTGATTTTTTCTGCTCGCCCAGACAAACTTGCTTTTAGTTCCTGTGACAGCTGGTAACGAGGCGACCAACTAGGAATTACATTCAGGTTTGTACTGGCTGTTGCAAGTTGCTGTTGTACAGCAACTAATTCTTTTTCAGACTTGGCGCGGCGCATCAGTTGTGGAGATTTTGTTTTTAATTGCTTGGCGTTTTGTATTTCTTTACACTCAGACATCACACAAGGGCGAGTCAATAAGTAAGCACCACCACCTAAAACTATAATTCCCACCAACGCCGCACCCAGTAGGATAGGTTTGACCTGGAATCCTGGCTTTGAAGCCGACAAATTCGGCACATCTGCAAACGGGTCAAACAGTTCTTCTTCACTCTCATTGGTTGATGGTGAATATGTCAGAGATGATAAGGGGGATATTACTTCCTTATCTTCTTGTGCTTCGTCATCTCCCTCTGCTACCCATCCCTCAGTCGGCTTCAACGCCAAGAAACATTTAGTATAAGGGAATTGTTCGCCAAAAACTCTGAGGAAACATTGCACCCGCTGCTCTTTGTGGGGTGCTAGAGATTGAAGTACTTCCTCAATGACTGCAAAAATTAGTTGAGCGTCAACTATTACATCTGACGCGTGTTGCGTTAAAATCATTAGTTCGCCTTTATTGACGACGCACTTAACCTCGAAGACTTCAGCGGTTGAGACTTCTACAAGTAATTGTTCTTGCAAAGTTTTGGCTAAAAGCTGTAAATCTTCCTGCTGGACTGCTACTTTCATACAGCTTTCCCGCTGAACTTCTATATTGTTTTGATTATCTGTAAGGGGATGAAATGAACTTTTTAGGTTTGTTGAATGCAAATGCACAGTTTAATCAACCACAGCCTGAGAATCTGAACGACCAACTTTCTAACACAAATTCTGACTTTTCACCAAAAGTTAAAAAAGTAATTATTGTTCGTGACGATACATTTTTACAGCGCTAGATGCAAAATTAAATAATCTGTCTTCAGATATAAATTACAAATAAAAAATGGGAATAATAAACGATTTGGGTATTTTCACTGCATTACTTTGCGACAATTAAATTCACAAAAGCTACTGCTCTGCGAAATGCTAGTTGCAAGCAATTGTTGCCAAATTATCTAGAGGTTAAGAAAACCATGCTATGTCAGAGGGTTTTGACAGAAATGCTAGTTATCTTCTATGCTGGGAAACTTGCTGAGAAAATTAATTACCTGTTGTGGCTCTGCTACAAACAGATTGGCTATCGAAATTAATATGCTGAATTTGCTGAATTCGATAAAATTGATCCGTAAAAAATAAGTTTTTATAGCTGCAAAAAGGTTAATTCTGCAATAAAGGTGCTGCAAAATATTAAGACAGGACTAACCAAAAGCTTGGAAAGTGTCAATACAAGGTGTATCAATGGATTTATTAGAGTACCAAGTTAAAGAATGGTTTGCGAAGATAGGCATTCCGGTATTGCCTTCCCAACGAATTGACCATCCTACAGATTTGAAACGGTTAAAAATTCGCTTTCCAATTGTACTGAAATCTCAAGTCCACGGAGCGGAACGGGCAAAAGCGGGTGGAGTCAGGTTTGCCCAAACAACTATCGATGCGATCGCAGCAGCTCAAAATATCTTTAGTTTACCAATATGGGGCGAATTGCCGGAAGTTGTACTGGCAGAATCTAAATACGACGCCAACCAGGAATTTTATCTAGCAGTAGTTTTAGATACTGCTGCCTGCCGACCAGTACTTTTAGGTTGCAAAGAAGCAGACATCGAATGGGAATCGGCTGGGGAAAGAATGCACTACGTTGTTGTGGAGCAGGAGTTCTCGCCATTTTATGCTCGACGATTGGCTTTGAAAATGGGTTTGCAAGGGACGCTGATGCAGTCGGTAAGCAGCGTTGTGGAGAAGATGTACCACTTATTTGTCCAAAAAGACCTGGATTTAGTCGAAATTAATCCCTTGGCAGTCAGTACTACTAGTCAAGTTATGGCTCTTAATGGTAAAGTCAGGGTCAACGAACGGGCGATCAAGCGTCATCCCGATCTGGCCGAAATGGCAGCAAAAATTATCAGTCGTCATACCAGTACTGAAATCAACGGTATTTTGGGCGATTGGGATGGTGTGCAAATGCATGGAAAAATCGGTATTTTAGGTAATGGTACTGGTTCAGTGATGGCAACTTTAGATTTAGTTGCAAATGCTGGTGGCAATCCAGGTGTTTGTTTGAATCTACGTCATGCTTTCCTTACAGATACTACACCAACTACCTTCCGCGATCGCCTAGAAATAGGTTTGAAAATGCTGGAGGCTGATAAAAGCATTCAAGTAATACTAATTAACTTTCTGGGTAGCATTCCGCAAACTGAGGAAGTGGCTGAAGTGATAGCCAGAGTTGTGCAGCTAGACAACAGCGAACTTCAATCACAGGTTGTACGTTCTAATGGTAGTAAACGCCGACAGCTTAATTTTCCATCCTTAGTTGTCCGTCTTGCTGGTTCTGAATTTAACACTGCGAGAAAATATTTGACGACACTAAAAACCCACACCGATGCGCTTGTCGTGGTAGAAAATTTAGATGAGGCAGTGGCAGCAGCAATTCTCCTTGCTAAACCAACGGCTAATAAAAGATAGTGAATGTCATTTTGTTCCAATTCAAAAATCAAAAATTATTAATTTTTACCGTCGGGTATAAATTTTTGAATTTGATATTCAAATCAAGTACAGCTTTGCTTTATGGGACTAAATTATATAGTGTATTCAAACTGAATATTCCTAGCTAAGTAAGTGGGCAGAATAAAACCGAACTATGTGAAGAAAAGTAAATAAGGCTCAAACCCTTTTTCCCCCTGCTCCCTGCCCCCTGCCCCCTGCTCCCTGCTCCCTGCCCCCTGCCCCCTGCTCCCTGCCCCCTGCCCCCTGCTCCCTGCTCCCTGCTCCCTGCTCCCTGCCCCCTGCCCCCTGCCCCCTGCCCCCTGCCCCCTCCCTTATCCTAACGATAATTATTTACGCCCACCTACTTAGAGGCTGGTTTTCTGAGTTTTGGAACACTCAGCTTCTAGACTAATTTTTGGAATTTAAGTAAAAATTGAATCAATACGACACTGTAAATGTGTTGTTTTTATGCCCAGTGGTTCAAGGCGCTGGGTTGCCAAACTTACGGTAATTTTTTATGAACCTAACGCCAGAAAGTAAAGTCTTAATTCAAGGCTTTTGTGAATTTATATCAAGCACTCATGTCGATCAAATGAAAGCTTATGGCACAAATTTAGTAGCTGGTGTCAATCCTGGATGCGGCGGACAGGAACTGCATGGACTGCCAGTATTGGATTTAGTAGAGGAGGTAATAGAACAATTTGGGGCAATTGACACAACAATTATTTGTGTAGATCCTTACGACGTGTTAGATGCAGCATTAGAAGCGATCGCATCTAATATTCGCCAGATCATTATTATTACTGCTGGCGTGCCGCCTTTGGATATGGTGCAATTACTCCGCAAAGCCGAAGCTTGTGAAACTTTGGTAATCGGGCCAAATAGTCCGGGGATCATTGTACCGGGAAAAATTCTCTTAGGAACTCAACCCAGCGAATTTTATACCCCTGGAACAGTGGGGATCGTTAGTCGTAGCAGTACCCTCACCTACGAAATTGCCTACGAATTGACAAAAGCAGGTTTAGGGCAGTCGATTAGTGTCAGTATTGGTAGTGATGCGATCGTCGGTTCCTCATTTTTGCAATGGCTGCAAATTCTCGATGAGGATGAAACCACACAAGCGATCGTTTTAGTTGGTCAACCTGGTGGTGGTAGTGAAGAAGCAGCAGCGCGGTACATTGCTGAGGCAATTGATAAACCAGTAATTGCCTACATTGCAGGTAGACAAGCACCACCAGGAAAAAGTTGGCGTCAAACCGGGACTTTAGCAACAGTTATCGGACGCGATCCGAACTTTGGTACAGCCCAAAGTAAATTAGCTGCTTTAAAAGAAGCGGAAGTGACAGTAGCTGAACGCCCTTCACAAATTCCAGAATTATTGAGAAAGGAAATTAACTAATTACCAATTCGTAATTCAATTCTTAACTACGAATTACGAATTATTTTAATTGGTCAGTCTTGGGAACGATTTTGAGGGAACAGGTAGGCGATCGCAGCGTAACCCGAAAAGCTCAGTAAACTAACCAAAAAAGCAGCCAGAACAAAAGTAGACATAATGTTATACTCTATGCAATTCCAAAATCTCGGCATCCATCAACGAACCAAGATTTGGGATACTTTCAAATTAGCAATTGGGTATGACACAGCCATGACTACCTTGTGTCAATCTCTGGGATTTCAAGGTTTTATGGCTCAACTCAAGCCAAAGGCAGAAAAAAGCGAAACGTACTACCAACTCCCAATTCGCTTTCTAACTGAATTTGACCGCCTTGTAATTCAATCAAACGGCGGGAAATAGTTAAACCAATACCAGTACCTCCCGAATGGCGATCGCGCGATTGGTCGGCTCTCCAGAAGCGTTCAAACACATGGGGCAAATTTTCTGGAGCGATACCAATGCCTGTATCACTAACCGCAATCCAGAGTTGAGATGCTTCAATCCCAACACCAATGGTAATTGAACCTTCGTTAGTATAACGTACTGCATTACCTAGCAAATTAACCAATACCTGTTCCGTGCGATCGATATCTGCCAATACAGGAGGTAGAACAGATGGACATTGCAAGAGCAGAACTGGCCCATCTTCTAATAGTTGGTCGGTAAATTTCTCCACTAATGACTCTAACAACGGACGCAAATTTACCCGTTGGATATTAATTGGTAGATAACCGGCTTCTGCCTTAGATAGTTCTTGTAAATCGTTCACCAACCGCTCTAAGCGTCGAGTTTCTTTAGCTAAACGTCGATAGATTTCAGGAGACGCTTCAATTTCCCCATCAGCCAGTTCTTCCAAGTAACCGCGCACCACAGTTAATGGTGTTCGGAGTTCATGGGTCATATCTCCAATCACTTCTCGCCGTCGCGCTTCTACGCCTTCTAAACTGGCTGCCATTCGGTTGAAACTAGTGCTCAGTCCACTGAGTTCTGGAATGTCAGACACAGGTAATCGTGCATCCATCTGACCAGCAGCAAATTTTTGGGTGATTTGTTCCATCTCGGTCAATCGCTGCATAATCCGTCTGGATACCCAGTAACTCAATCCTCCGGCGGCGGTAGTGCCGACTAAGACTGACCAAAGAGTGCTTCGCTGCCAAGCAAGTTCAAATCCTGTAACCAATTCAGCACGGACATCGATTAAGTCGAACCCCTGATTTTCTAATCCTTCCAAATGTAAGACAAATAAGCGGGGGGAAGAGATTTTGCTGATGCTCACCAGACTAGCTACCCCCACGATCATTACTACTAAGTGGGAGAAAAATAGGCGTCCTCTCAGCCCCATCTTCATAATATTTACGCTACCAGAGGATCTTCAAATTTATAGCCCACCCCAACAACAGTTTTAATAAAAGTAGGATTTGCTGGATCGGGTTCAATCTTTTTTCGCAACCGAGCTACATGAGTATCTACCACTCGTTCATCGCCAAAAAAATTATCTCCCCAAAGTTTATCAATTAGTTGAGTGCGGTTCCAAACTCGACCAGGATTACTGACAAAGGTGGTTAGCAAGTTAAATTCTAGGGTAGTTAAGTCCAAAATTTCAACTTCTTGAGAATTCATCTGGCGACTGGCAGTGCGCTGGTCTACATCGACAATAAAGTGTTGGGTACGATTGACTTGATGTTGTCCCCCTTGGCGGAGGCTACGCCGTAATAGTGCCCGCACCCTAGCTACCAACTCTCTGGGGCTAAAGGGTTTGACCATATAATCATCAGCACCAGTAGATAGACCGATGACGCGATCGATTTCCTCACCCTTAGCCGTGAGCATCAAAATGTAAGGATCTTTTGCACCTGGTTTCTGGCGAATTCGGGCACAAACTTCCAACCCATCCAAACCAGGAATCATTAAATCTAGAATGATTAAATCAGGTGGTTGCTCTTGAAACATCCGCAAAGCATTCATCCCATCACGGCTAGTGCGACAAAAAAATCCTTCTTTTTCTAAAGAGAGTTCGATTAAACGAGCAATTTCTGGTTCATCTTCAACTATTAAAATATCCATCTGAAATATAGGATCGAGCAAAATGGGCAAAGCAAAGACACGGAGACACAGAGATATCTTTTATGCGTCTCTGTGTTTCCCACTCTTTGCCTCTTTTTAATTAGAGGTTTGAATTTGACGCTGTGCGATAACTATAGCCAAGATTAGAATCTTTTTGAATGTGTGCTTTAATACTATCGAGGTCAATGAAACAGTCAGCAACATCAATCAAACTTTCACTAGTCGTTGTTTGCAGACTGACTACTTCCACTCGAACCCCCATTCTGCTGACAGCGTTCACAGCATAAGCTAAATCTCCATCGCCACTGACTAAAACCGCTGTATCGTAGTAAGGAGCTAAAGTTATCATATCTACAGCAATTTCTACGTTCAGATTTGATTTTTTGAAATTCTCTGTTGGTACAACGAGTTCCTTTGCCACTACGCGATAGCCATTACGACGCATCCACAATAGAAAACCCTGTTGCTTTTCATTACTGATATCAACTCCAGTATAGAAAAAAGCACGCAACAGTCTGGAACCGCTGGTTAAATGACAAAGCAATTTAACGTAGTCAATTTCTATGCCGAGTTGCAGAGCTGTATGGAACAGGCTTAAGCCATCAATAAAAATAGCAACTCGACCGCGATTTAAGTTATTCAAAATCAAACTATCAGGTGCAGGATCTCGCATCTTGGTATCTTTACCTTTGACAGCAGTATCGCTCAAATTTTGCCCTTGCCAATGTGGTTTAGTTTTGAGTACTTTAGATTCCTTAAATTCATTTCTTTGTTTGCTAAAATTAGTTATAATCATTGATACCTCTGAATTTTAAAGCTGAAAAGAGTTTTGAGTAAATTGTCTATAGTATAGTCTGTACTGATTTATAACCTAGCAGGTAATGGTCTTAAGTCACTATATGCAGATAAGCTTAACTGGTGCTAAACAAGTTTTAAAATAGACAGACCAAGGTTTTCACTGTTGTTAGGGTTAATTTAAGAAGATATTGCTTCTGCCCACAGATATGTTAATCTTTACCCACCGAGACAGCAAGAGTTTCGAGAAAATAATCTGTTTTGTAAGGTTAGGGACTGTTCTTATTAGGTCTGTATTGCACTCAACCCAGAAGCGCTATATCTATAGTTCGGGCAAGCATAAACTGTAAAACCTGTAATCGGGGCAACCCAACATAGGCAAGTTCCGCATAAGAATACCACGGCTTTTAAGGGGAATGAGCGTAGCAATATTTACGCAGCCGTGGGAATGTCAAGGAGTTAGCAGCACTAATACTGCAAGCCGGAATTCCAAATTTAAAATTCAAAACGAATGCAGTATAACCGTTTGGTTGATTTTGAATGGATGGTTTATTTACGCCGTGCTGTACTAGTAATGTAATATGAGATGCGATCGCACCTCAAAAGGTAAGTTGCCTTAATTTATATAAGAGCCAAATGAGAAGGACAGAGAGGTTCATTACTCTCTTGTCCCCCTGTCTTTTTAACGAACGCCAGCGGTTTCTAAAGACAAATCTTGAAACATGGGTGTGCTGAGATAACGTTCGCCAAAGGAAGGCTGAATCATCACAATTAAACGTCCGGCATTTTCTGGACGTTTACCTACTTGAATTGCAGCACACAAAGCTGCACCAGAGGATATGCCAGACAATAAGCCTTCTTCTTTTGCCAAACGTCGCCCATAGGCGATCGCTTGTTCATCGCTGACT
Source organism: Nostoc sp. (assembly GCF_036917415.1). Taxonomy (GTDB): domain Bacteria; phylum Cyanobacteriota; class Cyanobacteriia; order Cyanobacteriales; family Nostocaceae; genus Nostoc. The sequence continues at coordinate 20,758 of NZ_JBALDJ010000002.1, read as the reverse complement.
CTAATTACTTCATTAACCAATTCTAGGCAAAGAACATCTGGGATAAATCCGGCCCCAATACCTTGAATTTTATGTGGCCCGGCTTCACCACCAGAGAGGACTGGGCTATTGCTGGGTTCAACTGCGATCGCCTTAAAAGTCGGCTTGCGCTGTTTGAGTACTTCTGCAATCCCAGTAATCGTTCCACCAGTACCTACCCCAGCAATGAGAATATCTACTTCCCCATCTGTATCTGCCCAAATTTCTTCGGCGGTGGTTTCTCGGTGAACTTTGGGATTAGCAGGGTTGCGGAACTGTTGCAGCATGAAAGCATTGGGAGTATTAGCCACAATTTCTTCGGCTTTGCGAATTGCTCCTCGCATACCCTCAGTGCCTGGTGTCAATTCTAAAGCTGCACCATAAGCTCTAAGCATAGCCCGTCGTTCTTGGCTCATAGTCTCTGGCATCGTCAAAATCAAACGGTAGCCACGCGCTGCTGCTACCATCGCTAGAGCAATTCCTGTATTACCTGAAGTAGGCTCTACTAAAATGGTCTTTCCTGGAGAAATTGAGCCAGCGGCTTCTGCCGAGAGTACCATACTTAACCCGATGCGGTCTTTCACCGAAGCCGCTGGGTTCATCCCTTCTAATTTAACAACTATCCTTGCTACTACTCCTTCAGCTTGAGGAATCTTGTTCAGTTGAACTAAAGGTGTTCGTCCAATCAGTTCTGTTACGTCTTGAGCAATCCGCATTATTTAACTCCTAAAATCCTAAATCTTAGTACAGAATATTTACTTATAACAATAAGCGTTGATGTATTTCTTTTGCCGTTTCATGCCAATGAGTGCATATAGTATGTATTCTAACTAAACTACAGAATATGAAAGCTTAGGAAGAACTTTTATTAGATATTCCCATTGATTCTCACTTGAGAAGAGGCTAGCTTATCATTCTTCTATTTTACCATTTGGAATTGCTGACTATTGTCTCTTGGGCTAAGATTCAATTTTTGTAATTCTGTATATATAAATATTTTTTCTTTATTTTCTATTTGTTAGGAAAATATAATAATTGATTTTCAAAATACTTAATTGCTTTTCCTGATTTATTAGTCTATCTTTATCAAGAGCATTGATATTTTCTTTTGAGTACAGATTTTCTCAGTCCAAAATTACATCGGAAAGAGTCTTTAACCATTGCCTACATTGCTTTAAAGTTGAGTGCAAAAACACCAGAACCCCACCTCGGAAATACTAGAACCCCGCCCGAAAAACACTAGCACCCATACCCCAATGAATTTTTAAAATACTTATTAGGTGAGGCTTATAGGCTTTGAGTACTATTCTAATGAATTTAATAATCTTAACAGGGCTGGGATAAACTGTTTTGTGGAGAGCGGCTGATATAAATCGTATAGGATTTACGCAGAGATTCCCCTCTACCCCCCAACATTCCTGAGCGCAAGCTTAGTGAACTAGGGGGGACTTCTTAATCTCTCTTTTGAGAGTAAGATGAAACCAGATTACCGAATTTAAGTGCGTTACTTCTGACTGAATAATCCTACGTTTTGTGAAAAGGTTGGTAACTTTTTATGAGTTAAGGATCAGTGGCGATCAGAAAAATAACTGAAAACTAACGATTGTGAAAATTACCAATTACACATATTTTAATATCAAAACTGTTTGATAGGTAGAAATATACAACTACTTTAGATAAACAGCAAAAGATATTTTCTTACTGGGTGCATACTACCTAGCGAGGGAGAGCCAAGATGAAAGCCAAACTTTTAAATGTTCTCACAGTTTGCGTCGTTACTTTAGCAGTGCTTTCACCAGAAATAGTAGTATTTGGCATCGTTTGGGAGCGACATCTGGAGTTAGTAAAATCTCAGAATTTAGCTTGCAAAGTTAACAACACGACTACAGATGCTCCCGCCTTGGCTCCCTACACAGAGGGTACACATTCCCCTCAGACTAACATTCAATCCTCCGATCGTAATGTGGTTCATCAAATGCTTACTGTTGCTGAACAATATAAATTTGCTACTATCCTGCAATGGTTCTTCTTGTTAACCCCGATTTGTGTTGGGTTAGGAATTCTTTTTTACGACAGATATCTTGTTCATCGTGCTGCTGTCTTAAAAGAACAAGTTGAAATGTTGGAAAGACTGTGGCGCCAAAGTATCGAACAGTAACTTATTCACAATTTACTAAAATCAAGAAAATTACCATGACAGAACAACGCGAACAGCTGTATTTTAATCTGATTGATGAGTTACTTAAATGCCCTAATGGTCAAGAACCAGAAATTTTGGAATCTAAACCCGAATTGATTGATTCCGGTTTAGTAGAAACAATGTTACAAGTAGCAACTATGTTTGCCCATGAAGGCAATCAAGATGGTGCCCAATTTTTATTTTTTGTGGCGCGTGAGCTAGCTAAGGAATTAGGTTTATACCCTGAAGTTCCCAATACTGAAGTTGTAAATCCTGAAGTTGCAAATAAGGAGTAAAAATGTTGTTGACTTCAACGGATGCGGGACAAATAGCCTTAGAACTGCTCATGGCAGACTGGAATATTTCAGAAGAGAACAGAGAGTGGTTTACAATCTTTAACTCTCGTCTGATTGGGGAGAGTTGGTACACTGTGGAACTAGGTATAGAAGGATTTCCCGATCGGTGGTTTATTCAAGTATATGACAATGGAGTGTGCGATCCAAACTATACATTTATTTCACCAATCCTTGGTTCTGAAAGATTTATAGACTTTGTAAATGTGCCGGATATCATCGCAGAGGTCTTAGTTTGCGAACGCAATGCTCGGTAATAATAATTAAAAATTCAAAAGTTAGAATTCAACAATAATTCGTAATTCGTAATTAAATTAAGACTTAGAGTCAGTGACCTTCTAAAAGTCGTAGTATTTATTATGGATAGGGTTTCAATCCCAATCTATATATAATATAATTACGTTGGCAATTTTGCGAATTTTATTACGAATTACGAATTACGAATTAGAAATTACGAATTTTTAATATCAAAGTGCTTTACACAAATCTGAGGCAATCCCGAATGAGGTACACCTCTTTTTTTATGCAATATTTAATATTTTATTCCAGCTTGTTACACTATTTTGTCATGTTTAACTGATAAAACTATGTTATATTAAATAGCGTGATGGACGCTACAGAAATATCAGTTCTAATGATTGCTGAAGATATCTTAGCCAAAGAATTCACAAGAGTCGTCAACCATTACTACCCGCAAGTTGGAGAATTGCTGGATGGGTGTTATGTGAAAGTCATCACCTGTTTTTGGGGACGACCTGCCAGACGTTTGCAATATATAGGAATTTATTGCTCTGACGAGATGATTTCCTGCGTGCAAGCTCAAAAAGAAATACTTAGAGAAGTAGCAGACAATATGGGTCTAATCCAGGTTGTTTGCATGAATGCCAAGCGATTGTTGCGCGATCCGATGTCGAAGATCAAAGAGAACAACCCACGGTTATGGTTGGAGTTGCAGTGGGTTGCAACTTAGTGATTCATCGCATTAATTGAGAGGAGTAAATGCTTTTGTAGAGAGGACTTTATTCCTCAAATATTTAAGCACTTTAGTGCTTACTACAAACCCATCAACCACTAGAATAATCAGCACCTACGGTGAATATAAAGTATCAACGCAAGTAATGAAAACTGGAATTTTCTGCAATTACGATAATTTTCACCAAGATGCTCGTCGTGCCATCTTTGAGCAAGTTGCACTGGTAAAACAGGCAGAAAGCTTAGGTTTTGAGGAAGCGTGGGTGAGCGAACATCATTTTAGTGAATCTAATCTCAGCCCGTCTATGTTGGTATTAATGGCACATTTGGCGGGATTGACTTCAACTATCCAATTAGGCACTGCGGCGGTATTGCTGCCATTCCATAATCCCATTAGGGTGGCGGAAGATATTGCCACTTTGGATAACTTGTGCAATGGACGATTATTATTTGGAGTTGCCAAAGGCGGCCCCTTTCCTCAACAAAACAAGCATTTTGCGACACTCCCAAGTGAATCCCGTCCCAAGATGCTAGAGGCGATCGCACTGATTCACAAGCTCTTATATGAAACTGATGTATCATTTAATGGGCGATATTATCAATGCGATCGCCTGACAATTTACCCCAAACCATTGCAAAGTCAAATCCCAGTCTATGTTGCGACTGGTGGTGATGACGGTATCGAGTTGGCTGCTAAACATTCCTTCAGCTTGATGGGTGGGCCGCCATTTTCCCTAAAGAGATTGAAGGATACTGTTACTAAATATCGAGCCTTAAATTCTAGTGGTGCGGAAAACTTTGTGCTGGCACGCTTCTTTTTTGTTGGCAAAACATTTGACGAGGCGGTGAGTGAAGCGTTACCTTTCGTTCGCAAATTTAGCCAGAAAATGAAAGCTAATTCGGCTGAATTATTGCTCAATAGTGCGAATCCCAACCAAAAACCATTCGATCGCACAAATATTTGTTTCGATGAAGACTATTTGATTGAGAACTCAATTATCGGTGATGTGGGGACTTGTCGAGACAAAATCAAGAAATTTCAGGACGAATTAAATTTAGGTACGCTAGCACTCAAACCCTCGTCTGCGAATTTGCAAAAAAACCTGGAGAGTTTGACGCGCTACAACCAAGAGGTGCGAAATTATGTCTTCTAAACTATACTTGCTTCCTCCCGATGATTTACCTCCCGCTGAGGTAACAAAACAGGATGGAATGCTGCAAATGGAGCTAGAGCAATCTACTGGCAGATGCTTTTATCAAGCTTGCGATCGCATTACGCGAGTACTGTTGTCTAATTGTCAGTGGTATCTCACAACAAATGCTAGCATCCTAACATTAATTATTGACTGCCCTGACATATTATCTTACTGGCATATAGTCAGCAATATTCCCCAGTTGGGTAATAGGTTAGAGAGGTTTGCTAGCAATGGCAAAATTCGCGTTTATCCGCCATTTGGCAAGGGGATGCCGTTTGAAATTAGCGTAAATGAAATATCAGCTTATCGAGATTGGCTTTGAGGTAAATAGAAACTGGGAATCACACAAAATATAGCTTATTCACTCTTATCGCTGTCTTTCACCCTGTATTTTTAAAGTGCAGGGTGTTGCAATTGTTATCAAAGTTGTAACTTCTTAAAATACCAGTGTTATGGAATCATTTCCCCAGTGAGTAAAAAGTTGTCTTTACCGATAGATTCAGCGTATTCACGAATTGCAGTGCAGAATTTGCGGGAATCTTCTGGAAAAACGTGCTTGAGGCTATTTACCCTAAAGCCATCGCAGTCAGAAAGAGCAATCCAATATTGATAAACTCTTGCTAAAGCTGCGATCGCATCATTTTTGTAAAACCAGTTATCATCACTCTGGTTGTATACTACATCTAGGATGACATACATCCTGCGCTCGTGGGCAGCATCAATTAAATCTCTTAGATATTGACGGCTTCCAAAGTGGGGGTCAATATCTAAATTAGTGGGTTAATTTTGTGATGATAGGTTTTAGTTTAAACGCAAAGGTACGCAAAGTAAAGCGCAGAGGGACGCAGAGTTTTTAATATAATGCAACTTGTATCTTTGTTAAAGGGAGGCAAAGTTATGCTACGGTGTACTTTGTCTTCTGCTTAATTAGGTTTTTGAGAAATCATTTTATAGAGGTTATCAAACTGAGCTACGAGTGCTGGAGGAACAGCCGTAAAATGAATATAAAAGCTTCCTGTGGTTGCTACTTTTTCTAATACTTTGGCATAGATATCTTCACTTACTTGTGTTGGGTTTTGAGATATGAAAAGATTAATTTTAATATTAGTTAAGTTATAAGGTATTTCATTAGGGATATCTACTTGTAATTCGGCTCCTTTTGTTGATAGTTTAATTAAATGTCCTGAAAAAACCGGATTACCCATTTGCTTGTCATGCAGAATAGTGTATAAAAGCGGAATTTCTTGAGGAACAGGGAAAAATATTTCTTCGTCTTTGGGTAAATAAAGATTGTATCGTCCACCCACACCATATACTTCGTAAATGGTAATTGGTTGGCTCATACCTTTCGGCTGAACTTGCTTTTGTCCAAGAATTTTGACGCTCGATCTAACTTCTTTGAAAGTCTGCTCTGAAATGAGAATTTGACCGCCACTAGTATATGACTCAATTCGATATGTGAGATTTACTTGACTACCTACAATTCCATATTTAGTCCGCTTCTCGGAACCAATATTGCCGACTATAACTTCACCTGTGTTAATACCAATCCCCATTTCTAATGGTGGCCAGCCGAGGGTTTTCATCTTTTCATTAACGCCACCCATTGCTAATTGCATGGCACAGGCGCAAGTAACGGCTCTGAGGGCATCATCTTCTTTAGCGATCGGGGCACCAAATAATACCAGAATACCATCCCCCATAAACTCATCAATAGTACCTTGGTAATGATTAATCACATCCGCCATGTATTCTAAATAGAGGTTAAGAATATGAATTACTTCTTCTGGCAAAAAGCGTTCTGAGAGAGCAGTGAAGCCTCGTAAGTCAGAGGTGAGGATAGTAATTTTGCGTCGTTCACCACCGAGTTTTAATCTTTCAGGGCTTTCTAACAAGTTAGCGACAACCGTATCACTTAAATATCGTCCGAAAACTTGGCGAATTAATTGGTTTCTTTTTTCTAATTCAGTATTGGTTTCTGCTAAATCTGTGGTTCGTTCTCTAATTCGATGTTCTAAATTTCTCCCGTTTTATCGAAGTTTCCCAACAACAAGTGTCAATCCTGAGAGTCCTAAGACTGACATACCGCCTAACATGGCGAAGGTTCCTTGGAGACTTTGGTTGGTTTTGGTGATTAAATTATCGAGAGATTGAGAAATTTGCCACGCTCCAGCAACATCTCCTACTTCCCAGTTTTTCTTTGGACTGGTGGGATCTGTGTTATGGCAAGTTACGCAACTTGATTTCATAAGGCTGGCTTGTGCATAACGCAAGGTGGTATATCCATTTTGCTTCTCAAGACGATAAAATTTTTGACGAGGATTTTCTTTCAAGAAGTTGAGTGCGTCCCGCTCAAATGCGTCTCTTGCTCCCCCTTTCGTTTTACGCCAAGGATATGGATAGTTACTGTACAGCCGTACAGACATTTCGGCATTTTTTTCACTAATTTGCTCACCAAGTTCGATCGCAAAAGTTGAGGGTAAGGGGATTGCGCCCTTGGTATTGAGGTAAGCGTGGGTGACGGTAATTCCAGGTACGGGTTTAGCTCGCTCTGCGGCTGCAACACTGTAGAGGTCAAATGCTTGAGTCAATGATTGGATATTCAAGGCAGCATTTTGAAGCGCTTGGGATTCAATTAAGCTCGATGAAAGCGCAGACATATTATAAATTGCTATAGCGATCGCTCCACATAACATCAGTGTGAGTACAAGAGTAATCCTCTGCAACAGTAAGCGTAAAAGCGAGTCCCAAATTCGATTAATTAATGACTGAACCATAAGCCTTATGTAAAGAATTTGTAAAATATTGCATATTTTTTTGCTATTCTCTGATAAATGAATTATGCCATTCTATAAGTAGAATTTAAAGTGTCTTTAATTTTTGTCGATCGCAGCAATGGATATTGAGCAAGCACTCGCATTTACAGACGCTCTCGTTTTTGCCAAGTCAAGAATTCATTTGAGCGATCTCCAACAAGCTATGTTGCGTGAGTCTTGGTCTTTGGAACGCCAAAGTTACGATCGCATTGCCGATATTTATGGCTATTCTCCAGCTTACTTAAAACATGATGTTGGCCCCAAACTATGGAAGCTACTTTCAGAAGTTTTAGCAGAAAAAGTTAATAAAACTAGTTTTAGAACAGCAATCGATCGCCGATTTCAAATAGAGAATACGACTGTACAATCAAATCAAGTTAAAGAGAATGTCTTTGAGAATATTGAAGAAAAAACGCGAACAAAATTAGCTGATAATCTGCTAATTGCAGAAGCGAATACTTCGCATCAAGATTGGGGAGATGCAATCGATGTTGATTTTTTCTACGGAAGACAAGCAGAATTAGCTCAGTTGCAGCAGTGGATTTTGGTTGATCGGTGTCGGGTTGTAGCTTTGTTAGGAATGGGTGGAATGGGAAAGACTTCTCTTTCTATAAAGCTGGCACAACAATTACAGAGCGAGTTTAAATGGGTAATTTGGCGAAGTCTGCGAAATGCGCCACCAGTACAAGAGATATTAACAGAGTTATTAAAATTATTATCTAATCAGCAAGAAATTGATTATCCAGAAACCGTTGAAGGCAAAATTTCGCGTCTGCTGAATTATTTGCGATCGCAGCGTTGTTTAGTAATTTTCGATAATGTTGAAACCATCTTACAACACAACGATAAATCTAAATCATCTTATATTGAAGGCTATGAAGCTTATGGCGAAATATTTAGACAAATTGGAGAAATTCGCCATCAAAGCTGTTTAGTTATAACAAGTCGAGATCAGCCTCCAGAAATTCGCCTTTTAGAAGGAGCAAGCTTACCCGTTCGAGCTTTTCAATTGGGTGGATTACAGAAAACAGAAGCACAACAACTTTTGCAGTTAAAAGGTAATTTCCAAGGTTCAAAAGAAGAATGGAATCGGTTAGTTGAAGGTTATGCAGCAAATCCCTTAGCATTGAAAATTATTGCAACAACGATTCAAAAATTATTTGATGGTAGTATTTCTGATTTTCTTAAACAGGAAACGTTAGTTATTGGGAATATTCGCAATCTAATTTTTCAACAATTTGAATGGCTTTCTGAATCTGAAAAAACAGTTATTTATTGGCTTGCTATCTATCGTGATTCTGCTTCATTTGCAGAACTGCGCTCGGATATCTTTCCACCTATATCACCACAGAATTTAATTGAAGTTCTAGAATCCTTAGAGCAGCGCTCTCTAATTGAGAAAAACAAGCTGACACTGATTGCAAAACATCGGGCATTTTCACTTCAGCCGATGGTAATGGAATATGTCACCGAGAAATTAGTTGCTCAAGTTTGTCAAGAAATCTTGGCAGGTTTAGAAGCGAATACCGATCAAAAAAATTTGCTGTTCAAAACTCATGCGTTACTCAGAGCTACTGCACAAGACTATGTGCGAGAAACACAAGTTCGTTTCATCCTGAAGCCTATTCTTGAACGCTTATTACTAGATCGCTTATTAATAGAAGTTAGTGAACAATTCACAATTGAGAACCTACTCACTCAATGTTTGAACAAGCTACGAGGTATATCGTCACTCAAAACTGGATATGCAGGCGGTAATATTTTAAATTTAATTTGTCAACTGCAATCAACTTTAACTAACTACGATTTTTCAAATTTAACGATTTGGCAAGCCTATTTACAAGATGTGAATTTGCATAATGTTAATTTTGAATCTTCTGATTTGAGTCAGTGTGTTTTTGCTGAAACCTTTGGTATGGTGTTTGCTGGTATTGCTTTTAGCCCGGATGGAACATTATTAGCTACGGGAGATGCAGAAGGTGAGCTTCGTCTTTGGGAAGTTGCAACTGGGAAACTTGTTGTCAATTTTGCCGGACATTTAGGTTGGGTTTGGTCAGTTGCTTTTAGTCCAGATGGGCAATTATTAGCAAGTTGTAGTAGCGACAAAACGATTCGGCTGTGGGATGTCAATACTAGTAAATGTCTGAGAACGTTGTCAGGACACAGGAGTTCAATTTGGTCAGTAGCCTTTAGTAGTGACGGTCAAATCCTCGCTAGTGGAGGCGATGAACCAACGGTAAGATTATGGAATGTCAACACTGGGGACTGTCACAAAATTTTGTCGGGTCATACTGATCGAATTATCTCAGTATCATGGAGTCCAGATGGTCAAACCCTAGCAAGTGGCAGTGCCGATTTCACAATTCGACTTTGGAAAATTAATGGAGAATGCGATCGCATTTTAGAAGGACATAGCGATCGCATTTGGTCACTTTCCTTTAGTCCAGATGGGCAAACCCTAGCAAGTGGCAGTGCCGATTTCACAATTCGACTCTGGGAAGTTAGTACTGGAAAATGCTTCAATATATTACAAGAACATAGCGATCGCGTCCGCTCAGTGGTCTTTAGCCCCGATGCCCAAATGCTGGTCAGCGCCAGCGACGATCAAACTGTGAGAATTTGGGAAACTAATACAGGGCAATGTCTGAATATTTTATCAGGACACACCAATTCTGTATTTTCAGTTGCTTTTAATGCAGATGGTCAAACTATTGCCAGTGGTAGCACAGACCAAACTGTAAAGCTATGGGATGTTAGTACAGGTAGATGCTTTAAAACTTTAAAAGGCTATAGTAACTCTGTATTTTCAGTTGCTTTTAATGCAGATGGTCAAATTGCCAGTGGCAGCACAGACCAAACTGTAAGACTATGGGATGTCAGTACCGGGATTTGCCTGAAAAAATTCACCGGACATAGTGGCTGGGTAACTTCCGTAGCGTTTCACCCAGATGGAGATTTGCTGGCCAGTAGCAGCGCCGATCGCACCGTTCGGATTTGGTCAGTTAGCACCGGGCAATGTCTGCAAACCTTGAAAGGTCATGTAAATTGGGTGCAATCAGTTGCCTTTAGTCCTGATAGACAAATCTTAGCAAGCGGCAGTGACGACCAAACCATTCGCTTATGGTCTGTCAGTACAGGAAAATGCCTCAACATATTGCAAGGTCACTCCAGTTGGATTTGGTGTGTTACCTTTAGCCCCAATGGTGAAATACTCGCTAGCAGTAGTGAAGACCAAACCATTCGCCTGTGGTCGATTTCCACTGGTGAATGTCTCCAAATTTTAGAAGGACACACTAGTAGAGTGCAGGCGATCGCTTTTAGTCCAGATGGGCAAATCCTCAGTAGCGCTAGTGAAGATGAAACAGTTCGTCTGTGGTCAGTTGATACAGGTGAATGTCTCAATATATTTCAGGGACACAGTAACAGTGTTTGGTCAGTTGCTTTTAGTCCAGAAGGTGATATTTTGGCAAGTAGCAGCTTAGATCAAACAGTGAGAATTTGGGATAGGCATACAGGGGTTTGCCTGAAAGTACTGCCTGTCCTGACTCATGCGATGCGATCGCATATCGCATTTGGTAACTCTACAAAACATTATGCGATCGCTAGCGGCAGCCAAAACGGAACTATTCAGATTTGGGATGCCCAAACGGGTGAATCTTTAAAAACACTCAATCCTGACAGACCCTATCAAGGAACCAACATTACAGGCGTAACAGGAATCACGACAGCTCAAAAAGATGTCCTCAAAGCCTTAGGTGCTTTCGATATTTGAGTCAGAAATTATATAAACAATAGCTGATGCAATCAATGTGCAGGTCGATGCAATCAATGTGCAGGTCGATGCAATCAATGTGCAAGTCGATGCAATCAATGTGCAGGTCAAAAGAGTTATATGTCAATACAGTTCAGAATGAGCAACAAAACCCTCATGTAGAGACGCGATTTATCGCGTCTTCAAAAACTAATCATCTACACCAATAACTTTTAACTTAAGCGTATTGGTTACAAGTACACCGTAGAGAGAGATAGAGAGAGGTTTTCCAGATACCGTACTTGTCCTCTTCTTCGACCTTAATTTTTTAGAAGAATTCGACTTAATTGTCTCCTCAATTTTCCATAACTTATCTCCATCGACGCGATCGAACTACAAACCTAAAGTAAAGGAGTCCTGAAAAACGAAAGGGTAAAGCACCCAAAAACAGGATATTTCCCGGCTTACAACGAGGCTTATCGCCTCATCGAAAACATTATTCAAGAATTAAGGAGAAATTCAAATGCAAACATACATTGGTGATAATTCTAACAACAATTTTACAGCTAACGATGATGGACAACCTTGGTTACTCTCTGGAAAAGGAGGCAATGACTACCTAACTGGTAAATCTCAGAACGACACAATTTATGGCGATGAAGGTAATGACACCCTAGATGGTGGAGCTGGTAACGACACCCTAAATGGCGGAACTGGTAACGATAACCTATATGGTGGAATCGGCTTTGATACCCTCAATGGCGGCGATGGCAATGACAGAATATTTGACACAGATGGTATTGTCGATGGTGGTGCTGGCACTGATACTCTAATTGCAGACTACAGCCAGTTTGACAACGGTTCTGGTGTTGAAGTGGCATACCTACGTCAAAATGCCATCTTCAGCCGCTTGACTGGGAATCCCGTACTCAACTACAGCAATATTGAGCGATTTGAAATTACAGGCACACAATACGCCGATGTACTGCGTGGTGCTCCTGGCAATGACATCCTCAATGGTGGTGCTGGTAATGACGCGCTGTTTGGTGGTGCTGGCAATGATACCCTCAATGGTGGCGCTGGCAATGATATTCTTACTGGTGGTACTGGCGCAGATAAGTTTGTCTTCAATTTTAACCTTGAAGGACTTGACGTTATCAAAAACTTCAGTAGGCTGGAAGGTGACAAGATTCAGATTTCTAAAATTGGATTTGGTGTTACTGACTTCAGTGGTTTCAGCTACAATGACGCAACTGGTGGGTTGTTATTCCAAGGAAGTCAATTTGCGACTCTTGAGAATAAGCCTGCTAATTTCGCAGTTAATTTAGACATCCAGCTTATCTAGAATTTTGGAGAAATTAGTCTGACAAGTTCATAATTTGAACCCGACAAACTTACACCCGGAAATTATTTTTAACTTCCGGGTGTAATTTTTTTATTGTCAAGTCATTCATGACTGTATGGTAGGGTATGCTGCGATCGCTTTAGCATTTAGACAGCAAACTTTCAGTTATCCATTTATACCAGTTCTCTAACCCAGCACCAGTAGTTGCAGAAACCTGAAAAATCTGAATTTGGGGATTCACTTGTACAGCATATTCTATGCACTTTTGCACATCAAAATCTACATAAGGCAGTAAATCAATTTTAGTGATAATCATTACATTGCTAGCACGGAATATATGCGGGTATTTTATCGGCTTATCTTCTCCCTCTGTGACTGAGAGAATCACGACTTTTGTATTTTCTCCTAAATCAAATAAGGCTGGACAAACCAAATTTCCCACATTTTCAATCATCACAACTGAGTTCAGTGGCGGATTTAGTTGTTGTAAACCCCTGTCTATCATTGATGCATCTAAATGACAGCCTGTTCCGGTATTGATTTGTATGACTTTAGAACCTGTTTCTTTAATTTTTTTGGCATCGTTAGCAGTTTCTTGGTCGCCTTCAATGACACTGATAGATAATTGATGTTTTAAATCATTAATAGTTCGTGTTAAAAAAGTTGTTTTCCCTGCACCGGGAGAACTCATTAAATTTAAGGCGAGAATATTTCGACCTTTAAACCATCCCCGATTTTGGGCAGCTAGCAGGTTATTTTTTGCTAATATATCCTGTTCTAAGGATATTGTTGTGTTGTGTATTTTGGCATGAATTTGAGGTGCTTCTATATGAGTGTCATGACTGTGAGAATGAGTGATAACAGTACCATCAGGTAGAGTGTGAGTATGATGATGGTGATTATGTTCAGTTTCACCTGTTTCTAAATTGGTAATTTTGGTTTCACCATCATCAGAACAACCGCAGGTTACACACATAATTCCTCTATTTCTATTTCTTTAATTTTTAGTTGTTCACCAGTAAGTAAATCTAATTGCACGCTACCGCAGTTACAGATTCCAAATGGTTTATCTAAAGCAATTTCTGCACCACATTGGCGACATCGCCCTAATCCTGGAATTTCTAAAATTTCTAATATTGCCCCTTCTAAAAGTGTGCCTTGAGTGCAAATATCAAAACAAAATCGGATAGCGTCGGGCATAATGGCTGAAAGTTTGCCAATTTCTAATAAAACTCGCTGTACTTTTGCGCCTTTGGCGTGTTCAGTCACAATTGCCACAATATTTTGGGTAATTCCAAATTCGTGCATATTATAAATCTATTAAAGATTAACAAATTCGTGGCAATTGGTCGCCTACTAACATATCAACAATCCTTTCAGCACCAAAAACTGTTTTTAACAATACGATACCTGGGGGTGAGGTAATAACTTCGCCAATAATACAAGCATCTTTTCCTGCTGGATGTAATTTCATAGCGGATAAAACAGTTTCTGCATATTTACCCGCTACTACGACAACCAATTTTCCTTCATTAGCTAGATACAATGGGTCTAAACCGAGAATTTCGCAAACTCCGTTGACTTCTTCACGCACTGGGATAGATTCTTCGTAGAGACGAATTCCTACATTAGAATTGAGGGCAAATTCATTTAATACTGTAGCTAAACCACCGCGTGTAGCATCTCGCATAGCATGAACTTGGGGACATACATGGAGAATAGTTTCTACTAAACTATGCAACGGCTGACAGTCACTTTCAATATTAGTTTCTAAAGCTAATTCTCCACGTGCAATTAAAATTGCTGTCCCATGATTACCTATTTCACCATTAATTATTATTGTATCTCCAGGTTTAATATTGTGGGTGGAAATACTAACTCCTCGCGGGATGATACCAATGCCAGCAGTATTAATAAAGAGTTTATCAGCAGCACCACGATGTACAACTTTTGTATCACCAGTGACAATTTGTATACCAGCTTTTTCTGCGGCTGCTTTCATACTGGCTGCGACACGCCGTAAGGTTTCTACAGGTAATCCTTCTTCTAAAATAACGCTACAAGTTAGATATAAAGGTTTAGCACCACTGACAGCTAAATCATTAACTGTGCCGTTGACGGCTAATTCTCCTATATTGCTTCCGGGAAAAAATAACGGGTCTACAACATAGGAATCTGTTGTAAATGCGAGTCTGTCTCCTTGTTGGAGGAGAGGGGCTAAGTTGAAGCTGGCTTGGTCTTCTAGTTGTGAGAGAATTGGGTTATTAAAATTGCTGACAAAGATATCATCTATTAAATCACGCATGGCTTTACCACCGCTACCATGTGCGAGAGTTATATGAGTGTCTTGCACTTTACTTTGGCGACGGCGGGCTTGTTCTATTTTTTGGAATAGGGGATTTTGTATTGAGTTTGTGGGGGAAATATTCATATTAAAATTTTTTTAAACGCAAAGGGACGCGGAGGGAAGCGCGGAGGTACGCAGAGTATTAGTCTGAGGAGAAGCCGCAGGCGGGGAGGGGTTCTTGAGTTATTTTTGGTTTTTGGGCGATTGTTCTTTTGGCAATTGTGGAGAGTCGCCCGTATTTGTAATAGGCTGCACAAGCACCTTCGGAAGATACCATGCAAGTACCGATTGGTGTTTCTGGTGTGCAAGCTGTACCAAATACTTTGCACTCCCAAGGTTTTAAGACTCCTTTAAGAATTTCTCCACATTTACAAGCTTTATGGTCGGCTATTTTGAGGTTAGGAATGGTAAATTTAAGTTCGGCATCAAATTGGGCATATTCAGGTTGAATTTGTAATCCTGAATAGGGAATGTCACCTAAGCCGCGCCAATCGAAATTCTCTCGCACAGCGAAAACTTTGTTTATGGCTTGTAGGGCTACTGTATTCCCGCTTTTTTCTACAATTCGGTTATATTGGTTTTCAACTTCACAGCGATTTTCTACTAGCTGTTGTAATAGCATCCAAATTGATTGGAGAATATCTAAAGGTTCAAATCCTGAGACAACTATTGGCTTATTATATTGTTGAGAAATAAATTGATAAGGGTCAGTACCAATTACCATGCTGACATGGCCGGGCCCAACAAATCCATCTAGCTGTAAGTCGGGATTATCTAATAGTGCTTTCAGGGCGGGAATCACAAGAACGTGATTGCTAAACATACTAAAGTTATGAATTTTTTCGGTTGCTGCTTGCAGGATGGTGAAGGCGGTGCTGGGGGCTGTGGTTTCAAAGCCTAATGCGAAAAAAACTACTTCTTTGTCGGGGTTATCTTTGGCAATTTGTAGGCTATCTAGGGGAGAGTACACCATACGGATGTCTGCACCTTGTGCCCTGGCTTGTAGTAAACTCGTTTTGGAGCCAGGAACTCGCATTGCGTCGCCAAAGGTGGCAAAGATGACGTTATGATTTTGGGAGATTGCGATCGCATCATCTAATCTCCCTTTTGGCATAACGCATACTGGACAACCAGGCCCATGAATTAGCTCAATGGTTTGGGGTAAAATTTCTTCGATGCCATATTTAAATATGGAATGGGTATGTCCGCCGCATACTTCCATGATTTTGATAGGTTTTTCTAGTCGATGGCATAATTTGGCGATTTCGCAGTATAACGCTTCAGCTTTTTCCGGTTCGCGGAATTCGTCAACATATTTCATAGGAAGTGAGGAGTAGTGAGTTTTATGTATCTGTTAATTTCGCTTTTGTGGTAGAGAGTTTTTTTTACGTAGACGCAAAGCGGCTTGCCGCAGGCTACCGCAAAGGACGCAAAGGGCGCGAAGGAAGAAAGAAATTTTAGACTTTTTCTCTGCGCCTCTGCGTGAGGCAAAAACGGTCTATTATTTAAGTATTAATTCCTGCTTCTGCTGCTGTTAATTCTTGGAATAGTTGTAATGTTTCTGCCGCTTCTTGTTCGTTAATTCGATTCATGGCAAAGCCAACATGCACTAATACCCAATCTCCAATACAAGCTTCGGGGGGATGTTGTTCATCTACGATACAAGCAATATTTACTTCGCGCTTAACACCACCAATGTTAACTGTGGCTAATTTATGGTTAACATCGGTAATTTCTATAATTTGTCCGGGAATTCCTAAGCACATTTTTGTTTTTTAAGATAAATTAACCACAGAGGCGCAGAGAACGCAGAGAGAATTATTTGTAAGAACAATTTTGTCAAATATCAAGACTCATGTATTAATTGTGCGGCTGCAATCACTGCTTGTCCTAAAGATAATCCACCGTCATTAGCTGGAACTAAGCTGTGAGTAAGTACTTTTATTCCCAATGTTTGTAATCTTTTGGTAACTTGCTCTAACAATATACAATTTTGAAATACTCCTCCTGTTAGGGCTACCTGAGAAATCAGATTTTCTTGACTAAGATGCTTAACCATTTCCACAATCGTATTAGCTAAACCTTTGTGAAATTTGGCAGCCATAACTGGTTGTGGAATCTGCTGCTGTAAGTCATCGAGCAAAGCTTGCCACATTGGGCGTGGGTCTATACAATAAATACTATCTGAAAAGCTAAAACTAAAAGGATATATTAGCGTTTCTTTATTATTATTTAAGCTGCTAACATCTACTATAGCTTCCATTGCGATCGCAGCCTGTCCTTCATAGATACATTCGTCTCTATAAATACCGATAGCTGCTGCCACTGCATCGAACAATCGTCCCACTGAGGAAGCTGGAGGAGAGTTAATTCCTTTATCTAGAAGTTGATTGAGTAGCTTAATTGGCTTGTTTATCAAAAACTTAAATATTTCTAAATCAGCATACTTTTGTTCGCAATCATTCCAAAGGTTAACAGCTACTAATTGCGCATAAGTATTACGCCAAGGCTGATAAATTGCTTGTTCGCCACCAATCATTGCTACTGATTTAAATGTTGCTAGTCGCTGAAATTTTCGGTAATCTGCTAAAAGAAATTCTCCACCCCAGAGTGTACCATCATCGCCGTAACCTAAACCATCTAAAGCAATACCTAATATTGGAGATGAATCTAGAGGAATCCCATTTTCTGCCATACAAGCGGCAATATGAGCGTGATGATGTTGAATGGGATAAATTTTGATTTGATTTGTGTCTGCAAGTTCTTTACCAAGTTTGCTTGAGAGATATTCAGGATGTTTATCAATGGCGATTACTTCTGGTTGATGCTCAAATAAATTTAAGTATAAATTTAAAGTTTCTTGGTAAGCGTTGAAAGCGGCAGCATTTTCTAAATCTCCTAGATGTTGAGAGAGAATCGCTTCTCCTTCACGCAATAAACAAAAGGTATTTTTTAACTCACTGCCCATTGCTAAAATTTGCGGTACTTTGTGAAATCCCAGTGGTAAACTAATTGATGCTGGTGCATATCCTCTGGCACGGCGAATTGTTTGAGCTTTCTCACCCATAACACGCACAACCGAATCATCTACCCGATTAATAATCTCTCGATTATGCAAGAGAAAATAATCAGCGATTGTGCCTAATTTTTCCCTTACTTCGTCATTATCAATACATTGTGGTTCATCAGCAAAATTGCCACTTGTTAAAACAATTGGGCGATTCATCCGCCGCAGAATTAAATGATGTAAGGGCGTATAAGGTAGCATGAAACCAAGAGTATTTTGCCCTGATGCTACTGACGATGCTAATTGTTTTTTATCTGAAGCCTGTAATAAAACAATTGGTGCAGCAGAACTTGTTAATAATTCTTTTTCTTTGGCATTGACAATACAATATTGTTCAATTACTTCAATATCCCGCGCCATTAAAGCAAAGGGTTTATGATAGCGCTTTTTTCGCTGACGTAGTTTTTGTACAACGGTTTCCTGTGTTGCATCGCAAGCTAGATGAATACCACCTAACCCCTTAATCGCCACAATCTCACCTTTTTGCAACAAGGTACAAACAGCATCGACATCATCCAACATCGAAAACATGGAAGCAGTAACAGATTTCCCATCGGCGCGTTCTAACCAAGCTGCGGGGCCACAAACATGACAAGCTACAGGTTGGGCGTGAAAACGGCGGTTTTCGACATCGTGGTATTCCTTTCCACATTCTGAACACATCGCAAACGCAGACATACTGGTATTGTATCTGTCATAAGGAATGGCACGAATAATACTCAGGCGGGGGCCGCAATGAGTACAGTTAGTAAAGGGGTAGCGATAAAAGCGGCTAAAGGGGTCGAATATTTCTTGTTGACACTGTGGACAAGTGGCTGCATCAGGGGTAATTTCTGTTGTAATGGCATTACTGACACTACTAGAAATCACGAAACTATCAAATTTCAATTCACCTTCATAAGGAGTTCTAGTTAGTTGATTAATTCTTGCCAACGGTGGACATTCTGTTTGCAATCTGGCAACAAATTCTGTGATTGCTTCCTCACTACCAGATACCCTAATTAATACACCTTGACCATCATTACAAACATCTCCAGTCAAACCACAGGCTTTAGCAAAACGATAGACAGTAGGGCGAAATCCTACTCCTTGAACAGTACCGCCAACTCTAATTTCTTCAGTCGCCATATAAATCTGACTTTCCAAAATTACGAATTACGTTAGCGTAGCGGGGCGTAGCCCATTACGAATTATTAAACTGCCACAGCAATATTCGGTTATTTCCAGAATCAGCTATTACCGCCGTATCACCACAAATTTTTATCCCGTAACACCAATTTAAGCTATCACGTTTAGGTAGTCCGAAATTACGATTTTCACCTTTACTTTGAAAATTTATTTGTCCTGCCAACCCATCTGCCATTACACCTTGCAGTGAAAAAATTGATTCTGGCTTTCTCCATCCTAACAAACGAGAATTAGCAGTATCTGCAACTACTAACCAATCCCCAGCCACTCCGACACCATAAGGCATACTTAAACTAGTAGCACTAGGATAATAAATTCCTTGATTCATTTCCACAAAATCAAAGCTTTTTTGTCCTAAAACTACTGCACAAGGAGTATTATTTTCTGTTGGTATTCCCTGCCAAATCATCACCCGGTGATTACCTGCATCGCTGATAACCAGAT
Organism: Nostoc sp.; assembly: GCF_036917415.1. GTDB lineage: Bacteria > Cyanobacteriota > Cyanobacteriia > Cyanobacteriales > Nostocaceae > Nostoc. The sequence continues at coordinate 1,082 of NZ_JBALDJ010000002.1, read as the reverse complement.
TTTCTCCCCAAAAGGTGATGTCGTGACACCAACGCATACTCGCTGCGGTTGGATAATCACCGCCGTTTTCATTGCGAGATATCATATCTGGTTGTCCCAAAACTAAATCAGCAGGTTGACCATTTTCTGTTGGTAATTGATGCCAACTTAATACCCTGCGATTACCTGTATCAGCAATAAATAGCCGTCCTTGATGATAAAAAACACCATAAGGCCAATGCATTGTATTAGCAGATGCTTGTTGACTTCCTCGATTTGGTTCATTATCAATAAAATTAGCTTGTCCTAACACCAAATCTGCTGGAACATTGTTATCTTGTGGTAAATTTTTCCAAATTAAAACTCGATGATTCCAAGCATCTGCAACAGCTAACCCTTCACCACAAGCACAAATTCCAGTTGGTACACTTAAGGTTGCGCTTCCCGGTATACTTTTAGCATTTTGTCCTTCATGATAAAAGTCAGGTTGTCCAATTATCCAATCAGCAGGTTGACTATCTCTTGTGGGTAATTTTTTCCATCCTAATAATCGATGATGTCCTGTGTCTGATACCCATAAAGGGCCAGTTTTTGATAACAAACAAGCACCACGAGGCCCAAACATTGTTATGGGACTAGGTGCTACAGGTATCACTAATTGTTGTGGTTCAATAATATTACCTAAAATTACCTCTGCACCTTGAGGTGATAGAGGTAAATCTTGAGAAATTTCTGTTGCTTCTAGCGGTAATTGTGATTTGGGATTAATTATGATTGGGATATCCATGAACCGCAGATAGACGCTAATAATTATTTAAAAACATTAATATTAATCGGCGTGTAACAACAGTAACGATTTTTCATTATGTTTTTAAATTAAGTGAAAAATTAAGTGAAAAACTTTAAGAGACTTCCCTATTAATCAGTATTGAAAAATTATATCTCCCCTTTAGTAGCTTTTAATACACAGGAATATTTGGCAAGAGTACGCGATGTACTGAAAAAAGAAAGTCAAAGCTTATTTTGAGTAAGTCAAAGTTAGTTTTGCTTGCGGAAAACACCAAAATGAGTAAGTCAAAGCTTATTTTGAGTAAGTCAAAGTT
>NZ_JBALDJ010000001.1:0-22902 GCF_036917415.1 Nostoc sp. | reverse complement strand
TTAGCTATAGCAATTATTGATGGCATGGAAGCTAGAAGTTTAAAGGGTGGATATGACCTTGAGCGTCTTATATTTAATTGCGCCTAGCTACTTATATTTTAAGCACCCATTTAAAAATATAACTGAAAATGATATTAAAAATTTTACAACAATTAAACTTTACTTAGAAGAACATCGCATTGATGTTCAGAAACGGGTTCTTTCATAATATGAATTTCAGGCAATCTCTAAATTTCTCTTATGCTTAAACAAATGAAAGATTTAAGCAAAATTATCCTTCCACTTTTCCATAAGCTTTCTTCACCCAATACCCTCTAGGTGGTTTTTCTATCCCATAAGCCTTACACCACTTTTCTACAGCCTTATCAGACACGCCAAAATCTCTCCCAATTTGTGCGGTTGGCTTTTCCCAAACTAGTTTTTCTAGTTCTTCTTTTGATGGCCTTTCAACTTTTCTGGTATGAATTCTAGAGTATGGGTTAACCTTTCTGGTTGTTAAATCAACGCCAAACTCCTTGTAGGTTCGCTTAGATACTGCTTCAGTAAAATCTGTAAAATCCTCCCACCAGTAAAACGGTGTAGCTGAATTAGGTATCTGGGTAGTTCATGTAGCAACCATTAAAGTTAATTGATGGATAAACAACTTTATCTATATCAGGCAGATAAACAGCATAAAAGTCAAAGTCATTTACTTTATACTTTTTCTGATGAGTACCATTTTTATCTACCCAAATAGTTTTATTGACTACTCTATTATCTCCCGCATATTTAGCTTGTATTTTGTAAAATTTATCGTCTTTGTAAGCAACAAAATCAAAAGGTAAATGCTCACAAACAAGTGGTGTGAGAACTAAATACCCTTTAAGTGTTAAATCGGCGATCGCTTTCGTTGCAGCAATATCGCTTTTATTCTTGGTATGATCCAGCAATAACGAACCCTCAATCGAGGAAATCATCATATCACGTCACAGTGCTTGAGGGTTCATATTGAGTTAAAACGAGCGCGGCAGGGTTCGAACCTGCGACCGATTGCTTAGAAGGCAATTGCTCTATCCACTGAGCTACGCGCCCAAAACAAAATAATGGCTCCCAAAGGAGTCACCTACACTATTATATCGTTCTTACCTACCAAGAAGCAATCGAAAATTGCAGATTTACCACTAGCAAGGCTAAGATGCTAGTCGCTAGCTAGTCAATTTACACTAAAAACGAAACAGATGGAGTATTGGTTTAGATATATTGAGTTGTCAAGGGGTTATTTGCCTGTTAACGCCACCGTCCTCTGGGCGGCTAGCTTCGAGAAGAATCTGGCGATCGCTAGGCTCATTTCCACAGTATGCTAGGTAATTTCAGCCTTGGCGATGCTGCCAAATGCCATTATATATTCCATATTAAGAGTGCCCCTGTGAGGAGTTATTTGCTAGTGCCATGTTTATTCTCAAACGGCAGGATGTTGAAATATCAAGCATTCAGCACCCAAAAAAGGATCAGCAGGTGCCGATCCTTAGTTATCAAGGGCAGACTTTTCGCTTGATTAGCGTATTCAAAGCTAGTCAAGAGGAAGAAGCTAGAGGCTTATGGAGAGAATTAACGGATAACCGAGGCAAAGCCTGTGTTTTGCTGGAAGAACCGGAACGTTTTAGTGTTTGGGGTAAAATCCGTTTAGAGCAGCTAGATAGTGACACAGGTGGTCATGGCAAAACGGCGATTTTAATCCAAGCCAGTATTTTGCTGTTGCAAGGTGTTTCTATCGATATTGAAGAGTTTTTAGGTGCTAGGCAAGCTGCCTTATTTGAAAAAGATATTGCGGAGGTGTTAAAGCAGAAGCAATTTCCCCAAGCATCCTCCCTAGAAGCAGTTAAATATTTGGTATCTACTAATCCTTTGCCGACAGCCAAAATACCTGATTGGCAAGAAAATCATGTAGTTATCCTGTTACAAGAACTGCATCGATTAGGAAAAGCTTATTTTGGCAACGCTAATTTTACCAAACAAGTGATTTATAAGCTAGAAGATATGCCAGAAGCCGAGCGATCGCTGTTTATCACTTGGCTAAATCAATCGCCACTGGCTAAACTATGGCAGTAGCATGGAAATTTTTTTACAAAATCCCTGCCATTGGCACTTGCTTTTGGTGTCCGATTGTGTATTACCTGACAGACATACTGCAAGATATACAGTCCTTTAACTCAAAATACTGCCAGAGTGCATCTACATAGTCAAGTCCTATGAATAACTCTTACGAAAATTCATTTCTTTCTAAATCAATTTTCACCACTCAGAACATTGTCTTAGCTAATATTGGCTGGGCCGTACTAGCACTGCTATACTTTTTGTTGTTTAGTGCCAAAGTTCCCGGAGCAGATGGTATAGAAAGCCGGGCCGAGTGGTATGTGATTGGTACAAATATTTTTGAAGCTTTAGCTTATTTGGGTGCCAGTATCTTATGCTTGAGGAATTGGCTGAGTCCGCAAATCGTCAGTGGGCGAAATGTTTGGCTCTTAATTGGGTTAGGTATGCTTTCCTATTTCGTTGGGGGGATAATTTTCGGCTATACCGAAATAGTTTTAAAAGATGAACCGGATGTATCTGTGGGCGATATATTTTTTGTACTGACTTATCTATTACTTGGTGCAGGCATGATTTTAGCTGTGGCTTCCAGGCGAATCAATCTGGAAAAATGGCAGTGGCTAATTGTGTTAGCAATTGCAGTGTTCGGTAGTTTGTTGGCATGGTGGATTTCTATGCAACAGGAAACACCCTCAGAACTGCTAGTCGCTATTTTGAATTGGTTTTACGTAGTTAGCGATGTAGTTTTGTTAATTATTGCTACCACTCTGCTACTAGCCTTTTGGGGGGGAAGAGTTTCCCAGTCTTGGCGAATGATTGCAGCGGCGGCCTTTTCGCTCTACATTGCAGATATGTGGTTTAAATACGCCCAAGGCCCCAATTATCAAAGTGGGGAGATATTAGAGGTGTTTTGGGTGTTTAGTGGAGTGTTATTTGGCATGGGCGCTGTCTTAGAATATGACGCATCACTAAGACGAACGCGGCGTACCAGCGGACGTAAACGAGCTTAGTAAGGATTTTTGGTATCTACCGTGAGAAAACTAACAGACTCTGACAAGCAAGAAATTCTTAAGTTATATCGAGAGACTGCCGAAACAACCTCAACTTTGGCAGACCGCTATGGTGTGAGTAACTCGACGATTAGTCGCCTGCTCAAAAGCACTTTGCCAGAAGATGAGTATGAATACTTAGTCTCTTTAAAGCGGGCTGCGAGAACTCCTGAAGGAAGGGCACAGGTAAGCTACGAGCAGTTACCGCTGCTGAGTCAACCAGAACCAGAGCCGGAGATAGAAGTTCCACCCAGCGAAAGCCAACCCTTGGAAGTGCCAAAGGTTGAGCCACTACCACGTAAGATAATTCGTGTAGAGCAGGAACTTTACTCAGACGAAACGGCGGAGTCAATTGCTGCTAGTAGACGAGTGCGGCGACGCCCCTCGGCGACAGAAAAACCAAAGCTCCGAGTTACAGAGAAGTTAGAAACTCCAGAGCCAAAGCCGCCGGAAATAGTCAGCATTCCCATCCCACCGCTAAAGAATGAACATCCAGGAGCGGCTGTCATCGCGCAGATGCTGGGCGAAGATTTGCTCGACGAATCCGAGGATTTGGATGATTTAGAAGATGATGATTTAGATGATGATGACTTTGAGGAAGAAGACTTTGATGATGATGACCTGGATGACCAAAGACCTTTAGTCACAAAACGTAGACCAGGTGAAGCATCAGTTCAAGTTTTACCTCTGTCAATAGCCAATTTGCCAAAAACTTGCTATTTGGTAATTGACCGTTCTTCGGAACTAATTACGCGTCCTCTGAAGGACTTTGGTGACTTGGGGCAAATTCCCAGCCTGGAAACCCAGCAAAGAACTCTGCCGGTGTTTGATAACCATCGCGTCGCCAAGCGTTTTTCTACTAAACGCGATCGCGTGATTAAAGTTCCAGATAGTAAAATGCTCCATAAGGCTCGTACTCATCTACAAGCTAAGGGCATCACGCGACTGCTGATCGATGGTCAGGTCTATTCGTTGTCTACGGTTTAGGAGTTAGCAGTTAGAGTAGAGCATCGATTCAGTAATTAAAAACAGGGCTGTTTCATCTTTGCATCCATGATTTTTCATCCCCTAGATAGTTGTAATTTTACATCTTTTAGGGAGCAAAACAGCCCTGCCCTACCTACTTTTATCCTAGCCTCCGCCCTAGAGATTACTTTGAGAAATGCAGGCTTTATTGGGTGGCCACCCAATAGCTTTATGCATGAAAAAAGCGCTCTCTAGACAGAGAGCGCAGTGAATTTTAACTTACAATTAACCGTGAATTACAGGTACGATCGTTGCTACAGTTACTGCCTTATCCGCTGCCAAATCTAGGAGGAAGTTGTGAGCATTGCGCTCGTGCATCACTTCTATACCCAGATTGGCCCGGTTCAGTACATCTGCCCATGTATTAACTACATGACCTTTGGAGTCAAGAATTGATTGGTTAAAGTTGAACCCGTTGAGGTTGAACGCCATTGTACTGATGCCCAATGCTTAAAACGCCGAACCAGCAGATATAAAGCCGATTGTCGGTGCTAGTAATCCATTGACAGAAACGATCCCACAGGTTGCCGTTTTCTCTTCTTCCTAGAGTTGTGGTCATAACTGTGTTGTTTATAAACTGTGTTATTTATAAATCGCTGACAACAAACTTTTCCAATTCTTAAGAATTGAAAATCAAGCTGTTTTCAAAGACTTTCGCTAAATACCTTCTCCCTAATAGCCGTAACTCTCTCAAATTACCTCAGATCAAAAATGCTATTCATTAACTTCCCCAGGGAGATAGTATAAAAAAGAGGAAATTGTTATCGGCTTGTATATCACGTTTTACATGAATGATTTATATTTTTCAATATATTTATATTAAGTTTTACTAAGACAAATGTTTAACAAACTCCGCATGTTCTTTTGAATTTAATCCTTGTTGCAGCACTGCTAAAACTGTCGTCATGTCTCCTGTAAGGAGTGAAGTGACAGCTAACCACAAACCTGGAAATACCCTACTTTTAATCACACCTTCTGCATTTGCGACGAGTGGCAAATATTCACCATTTTGCAAAGAGAACCAGTCAAGTTTATTTTCCAAAGTCTGCCAGACGATATATTCCTGTACTCCGTTGCGACGGTAGGCTCGTTTTTTGTCGTACAAATCAATGGATGCACTACTGGCTGCTACTTCTGCTACTAATTCCGGTGCGCCTTCTACGTAATCATCTTCACTTATTTGTGCCTGTCCTCTGGCTGGTTTATCTATCAACAGCAAGACATCAGGCTGTGGTTCATTGTCTAAATCCAAGCGCACAGTAACATTGTCACCTAGCGCTACGCCTGGGGTGGAAACTTGATAAACTCCCAACCAGGTAATTAACTGTCCATGAGGTTGGCCATGACTTCTAAAACGCAGGGGTGATGCTACGTAGACGACTCCTTCAATTAATTCTGCTTTTTTATCGGGCATTGCTGTATAACGACGCTCGAATTCGTAGCGGGTTAAGCGATCGCCACTTTCTAAAGGAGGGATAAAAGCGTTATTATTTAAGCCATGTTCCACAGAAGCCGTCATTACCTGATTCCTCATCGCAGGAGTTGTAGCTTGAATCTAAGATAGTGTAACGCAATGTCTTCCACAGCCGCCGAGAGGGCGTCTACATAGATGGGAAAATGAGAGCAAGAAATAAAAATCTTTCTCATTTAACTATGACAATCATCTTTACAGAAGCTGACTTTGATGAACTATGGCAAGAGGTTTAGAAATCGGTGAAATTACCTGCTAATCCAATAATTTTGAATATATTGAAATGTGGCAACATCAACTGATACAGGTATCTACGAAGGCGACTGCATCGTTAGGCGATCGCGTCTTCAATTCCTTTAACGATTTGCATTACGGTACTTTCTGGGGATTGCCATCTCGTATTTTCTACGTCTTTGTCGGACTTGCACCGTTAATTTTATTCGTTACTGGCTTTGCGATCTGGAAGCATCGCTATAGAAGAAAATCTAGTAGAGGATTTATTTGACCTGTTTTAAAATAATTACAACTAAAAAGCGCCCCCCATTTCTGGAGGGCGTTTTCTATTTAGCTAATACTGAAGTATTAACCGTTGATAGCAGGAGCAGTCATTGCTACAGGTGTAACTTCACCAGCAGCCAAATCGAGTGGGAAGTTGTGAGCGTTACGCTCGTGCATTACTTCCATACCCAAGTTAGCGCGGTTGATCACATCTGCCCAGGTGCTGATGACGCGACCTTGAGAGTCAATGATTGATTGGTTGAAGTTGAAACCGTTCAAGTTGAACGCCATCGTGCTGATACCTAAAGCGGTGAACCAGATACCAATGACAGGCCAAGCTGCGAGCAAGAAGTGCAATTGACGGCTGTTTTGAAATGATGCGTATTGGAAAATTAAACGACCGAAGTAGCCGTGGGCTGCAACGATGTTGTAGGTTTCTTCTTCTTGACCGAACTTGTAACCGTAGTTTAAAGATTCGGTTTCGGTGGTTTCACGCACCAAGGAAGAAGTTACTAGGGAACCGTGCATTGCAGAGAACAAGGAACCGCCGAATACACCAGCCACACCTAACATGTGGAAGGGGTGCATCAAGATGTTATGTTCTGCTTGGAACACAATCATGAAGTTGAAGGTTCCAGAGATACCCAAAGGCATACCATCGGAGAATGAACCTTGACCGATTGGGTAGATCAAGAATACTGCACAAGCAGAAGCCAAAGGTGCGCTGTAAGCTACGCAGATCCAAGGACGCATTCCTAAGCGGTAAGAAAGTTCCCACTGACGACCCAGGTAGGCAGCGCAACCGATCAAGAAGTGGAAAACTACCAACTGGTAAGGACCGCCGTTGTACAACCACTCATCTAAAGAAGCAGCTTCCCAGATTGGGTAGAAGTGTAAGCCGATGGCGTTTGAAGAAGGAACAACTGCACCAGAGATGATGTTGTTTCCGTAGATCAAAGAACCTGCAACTGGTTCGCGGATACCATCGATGTCCACAGGAGGAGCAGCGATGAAAGCAATTACAAAGCAGGTTGTAGCAGCTAGTAGGGTTGGGATCATAAGTACACCAAACCAACCGATATATATGCGGTTGTCGGTGCTGGTGATCCATTCGCAAAAGCGATCCCATACACTAGCGCCAGAGCGCCGTTGTAAGGTTGTGGTCATGGTTTTATAAGTGCTATGGGTTGTTAAAAAATATGCAACAAGCGGTATTTATTTCGCCTGTTGAAATATAGTGTACATGAATTTACTTGGACGCGACCTGTGACTTAATATTCTGTAACATAATTCTTTAACAAGCTCATCGAACTGTAAAGTTTTCCTACTATTACAAAGTAATGGATTGAGGCTTTTTAAGCCATTTCAACAATAAACTAGCGATCGCTTTCAATGACGCGATCGCCTAGTCACTTTCCTTTACACTTCTTTACAATTAGCTGATGGGATAAATTGCAAGTTTTGCTGATTTGTAACGAGATAATAAGTTCTATAGCAGTCCTAAATCATTTGTGAAATATTTTTTTGTTGGCTGTCATTTGTCCTTTGTAATCACAAATGACTCTTGACAAATGACTAAGGATGACCATAAAAAAATTTTTGCAATCTCATTTAGGATTGCTATATTTGTCTGATGGTTCAGTTAAAAATCAAAGTAGATGTAAGGCAAACTGCCTTCAGGAGCTAATAACCAAACAGCGTAGAAACATAGGGGGACGAATACAAGCTTCAGAGGCCAGTTAAACTCTAACTTCAGGATTCGATTGAAGGCATAGACTACAGACATAAGGGCAGCTAAACCTAGAAGTACCCAAGCGAGTTGGGATTGGCTCATATTTAAGGCTTCCACATAGACCTTTTCAGCAAACTGGGCGTCAGCCGGATAACCCCAAAGATGCCGAATTACCAAAGAAGAGTCTTGGAGATTAGGTAGACGGAACCAAATCCAAGAGGTAAAAACCATCAGTTGGGTCAAAAACCAAGCGACAAAGATACCCAGAGGATTTTGCCAGAATTGTTCTAGATTTTCAAAGCGATCGCTTATAGAATCTGTAAGTCGATGAACCACCAAAGCTAATCCGTGGAGTATACCCCAAACAACATAACCCAAAGCAGCACCATGCCAGATACCAGCAATTAGCATCACAATAAATAAATTCCAGCAGGTACGGACTAAACCCCGACGGGAACCACCCAAAGGAAAGTAGACATAGTTACGTAGCCAATCTCCCAGAGTGATATGCCAACGCCGCCAAAATTCTGAAATATTGGCGCTGAAATAAGGAAAGTCGAAATTTTCAGGTAGAACTAAACCGAAAAGCATAGCACTACCACGGGCAATGTCTACGTAACCGTTGAAATCTAGATATAACTGCAAGCCATAGGCGAATGTAGCTAACCACAAATCGGTACTACCCGCCCGTTGCAAATTACCAAAACATAAATCTACGAAAATTCCCAAGTGGTCTGCAAAAATACCTTTTTTGACTGCGCCCCTAGCAATCAACCACAGCGCTTCAGCTACTCTATTAGTACTGGGTAATTCTAATGTATTAAATTGATTTGCTAAGTTGTGGTAGCGTGTAATCGGCCCTGAAATCAGTTTGGCGAAGAATAATTTGTATGTAGCAAATTTGAGAAAATTATCAGTAGCAGGGGCACCGCGATAGACATCTATTAAATAAGCAATACATTCAAAGGTGAAAAAGGAAATTCCCAAGGGTGCAATTATTTTAAAAGAGCTATCTGGTGAGTTTGTTTGTACATGAAAAACAAACTTGAATAAAGGGGTAAAATACTTAAAAGCTAATAACAGTAAAACATTTAAAATTATACCCACCGACAAAACCTTTAGACGGCGACGATTCCAATCAACTTGAGCAAATTGCCAAGCTTCATTAGAAATTTGCCAGTCAAGAGAATGTTTTCCTGGTGATGTATTGTTCCCAATTTCCAGTCCTACACGGAAATTAATAAACGTCAATGCTAATAGTAATGGTATGTATTGGATGTGCAAAGATGCATAGAAAACCAAACTGGCAATTAGCAGCGTCCACAATCGCAATTTATGTTGTGCTAAAGACCAATAAATTCCTAACACACTCAATAAGAACAGCCCATAGAAAATTGATATAAAGTTCATTTTTTAGTCATTTGTCATTTGTCATTGGTAATGGGGCATTGGTCATTAATCAATAATTATTCTTCCTCTTCTGCCTCATCCGATTCTCCACTCCCACTCCCTACTTCACTGGCCAAGGAATCATCGGATCGTTAGCTAGCTTTTTCGAGACTTCGTATGCACCAAAGCGGTTGAGGTGGCTAGGATCGGAAAAGAAATCATTTACTTTTGTCCACTGTTGGCTCAAATCACGATAAATAAAGTTGGGATTAGTAGCCAAACGCAACATATATTGCTGAAATTGTTGCTCATATTGTCTACGCACTGGATCTAAATAATCTCCTGTCAGAGGCATATTCACGAACACTAAGGAGATTTTCTGAGATTGGGTAAACTGAAGCACTTCTTGAAAAGCAGCATCTTGCTGTCCTTCTACTTGGAAAGATTTATAGTCGTTGTCATAATTTCCGCTAACTCTAGAATGTTTTTGATAGTACCTTGCGGGATTAAAGCGAATAGACAACGGTAGAAACCCATCAAAGTCAACCGCTTGCTGAGAAATACTTTCATCTGAAGTACCGTCTGTCAACTGTTTTTGTGATGTAACTGTCTGATTCTTACCAAATATGAGCAATTGTTTTTGTAGTAAACTTTTAATTTGGTCGCGGTTTTGATAGCTAGCAGAAACAGATGCTAGAGCCTGATTTAACGATTGATTGACAGCTTCATAAGTACTAATCTCTTGTTTTTCTTCGTTTGTTTTTTGTTCTCCCGAATTTACCGTATTTTCTGGCAAATCATTGCTACTTGCCGTTGTTGGTGTTTTTTCAAATGCTTGTTTATAACCAGCTGATGCAGCAAGCGATTTAAAGGTAATATCCTCGCGCCCACCGTTGAAAGCACGCGCACCATCTGCCCAGATAATTATTTTGGGTAGTTCTGATGGTTCAAGGACGTGACGAATCACAAAGTCTACAACTTGCGCCGTAGCACCGTTAATCCCAAAGTTAAACACATCAAGATTTGGATAGCCTTGAGTTGCTAAAGCCTTAGAAAGTGCTGCGGGATCTACTCCTCTAAGGGCGCGGGAAGAGCCAATAATCAATATATCTGGGGGACTACCAGTTCTAGCTAAACGCTGTTTATACAGTGCTAATTGCTCGTCTAACTGCCTGACATTAAAACTTGGCATCTGCGATCGCGCTGCTAAAAGAATAGCTGTTGCGGTTGCTTTTTCCTTCAGTGGTGCGGCTGCCAAATTATTTTTTGGGGTATCATCACTCTGAGTAAATTCCGAAGCATTAAATACAGAACTCTGATTTGGAGGAGATTTTGTCTTAGAAGTGCTGCTAAAAAATGTCGTTTTCTCGCTCTGATTTTTCCCAGATGTCAAAGATGCCTTTTGCTCAGAAGATGATGGGAGGGTGGCACTAGCGACTTTTGGCGAACTGGGCGTATTACGTGCAATAATTCGACCCAATACCCAATCAGTTTGGAGGGTGAGCAATAATCCCAGTGTTCCCCAAACCAGAGCAATTTTAATTCCTTGAACATCATGGTTATGTTCGGCTGACTGGTTGCTTTCGGTAAATAGCTGGCTTTTCAACAGGAATTTTCTCGCAGTTGAACTCGCCGTTGTTATCCAATCTCGCGCTACTTCTGTTACAAAATTTTGAACTTCTTCTGTCGTTAAGTCTGGGCGCAAAATTGGCTCACTAGTCTCAGATGTTACTAAATCGTTAATGTATATAGAAGTAGCAGCAAATTCTGGGGTTGCTTCTGGTACTAAACGTTGGCGATGTTCAAGATCGACGCCATAATGCCAAAAAGGTTCTTTATTCCCAGCACGGCGACCGTAGATACGTACTCCCATAATACCGGAAATTTTTAACTGGCGGATAAACTGCGTAATTTTACTTGCTACTTGTTGCCGCTGTGGACAAACAGGTGCATCACACATAATGTGCAATAAACCATTTTTGTTCAGTAGAAGTACGCGAATTCCACCTGTCAATAGTCGCCAATCCAAATCAGGATTGAGTAAGCGCTCTAGTAAAAATACGATCGCTGGTTCATCGCCAGTATTTGCCAAATCAAGTGGTGATATGGCAAAGGCGGGATGGTTTGCTGCGGGTAAACTCAGCCAATCAATCCAAGTGGGTTCCTTGTCGCCTGCTTTTTGTCCGTATACGGTGGCGGCGAAAATGCCTTGAGGAGCGATCGCTTCTAGCTGCGGTAAAATCGCCTCTAAGCACACTACCTTGTCTGGGATCGGGGCAGTTCCTAAAGGATCGAAAGCTGGGATACAAAATATATGTAGCGTTGATTCTTTCAGAGAAACTTGGACACCAACTTTTAACCCTGATAGTACTTCAGCTAATAATCGAGCGAGCGCTTGGACATCTCCCCAACGCGCCCACTCTTTAAGCATCACCTCTGGTGGCGTCAAATCCACCCGCAGCAGCCAATCTGGGGCAGTTTCGCCACTTACCTGAGAAACAATTACGGCATCTTGGTAGCCGGAAAGCTTGAGATAACGCAACTTCTGTGCTATGGGTTCGGCAAGCAACGATGCATCAGGGCTATAGCTTGACTGGCAAAATATCCACAGGCGATTTTCTTCTGGCTGAGAATTCTTGGGCTTAGATAGCTTAATCTTGGCCTGTACTGATACGCCTAGCGTACTCAGAGTTTCGCTCAGATATCGAGCGATCGCCTCTGGATTTCCCTGGCGTGCCAAACTTTCGTTAGAGACAATTAGCGCCCCACCCGATTGTTTTAATTTTTCTGAGTCTGCTAGCAGCGCTTGTTGCACCTGATCTAGATGCTTATCTATTTGATTTAAGTGAACCCGATGGCACCATGAGGGGCGGTGTTCCCCTTTTCTGCGGCCATAGACAAATACTTGATATATTGAGGTTTGTTCGCTGTTTGTGAGGATATCTAAGTTTGTTTGCTGTAGTGCTTGCAGCAAATCAGACAAAGTACGCCAACGCTGCGGACATTCTGTACCTTCACAAAGAATATGAAGGTCATTTCCCCGCAACCGGACTTTCACTCCGAAAGTGTTGATCCCTGTTGCTTGGCTTACCCATTGCACTAAGGATTGCTGGCGATCTGGTAATACTGTTTTCATGCTCAGTTAACTTTACAGTCAGCGATGGTTGGGGGATAGTGCCTGCACTTGTAAACTAGAACCATAGGTCTATCACACTCTGACGTTTTTTTTTAACAATTTTGTTACCTTCCTAGCTCACAAAATCGGACAAGATAGTCTTGTATAGGTTGTAAGTCTGACTAATGTTGAGTTTTGCGTTTATTTTACTAATAGGGAGTCAAAAATCAGAAGTTAGAAGTTAGGAGAGACGAGATTAATCGCGTCTGTACAGGAGCCAGGAGTCAGAATAATTCTATATGACTGACTGATGACTTGTCTTTAAAGCCGGACTTATGTCCCACTGCGTCAATGCCCCTGATGGGCGAAACAAACAATAAGCTTATCTCATTTCAACTCCATTCCTCGGTCGTTCGAGTCATCCTAACTCCTGTACAGACGCGATTAATCGTGTCTCTCCTAAAAGACGCGATTAATCGCGTCTCTACTCATAAATTCCCATAACCAAAAATTAGCAATGCCTCCTACCAACCAACAGTCTTCACCTAAACCCGCATCCAATCTGGATTTGTTTCCCATTTCTCAATCGTTCCTTTTACAAATAGGTACAGCGTCTATATTACTGCTGCTGCTTACCGGAAAAACTACAGTAAGAGCACTAGAAGCCATAGGAGAAACTAGTGAAGAATTATTTCGAGGCGATCGCCTACCCAACCTAGACTTCCCAGATGAACACGAAATCAATCAAGATGAGAAGATATACACCAAATAATTATTTGCTCAGGAACAACCCGGTGAGCATTAAGTTGCAAAACCTAGAACCGTAAACAGTAATTAGCTTTACCAGAATAGAGAATATGGGTTCCCTTTTATACTCTTCGTCTCAAACTGCGGATATATACCCGGTGTCGGAATTATTTTTGCGTCATCGTCTCCAGGTAGTGGAAGAATTGTGGGAGTCAGTTCTCCGGCAAGAATGCGGTCAAAATATGGTAGACCTGTTGCGTCAGTTGCGCGATTTATGTTCGCCAGAAGGACAAGCAACAAATGACCAAGCATCTTCAGCCGTCAAATTGATTGAACAACTAAATATCAACGAAGCAATTCGCGCCGCTCGTGCTTTCGCTCTGTATTTTCAGTTGATTAACATCATAGAGCAGGAATACGAACAACGGCAGCAATTGAGTCGTTATGAAGCAGAAACAGAGGCTACAGAGCCAGAAACACCATCCAATGCTAACTATTCCTCCAATCAAAGAGAAGATGACGCGCCTGTTAGCAAGGGAATAGCAGCAGCCTTCCTGAGAAAGAATTATCTAGAAAAAGCGCCAGTCAAACCAAAAGGTACTTTCGCTGCCTTGTTTCCCTATTTATTCAAACTGAATGTACCACCCCAGCAAATTCAACGTCTAATTGCACATCTGGATGTGCGCTTAGTTTTTACAGCGCACCCGACGGAAATTGTTCGTCATACCATCCGCGATAAGCAGCGACAGGTGGTACAACTTTTGCAAAAACTGGATGCCTTGGAAAACCATTCCGGGACTACACCAGGAGCATATCCTTGGGAAGCAGTAGATGTCCGCGAACAATTGCTCGAAGAGATTCGCCTGTGGTGGCGTACAGACGAACTTCACCAGTTCAAACCCACAGTGCTAGATGAAGTAGATTATGCTCTACATTACTTCCAAGAAGTTTTATTTGATGGTATTCCCCAACTTTATAAACGTTTCAAACACACCCTATCCACTACCTTTCCTTGGCTAGAACCACCGAGTAAAAACTTTTGCTCTTTCGGCTCCTGGGTAGGCGCAGATAGAGACGGGAACCCATCAGTCACACCCGAAATCACCTGGAAAACGGCTTGCTATCAGCGCAAAATGGTAATCGGGAGATATATTCAGTCAGTGAAAAATCTGATTGAATTGTTGAGTGTGTCAATGCACTGGAGTGATGTTTTACCAGACTTACTGGAATCTCTAGAATTCGATCAGTCCCAGTTAAGCGAAGTATATGACGCACTGGCGCTGCGTTATCGACAAGAACCCTATCGGCTGAAACTGGCTTACGTGCTGAAACGGTTGGAAAATACTCGCGATCGCAATCTAGCTTTGTACAATCGGGAAACGCCAACAAATCAAGATAGCCCCCTGTATCGTTCGGGAGCCGATTTTTTAGCAGAACTGCGAATGATTCAGCGCAACTTGACAGAAACAGGTTTAAGTTGTCGAGAATTAGAAAATCTGATCTGTCAAGTAGAAATTTTTGGTTTTAACTTGACACAGTTAGATATCCGCCAAGAATCATCCCGTCACGCCGATGCGCTCAACGAAATCCTCGAATACCTGCAAATATTACCCCAACCTTACAACGAACTATCCGAGGAGCAAAGAGTAGCTTGGCTCACAGGCGAACTGCAAACCCGCAGGCCATTAATTCCGGCAGAATTGCCATTTTCCGAAAAAACCAACGATGTAATTGAAACCTTTCGCATCGTGCGATCGCTGCAACAAGAATTTGGTCTTAACATCTGCCAAACTTACATTATCAGCATGTGCCGCGACGTGAGTGACGTGCTGGAAGTACTGCTGTTAGCCAAAGAAGCCAGACTTTTTGACCCCGCCATTGCCGTCGGAACTATTCAAGTAGTCCCCCTATTTGAGACAGTAGAAGATTTGCAACGCTCCAGAAGCGTCATGCGGAAACTGTTTGAACTGCCGTTATATCGCGCTTTGTTAGCTGGTGGTTACGAACAGACAAAAGCAGAAGGTACAGATGAAAATTCACCCTCCCCTGCTCCCCTGCTCCCCTGCTCCCCTGCCTCCTCCTCCCCCCTCACCCCCAACTTGCAAGAAGTAATGCTGGGGTATTCTGATAGCAACAAAGACTCTGGTTTTTTAAGCAGCAACTGGGAAATTCATAAAGCTCAAAAATCACTGCAAGAAATAGCAGAAAACTACGATCTAAACTTGCGGATTTTCCACGGACGCGGCGGTTCTGTAGGACGGGGTGGCGGCCCCGCTTACGAAGCGATTTTGGCTCAACCAGGTCATAGTATCAATGGGCGAATCAAGATTACCGAACAAGGAGAAGTTTTAGCTTCCAAATATTCCTTGTTGGACTTGGCTTTGTATCACATGGAAACCATCACCACTGCTGTGATTCAAGCCAGCCTGCTGCGGACAGGGTTTGATGATATTGAACCCTGGAATGAGATTATGGAAGAATTAGCAGTGCGATCGCGTCAACATTATCGCGCCCTAATCTACGAACAGCTTGATTTTGTTGATTTCTTCCATCAAGTAACTCCCATCGAAGAAATTAGCCAGCTACAAATTAGTTCCCGCCCCGCACGCCGTCCATCTGGTAAGAAAGATTTAAGTAGTCTGCGAGCTATTCCCTGGGTATTTAGTTGGACACAAACTCGCTTTTTGCTTCCTTCGTGGTACGGTGTTGGCACAGCGTTACAAGAATTCTTGAACGAAGAACCAGAAGAACACTTGAAATTACTGCGCTACTTTTACGTTAAGTGGCCATTCTTCAAAATGGTGATTTCTAAGGCCGAGATGACCTTGGCAAAAGTAGATATGCAAATGGCACACCATTACGTCCAGGAACTCTCAAAACCAGAAGATAAACTTCGTTTTGCCAAGGTTTTTGACCAAATTGCTAGCGAATTTTATCTAACAAGGGATTTGGTGTTAAAAATCACCGATCACAATCGACTCTTAGATGGCGATCCTGTATTGCAACGCTCTGTGCAGTTACGCAATGGCACAATTGTCCCCTTGGGGTTTATCCAAGTTTCACTACTCAAACGTCTACGACAGTCCCAAAATACTACTGCTACTTCTGGAGTAATTCATTCTCGTTACAGCAAAGGCGAGTTACTGCGAGGAGCATTGTTAACTATTAATGGTATTGCTGCTGGCATGAGAAATACAGGTTGAACCACTGCGTAGAGTCATTAGTCATTAGTCCTTGGTAATTTTCAAATGACAAATGACAAATGACAAATGACAAATGACCAATGACAAATGACAAATGACAAAAAACAGAATTTTAATTTGCACTTTTTTGGCGCTGTTATCAGGTTTTTTTGGTGCTTACACCAGTGGGCAAATCACCATAATGCTCCATAGCCAAAAGTGCCAAAACCAACCTTGGGGTTTAAAGGAGATGTGCAACGCTTGGATGACACCAGGAGCAATATGGCAAGGTAGCACAACAGGACTTTGGACAGGCACTATCTTAGGGGCTTTTGTTGGTGGTTTGGTGACGCGACAAGCTCGTGATTAGTCTAATGTGATACCAATTCAATTAATGATTGCAACACATCCTTGGCTAAAGACTTGATGAATCGCGTCTCTACAGATTTTCAAATTGGTATGAGTTTGAGGGTTGGCAGCTTTGGTGTCAGCAAGGCTGGTAAAATCTACCCATAGCGAAAAAGAGAAAATCACCATGCCTACCGAAACGAACCCAGGGAATCAAACTACTACAGGGGCTGATGCGATTGATGAAGCGATCGCACAGGGAATTGATTTTGATGGTTCTCCCATTTTGCCTGCCAAGCTAGAACTTTATGGTAAAGTTATGGCGCTAGAAAGCAATAGACAGCGCAGTGGTGTATCTAATACGATGCGATCGCGCATTGTGCGGATTGGCGCAAAACACATTCCCCAAGCAGAACTCGACCAATTACTCGTAGATGCCGGTTTCGCACCCTTAAAAGAGAAAGAAATTGCCTTTTTTTATAGTGGTAAATAAATAAACAGGACTTACGCAAAATCATGAAAAAACGAACCGCATTCGCCTAGCGTCTCGTTAGAGAAGGACGCAAAGGACACAAAGGAACAAGAGTTTTAGAGAGTTTTTGCGTAAGTCCTAATAAAGTTAGGAGTTCGTTGAGATACAGCAGTTTTCGTTTGTATGAAGTACAAAGTCACTAGTTTTGAGGCAGGAGGCAGGAGGCAGCTATGCTGGAGGGAAAAGAATAATTTAATTTTTGAGTCCTCGGTTTTATACCTCACGCTTGTTGCTTACAGCAGTTTGCAACTTTAGCGATGTCTGACGACAAACTCTGACACTGCTTCGCACAGCGTCACGCTGCTAATTCCCTACCACCACACGTCTGGGCTTAAGATATCAATTCAATTCTTTACCTCACACATCCCAAATTGCCATCAGTATTTTGGCTTCTTGAGTGTTTTCGCGATCGCGTCGAAAAGTGTATCTTCAGCAAGATTTTGTCAACTTTGCCTTGTGTTTAAATTGGCAGATGGCTATATGAGCAAGTGCGATCGCTCTTAGCAAAAACGGCATAAGCGGCATCACGCGGCGAGTTTGAGCCGTTCAAAACCTTATCAACATATCTGGGATCTTTGATGCGCTGTGCATAGTTTTGAGCAGTAGCCAGTAAGTGCAACCCATCTGATGTCTCACCCAACTGCCAAGCTGCTAAAGAATCTGCTATGGCATTCTGTTCATCCTTTGTGATTTCTGCACCCTGCTTCCAAGGGATTTCTAATTGAAACTCAGCATTGGCTTTGTAGTAGGTGTACTACTCATCAGATGTTGTGATTGAAGACAAGGTAGGTAACAGCTTATGAGGATTCATTAAAACTCCAAATGTGTGTAGCATTGTATTGTTTTAATGATTCCCAAAACTTACTGTAAACTCCTTAGATTGTAATTGCGATCGCCACGTTATCTAATGCAACCCCCTGCAATGCCATTATTTTGGCTGACAATGCCATTGTTTTGACTTGCAAAAATTAACTCACGCTTTTTTTAACCTTGTTCTATCTAAAAATCTCACTTTACTGTTAGATTTTTTGTTGTAATAGGCACATTACAGGTATACTCTATACCAATGTACTTATATGCCCGCCCAAGATAAAACCCGTCGTTTGCCTTCTCAATCAATTAGTCAAGATATAAACTCATTTCACGGCTTGCAAACCATCAGCATATATAACACAACCCGTACTGATGCCTCTGTAGCAAACTTACAGCAAGGTTATCAAGCTATGTTGGCGCAGCAACAATCCGAAACTGAAAAACTAACTTTATATCGTGCTGCGGTCGATGCTGCGCGATTAGCAGAATGGGAATTTCATAATGCTGTATTAGCCATGAAAGAAGTAATTCGCGGTCAATATGGCTCAGATAGCGATGAAGCTCAAGCCGTTGGACTGAAGAAAAAATCAGAACGCAAGCGTCCCAATCGTAAAAAGTAAGTTGCGATCGCAAGTTAATTAACTGAAGGGCGATCGCTAACTTTTCTCTGGGTGCGTTAGCGTAGCTCACCGTAGGTATCGCCCATGTCGAAAAATTGCAATTTGTTTAAACCGACCTTTGATTACTAGGAAATAATCTTTACTCAAAATTCAATCTATCAAAATAGTGAACTAATTTCATAACTATTGATGCGAGAACTTCTATCTAGGGATTGATATGACTAATAAGCTAAATGAAGTAGAAATAGTATACTAAATCACATGAGATTGTATTGTATGAAATCCAATTATGTTACAAAACAGGTTTCCACCGTAAAACGCTGGATGGTAACAACACTTTTTTGTATGTTAGCGATCGCTTTTGTTTGGCAAGGTGCATTTTTCTCGAACACCTCAGCAATGGCCGATCCTTCTGCAACCTTAATTGCATCGTCAGACACAGCCGATCGTGCTCAAGATAAAGCTGGTAGAGATGCGGGACGAACCAAAAATTTCATTGATGATACGGCAGATAAAGTTAAGGAAGCTGCCAAGAGCAATGCCAGTAAAGTTGACCAAGCAACAGACAACGGTAGTTTTGTTGAGCGCAAAGCCAAGAAAGATTCGGCTACAATTCAGAGAAGAGCAAATGAAGATGCATCTCGGACTAAAGAAGCAGTAGACAACACAAAGAATGTTGTTGAACGTACTGTTGAAAACATTAAGGATGCTTTTGGTAAATAGAGATATAGATATAGCAATCCGATTGGATTTGTGAAAATCGAAAGCTTTAAATTTCCGACTTCTTTAAGAAGTCGGAAATATTGTTGTTTACGAGTAATTTTGGAAAGTCTCAGGTTACGTCAATATTATTACAGCAATTTACAGGTAGTTAAACATTATGGTAGGGTAGCAGAGCTAGCTCTGTGTCCCTACAGGGGATTGTAGTTAAAGCCTCGTTTCCAATTGAAAACTCTTAACGTAGATACAGAAATGATTTACTAAATACATGAAGTTAGATAAAGTAATTGAGTAGCTTTAGATACATATTTGTCACAGTTATAAGAACTAGCGATCGCTGATAAAATTAGCTGCTGTCAGCGAAGAAAAGTAGAAACTCTAGTTAAATATTTACTAGCAATTATGCTAGATATATAGCTGTAAATTAAAATATTTGATTTTCTTTTTTACTAACTTAAAATGGCAAAATTGAGTCATCTGCTTAGGGATCTTCCGCAAATTACTCTTAAAAAACTTGTTTTTCTATACGCATCATAGGCATTTTATAAGTAGCATTACCCACAGAAAAATGTGTTATAACTTTAACTGATTGCAATCTTAATTTGACGAATTGTTAATGGGTAACAAATTTTTCACCATTATCAATTAAGAAGTTATACTTTCCACTACAACTTAGTAATAATGTAAAAGTTTGATTCTGTGGACAACCCGACCGTGGGAAAATCAAAATACCGAGACTCGAAGTTAGAGAGGAAAACCTTATAATATGCATCTGAGCGAAATCACCCATCCTAATCAGTTGCACGGTTTATCTGTTCGCCAACTGCAACAGATTGCCCGTCAGATTCGAGATAAGCATCTTCAAACAGTAGCAGTTAATGGTGGACACTTGGGGCCAGGGTTGGGTGTTGTCGAATTAACACTAGGACTTTACCAAACACTGGACTTAGATCGGGATAAAGTGATTTGGGATGTAGGACACCAGGCTTATCCCCACAAACTGCTTACAGGACGTTACGATCGCTTCCACACCCTTAGACAAAAAGACGGAGTTGCAGGTTATCTCAAACGGGGTGAAAACAAGTTTGACCACTTTGGGGCTGGACACGCTTCTACAAGTATTTCAGCAGCATTGGGCATGGCTTTAGCGCGAGACTTGAAAGGAGAAAAGTTTAAAGCCGTTGCTGTAATTGGGGATGGCGCACTAACTGGCGGCATGGCTTTAGAAGCGATTAACCATGCCGGACATATGCCGAAAACCAATCTGTTGGTTGTTCTCAATGACAACGATATGTCCATATCTCGCAACGTCGGCGCGATTCCTCGCTATCTCAACAAAATGCGCCTCAGCCAACCGGTGCAATTTATTAAAGATAATCTTGAGGAACAGTTGAAGCAAATTCCCTTCGTGGGCGAATCCCTCTCACCCGAACTTGGACGCATCAAAGAAGGTATGAAGCGTTTGGCTGTTCCAAAGGTAGGTGCAGTTTTTGAAGAACTCGGCTTTACCTACATTGGTCCCGTGGATGGGCATAATCTCGAAGAATTAATTGCCACCTTCCAACAAGCACATCAAATACCAGGCCCAGTTTTGGTACACGTGGCAACAGTAAAAGGCAAAGGTTATGAAATTGCCGAACTAGATCAAGTTGGCTACCACGCCCAAAGCCCCTTCAACGTCGCAACTGGCAAAGCCATTCCTTCTAATAAACCCAAACCCCCAGCTTATGCCAAAGTCTTTTCTCACACTCTGGTAAAACTTGCCGAACAAAACCCGAAAATCATCGGGATTACTGCGGCTATGGCAACGGGAACAGGTTTAGATAAACTTCAAGCAAAACTGCCGAATCAATATGTTGATGTCGGCATTGCGGAACAACACGCAATCACCCTAGCAGCAGGACTTGCAAGCGAAGGAATGCGCCCTGTTGCAGCTATTTATTCCACCTTCTTGCAACGCGCCTACGATCAGATAATTCATGATGTCTGCATCCAAAGCCTGCCAGTATTCTTCTGCTTGGATCGGGCGGGAATCGTCGGATCTGATGGCCCCACCCACCAAGGTATGTATGATATTGCCTATCTGCGTTGCATTCCCAACATGGTAATCATGGCCCCCAAAGACGAGGCAGAACTGCAAAGCATGGTGGTAACTGGCGTTAATCATACCAGCGGGCCGATCGCAATGCGCTACCCTCGTGGCAATGGCTACGGTGTTCCCTTGATGGAGGAAGGTTGGGAACCTTTGGAAATCGGCAAAGGCGAGATTTTGCGTACAGGCGATGACGTGTTAATCGTCGCTTATGGCACAATGGTCTATTCAGGAATGCAAGCCGCGGAAATTCTCAGCGAACATGGCATTGAAGCAACTGTAATTAATGCGCGTTTCGTTAAGCCTTTGGATACCGAGTTGATTTTGCCTTTAGCGAAGAAAATCGGCCGTGTTGTCACCTTAGAAGAAGGTTGTATCATGGGTGGCTTTGGTTCTGCGATCGCTGAAGCCTTGTTGGATGCAGATATTCTAGTTCCTGTCAAGCGATTCGGTGTGCCAGATGTGTTAGTAGATCATGCTGAACCCAATGAATCTAAAACAGAACTAGGTTTAACTAGTCATCAAATAGCAGAGAGAGTGTTGCAAGCTTTCTTTAAGCAGCAAGTATCTGCTGTTGTTTAGCTAACTCTGTGTCAAATGAATCGCCCACATTTGAGTAACAAGTGTGGGCGATCGCCTACAGAGATGCAATTCTAGTATTTCTAGATTAATGTTTTATTTTCTACAATAAATTCTAACTATTTAAGCTATTTAAAATTTGTCCCTAAAAGCCAATTGTACTGTCGCTACAAGTGTGCGATCGCAGTGGCAAGCTGGTGATTTTAGGTAATTCACTAAAATCATGAGGTACTAAATAATTACTCCAATTAACTTTGATAGTAGCTCGATTGTCTGTATACTAAATCTAGTTAATCAGCATAATTCATATACTATCAATGTAGTAGCATTATCAATCTATTAGCAGCTGATCACTAAATAAATTTAGTTGCTCTGTATCCTTTTGTGTTTAGGCCATTTTATGAAAAAGTGGTAATTTTAATGCTGCTTATACCAAAAATATCCAGTATTTTTAAACATAATAATTAATATTGAATATCAAATATTGAGCTACAAAATATGATGCAATATTTATTACATCATGCGTCAATATTAAACCCAAAAAAGCACGGTAAAACTATGGCTATTCAAGGAACAAACGATAACGATAATTTAGTTGGCACTTCTGGAAATGATACTATTCAAGGCTTCAACGGTAATGATACCCTTTCTGGACTAGGTGGAAATGACCGCTTAGAAAGTGGTTTGGGCGATGATACTTTGTCTGGTGGGGCGGGGAATGATGTTTTTAACTTGGCATACTCTCAAGAAAATGATTTAGTCATTGATTTCGTCCGAGGACAGGACAAAATTGATGTCAGAAGCCTCAATATTGGTGATTGGAGTACGCTGCAAAAACTGATTACTAATGACGGTCAAGACAATGCTTTGATTACAACTTTTTTTGGTGGTTATTCGTCCCAACTAAAACTCAATGGCA